>PEAK01000117.1 GCA_002753515.1 Magnetococcales bacterium
GCGTCATCGCCTTTCTCCCATCGAAGTTCCAAAAATCCACATGGTGCATCATTCAAAGCATCGATGTCACGCATCATTCTTTCAATAATATATGGATCGGAGCATGGTTAGGTTAACGTAAGGCACCACCCAATTTTTGGTAACCCGAGATCATCTCAACCACCGCCGGGACGATGAGTTCCGCATCCGGGGGGGCTTCGCCATAGATCCAAATTTCCTGGCTGAGCAATAGGGTGAATTTATCATAATGCCCTGACGGCACGCCCCCCGGGGGATCGTGGCATTCCATGCGGCGGGTGTAAATGCGCACAAAATCACTTTTAGGATGGAAGCCCACGGCCACGTCATAACCACGTATTGGTATAATTTTGTAACACGAATCCTTAACCCGATGGTCGATGATACATTGAACCATATCGTCGTAGTGCAATAGAAGGTTGGAAAGTTCCAATTCTTTGCGCAAATGCCGACACAATCGGCGAATATCCAGAGGGGCGTTATATTTCCGTTGATTGCAGGAGCAGCTCAGGCGATATAAATTCACCCTGTGTTCCTTGGCCTTGTTTCTGCGACTGGCCACACGTACCGTTCTGTTCAGTTTTTTATCCAACTGGGGTAAAAGGATGGTGGGGCACCAGTGACGCGAATTTTGGATGCGCCAATAGTTGCGCAGGGGAACCACGATAAACCGGACTGTCACCCAAATACCAAACAGGATCAGCGCCCAATCCACAAGGAGATTTCCCGTTGAGGAAAATATCTGATAGAGTCCCGACATAACAGACCGATTGCATGCGTAGAAAGGTAAGGCGTCGGGAATCGACATCGGGAAGCCGGGTCAACATTCCCGTGAAAATCCTCAATACGCCGACCAACAACCAAAACAAACACGAAGGCAAAAAGATCATGAAAACAGCATCATGGATCTCCGCATCGCTCATCCTGCTTTTGTGCTTCGCCAAACCCCACAATGCGGCGGCGATCATCGACATTGAAGGGCAAAACATCCTCATGCAGTTGGATCAGACCATGTTCCCACAATCGTGCCGCATGTATTACATAATCGAAAATACCACCCCAGACCTCCGGAAGCATACCATCTCACTATTCTCGGCGCAAAACAATTCAGGCCAATCCGTTGTCCTGGTCGTTGACCCGCCTGCCTTGCGTGGACGAAGCGCCTTCTGGGATGGAACGGTGGTCTGGACCCATATCCCCGGGGAACTGGAACCCAGAAAAAATGGCCTCAACCAATCCCTTGTCGGTGGGGTTTTTAACAACATGGACCTCATGTCAGGTCCATTCCATCGCCTCCATCAGGCGCAAATAGAAAAAGAGGATAAAGAATTCCAATATTTGAAACTTACGCCAACGATCAAGGGGGCTCCCTATACATCCATGCTCATGACAGTGAAAAAAAACATTCACCTTCCCACGGAATTGATCCAATATGTCCAGGAGGATGTCGTTTTCAAACGCATTCGCTTTGAAGAAATCAAAGAGGTCAGCAAAAACAACCACAGGCCAACCCTCATGAAATCCTTTTCCGAGTTGAATCCCCTGTATAAATCAGAATGGCGACTCGGTACCCAGGACGAAAAAGAAATCCCCCCAGAAGCCTTTTCCGTTGAATATTTGCCTAAATTAGGCGAAATAATTAAATAATTCCATTATTGCATTCAATACAACCTGGAATCTTCCATGGAATTGGGCAACCATTCACGGGTCGGTATCGTTGGCGGTGGACCAGCCGGTTCCATGACCGCCTTTTTTCTCATGGATCTGGCAAAGCGCATTGACCTGAACATCGAATGCGATATCTTTGAACCGCGAAATTTCTCCCTGACCGGTCCCCCGGGATGCAACATGTGTGGAGGCGTTGTTTCCGAATCCCTGGTGCAAAAACTGGCAATCTCCGGCATCCCGATACCCTCCGACCTCCTGGTGGACACCATCGACGCCTACACATTGCATTCCGACCAGGGTCACGTACGCATTGGCGCGGTGAGCGAAGGGGCACGCATCGCCTGCATCTTTCGCGGCGCGGGACCCCGAGGGGCCGAAGCGCAAAAACCCATTCCCTGGCGCAGTCTCGACGGCTACTTGTTGGATTTGGCCCAACAAGGCGGGGTCAACCTCATTGCCGAACGCGTTAAAACCATCGATTGGCACGATCAGCGCCCTAGAATCACCCTCGGAAACGGGCAATCCTTCACCTATGACCTGCTGGTGGGGGCCGTTGGGCTGAACGGATCAGGCATCTCCATGTTTGAAAACCTCCAATTCGGCTACAAACCACCCCGTTATACCAAAGCCTATATCGCCGAATTGTACTTTGGCTCCAGAGAGGTCGAACAACGCCTTGGCCAATCGATGCACATCTTTTTACTCAACATACCACGCCTGAAATTTTTAGCCCTGACACCCAAAGGACCCTACGCCACCCTGGTGGTGCTGGGGGAAAATATCGACCAGCCCATGCTGGAGCAAATATTCCAAGCCCCGGAAATGGTCCGCTGCCTGCCACCAGGTTGGAAAGTGCCGGTGCAAACCTGCCTTTGCCAACCACGGATCCATATCGGTCCACCCCGCCAACCCTATGGCGATCGCATCGCCCTGGTAGGGGATTGCAGCTCCTCCCGCCTCTACAAAGATGGTATCGGTGCCGCCTTCAAACTTGCCAAGGCCTGCGCCTATACCGCCGTGGTCCATGGGATTTCCAAATCCGATTTCCAACGCTTCTTCGCCCCTACCTGCCACGAATTGGATTGGGACAATCGGCTCGGTAGAATCATGTTCGCCATGGATAGTCTCCAGCGCCCCTTTCCAAAGTTACAGGCAACACTGCTCGATTGCGTGCGCCGGGAACAGGATGACCCGGACTCCCCCAAAAGGCTCAGTGCCGCCCTCTGGGATACCTTTACTGGCAGCGCATCCTACCGTACCATCCTGGCCAATGCCGTTCATCCCAGCGTCATCCGTGATTATCTGCGGACCTTCGCCCGCATGGCGTGCAAAATGACCACCGTCTGATCACCCTGGATCAACACCAGTCGTCGCATTATTAGGATATCACACCGTCACCAGGACATGTCCGATATGCTCTTTCGCCGAGGCAAAGCCTCCCTCGGAAAATCATTTCAGGATGGTGAAACCATCGTCAAACAACACGATCCCCCCGGTTCCATGTACATCATCCTCGAGGGACGGGTACAAATATGGGTGGACGATGGCGACAAAGAACCTTTCCTGGTCGCCGTGTTGGGCAAAGACAACGTGTTCGGAAGCGTTGCCCTCTACGATGGCTCGTCAAGAATCTCCACTGCCCGCGCCATCGGTCGCGTGCGCGTGTTGCCCGTGGACAAACGCGGATTTTTGCAATGGCTCGGCGAAGATCCCACCTTCGCCCTGCGCATCATGCTGAAAATGGCGGAACGAATTCGAACCTTGATCGCCCAACTGGTCTCATTGCGCCGGGAAGTGCGGGAGTTGCGGCAAAAAGTGGGTCGCACGCGCCCATGACACCCTGGTTTCATTCCTATGACCGCATCCGTGGCATTAACATTGCTTAACATTTGATATTGCCTGTTAAACAAAACAATTTCCCCAACCTCCCAAGGGCAGATCACGGATACATCAACGTGGTGAATTATGGATGATGCGCTTCAAGTTTTGATTGTGGACGACAACCCGGTGGAACGCAAATTGTTGGCTGGTTTGCTGGGTAAAGTGCGTCCCTGGCAAATCACCACCACCAGTTGTGCCACCGGGAGCGAAGCATTACACCATGTCCACAACAGTGTTTTCGATATCTCTTTCGTCGATTTCCGCCTGGAAAACGAACTCGGAACCGACCTGATCCGGCGTCTCAAAGCCTCGGGTTGCCGCTCGGGCATGGTACTATTCACCGGCCAGGCGGGAGATACTGCCCTCATCGAAGCCTTGCGCGCCGGGGCCGACGATTATCTCAGCAAGGATGATCTGAGTATCGATGCCGTCAGCCGGGTCATTCGCAATACCATTGACAAGGTCAAGGCGGCCAGGGACCTGGATCAGGCCCTCCAGGCTTTGCAAGAAGCCAAAGATCACCTGGAACTGCGGGTCAAGGAGCGCACCAACGAACTCTTGGCCGCCCAGGAAAAACTGAACACCATTACCACCAACGCCCACGATCCAATCCTCATGATCGATCATCAGGCCCGGATCATTTTCTGGAATCCCGCTGCCGAACGCATCTTCGGCTATACCGAAAGCGAAATCATGGGCAAAGAGGTCTATTGCCTGCTCCCCGCCTCCAGCTTTAAAAAAGGGGTTATCGGCACCTTCGGCGAGTTCCAACAAACGGGTACCGGGAAACTGGTCGGCACGGTCAGCGAGTTCGCCGTTAGGAAAAAAGATGGCAAAACTTTGACAGTTGCCGCCTCCATCGCCCGCTTCCAGCATCCCGAAGGGTGGCATGCCGTCATCATTCCCCGGGATATCACCCAATACCGCCGCAACGAACTCAATTTGCGCCGCGCCAAGGAAGAGGCCGAACGCTCCACCCGACTCAAAGATCAATTCGTCTCCCTGGTCGCCCACGATTTGCGCGGTCCCTTCACCACCATTCTCGGCTTCCTGGAGATGATGGGCAAAGACAAGGATAATCCCTTGAGTGAGAAGCAAAAGGGATTTCTGCGTTGGGTCGTCGAAAGCTGCCAAAGAATGCTGCGCATGATCGACGAATTGCTCAATATCAGTCGTTTTAAAACCGGAAAGATCACCCTGGAACCTGGATTCATCAACGCCCGTTTCATTGGCAACAAGGTATTTGCCAGCCTGTCCCCCCTGGCGGCGAAAAAAGGTATTACCCTGATCAACCGTATCAGCGAAACAACACGCATCTACGCCGATCCCAACTTGCTGGGCGAAGTTGTCGAAAATCTCGTTTCCAATGCCGTCAAATTTACCGGGCGTGGGGGTACCATCACCTTGTACACCCCGGAAAACCAACCCACGACCCTGGCCGTTCAGGATACCGGAGTCGGAATTGCCCCTGAACAAATCAAAAATTTGTTCAAATTGGAAGAAAAAACCTCCACCATTGGCACCGCCGGGGAATCGGGGACGGGATTTGGCTTGCCATTCAGCATGGACATCGTCAAAGCACACGGTGGAAGTTTGACGGTGCAATCCAAACTGGGGGAAGGCAGTATTTTCAGTCTGACCTTGCCTGAGATCATTCCGCGGATCCTGATCGTAGACGATGATCCCGATTCCAAAAATCTGTTCAAGCATTATCTCGCCAACGAAGGGGTCATCCTGGATTTTTGCGGCAATGGCGCCGATGGCTTGGCCTTGCTGCAGGAGAACCGCTACCACCTGGTCATCTGCGACATTCAAATGCCGGGAATGGATGGGTTTGAATTTTTGGAACAAATGCAGGCCGATCCCAAGCGAAAATCGATCCCGGCCATTTTAATCACCTCCGATGAAAACATGGCCACCCGGCAAAAAGCTTTCCAAATGGGTGCTTACGATTTCATCACCAAACCCATGGCCGCCCAGGATCTGGTACCGCGTCTTCGCCGCTTCCTGGGGGTGTAGCAAACGTATGGATATTGAATTCTTCGCAATTTTAGGCGCATTCTTAAGAACCTTTTTGACCGCTTCCGGTACTCATTGGTAGGAAGGCTTGAGTGGCCCTGGTTCCCGTTCCGGCCGATAGGTGACAACCTGAATCCATCTGAACCGCAATACCCTGTCCTATAACCAGTTGTGAGTAGTTTCCATGAAAAATATAATAAAAACAGCAATAATTGCCACGTTGGCACTGGCCATGCTGCCCAATGGTTCGTTTGCAGAGGAAACAGATCAGCCCAAAAGTCGTTCATCAAAAAGAACAATTCTCTTTAATGATGGATCAAAGCTGAAAATTCAGGATGGTGTTCCAAGACTCTCTGTACAAGATTCTAACGGGAGATGGCATACAACCTACGATCGGAAGTCATCGCTTCCTATTGGTGACGCACCTCCGGGGTCTTATTCTTACACGCGCCCCTACAAACCGAGATGGCATTGTGACTGGGATAACAATTGCGAGTATTATTGACCGGTGCGATGTTTGGAATACTGCGTTGTAAACATAACTGCCTGAGTTCTACGACGGGGGGCTTTGTTCTGGCCCCCTCGATCAGGTAGGTTTCTCCATGGACGGATGACCATCTGAACATGTTGCAAGCGTTGGAGACCCTGTTATAGCCCCAGGCGATTGATTTCTCTCAATCTTTTATAACGGTCTGGATAATCGACCTCGTTCGGCAGAAAACTGGCATTGATTCCCATTTTTTTGATACCTTCCAACCAACCCAATGCCTCGGGTGGCGATAATCCCTTCTCGATGGCTGCCTGGTAAAGCCTTTGGTATTCTTCACAAATATTGGGAGAAAAGGTGATGGGATCATCGGTGTTCAAACACACCAAAAGCTTGCTCGTTCCATCCTGCGGACATCGGCCTGGAAATGTCATAAAAGCAGCGGTTTGAAATTGTTCTTCCCGCCTTTTCTTCCCATTTTCTTCATTTATTCTTTTATTTTTTCTTTCATTCGATAACTTTTTCCTTC
>PEAK01000118.1 GCA_002753515.1 Magnetococcales bacterium
CGGGACATGGCCGAACCCTTGCGGATCACAAGCGATGGCCAAATGCATTCTTCGCATCTCTCGGTCTTTTCACCATGGAGGAAGCCTGGAGAACAGCGAGTCGGTCCCGATGTGGAAACTGTTGACTGGAGAGCCGTGTGCGGGAAAACCGCACGCACGGTTCGGAGGGAGGGGAGGGGGAGACCTCTTCCCTACCCCTATAGGGCGTATATTCTAATGTGACAAAGTAGAATTAAGAGAGCTATCCAATCCGATGACGGGTGTGATATTTTCCCCGGTGATGGACCAGTAGATGATCAGGACGGGTCCGTGGATGGGAATGACAATACTGAAAATTAAAATCGGCTTGCTGATTTCTATTCAAGGAGGCTTGCATGAGCCCGGAATTATTAAGTTTTAAACAAAAAGTGGTCAAGGAATTGGCGGATCAGTTTTCGTCGTGGGGGTACACCGATATTCGTTCGCAACATTTGCTGGATAAATACCAATCCACACGGGAGATCAGTGGTTTTCGACCCGACATGACGTTCAAAAAGCAGAATGTGTTGTTCATCGTCGAGGCGCAACGGCGGGAATCCCTGGACGACAAGGAATTGATAGAAAAATGGCTGGCCTTTTCCGAGGCGATTAAAAACACGAAGAGTTGTTTCTGGGTGTTCGTCCCGCCTGGGCAAAGGGAAGAATTTATCCTGAAAACCAATGAATTGCGCATTGAAGCCAGCGTCCATGAGATAGAGATGGATTGATCTCTTGCGGCACTGGGTGTCTGACATTCTATAATACGTTGCCATGGTTGGTCTGTTGTTATTATGGAGCCACTGTCATGTCGCAGGTTCTAACCTTTGATGATGTTTGGAGAATGTTTCAGGAAGTTTCCGCGCAAATGAAGGAAACCGACCGTAAATTCCAAGAAATGGTCCGGGAGGACCGTGAGCGAAGGGCGGAACTGGACCGCAAGTTCCAGGAGACCGACCGGCAAATGAAGGAGACCGACCGGGAGATCAAAGAGACTGGACAACTGATTAAAGAAGTTTCCGCGCAAATGAGGGAAACCGACCGCAAGGTCAAGGAAGTCAGTCAGCAGGTTGGCAACCTGGGTAGCCGGTGGGGTGAATTCGTCGAAGGCATTGTTGCTCCTGCTTGCGAAGCCTTGTTTGCAGCTCGCGGCATCGTGGTACGTGAAGTTCATCCACGGATTAAGGTGGCGTTACCCGACAACCGTCACATGGAAATTGATTTGCTGGCAGTTGACGGCGATGTGGTTATTCCCATCGAGGTCAAGAGCCGCCTGCGTGGGGATGATGTGTGGGCGTTCATCCAACGGCTGGGGGAGCTGAAAGAGTTTATGCCACGCTATGCTGACGCCCGGGTGATGGGTGCCGTGGCCGGCATCGTGATTGATAGGGATGTCGATCAATTCGCCATGAATGAAGGGCTGTTCGTCATCGTCCAATCTGGCGACAGCGTCAAGCTGGCCAACGATGGAAAATTTGTACCACGTACTTGGTGATTTGCCAAATTTTCAACCGTTCTGTATTTTCGACAGCTTCTTGCCATTTTCTCACTGAAAAATAAATTTTTTACATCGTTCTCCCTTTCTATACAGAACTCCTATCTCCATGTAATTGTCAGACCCGTGCTTTTGTGTTTTATAAATCCCAGAATAATATTCAGGGGGATATCAGATCGTTATGAATCAGGCGACAGCCACCATTGCGGAACGTTTGGCTTTGGCGTTGGAGCGGCATCAATCGGGTTGCTTGCAGGAAGCAGAGACCCTTTACCGACAGATCTTGCTACAAGATCCCAACCATCCCGAAGCATTACACCTGTTTGGTGTCTTGGCGCACCAAGTGGGACAGCATGAGGTTGCCCGGCAATGTTTGGAACGGGCGCTCGTCTATCGTCCCGATGGGCTGGAAACCCATTACAACCTGGCCAACGTTTATAAAATTTTGGGGAATGGGGAACGGGCGGCGACCCATTACCGTCGGGTACGGGCGTTGGCGGGCGCGATACCACAGGCCTGTTTTTACGCTGGTAATGGCCTGAAAGAATTGGGTTGCCTGGAGGATGCCGTTGCCTGCTACCGGCAGGTGATTCAGGGGGCTCCCGACCATGCCGAGGCGCATGTGCAACTGGGCTGGGTGCTTGTGAGGCAACGCCGCTCAGAGGAAGCGATCGCGGTACTGCAAAAGGCGTTGCAGCTCGTGCCCGATCATGGCGATGTGTTGTCCAACCTGGGGGTGGCTTTTCACCAGCAGGGGCGCTACGAAGCGGCGTTGGACTGTTTTTCCCGGGCTTTATCCCTCATGCCGGATACGCCTGAAATTGTGTCCAACATGGGCTTGGCGCTACAGGAATTGGGGCGCCTGGAAGAAGCGGAAGCCAGAATGCGGCAGGCGCTGGCCATGCGTCCCGATTATGGGGATGGGCTTAACAATCTGGGCAGTATCTACAAACAGATGGGACGGTTTGCCGAGGCGACCACGGTACTTGAGCGGGTATTGCAGCTCCATCCCGATTTTGCCGATGCCTGTGCCAATCTGGGGGCCACGTATCTGGAGATGGGGTTGGGGGAGCGGGCCAAAGAGTACTTTCAGCGCGCCCTGACCAAGGATCCCGATCATGCCGAGGCCCATATGGGATTGGGTTTCTATCATTTGCAGCGCGGGGAATGGGCACTGGGTTGGCGCTATTATGAATGGCGCTGGAAAACACGCAACTTCATCCCCCACCCGCATACGCAGACGTTGTGGTCGGGGGGGGCCATCCCGGGAAAAACGTTGCTGGTGCATTGCGAACAAGGGTTTGGCGATGCGATTCAGTTCATTCGACTGCTCCCCGGGGCCAAGGAGCTATCCCGTGCCAGGATCGTTGTTTTTTGTCCCGAACCCCTGAAGCGTTTGTTTGCCACGGCGGCGGGGATTGATCAACTGGCTTCGAGCCTTCAGGAATTGCCGGCGTGCGATTATCAGGTTCCGTTACTGAGCTTGGCCCAGCGTTGTGCCGTGACCCTGGAGACGATCCCGGCTGTTTTCCCCTATCTGACGGTTGATCCCGGATGGGCGGTACCCTTTCGGGATGATTTATCGCGTCTACCAGGCTTGAAGGTGGGGATTGCCTGGCGTGGCAATCCCCGGCACAAAAATGATCGGTGCCGGTCGATGGATCCCCGCCATTGGTTGCCCCTGTTCCAGGTTGAGGGGTGTTTCCTGGTTAGTCTGCAGAAAGACGCCACCCCGGAAGAGTTGCAGCTCTTCGCCGGTCGGGATCGTTTCATCAACAGGGTGCATGAACTACATGATTTTGCGGATACAGCGGCTCTCATGGCGCAATTGGATGTGGTCATTGCCGTGGATACGGCGGTGGTGCATCTGGCTGGGGCGTTGGCATGTCCGACCCGGGTGATGCTACCGGCGGTTGCCGATTGGCGATGGCTCGAAACCGGGACGACGAGCCCATGGTATCCGGGGATGCGTTTGTTGCGCCAAACAGTACCCGGGCACTGGGAGGGGTGCATTGCCGAGGCGGTGGCCCTGTTGCAGCAATGGGTTGGCGGTGCGGAGGCTCAGTATAATCGTGGTAATGCCCTGGTTGCCTCGGGTCGGCTCGCCGAGGCGGAATCGTGTTATGCGGAGGCCCTGGCATTGCGTCCCGGTTTTGTCGCCGCTCTGGGCAATCGGGGGCACGTCTTGGAACAATTGGGGCGCCTGACCGAGGCATTGGAGAGCTTTCGGGCACTGTTACTGTTGGAACCAGGCAATGCAAGCGCATTCAATGGTTTGGGTAACGTGTATCTGGCCCGTGGTGAACGGGATCAGGCACGGGCGGCTTATCAACGAGCCGTCGAATTGGACCCCGGGTTTGCGGAAGCGTGCTACAACCTGGGGCGGATCCTGGCCATGCAACGGGATTTCCCGGCGGCGGTGCGCTGGTATCGGGTCGCAATCGATCTGAAACCCGCATTTGTCCAAGCATACTATAATTTGGGCAATGCCCTGGTGGCATTGGATGACCTGGAGGAGGCGACACGTCAGTTTCATCGGGCGCTTGCCATTCAACCCGGCTATGGGGCAGCATGGTACAATTTGGGCAATGTATTGCGGGAATTACGCCGTTGGGACGAATCCTTGGCGGCTTATGATCAGGCATTGGCGTTGCGTCCCGATTTCGCCGAGGCCCATTTCGCCAAGGGGGTGGTGTATTTGCTGCTGGGTGATGCCGCCCGGGGGTGGCCGTTGCACGAATGGCGTTGGAAAAAACAGGATTTCTTACCGCATGGCTACGATCAACCGCAGTGGCGGGGCGAAGTTCTCGGGGCTGGGAAAACCTTATTGGTCCATTGTGAGCAGGGATATGGGGATTCCATCCAATTCATCCGTTATCTGCCACGCGTGAAGAAAAATTCTGCTGCCAGGGTCGTGTTGGTGTGTCCGCAACCGTTGCAACGCCTGTTTCAGGGCATCGCCGCCATCGACCAGTTGGTGACCGCAGTGGCGGATATCCCCCCTGGCGACAGTCAGATACCTCTCATGAGCCTGCCCCTTGTTCTGGGTGGTCCGTGGACACCGGATGCCGGCCCCTATTTGGCAATTCCCCCTGAGTTTGGTGAGCGATTTCATCATCTTTGGGGGGATGATCCCCGTTTGCGGGTCGGCTTGGTGTGGCATGGTTCCCCTACACACCAGAATGATCGCCAGCGCTCCCTCGATCCCCGTCTGTTGCAACCTTTATTGAATCTGGAAGGGGTACACTTCATCAGCTTGCAGAAAGAGGGGGATTGGCAGGCGTTTCCAGGTCATGAGCGGCTGCGGGATTGCCGCGATCTCTTGATCGATTATGCCGATACCGCAGCCCTCATCATGAATCTGGACCTGGTGATTGGCGTCGATACCAGTGTCATGCATCTGGTGGGGGCTTTGGGTCGTCCGGGTTGGTTGTTATTGCCCCATGTCCCCGACTGGCGTTGGCAATTGGAGGGTGAGCACACCCCCTGGTATCCCGGCTTGCGCCTGTTCCGGCAGTCTCGTCGCGGCGATTGGCGGGATGTGGTGGATCGGCTGTGCGTGGCATTGCAACGTCGGGTTGAGAATGGGGGACACTTCTTGCAGGGTGGATGATGAAATAATGGCGGGAAATGTGCGATGGGGGCGGGATGCTGAGTTCCCCCCCTCACACGAGGACACATACGGGTGAGGGGGGGCGAGGTCAACAATCAGAACGATGCTTTGACGAGTGTTTTGGTATAGCCGGCACTAAAGGATGCATCGAGGCCGGCCCCGGATGCGGTACTCATGGAGAACCCGGGAATGGCATTGGCGGCTCCGGACATTCCTTTGGAGACACCCCATGACAAGCCAAGGTCCGCTCCCGCCCCCAAAGCGGCGGTGACCCCGAATCCCACGGACCAACCATCATTGTCATCGATCGTGCCCGGGCTCCAGGCGATTCCCAAGCCACCCCCATCGACTTCACCCTTGATTGTGGCACCGAGGGTTCCGCCTGAATAAGAAACGATGGCGAAGGTATATTTCCCACTGCTGTCGGGTTGAATATTCATGACCAGCGATATATTGGATTCAACCCCGGCGATCAAGCCCGCTTCGACGCCAGCCAGGGGAATACCCACCGAAGAGTTGGTGACTTTGCCGGGAATATTGGTCTGGTTGGCCGCCATGCCGATTTTGGAGATCAAGGCTTTCATATCGATCGCCATCTGGGAGGTGATTTGCCCATTGGCGAGGGCTCGTTGGATGCGGGTGTAGGCGGTCTTGGTATCGGTATCAAGGCCTTTCAAGTTGGTGCGTATTTGCGTGATAATGGTTTTATTGTCACTGATAAACTTGCCACCAACCTGCCTGAATAAGGCTTCCAGAGCGGCGTTCAGGGCTGATTTCATGGCAGCGACGGAGGCTTGATAGCCCGCCTGAACGGTGCTTGCGGCACTGGAATAGATGGACTTGGCCTTTGAAGCGATGCTGTTGAGTTCATCCTTGGCGATTTTGGTGCTTGCGGAAACCAGGGCATCCAGTCCGGAAACCGAATTTCTCTTGAAATAGGTGGTTGTTCCGTTATTCTTGACGACCACATAGATATAATAACCTTCCATGTTGTCGCACATGTCGGAGCTGGTATACTTGCTGTCGGTGAACATTTTGCCGACGTTTTCGCAAGCGGTGGAACTCTGATGCACCCAGCTCAAGCCGTTCAGGTTCACTTGCCAGGCGCTGTTGGTGGAATCAGCGGCTTGCATCCCCAGCATGTAATTCTACTTTGTCACATTTAACCTTTTGAAATTATTGGAACATGCTATAATAGTTTCACTTTTAACGCAAGGTCGAGGACGCAAAAAGAATGAGCGGCGCAGACCCACCAAAACAACA
>PEAK01000030.1 GCA_002753515.1 Magnetococcales bacterium
GCCTGCGGCTTCCTTCAGATCCCACCTCACGGTGGACACCCTTGCCGTCCGGCTAACAGTTCCCCTTGCCGGGCCTGTAGGGGACTTTCACCCCCAAGTAAGTGCGCCCTGCCGGGCGCACGAACAGGACTGACCCAATCAGATTGGGTCTGTTGTCAGGGGATGTGTGGTTTGTACGAATTATCTCTGAGTTACCCATGGAGGCACGGAACTAACGGATTGACGACCCTAAGCATACCTCTTTAAGAGGTTCCGTTGGCCATGGATGCACGGGTTTACCTGATTACCTGATTACCTGATGCACTGTGGACCCGGTGATGGTCTGGCGCAATGCGGATTTTGCCGGGCTGTTTTTGCTTGAGAGAAGAAGCCCGGCATGAAATATGAAACTGCTTCGAGTGATTGCTATTTGATTGCTGGAACAAAAACGGCCACCCGAAGGTGACCCGTAAGTCTTTGTTTTCATTGGTGGAGATGGACGGGATCGAACCGACGACCTCCTGCTTGCAAAGCAGGCGCTCTCCCAATTGAGCTACATCCCCAATACCGAACACCGCTCAAGCGCCGGCGGTTGGCAAGACGGAACGTTGCGAATCGTGGCGGATGTGGTGGGCCTAAGTGGACTTGAACCACTGACCTCACGCTTATCAGGCGTGCGCTCTAACCAGCTGAGCTATAGGCCCTGACACCTGGGGAGTAGTACCCCAGAGTCCAAGCTATCGTCAAGGGGTAACTGAATAAAAATGTTTCTGGCCATAAATAATCGTAAAAAGAGGATGGCATTTCCTTGTTTCCCTGAACCATGCTAGACTGTTACGTGGAATTGTTGTTATTGGTGGGGTTGGGATCGCCTCATAATAACATTTTATAGTTGTATTATTAGGTTGTGTCCATGAATCATCCCTTGATTAATATTTTCGACAGCATGAACTTAAAAGAAAAAACAACATTCATGATTGTTGGCCTTTCGGGTGCCATGATTATTATGTTGATTTTTGTCAGTTTGATTTCTTTCCGTGAATTTTCGATTGCTACCGCCAGAGACCACGTGCGTTCTGTGGCGGAGGTTATACGCGTAAGTTTAACGGAATCCATGATTAATCAAACCATTGACAGGCGGGATCAATTTCTTCGCAGGTTGGCAGAAATTGAGGCACTCTCTGCGGTGCGTGTTATTCGTGGTCCCGAGGTCATCCGCCAGCATGGCCCTGGTCTGGATCGCGAGCAAACCATGGATGACATTGACCGTCAGGTATTGGCAAGTGGCGAGCCGAATTTCTCCATGACGGACAATGCGCACCAACTTACATTTCGCGGGACCATACCTTTTATAGCTTCCGAGAAGGGGACACCCAATTGTCTTTCCTGCCATCAAACATCGGCTGGCAAGGTACTGGGAGTCGTCACCATTTACCTCTCTATGGAAATATTGCGCACCAAAGCCCTGATGACCATAGGATTTATGCTTTTTATTGTTATCATATTTTCCCTATTCCTGGCATTTTCTTTTCGCCGCCAGATTGCCCCCGTGGTGGCTACGGCCGAGGAGGTACAAAAGGTGGTTGCGCGTGCTACAATTGGGGATTTTAGCGGCAAAATCGCTTATCACGGCCAGGACGAAATGGGCCTCATTTCCAGAGATTTCAATCGTCTCATGCAACATTTACAAATCAACCTGGGTACCATCAGTAGCGATATTTCAAAATTGATCCGGTACACCATCAAAGACGACAGTAATTTGGTTACAGTCACCACGGAAATGGTGGAAACCTTGCTGGAAGTGGCGCAGTTCAAGCAGGCCGTTGAGGAAGATAACAGCACATCGGAAGTGTACTTACGAATCAGTCGCCTGTTGATGAGTAAATTTGGCTTGGCCTATTTTTCGATTTACGAAGTTCATTATGACAAAAATACCATGAAAACGGTTATCGTTGATGGTGAGCCCAATCGACCATGCCGTTGGTGCAGTTCCAGGGTAATGTTTCATGCCGACTCCTGCCGCGCCTACCGCACGGGCAGCGTCATTGATTCTTACGCCAACCCATTTATTTGTGGCAAGTTTGAACATGGTGAAGCCACTAAAAATCTGGGTCATCTGTGTTTACCGGTATTTCATTCCGGACATGTGGGGGCGGTTATTCAGTTGGTGACCCAACGCTCCGAGGGTCCGGTTTACCAGTTTTTATTGCCGTTTATTTTGACATTTTTACGTGAATCGGCGCCTACCGTGGAAGCCAAACGCTTGCTGGATGCCCTCAGGGATTCCGCCCTGAAGGATCCTTTGACAGGGCTGAACAATCGCCGTTTCCTCAACGAGTATGAAAAGACCCTTGTCGCAACGACTCGGCGTAAAAATAACGCCCTTTCTGTATTGATGATGGACCTGGACCACTTTAAAAAGGTCAACGACACGTATGGACACGATGTGGGAGATGCGGTGTTGAAAGCTTTTGCCACGACTCTACTGGGCCAAGTGCGCACCTCGGACATTGTCATTCGTTACGGTGGCGAAGAATTCATGGTGGTTTTACAGGAAAACCTGGAATATACCGGTCCGCAACTGGCAGAAAAAATTCGCATGGCTGTAGAAAAATTGTCAATCAATTATGCGGGTGGTGTGTTGAGAAAAACGGTATCCATTGGTGTTGCTGGTTTTCCGGCGGACGGAGAAGATCTTTGGGATGTGATTAAGGCAGCAGACTTGGCATTGTATGCTGCGAAGAAGCGTGGACGTAACTGTTGGGTGCGCTACGATGTGAGCCTGTTGGAGAAAACATCTGAGTGAAATTGCAACCCCACCAGCTTGTGCCGGTGGGGTTTTTGTCATCCCGCATGTTGATTATGGATCAGTCACGCATGATCCTGAACGCTTTTTCTGGTTCAGCCAGGTCTGGTTCAAATGTAAATCAGACGCCCTTGACTACAAAAACCGCCGTTGACGTACCGTTGAGAATGCGCTCGGTCGTGCTGCCAACGAGTATCCTTTCCAATCCGGTGAGTCCATGGCTGCCCACCATGATCAAATCGGCATTTTTTTCCTGGACAACTTCGATTATTTTGGCGTCGGGACGACCAACCAGGGTCCGCCCTTCCACGGAAACATTTTGATTTTTTAGATATTTGACGATCCTCTTGACAGTTTGTTCCGCCTTGGTAACCGCCCCGGCTTCGGAATCCGTTTCCACCACGGTAACCACGGTAACGGGTGCCTTGATTTTATTTGCCAAGTGTCCAGCCGTTACAGCAGCGTTATCGGCAAAGCGGGATCCATCGGTGGCAAGAACGATATGGCGTCCTTCGATTTGGGCCGTCCGGGGCACGACCAAAACGTTGCAGTTTGATTTACCGATCACGTTGGCGGTGGCATGACCGAGCATCATACGGGCCAAGCCCCGGCGACCACGTCTCCCCATCACAATCAGGTCAGCCTGCTGTTGCTCTGCCATGCCGATAATTTCCTGCTCCACAATCTGGCCGTGTACCACGTGGGTCTCACATGGGACACCCAAGGGATTCCATTGTTGTTTGACCGAGTCCAGATGGTCCTGGGCAATGGCCAGTTCTTTTTTGAGGACGGGTTCCCCCAACCCACCGTATTCGATGCCAGTCGCCACCAGTGACATGACATGAACCTGTGCGGCACATTTTTTCGCCATGCCGAAGGCTTCGCGGACAGCGGCGGCACTGAAATCGGAACCATCGCTGGCGACAAGGAAACGTTCAAAGCGACCCACGGGTGACAATTGCCGATGTTCAGCGACTGCAACCAAATCCTTGTCTTTGTCCGCACTTTGGGCCAGGTGATGATCGCGAATCCCGCTGTAGAGGGCACGCAGAATGATAATGGCCCCGAAAATCAGGGCAAAAAACAAGCTACCCTCACCGATGCCATTGAGCATGCGAATGGTGTCCTGGTTAATGGGGGCGATTTGCCCCAATTCCGACAAATATCCAGGAATATAGAAGAAGCGGCTGACCAGGACGAGAAGCATGATGGCCGCCATGACAAATTTGACCACATAGTCCTTGACGTAGGTTGTACCGATGGCACCGATTTGAATACCAAACAATGAACCGGCAAGGATGATCATGGAAAGGCGGATATCCACAGCCCCTTCCAAGGCATACAAAACGGAGCCCCCCATTCCCATGACGAAGGCGATGACCAACTCGGTAGCGCTTGCCATCAACGCCGGCAGGCCGAGAAAATACATCATGGCCGGAACCCCGATAAACCCTCCTACAGCAATGGTGGCCGCCAACATACCCGTCGCCATCCCCAAGGGGGCCAGAACCAGGAAGGATACTTTGGCATCAATGGATTTGAAATGAATCATGGTTCCTGGAATCACCAATCCGCGCACCCAACGTGCCAAAGGGGGTAATTCCTCAGGTTCCTGATTATCCGATTCGCCCTCCCCGTGTTTTTCCTTGATAGCGTCCCTGAGAACAATACTGCCGACGATGGCCAACACCACAACAAACACGAATGACACGTATAGATTGGTTCCCGTTGCCCCGAAGGTTGCGCGAATGTGTACCATGACGTTTTTGCCGATGAGAACACCAATTTCGGCAAAAATTCCCATGATGACACCAAGTTTAATATCCACTTGGCCATATTTATTGCGTTTATAGGCTCCAACCAGGGCTTTGGGAAACTTATGGGCCATATTGCTGGCCACAGCCACAATAGCGGGCACTCCCATGGTCATCATGGCCGGCGTCAGTACAAAAGCCCCACCCGAACCTATGAAACCGCTCACCATCCCTCCAACAAAACCTACCAGGAACAGGATAATGGTTGATGATACCGATAGATCGATAAACTGAATGGTTTCCATGCCACCCGCCCCTCTATTTCTTGGCTTTGAGACCCAAAAGGTCCCAAAACCGTCCTGTGAACGCACCATGCACGAAAGAAAAGATCAAAGCAATGCCAATGGGTACAACAACGTATCCCTTGTGACCCTGGCGGATCATGGTGGCAATGTTCGTCATAATGTCGGAATACAAATAGAGCAGCAGGTAAAGTGTGGAGCTGATTATGCCGAGTAACAGGGTGTAAGCCAGGGCACCGGGTGATCGTGCGGTATTTTTATTTGCAAGCATGGTGTGTCATTCCTCTTGAGTGATATGAACAGATATTCAGAACCGCATTGGTTGTTGCGTCAATGCGTGTGTTGCATGATCCAGTTTGACAGTATCCATTGAAAGGCGGCATCCACGTATCAGCTTAGGCAGCTGGCAGTTTCCATATAATGGACTGCAATGGAGGATTGAATGGTTTCTTTTTTCCAGCCCGAATCAACCAATACGAAAGATATTGATTTAAGGTTATTGTCCACTTCTTCAGCAACGACATTACCTTTTCCCACCCTGGTCAGATGGGTAAATGGAATTCCCATGGAAGCGACTTTCTCGCGAAATTTGGAAACGGATTTATCGACCAATTCCATGATTTCATCTTTGGCATTGCTGCTTAAGGCGGAAAAAAAATTGTCTGCTAAAGGAACCACATTCAACGCCACAATGCCGCAATCATTTCTTTGTGCAAGGCCCAAAGCTTTGGATATCAGCACATCGGAGAACCCCCACTCATGCCCAACGACCAAAATTCTTTTGATGGGAGTAACTCCATTATTCAGCCCTTTGGTATCTTGTGTAGAGCGCTCCTTGTTTATTTTTTTTTCAGTGATAATCGGCCATGTCAATAAACCAAAATATTGTGTTGTCGCTGACTCGCTCAGGTGTTGATTAGCAAGGCCTTCCCCCATGGCTGACAATATATTTTTTAGTTTTTTCAGTTTTTTGGGTATTGTTCCCGCTGTCTGAACACGACCATGAGGGGATGACGGATTGGTTAACGAATCAGGTTCTAATGGTTGACTCTTGCCTCGCCCTGTTTCACCACCAAGTTTTTCGGAAGATTTTTTGTCCATTGTTTTCTCAGTATAAGGTTGGAATGTTAATTATTTTTTCACTGTGCAATTGTTATTGCAACATGCAAGCCATGCTATATGTGATTGAAAAACAATAATAAATAATCATATTGTTCTTTCAGGGAGATGAATGTGGTGCAAAATGCAACAGAGTTTGCTTTACAGCTATAAATCCTGGATCACAAAGGGGAAAAGAACGTCGAATGAAATGGTGGAGGGAAAGGACAGTATGTGCAGATTGATCCCGCACGAGGGGATTTTCAGATGGTGTATTTTGCACCATCTGGGTGCCAGTATCTTCTCAAAACATGGGCGAAGAATCGAGAAATACTAAAAAAAACAACATGTTTATTAAAGAATGCTTCGGTGTGGTAAAATGCAACACTTTCCCCAATACATTACAGGCCATGCCGTTTCAATTTTCGCCATAGGGAGGCGCGGTCAATGCCCAATAGTGCCGCAGCACGGGTTTTGTTGCCGTTCGTTTTCCCAAGGACCCAGTGTATATAATTCATTTCATGATCTTCGAGGGAAGGGATAACGTCTTCCTGTTCCTTGAGGAGGGATCCCTGCATGAGTTGCATATCTTCGGGGAGATGAGCCGTCTCAATGACGGGGCCTTTGGCCATGACCACAGCTTGTTCAATGATGTTTTCCAACTCACGAATGTTGCCCGGAAAGGAATAGTTGGCCAAAATTTCCATCACTTCTTCAGATATGGCGCTGGGTTGCATTTTGCCCTTGGCACCAACGTGTTTTTGCAGAAAATGGACCGATAACAGACCAATGTCCTTTTTGCGGTCCTGCAGGCGCGGAAGTTTGAGGGAAACCACGTTCAGGCGGTAAAATAAATCTTGTCGAAATTCATTGCATTCCACCATGCGACTCATATTGCGATTGGAAGCGGCAATGAAACGCACATTAATCTTTTTGGGTACGGTGCTACCAACACGAAAAAATTCATGTTCCTGGATGACACGTAAAAACTTTACCTGCATGGCCAGACTCATTTCCGTCACTTCATCAAGAAAAAGCGTCCCGGATTCGGCGGCGTCCAACAGTCCCAATTGGGTGGCATTGGCACCGGTAAACGAACCTTTTTCATGGCCAAACAATTCATTGGAAAGCAATCCATCCGTCAAAGCCCCACAATTGATGGCTAGAAAGGGGGCCTGGGCGCGATTACTACATTCGTGAATATAACGGGCTACCAATTCCTTTCCCGTTCCTGATTCCCCAGAAAGCATGATGGAACAATCGGAACAGGCGGAATCTCTGGCTTTTTCCAGCAAAGTGAGCATGTGGGGATCCTGGGTGATGATTCCCCCGAAGTCGTGTGTACGTAGAAGTTTATTCTCCAGATCTTTGTTGATTCGCCGCGGCAAGGATTGGGCCACCGCATCCTTGACCGCCTGAAGTAGTTCATGAAATTTGAAAGGTTTGGTGAGATAATGAAAGGCACCCTGTTTCATCGCCTTGACGGCGGTATCGACAGTGGCGAAACCGGTTATGAGAATGACTCCTGCCTCCGGTTGTATTTCGCGACAAAATTGCAGCAGTTGCAATCCGTCTATTTTTTCCATGCGCAAGTCGGTCAAAATGACATCGAAAGAGTGTTTCTTGAGCAGCTCCAGGGCTTCACTACCGTTATTGGCGGTACAGACGGCAAACCCCTCTTTGCTTAGAAACAACTGTAAATTATTCAGTGTAATCGGTTCATCGTCAACAATCAAGATTTGTGCCTGATCACGCATGGGTTGCATCCCCGATGGGCAATTTTATTTTAAAAGTGGCACCCTGACCAAGTTTACTTTCCACACGTATTTTTCCGCCATGTTCGTCAATGATCTGATGGGTAATGAACAAGCCGAGACCCGTCCCTTTACCAGGTTCTTTCGTCGTATGGAATGGATCAAAAATAATTTGAAAGGAATCGGATGATAACCCTGGCCCGGTATCGGTAACGCCAATCTCCAGGAAACCATCGTCCATTTCTCTGGAAATGATGGAAATCTTCTTCATTCCGCCAGACATTTCCATGGCTTCGACGGCATTTTTCAATAAATTGATAAAAACTTGCTGCAATTGTTGCCTGTTGGCAAAAACAGTATGTTCCATGTCCACCTGGATATCGACCTGGGTCTTGCCCATTTTACCATGAATCAACAGCAGGGCGTCATTGATGGTGGAGAGCAGATGGGTCGGGCTTTTGGTGGAACACTGTTCCCGGGAAAATTCCAACACGGTTCTAACGATGTCACGCGTTCGGTCGGTTTCTGCAATGACATGGTTGATCAATCTGTTTTTAAGTTCAAGATCCGCTCCAGACATCTCGGAGAGAAGAAGTTCGGCAGATGTGGATATGTTGGACAACGGATTGTTGATTTCGTGGGCTATTCCCGCCAACATTGTTCCCAGAGATGCCAATTTCTCGGAACGCACTATTTCGCGGCGGTGTTCAAAAAGCTCCTCAAGCATGCGATTAAAAGCCAGATGCATGGAACGAATTTCGTCATCTTGCCGGGGCAAAATGGGCAACATGGAAAAATTGCCCGAAGATATGCGATTCATGCTTGTTTCGAGGGAACGCAGGGGATTTGTGACGGATTGCACCATGAATTTGGTGGCAATGATGGTCGCAATAAGAAATGCTACCAGCAAAAAAAACAGGACCCACTTGATCGCCTGGAACAAGGCCTGAATGTGTTTGACCGCATCCAGGTTCAATTGTTCGACAATTTCCGTCACTATTTGTCCCTTGGTGCGAATGGATGCCTGCAATGATTGCGCTTGCGCGGATCCTTCCTGGAGCTGTGTCAACAACACATTGTATTCATGTAATATTTTAAGCATCCTGTTTCTGTTGACCGATTGGTTGTTGTATTGATAATCGACTTTTTCAAAGGGGAGCAACCATAGTTCACTGATTTTCAGCAGCCAGGATTGATCGTAAAGTCCCGCTTCATCCTTAATGATCTCTTGTGCCTTGGCCACGAACGCCAAGGATCGAACAATATCGCCCTGGTCGCGATAAAGAAAATAGTTCTTTTCAAAACGCCTTGCTTCCAGGGTAACATCATTCAGCCTGGATATGGCATAGTAGGATTCAATTCTTTTCTCTATCAACAGCATATTGAAAAATATAAACACCATGAACAACACTTGAAAGAAAAAGCCAATGACATATCCAGTAGATATTTTTCTTCTGATACTGGAACGCTTTTTCTCTTTTTGTACCGTTTGCGGTGGGGTTGAATTCAATGGCTAGCCCTGAGAAAAGAAGACCGGGTTCGTTGGTGAAGAGGCAGGAATTGATTATGGGACTTCTTTATGACACTCAGAAGGGGAAAATACGGAATAACTGTTTCTGCCCTTTTGCTTGACGACATACATGGCCGTGTCGGCGTGCATGATGAGCGTTTCAGGGTCCGTAGCGTGGCGTGGAAACAGGGCAATGCCCACGCTGGAACCGATTCGGCATTCGTGTGGCCCCAGTTGAAACGGTTCACTGAGCATGTCGATCAGCTTTTGCGCCACGATCACAGCATCTTCTTCACCTGAAATTTTACCTAGAATGATCGCGAACTCGTCCCCCCCTAAACGCGCCAACGTATCCGACTTGCGCAACAAAGATGTAACCCGGTGACCCACCGATACGAGCAGTTTATCCCCGACATCATGTCCCAGGGTATCATTGACCTGCTTGAACCAATCCAGGTCAAAAAACAGCAGCCCGATCACCGTTTTTTCACGCACGGCAAGGGAAATGCCCTGAACGAGACGTTCCTTGAACAATACCCGATTGGGCAATCCCGTCAGATCGTCATGAAGTGCGGCAAAAGCCAATTGTTGATGCACCACTTCCAATTTTTTTTCCAATTTACGGCGTTCGATGATACCGGCCAGGGTATTGGCGATGGTCATCAGGAAGGCCTCTTCCTCAGGGGAATAGGGTAGATCAGCGGGGATGTAACAATTCAAAATTCCCTGGAGGCGTTTTTGAAATATAATGGGAACACAATAATGACCATGATTGTGAATCCCTGCGAAACGGACTGTATGGTTTTCGTCCAGTTTATTGGAAAATATTGTCTTTCTGGTTTTGGCCGCTTGACCACAAAGACATTGACCCATGGAAAGACGAGCGCACAAGGCGAGCAAGGGAGGGGCCAGTCCTTTGGAGGCACGAAGTATCAGATCACCATTGGTTTCATCGACAATGAAAATGGATCCCTTACGCTCAATGGATAACCATGGAACCGTCATGACGATTTCCAAGGCAACGTCGAGTTGTCTGTCCAGGGAGAGGGGCTCAAGGCTGGTTTCCAACAAGGCACTGATGGCAATTCGCGAGGCCTGACTCTGAATTTCATTTTTTTCCAACAACTTGAGATGGGTAATATCCTGAAATACCGCAACCGTTCCTCGTACCTGACCCGCCTCACACAGGGGCGTACTGGTGAATCGAACTGAGAAAAAGGTACCATCCTTGCGCCAAAAAACATCATCCCCAGAATGACGGGTCATTCCATCTTGCAAAACGGCACAAATCGGACATTCCTCAATGGGATTAGGGGATCCATCCCTACGTTTGCCATGAATCGTGGCGTGCATGGGTTTACCCAGCAGTTCCTCCTGATTCCAGCCGAGTATTTTGGCTCCGGCCCGATTGATGAACCGGGTATTACCATCCAGATCCAAACCAAAAATTCCTTCCCCAGCCGCATCCAGTATCAAACGATTTTCATGATGCAAGCGGGAAATGGATTGTTCCACCAATCTTCTGCTCATATGGTTGCGGACGCGGGCCTGAATGACCGCCCTGCTGAACGGTTTGGAAATAAAATCAACGGCTCCCAAGTCAAATCCCTTGATTTCATCAACCTCGGCATCCAGGGCGGTAATGAAAATAACCATGATATTTTTGGTTTTTTCATTGACTTTCAGTCTTGTACACACCTCATAGCCATCCATCCCCGGCATCATGATATCCAGCAAAATTAGATCCGGGAGTTCGGAACTGGCGATTTCCAGGGCGATGGAACCGTTTATGGCAGCGGAGATAGCATATTGGCCGCGCAATATTTCCGCCAGTAATGCAATGTTGGCTGGAATATCATCGACAATCAAAATTCTTTGCTGACTGGTTGTTTTATCCATCCACAGGGACTCCGTGGCACCAAGGTGTGTTGGTTCAGTATGACCTGGCAGTTCAGACCGTGTCATTCAAAGGGAGTCGCCTCCACCAATGATATGAATATATCTGTAAGGACACGATAGGAGATAGTGTAACAAGAAACGCCCCTTTGTTCCATACCAAAGGGATTGGTTCAGACGATGGCAATGTGCTCCAGGGCCTCCAGCAACACTTTTTTCCGTACTGGTTTGGCAAGATATCGGGTACATCCCGCTTCGCGACTGCGTATCTCCTCGCCCTCCATGGCGTGCGCCGACAGGGCAATGATTGGAATGGGGGAGCGTCCCAAATCCCGCTCCCATTGGCGAATCTCCCGCGTTGCGGTATAGCCATCCATTTTGGGCATTTGCACATCCATGATCACCACGTCGAACGGGTGTTGCTTTATCTGCAACAAGGCTTCCAGTCCATCGTTGACCATGACGAGGTGGTAGGGCGTTTTGGCCAGGAAAGCCTCAAACAATATGCGATTTTCCTCGGTATCTTCCGCCAGCAATACCCGCAACGGCTTGGCGATGGCATCAAGGGAAATACTGGATACCGAACCGGGGGCGAGCGTTGGTGCCACCTGCCGCATGGGCAATGCAAATGAAAAAACGCTCCCCCGGTCCACAACGCTCGTCACCATCATTCGCCCACCCATCAATTCAACCAAGCCACGGGAAATGGCCAATCCCAGACCCGTTCCGCCGTAACGTCGGGTAATGCCGACATCGCCCTGAACAAAATGTTCAAAGATTTTCTTGTGCAAATCCGGGTCAATACCTATGCCTGTGTCCGTTACAGAAAACGCCAGCGTTTGCGGATTCTCGGGAGAAAGTGTGAGGCTGACCTCCACCCACCCTTTTTGGGTAAATTTAATGGCGTTACTGACTAGATTGATCAACACCTGCCGCACTCGAGCATCGTCGCCCATGACGCGGTCGGGAATGTTAGCAGCGACGTAACTCCTCAAGGCGATATCCTTATTGGCCGCCGACAGGTACATGAGCTGAACGGTTTCCTCGACAATCTGACGCGGGGCATAAGCGACATCAGACAACAAAATTTTTCCCGACTCAATGCGGGAAAAATCCAAAATATCGTTGATCACCCCGAGCAAGGCCTTGCCGGAAGATTGCATCGTTTCCGCGTAACGTTGTTGCTCGGCCGTTAACGAGGTTTCCAATAATAATTCCGCCATTCCCAGCACCACATTCATCGGGGTGCGTATTTCGTGACTCATAGATGCCAGGAAACGACTTTTTTCGCTGTTGGCTTTATCGGCCAGCACCATCGCCCGTTGTAATTGTTCGTCCAATTGCTTGCGTTCGATGATGCCCGCCAAGGTATGTGCTACGGTATACAACAGCTCTTCTTCCTCCGTATCTTTGACGTGATCCTTGGGCATGTAAACATTCAGCACCCCCAGAAAACGTCCCCTGGCGGTGATGGGCAGGCAGTAATGGCTATGGGGCAGCATCCCTTCACAACGTACCGTATGCCTGGGATCATCGGAATCGGCAAATATAAGCTGGTTGGATGCCATGGCCACACCACAAATGCATTGGCCAGTGACCACCCGGGCACACGTCTGAATCAAGGAATCATGGATCCCTTTTTGCACCTTTAAAACCAATTCCCCGCGTTCGTCATCAAACAAAAAAATCACCCCTTTGTTCAAGGTGATCAACCAACTCGTCGTGAGTACCAGATCCAGGGCAATAGCCAACTGCTCATCCAAAGTGTTGGGATAGGTAACCAATTGCAATAATGCATTGATTAAAATCTGATTTTGTAAAAGGCGTTGCGTCCTTCGTTCCTCTTTTTTGCGGGCGGTTACATCGCGGGCCACCGCCGAAAAAAATCTTTTACCGTTCACCATCCAGGACGACAAAGCAACTTCCAGGGGAAACTCAGAACCATCCTTGCGTTTGGCAGCCAGATCAAACGTTTGGCCAAGCCAGCTCGTTCTATCGCTATTGCGCATTTTAATGGCTGATTTTATACAAAAATTACGCGATCTCTCCGGTACGAGCGTGGTAAAATGCTTGCCAAAGATTTCCTCCTCTTGATAGCCGAAGATGGCCTGGGCACCTCGGTTCCAGAAGGTCAGGCGTCCCTCTTCGTCGGCGGATACAATAGCATCCCCTGCCGCATCCGCTATGTGGCGAATTTGCAGCTCGCTCTCTTGCAAAGCGGCTTCCATTCTTTTCTTGCCATGGATCAGGGATTGCTTTTCCAACACCCGTTCTATGGCATTGCGCAAAAGCTCGGGATAGTTGCTGCCGGTCTCCTTGACCACATAATCGGCAGCCCCCTGATGGATCGCTGCAATGGCCGTTTCCAGGTTACCGAAGCCCGACACCATGATCACTGGCGGGGAGGCTTGATGCGTCATCATTTGGCGCAAAACGCCCAGGCCGTCCAAATGGGGCATTTTGTAATCCAGAATCACCACATCGAAATGATCGCGTTGCAATATTTCCAGACCCGACAGGCCATCGGCAGCCGTTTCGGTACGAATGCCGTATCGTCCCAGGCGGCGCTGAACCAACTGGGCCAAGGCTTCATCATCTTCCATATAGAGAATGCGTGGATTTTTCTGCAACGCATCCATAACCATCACCCCTTGGATAACAGGCAGCACGGATAAGACATGATTGCCATCATCACCCCCATGCTTTGGATCGTCTTGGCAAAGGCAACGGGGTCCACCGGTTTGGTAACAAAATTATTGCATCCCAACTCATAGCACCGCTGCACCTCGTGCGGATCATTTGTAGTGGTAAGAATCACAACAGGTATGAGACGGGTCTCTTCGTGGTGTTTCATGGTATGCAAGACTTGATAGCCATCGACTTCCGGCATATTCAGATCAAGCATCACCAATAGATGGGAAGGTCGAACATGATCTGTGAATTGGCCTTGATTGAATAAAAAATCAAGAACCTCCTGACCGTTCTTGAGGCGCACAATGGGATTGATGATGCCGGCACGTCGCAGGTTGCGTTCAATCAGGGTGGCGTGGGCATCTTCATCTTCAACCATGACTACGGTAACCGGCTGAATATCCTTCATCGTGAGTTCACTCCGTCAGATGATTTCATGCCCGGGTGGAACCGCAGGGATCGCAATGCGAAAGGTCGTTCCCACCCCCAAGGTCGATTGACAACCGATCGTCCCCCCCAAACGTCGCACCAGGGTGCGGGCACACGACAGACCGATGCCATCCCCGGGGATATCCTGGCGTCCCACGCGTTGAAACATGGTAAATATTTTTGGAATATCCGCTTCTGCCATACCCCTGCCATTGTCTTCGATCACCAGGGTGACACCCTGATCCAGGGCATGATACTCGCCAAAAATGCGCACCACTCCAGGTCGAATGGGATCCAAATATTTAATAGCGTTGGACAAAAGGTTGCCAATGATCTGGTCCATGGCATCCCGGTCAGTGATCACCTGCGGCAGTGGGTCCACTTGCACGGTGATGGCTGATTCTTTGATACCAAAGCCCATGGAGGCCACATTGTTGGCCACCAGCGCGCCCAGATCCACTGTCTCATACTGTAGCACCTTCCGCCCCAAACGGGAAATCTTTAATACCGCCTGTACCAGCCTGTCCATTTTATCGATTGAAGAACGTATGAAGCGCATGTCTTCCGGGATGCGGGATCGCAACAACGCCGCCACATTGTCCGGCAAAGTGTCCGAATCATCGGCCATGCCGACCGTAATCAATTGCTCAAGCTCATTCAGGTCCAACTGCAATTCTTCGGTAAACCCTTGGATACTCAACATGGGAGAACGCAGATCGTGCGAAACGATATAAGCAAAATTTTTCAGCTCATCGTTGGCCTGGGACAATTCCAGGGCGGTTCGTTTATGCTCCAACATTTCGCGTTTGACATCCCCCAGGGAGGATTGAATCCTGCCCGCCATACGGTCAAACGCCTCGCCCAATTGGCCGACATCATCCCGTCCGTGAATTCCGGTACGAACAGACAGATCATCTGCCGAAAAACGGGCTGCCGACCGACTCAAAATTTTCAAAAGTTGTGTTTGACGATGCACCATGAAGGAGTACAGTACTATCAACAGGAAAAACACCATGGCACCGACCCCGACCAATGCGATGACCTCTTGCAACAACGGATCATACAATTCCTTTTTGTCAATCTTGACCACAAAACCCATGCCCCAGTTAGGGCTCAGTCGCAGATGACGCGTGGCACCAATCACCGAGACACCCCGATAATCCAAAGCATCCATGACCCCTTCATGACCTTCAACCGCCAATCGTGCCAGAATGCCCGGCATTTGCGAATGCAAAGGTTGCACAAATGTCCCATCGGGAAAGGTATATTTGGGCCTATTGATGAAAAATCCCTGGTCATCAACCAGCAGCACATCGCCACTCCTGCCCAGGGTGTCTCCGGCATCGAAGAGACGTGACAACAGTACGTCAGAACGAATGGCACCCACCAGCATGGCTTTCACCCTGCCGTCCGCGTCCAAAACCGGATAACTGATGCGGAATATCGGCGTTTGATCCTTGGAAAGCAGGCGGGCCCTACCCATATACCCTTTGCCGGCCAGGAGTGCGTTGCGTATAAATTGATCGTAAACCAGTGGCTTCACATCAGGATTGGCTGTAGAAATGACAATTTGCCTGGAGATGGACACCCACTCCAAAAATGAAAATTCAGGGTACCCGTCAACAATAGCCTGCAGGTGGGCACGAATTGATTGCCCTGTCGGATCAAGGGCTCTTTGCGAGGGGTCATCAATAAACAGCGGATGATCCGAAAAGGCGCGAATATCCTGCTGTTTGTCGAGCAACCAATCTTCCATATATTGCTTGTGCAAACTGGCTACCAGGGAAAGCTTATGAAACATTTGCGTACGGGTCTGATGGATGCGCCCATGGAAAGGGGTATGGGGTATCCCCAGCAGTACGACAGCGAGAATGGCGGACAAACTCAACCAGAACAAAAGACTGGACCAAAAGATCAGACGGGTTTCCAGATTCCAGCCCCGGCGATCCAGCCATGACCGGGGAGATTGTGTCGTACTCTTCACAATCAACGGGGAGATACTCCATAGTCAAATTCATGGATACGGTACCGACTGGGGTCCGACAAAATCTGCACCCCCATCTCCCGATGAAAACACTTGGCGATCTCATCCCAGGGGTAGTCGGATGCCATTTTGCCGATATGACGCAAAAACGTAGCGGCGCGTCCCACATGACCGCTTTCCTTGACATCATTGGCTGGAATGACCGGCAAGGTCCACAGATTGCGAATGGTCTCTTTGGCCAACGTCAAGGTTTGTCGCCGTGACAGCGCAAAATCACGCCCCTGTAGGTTGCGAATGGCAATGGTCGACCAGGTGACAGCTCGGGAAAAATTGTTTTCCGATGCCTGAAGCCAGTTCAGTGCCCGAATCTCGGCCGCCACCAACAACAGGACCCGATCAGGATAACGCTCGGCAAAAGGGCGTGAAAAATAGAGATAACCAACGCTCATGGCCCGATGGATCACCTTGTGGCCATATACAACGTTGGACACCGTTGGCGTGGGTTCCCAAGCGCCATAGGCGTCGATCTCACCCCGCGCCAACGCTTGCGGCATGAGGGACACCTCCATGGGGATCCAGGTTACATCGGCTTCGGTCAGTCCGTTGGCCGACAACGCGGTCAATAGCGCATAGTGGGCATTGGAACCAAAAGCATAGCCGATTCGTTGCCCCCGCAATTCGGACAGCAACTTGAATTCCCGGGCCACCACGGAAACATAATGAATATCGGCCAGGGAGGCCACTCGAATCTGGTCTTTCACACAGGCGGTGATCACAGGCATATCCCCGGCGATCCCCCCGACCAGTTGGCCATCGTGCATGGCACGGCTGACATCGGAACCTTTGAAATAGGGATAAAAGCGCGGAACGGCTCCCAACTGCTGCAGGTCACGGCGCAACACGGCATCGCGTTTCATCACCTCCGCGATGATGCCACTTGGCAACCACAGCGGTTGAATGCCAATATCCACGCGCCCTGAAGACGGCACCGGATCGCTTCCGGCGACAGAGGGGGCAGGGGTATGCGATGGATCATCCCCGGGATAAACCAAGCCGGGAAGACTCGATATCAGCCAAAACAACACCGCCACAATCGGATGACATCGTTTCATGAGTGCCGCCCGGATTTTCAAAAGATGGTTGGCCGCTTGCGGCGGTCATTCGCCATAGAGTTCGATGTTGTCAAAGGCAATATCACCTTTATGGTTGACCAACAGCAAACCATCCAAACCGCGCAGCGCAGCGACATCCTGAACTTGCAGCACAGCCTGTCCATCCAACCAGACCTTCATATGGCCATCGCCACTCCGTTGCCACACCACGCCATGATTCAGACCGTCCCCCAAGCCATGCCCGGGCATTACTGCAATCGATTGCATACGGTGTTCCTCGTCATAGCGCACAATCTGGAGTGTTTTGTTACGATCCGGGGCGGCAAACAAACGGAGATGATAACCGGTCTGCACGTCCTGGCCCACAACCAAGCCAACCTCTCCTTCCCCCTGGGCCAAGTCGGAACGAAAGGTCACGCGCAGGCGAAAGTTATCAGGAACACTCACCGAAGCGCGAATCATGGCCGTCCCCTGGGAATAGCGACCGCCAGCACCCGGATTGGGGTGATCTCCCGATGTTTTACCACGCATCACGCCCACGATCCCGCGGACCAAGCGATCATCGGAGATTTTTTCCGCGGGTTGTTCGTTCAGATCGGACATCTCACCCCCCGCCTGTAACGACAACACCTCAGAACGGTTAGCCGAAGAAAACAGGGCACCACTGCCATCCACCTCAAAATGACCCGCCAGGACTTTCCAACGGGGATCCCGTTCCTGGTTGCCGGCGTCAAAGGTTTCCGCCAACAACAACTTGCCGGTGACCCTTCGGGCACCATCCACTATTTTTTTAAGTTTGTCGAGAAAGTCCGGGCGGGCCGCTTTGCTTCGCCGCCCCTCTTCGATGACCCGGCTCAAGGAATCAAGGATACGATCCGAGTCCGATTCCGCCATGGCCCAGGTTGACTGACAACCAATCAACAGGGCAATAATCCAGCACCCCGTCTTGATTTTCCCCTTACAAGCCATGTCCCCCCCTTGGGCAGGCCATTTTCTTTGGGTCAATGGCTGGATTTGTCAGGAACGATAACTGGTTCGGGATTGTCGAAAAGACGGAAATAATTGTCAAGGTACCATCGGGTAATCTTTTCCATGCGCCGACCATGGTTTTCCCGGATAATGGCCGTGGCCACCGCCCGACGCTCAAACTCCTGCTGATCGATGCGTCCGCTGTCCAATTCCCGTTTATCCTGCTGTTCCAACCGGCGCAAACGAGAAAAAATGGCGTTCTTCGGACCATATACTGCGTAAATTTGTCTCATGGCATCATAAATGGTCAGGCCCGCTTCCTCCGGCACCGGTGGCTTGGGAGCGGCCTCTTTCAGGGTGACAAACAAACGATCCGTGACCACAGCAGGCTTGGCCGGGCGGACCCCATGGATTAAATAATCCTCAGCATCGGTCCAATCGTTGCTCGCAACCGACTGTTCAGGCTCCCGGGCAGGTCCCGGGGTCGGATCCCGTTCCGGGGTACCTTTGATAAAATCCTGGAAGGAAATCCATGTATCTGGCAACCGACTTTGTCCCACCCTTTTCCTCCCACGGCAACGGCTTTTCCAGAAGGCGACAATTAGGCATTTCATCGTCCAGGGCGAGACCAAACATGAGCAAAACCGTCTCGGGAAAACGACAAAACATGGAACTCCCGGTAGCAACCACCAATCCTGGAAGTCAGACTGCACCAATGGGATGGTTATCGCAATACCGAGGCTTCGGGAGATAAGGCTCCCTCTCACCCACACATCGAAATATGTTGCAATGCAGCAAATCACAGTGTAAGATGTTGCAGTGCAGCAAACTTCCGTTTCCATGATTCATCTGCTTGAGCATCAAGACTGACGTATCAAAAAAAACAAATAATGCCAATCAGTAACTGTCCACAGCACTACGCACATCAGGCGTCAAAGCGTGTTGCGAACGAATGCGATGGTCTTTTCGGCAAGGAGGAAATCAAAATGGCTCGGATACTGATTATCGATGATGAGGAGATCATTCGTGACTATCTCCGTGTTATTCTTGAGGATAATCATATCATCCACGAAGCGCGGGACGGGGGGGAGGGCATAGACCTCTATCGCAAACATTTTTTCGACTTGGTGATCACAGATATCTTGATGCCTGCCAGAGACGGTATCGAAGTGATCGTTGAGATTACGGACAGTTTCCCGGATGCACGCATCATCGCCATATCGGGTGGTGGGCGCGGACTGGAGGCTTCGTTCAATCTGGAGATGGCCAAAAAGTGTGGGGCCATGCGCGTTTTAAAAAAACCATTCTTTCCAGAGGATATGCGTATCGCGGTGTCTGATGTTCTGACCCAACAACGGGATATGCCACCTGTATCTTCGTCCGTTTCCCCTGCCTTGGACCAAAACGCCATCCGCCTGCCGCATCAATGTGCCCAATTCACGCAAAAGGCGTTGGCTTCTACATCCAAATTCCTGCATGCCATTTTCCCTTCATCTGCTGCCACTGCCAGAGGAAGGGGCAACGAAGGTAAAAGGATTACATCGGCTCCCCGCAATATGGGATCCTGAAAGCCAATTTCACACAATCAGCGGGCAACGCGAGGAAACAGGGACTCCTCGGTTTCAATAAGGTACAGCGTTTGCTTGCTTCACCTGAAACAAGCGGAGTACCAAAAGCTTTGACACATCGCATTGTCGGGAGCTGTTTATGCAAGATGCCATGAATAATACTAATAATTCTCCCTGCTGCCAGGGCATCCCCCATGATGTTGTGCTTGGTTACCTGGATCGCCTTCGGCGAATCGAATGCGATGAAGAGCGTTATCAATCCATTTTGAACGACCTGAACAATATCATTCATCACTACCTGGAGCGTGAATTCCACTGAGTTTCAGCGAGCCTCTGCAACTCTGCACTCGGTAATACTGGCAAGCCACAGGAAATGTTTGTACGAATCCAGATCATGCCGTCTGGTACCGCCTTGAACAATCTCCTGTCTTGAAGGCGTGGCCAAGTTGTCCCCGCGCACTTCCGAGTCGTACCTCACAAAAGCATGCGGTAATTCTCCCTGATTCCTCATCCCTTCTCATCATTTTCCAGTCACTTTGGCGAAGACCCTTTCCTACTTCCCATCTGATTATGGTATTGAGAATACCGTTACCTGGGCGGGAGTTTGACGCCAAGGTTCTGTAGTGAGTCGACTCACAAAACTTTGTAGAGGCGTTGGCAATGTTGCATTCATTAATGAGAGTCCGAGTAGCCACCCGGATTGCTTTGTCTTTGTCCATCCCGGTTTTGTTTTTGCTGTTTCTGGGGGGATGGTCCTGGTGGGTGAGCAGTACAACCCGCGAGGGCATGCTGGATGTTCGAAACCGTCGGCTGGATACGGCGGTATTGGCGTTGCGGATGCAGCAACAAGTGCTGCAAATTCAACAATTCCTTTCGGACATCTCCGCCACCAGGGGCCAGGATGGATTGGATGATGGTTACAAGCTTGCTGAGGAAAATTATCAGGCGTTTTTATCCGGATTGAAAGACATGGAACGCCTGATGGCGGAAAATTCAGAACTCAACGGCGTCCTGCTCAAACTGCGGGAGCGGGTGGATGCCTATTACGCCATGGGCAAGACCATGGCAGCCGCCTATGTCGCCGAAGGGGCACCGGGGGGCAATCGTTTCATGGAACGATTCGACAAGGAGGCCGCCGCCATGCATGAAGTCCTGGTGCCCTTTGTCGATGAACAAAAAAGTGTGGTTTTCCATCACATGGAACTCTCCATCGAGCGAATTTCCCATCTTCGAAGCGGATTGATGATACTCATGGTGCTCGCCCTGATCATCTCCGTGGCCGGGGTCTGGTTTATAGCGCAATCGATTTTGCAGCAACTTGGCGGAGAACCTCACACAATCGCCGCTTTTTTGGATCGACTGGCCAAAGGGGATATGACCGCCCAATTGGATAACACAAACGGCAAACCAGGGGGATTGATCGCTTCGGTTCTGGCTCTTCAGAAAAAACTGCTGCATACCGTGAGAATGATTTCGATTCAATCGGATACCAATGTCGCCGTCACCCGTGAACTGGTCGCCGTACGCAAAAATCTGAGTAGCGACGCCGCCAACTCCCTGTCTCTCGCCTCTGAAGTGCTGGAAGAAAACAGCGCCTTGCACAGTGAAACCAATGGTGTCAGTTGCAAAGCCATCGAAGCAAGTCAGGATATGGAAAGTTCGGCCCAGGCGGTCAAAAAAATGGAAGAGAATATCCACGCAATGGCCTTGTGTGCGGCCAACACCAGAGACAACATGACATCCGTGGCATCATCCGCTGAAGAAATGAGTCGCAACGTCTCCTTGGTCAATCAGAGCATTGCCTTGGTGGATGATTCGGTCTCTGTGGTGGCAACGGCAATCGAGGAACTGACATCCTCCTTATCGGAAGTACAAAATCGTTGTCGGCGAGCGGCCATGGAGTCCTCGCAAATGCGACAAGGGGTGGTGACAAACCAGGTTGTCATGCACGATCTGGAATCCTCCATTGAAGAAATCCAAAAAATGGTATCCACCATCAAGAACATCGCTGATAAAACCAACCTGCTGGCCCTGAATGCCGCCATCGAGGCGGCAGGTGCTGGTGAAGCGGGCATAGGCTTTGCCGTGGTGGCCAATGAGGTCAAGGATTTGGCGCGAAAAACCAACGACGCCACCAGCTTGATCGCCTCTATGATTGAGAAAACGCGTAACAATAGCCAACGGGTCACCGAAAGCTTCCAGAACATGTCCGAAAGTGTTGGTACTATTGATCAAAATACGCAAGAGATCAATCAGACGGTCTCGGAGCAGAATCAGGCCGTAGCAGAAATTGCCCGATCCATGGCTTCGGTTCGCACGGCCACATTCAATGTGGCCCGGCAGGCTGAAGAAATAGCCACCAGTACCCAGCAGGTCAGCCAACTTGTACAGGAAGGTGCCAAAAGCACCGTTATGATCGCCGAAGAGGTGGAACAGGCCTCCCAACACGCAGCCGAAGCCAACTATTGCAGTTCCGGGGCCCTGTTCAAGACCGAAGAGGTACGAGTACTGTCAAGCAATGTTCTCATCAATGCCGCCCAGGTACAAAAGAAAACCCTCCAGTTGCTTCACCTGGCCAGCTATGCCAATGGTTCGGCCCATCATACCGGCCAATTGGCCGAGGTCATCAAGGAATCCGCTGACACGCTACAGCAATCCGTAGCCTATCTCAAGATTGGCGATTCCTTTGTCGACCTCACCCATTTAAAAGCGGTGCATCTGGCTTGGCTCGGTACCCTGGAAAATGTAATCTGGGGAAAAGAGGTGATGCGCGTTGAAGAGGTGGCCGATCATCATGCCTGCGCGTTGGGTAAGTGGTATGATCAGCAGAAAGGCAGCTCATTGAGTCAATTACCAATATTCGCCCAACTGGGTGATACGCACGCCCGGGTTCACGCCTTGGCCCGTGAAGTGATTGCTCTGCTTCAGCAAGGTGGCGGATTTAACATGGAACATATCATCAAGGAAGAGACCTACATTGATCTGACCATCGAACAGACGGAAGACTCCGGTGCAAAAAAATTCCAGCTTTTGCGAGACAAAGCTGTTGTCAAGTTGGAGCAGTTCAACGAATTACGTAAAGAATTGTTTGAACAACTCGATCACATGTTTCTATCCGGTTTGGATGCCATGGAGGCACCTCGATGACGCAATCACGCCAGATGCGTCATCGTTACCAACGCCGGTGCCAGAGCGGGACACCAGGTTCTTTATTTGTGCGTGTCGTCTGGTGGCAGCAGTGCCGCCCCCTGGCCACCGACCCGGGTGGCAACCCAATCGATCACGGATCCATAGATGGCCCCGGCAACGATAGTGCCCCAAAAAATCACCCAAGGTGACAAAGGGCCGTTCGTTGGTGGGGTGATCAAAACGCCCGGGGCGATCGGCAGGGATACCACGGCCCCCAGACATGCGCCGCGCAACCAGGGATGGTAGCTGAAACCAAGGATGGGATGCACGGTGAAAGCCCCGGCAAACGCCACCATCATGCCTATCAATACGCGATCGGTAAAGACGATCCAGAAGAGAGGATTGGAAGGATTCGCCATTTCAGGATGACCGCGACTTGCCAAGTAAATACATAGAAAACCAGATAAAACACCCAGAGTGACCGCAGTCAGGAATCGTTTACTGGCGGGATGGCGACGCATACGTTTTCCTTTCGTTGTGCAACTTTTCCACATGGTTAACAAGCGCTTGGATGTATTTTACATGTAACGCAAGCTGGGAACAAGAATTTTTCTCCAGGTGTTGTTTATCCACACCCATTAATAAATATTATTTGTAATTTTTATATAATAAATTTAATTCCAACCAAAAAAGCGATAACCAAAAACAATAATCCACCAAGAACCACCTTGACAACGTGGCGTTCAATCCAAACACGAAGGGGATCACCCCCCCACATGAGGGCACCTGCCACCAGAAAAAAACGCAGGCTTCGACTGAGAATGGAACTCAACAAGAAGGTCAGAAAGTTGACTTTCATGGCCCCGGCAGTGATCGTAAATATTTTGAACGGCACGGGGGTGATGCCGCCAATAAGCACGATCCAGACATCGTATTGGTTGAATAGGTCACGAAGGTGTTGGTAATGGTCCTCGCCACCATAGGCGAGGACCAACGGATGTCCGATGAATTCCCACGCCCAATAGCCTATCAGGTAGCCCAGCACACCTCCCAGGACCGTCCCGGCGGTACACCAGAAGGCGATAAGCATGCCCCGTACTGGTGTCGCCAGGACCATCGGAACGAGTAAGGCGTACGGTGAAACCGGGAGGACAGATGCCTCGATAAACGAAACGAAAAACAGCACGGGCATGGCGCGTGACGATGCGGCCATTTTCATAACCCATGGAAATATTTTATGAAACATTACTATCCACAGGTATGGGAAACACCCCGGGTTGAAACCTCATTCCTTTCCAGGGACCACGGCATCCTCTGGCGACGCAGGGGGTGGTGGCGATGATTGTAGCATGGGAAGGGGATCCTCACCCATCATTGGGATTTCCCCTTTTTTATCCCCTGCATCACCGGGAACAGCCTCTTTCTTGGCCTCGGGTTTGGGGGGGCCCGACACCAAATTTTCCTTGCGAACGTTTTTCAACAACACATCACCCACATAACTGGGGATGCGAAACAGTTCCCCCCGGGCCGCAGATTGTGCGACAAACTGACCACCTTTTTCCAACTTGGCCAGTTTATAGGCAATTTTGTCACCTTTTTTCTTTTGCAGAACCCACTCCAAAGCGGGCTTGTCCAAAGCGGCCTTAGCCTCGTTTTCATTTTCAACCAAACCTTCATAGGAAAAATTGCCCATCATACGTGCCAACTTGGCGATTTCCTGTTGATTGGGTTTTTCATCAGCCGCCAGTGGTTGCAGATTCCAACGCACTTCTTTAGGCCCGTTTTTTTTCTCGTCCTTTTTGTCAGCAGGTGGCGCGACCTCTTCCCGGGTGATCGTCAAACCAGCCACTTCAATGGCCGCCAAGTCTTCTTCGGGAATGGTCAGGAGACTTTTATCCAACCATTCTTCCACCTTGACGGGTGCTTGATGGGTACCAAAGGCAACTGTCAACGTGGATTCCAAACCTTCGGGACGGGCATGCACCTGTTTGACGCCGGGAGAGGTGCCAAAAAAGAGGACTGATTTCTTACCACCGGACTGCTCCAGGGTGATTTTACGTTCAAACTCCTTGTCGGCCACCTTGAATCGCGATTGGGCCGCCGATGTCGTGGCAACAGGCAGTCCATGTTTCAGACCAACCAAAGCATCCAAAAAGGTTTGCACCATGCCCGCATTGGCCGGAAAACCTTTCAAGTCGGGCAAAGTCCACGCATCCCCTTTTTTTGTAAGGATGACCTTGCCACCCTCGCCACTTTCAATGGTAATACCTTCGATATCGGCAGACTTCAACGCCACCAACGGCTGATCGGGTGCCTGACCGCTTAAACTGGGTCCGGTAAATGCCATGACCCCGGTAAGAATGCCCTGAAGCACCAGGACAACAGTCAATATACGGATGAATTTTTCCATGATTGTCACACCTTAAGCCAGAATAGACTGATAACGAGCCAGTTGTTGCTCCCGTTTGTTCCGGCGCCACAACCACACCCCCAGCAAACCTAAAACGGCAATGCCATAGTGCATGTATTCCAAAGCCATCCGTTTGGGTTGCTCCATGGCCTCCAGGGTACGACTGAAATGACCGCGGCTGCGAATGCTTAACAATCCGCGATCCTCCAACGACCAGTCTACGGCATTTTGCAAAAATTCCAGAGGTTTGGAATAAATTGTCCCCATTCCCTGCGATGCCAGATCCAGGATATTGTCTTCGGCGAAGCCTTCGCTGGCGATCAGGATGATACGTGCCGACTCGCCGGAACGCTCAATGACCCCACCAATCGGTTTTTTGGCGACCGATTTGGACTCCTCTTCTTTTTTATCCTCTTTCTTTTCCTCTTTTTTTGCCTTTTCTTCCTCTTCTTTTTTCAACAATGGCGATGGCTTCCCTTTAAAGAAGGATTCAAACCGCCCTTCCACCATGACGGCCACCACCCGTGCCTTGGGTTTGTCATCGGTGAAAAAGCCTATTTCCGGAAAGGCCTTGTAGTTGGGAATGACATCGGTCGAGTTGGAAACCCAGCTCTTTTCAGAGGTCGTGATCAGGTTGATGACCTTGCGATCCTTGTTTTTCTCGGCATTGACGCTAACAGGCGATGCCCAGTTGACGGTCAACTGTCCCAAACCCGAGGTAATGGGATTTTCCCGATTCAAGCCACCGTGACGTATGTCGGCAAAGAAACCATAAGGCAACATACGGATTTCTTGTACCTTGATGGGTCCCAACTGCCGTTCGACCGGGATGGGTAGGGAATCATTCTGCGCATCCAGCACCATCCCATCTTCCAGGGTGATCCCCATGTGACCCAACCAATCCTTGAGACCGGTATCCACCTTGGAAGCGGTCAAATTGCGACCGATTTCCACGTCAAACGGTGAGGCCGCCAACACAATGCTCCCCCCCTGCATTAAAAACTGGTCCATGGCGAAGACTTGGTGTTCCTTGAAACCATTGGGACCCATGACCATGAGCAGATCGGTCTCTTCGGGTACATGCCCCGAAGCCAAATTGTTCTCATTGACCCGGGCGTTTTCCGACAAGATATCCTTAACCTTGTGGTAATCCCGGCTTGGGACGCCCGGATTGAACGAACGTTCCGGACGCACCAATGTGACCGTTTTTAAAAATCCCGGAGCCAATCTTTTGATGGTGGCTTCGATGGAACGACTCAAGGCGGGCTTGGTCAATTCCTGGGGCAACGGCACCTGAACCACATCTTTACCCGCTTCCAAGACCATATAGAACCAGAATGGTTTGGGATCAAACAGGCTCGCTATCTGGGGTCCGAAACCGAAGCGTTGTTCCAGTTCCTTGCCCAGTTTGCCACCTTCCGCTTCGGGATCCTGAAATTGAAACGTGAAACGGTTGTGCGATTTTTTCTTCAGGTCTTCCAACAATCCATTCAATTCGCTCTTGAAAGTGACCAAAGCCTTAGGCAGTTTATCCTCTCCAGACATGTAGCCGGTAAAGCGTACTTCCCGGTCAAATGTTTCAAACGGATTGCCTCCAGCCTGGTACGATGTCAGCGTTTTTCGGATGGCCCCGGTGATCGCATATTCCGGATTTTTCAGGTCCACCTGTAAATCTTGCTCGTTGCCCGCTTTGATTTCGATCAAATCCTTATATCCCAACACCTGGTATTGATCACCATAGGCGATCACGATGTCAAAATAGGCATTGACCACCGAAGCCTGATAACGGTTGGCCATCTGAAACGGTACCGGCTTGATGCCATAACGTGCGGCCGCTTCTTCTTCCGTACCGGTATCCTGCTGCGGATCGACGAATTCAACGCGCACCTTATCGTGGCCGAGGACGGCGTATTCCTTCAACATGTCTTTGACCCGTGGAACCAACGGGGCGAGAAGGGGGTGGGTCTTGGAAGAAAAATAGCCCCGTATCAGCATGGGTTCGCGCAACCGTTCCAGGTAGCTCTTGGTGGCCGACGACAGGGTATAGATCGATCCCTGGGTCATGTCGGCACGTGCCCAACTGATGCCGGCCAACCAAAAATTACCTACCAACAGGTTGGTGACCGCCAGGATGGTCAGAAGGCTCCATCGGCGATGGACGGGGGTCTTGGGATTGTCCATCCAACGGAGCTTTTCCAGGCGGTACAGGTTAAGCATTAAAAACATGCCGACGATGGACAGATAATAATAGAGATCGCGAAAGTCCAATACCCCGCGAGTGATGGATTCAAAGCGGGAACCGGTACCCAACAAGACCAAAATAGTACTGATGCCATGGCCGAACAGGTTGGTGAGCGTCGGAGAACCGATGAAATAAAACAGGCTGCATACCAGCGTAGTCAGGATCAGCGCGACGATGGGATTGTCGGTGCGTGCGCTTAAATAAAGGCCGATGCTGACATAGGCCGCCGCCAAAAACAGCGTTGCCAGATAACCACCGATGACCGGACCCCAATCCAGGGGGCCGAGAACACTCACGGTCAGCGGCAATGGCACGGTTAACGCAACCGCAACTCCAACCAAAGCCATGGCAGCGGTAAATTTACCCAATACCAGGGCCAGCGGTCGGGTTGGGCTGGTAAGCAAGGTTTCCAAAGAGCCGGAACGCCGTTCCTCGGACCAGGAGCGCATGGTCAGGGCGGCAACCAAAAAAATAAGCAGAATGGGCATCCAAGTGAACAAGGGGCGCACATCGGCAATATTTCGGGCAAAAAAAGTTTCCACCCAAAAAAATACAAACAGGGTGGTTGCCACAAACGCCCCCAGGAACAACAATGCCGCCGGGGATGCGAAGAATACGGAAAACTCCTTTTCAGCGATACGTTTCATCTCCTTCATTGGACCCCTCCATCGGCCTTATGGACATCGTTGGCCTCGGCAAATACGGTTTCCAGATCCCGTTTTTCCGGTTGCAAGGCGAAAAGGCCGACCTTGGCCGCAGCCAACTTTTCCGCCACCAGGGGGGCAACAGAAAAGTCGGCGTTGAGGATATAACTGAAATGCCCCTGGGATGCACCCGAACTGCGCACCTCTTTCACCCCGGGAATGTCCTGGAACACCCCCGCACCCTCACGATCAATGGTAACCAGCAAACGCGAATCGGTTTCCAGGGCATCGAGTCGGGCGTCCACTACCAAACGACCGGCGCGCAGGATCAACACCCGGGCACACACCGCCTGGACCTCCTGCAAAATGTGGGTTGAGACGATGACCGTTGCCTCCTTGGCCAGTTCGGCGATCAAGGTCCGCATTTGCCGAATTTGTGTAGGATCCAATCCGTTGGTGGGTTCGTCCAGAATGACAATTTTTGGATGATGTAAAATGGCCTGGGCCACACCCACCCGTTGCCGGTAGCCACGCGACAACGTATGGATGGGAGCCAGGGCTTTTTCTTTGAGGCCGGTACGGGCGATGGTCTCCCGGAGTGCCCGTGGTTTGTCGTCATCGGCCAAGCCGTGCAAGGTAGCCGACAGATCTAAAAAATCGACCACCGTCATTTCGGGCCACAAGGGACAGTTTTCCGGGAGATACCCGATATGTTTTTGTACCTCGCGGGTATCCGGCCCGACGACCAGCCCATCCACGGAAATCCGACCCGCAGTCGGTTCCAAAAAGCCGGTGATCATGCGCATGATCGTGGTTTTGCCGGCACCGTTGTGCCCCAACAGCCCCACCACCTCGCCCTTCCCGATATCAAAAGAGACATCATCGACGACGGGAACGCCGTCATAGTGTCGGCTCAAGCCTTGAACGTGAATCACTTCACACCCTCCCATCCATTTTTGAACATGACGTTACAAAAAACTCCTCACAATCTTTTTCCCAACTTGGACGGGACGTAAGCATTCCCAACCCGGCCCGCAAGGGGAAAACGATCACTTTTTTTTATCGATCCAGACCATGGTACGTGGTCGAATCAGAAATCCCTCGTCCAGATCCAGGAAAAATCCCCGTTCCGTGGTCTCCCAACGCTGCCCCAAGGTCTCGTAGGTGATCGTCTGGTGCTGTTCCAAACCGGGATCGGCGTTGTGGAACACCTGGTCGGCATCGTTATAACCAAATACTACGACCCATTGGTAATCGTTCAACTTGATTTTTTTATCGAGTACACGGTTGATCGTTGGATCCTCGTGGCCACCCCGGGCGAGCAATACCGCAACCGGTTTACCTTGCGCCAAGAGTTGTTTCAAATCATCTAAGGATGCCAATTCTTTGAGCAAGGCGGTGTCGAACGTGCGTTTAAGCAACGTGACCTCTTCCGCTCCCGAGGTACCGATTTGTCTGACCAACGCTTCCTTGCCGACAGCATCGACCACGGATTTCAACAAACGAGTTGCCTTGCCGCTGCTGTTGGCCAATTGTTCGAGACCGGGAATACCCAGAGCCAAACGTTCCTTGACAACCTCCGGGAACGTCCTTTGTTGTCCATGGAATAGTGCCAGTCGTGCCAGCGCATGCGGGCCGGAACTCCAATTGTCAGGTTGTCGTCCAAGTCCAGGGGCCGTGGTTTCTGGAAGACCGGTGATCAGAAAGCGTGCGGGTATGGATAACGCAGGGATAATGGGTAAATGAACTGAATTACCTGCTTTTTTGGATTTAGTTGGAACAGCCCCCTGGGATGTGGTGTCCGCAACACCGGTGCCGGCTGTCAGAGAGACAACAACCAGTACGCCAAGGAAGGTCATCAAAGAAAATGGCATCTTCATGATGTGTGTCCCGTTCAGCGAGATGTCACGGGTGACGGACGACTGGCAAAGGAAAACATCTTCAAAGAAATATACTCTTTGTGCAGAAAAATCAAAGTCAAAACTAGTGAAGTGACAAAGCTAATTTGACAGATGGCTTGACCCTGAGATCCTGGGAGAATCCGCAATCGCATCCCGTCAATTCAGCTTTGTTGACACACTAGGCCATAGAGCCAAAAAATTTCCTATCGTGGCAAAAGGTACTTACAGAACAAGGTTTTTTGTGAACTGCATGGAGCAAAAATAATGCCTTGCGTCAAGAATCTTTCCCAATTAGACTCAACCGAATATTCATCGGATGTGACGGGAGTTAGTCTATCCAGAGAAAGACTGTTGAGGTTGCTTGAAGTAATAGCAAGGACAGGGTGTCCAAGATCAAAGGTTGACGAGAAAATGCGAAAGGGTGAGTTTCCCACTCCGGTTGCATTTGAAGCAAGAGCCAGGGCGTGGCGAGAATTAGACATTACCCACTGGATTGTTTCTCGCGTTCCTACGGCATCGACTGGTAAATGAGATGGAACTGCTTGAAACCGAACAATACATCAAGCTCATTCCAACCTTTGGGAGCAGGGGCACCAGAAAGATTTGACGGTACTTTTGACGGCATCATAACAGTTCCTTGCTGTAATATTTAGTATGAGCCAATGTGTTATGGCTTTAATGTGGGTGTGGCCATCACCATTTCAGCAACCTGCCATAGGTTGGTGAAATTGATGTTCTGGCGGACCCTTCGGAAAAGAGATGGCCATGCCACCCAGCCACGATCCGCCTGTCAGCGCGTTTACCAAAAAGCATGTGTTCGCGGGGATTGTGGCCACCTTATCCATGATATTCGTGTTGTTGCTCTTGGCGGAAGGGGTGGTACGGGTGCGCCAGTGGTGGTTGTACGGCTCCCTGTTCCAGTTGGAAGACGTCAAGGCACGTCAGGATATCGGAGGTCTCGATACCCCCAAGCCGGGTTATGAAACCCGCAGTATTCGCATCAACTCCCTGGGTTTCCGTGGCCCAGAGCTGGTCGTTCCCAAACCTGCAGGTACTTTGCGCTTGGCTTTTCTGGGTGGTTCCACCACCTTTTGTGCCGAGGTCAGCAGCAACGAGGCGGTATGGGCGCATCGAGTTTGGCACGATCTGCAGCAACGCTATCCCAATATTCGTATCGACTACGTCAACGCCGGGGTGACTGCGTTCACCACAATGCATTCGTTGGGCATTTATAAACAACAGGTCGCCCAACTGCAACCCGATGTGGTTTTCATCTACCATGCCACTAACGACATGACCTACGAGGTGTATTCCCTGGCCGAGTCACAGGGGCTTGTGAGCCGACCCCGACCAACCAGTTGGTTGGGACGCTATTCTTTGCTTTGGTTTTTGGTGGAAAAGAATTACCAGATCCGCGTCATTCAGGCGAACAAAAAGCATATAGAGTCCCTTCCAGATGATTTTAGTCAATCATTTGCGATTAATCTGACCCAATTGATCCAGGAAGTCAAACAACGGGTTGACTTGGTAGCGGTCATTACCTGGAGTCAGCAAATGCGTCAAGGGCATACAAAGGATGTCAATCGTCGTGCCGCCGCTTCGGCGCAATTTTACATGCCATCCCTGGCCCCGGAGCAAATTTTACAAGGGTATGCGCGGTACAATGGCGTGATCAGGCGAGTGGCCCGGGAAACGGGATCGGTGCTGATCGCCGATGAGGATCGCATTCCCGGTGATCCGGTGCATTTTAACGATTCGGTGCATTTCACCGATGCGGGCAGTCGGGTTATGGCCCAGAGGGTTATCGATGGATTGCTTGCGGACCCGCGTTGGCACGAGTTCGTCAAACGGTTTGCTGATCGGCATCCCGTTCCGGTGAATACAGCTCCTTAGACATCCCTGACCCCTGGTCTATTTCCTGAAACCTGAGTTTGATTTCCGTGAGGGTTATTCCCGCCCTTGTGCCCGTCTCTTTGTTGATGCAGAATTTCACAGGGTAATCGGACCCGCCGTCAAGAATTTGTGGATCCCATGTGTGAAGGGATGGCTTCTATCCGCGTGCGCCGAGACGATTGATGAACAATCCGCTGACATGGTTGCATGCGGATTCTTTCGGGGGTTGGAAGAGTAACCAGCTACCCAGGTTGGTCCAACAGTATTCCGCCACAATTATAAAAATAACTGGTGCTTTCTTAGCCTCATCATAACTTGAAACAGGGATGCAAACCATGGACAATAATGTGAAGAAAATTACGATATCGCCTTGTTCCGATCCCGATGCACCTGCATTGGGACTTGTGGAAGGTCTCAGCATAAAATTGAGTGAGCCGTATTCAGAAAGTGAAGTTACAGTTAAAATAAACCCCTATGATGACGCTCATCCGGTCAAAGAGAACGACACAAAAAGCACGAAAACGATGAAATTCGATTTTGGTAAAAGCAATACCAAGAAAATAAAATTTAGTCATAATACGTACAGGGTGAAACTGGAGGCTATTACCAAGAAAACTTGGGAGGGACAGGAATATCCCTATTTTGAATTCTTGTTGGAATGGTAAAGCAAATCCATGAGATCGTGATCTTTGATTCGGCCAGAGCGTGACAGCTTCTGGCCTTTTTTTGCTGTTTATAAAGTGGCCTTGACGATTGTTTATCGGATGATTCCGGGATCCACATGCCAATTACTCCCTTTCATTTTGGTCCAGGGATTTTATTCAAGGCGATTGGCGGCACGCAAGTGTCTTGGACATCTTTTGCTTTGGCCAATGGATTGGTAGACCTGGAACCGATAGTATTATTTTTGACCACAGGTATACCTGACCATCGTTTTTTCCATACTTTCCCGGGAATCACTGTCGTTGGCCTACTTACCCCCTGGCCTGGGATATATTTGTGTCGATGGTGGCTTGTTAAATGGAATCAATGGCTTTCCCCAACCCAATACAGATGGTACGGTGTTTCAACCAACGTGACTTATGTCCCTGTTCTGGTTGGTGCCATGCTTGGGGTTTGGAGCCATCTTATACTGGATTCCGTCATGCATTGGAGCATGCAACCTTTTTGGCCCTTTTCCCAATCGAATCCTTTTAAAGAACAATTTTCTATTGAAGCGTTACATATTGGATGTGTTCTTGCGGCTGCTTTGGGGCTTATTCTCATGTTGCTACGTAAAATTTATGAAATGATCCATTCAAGGAGTGATCATGATCGAGCCAGCGCATATCGTGGAAATGGCAATGAAAAAGGTCGAAGATGAAAGAAAGAACGAAGCCGGGCTGAACCAGGAATCATTAAAGGAGATTCAGGATACCGGGGGGCTGTTCAAGCGGATCATTGTGCCCAAACTTCAAGAGATCAAGTCCAAACTGGAAAAGGCCAACTATTTGGTACGTGTCTATCCAGTTCCATTTTTTGAAACCATGAATGATTTGCCCCGCCGGGTCGATTTCCTGCTGGCACGCATACCTGAAAGATTGACGATGGGAATTGACATGGAAGAGTGGTTGGAGAAATCGGGATCACGTGTTACCTTCATTGCCAATCCGCAGCCGGGATTCCTATCCATCTCCATGACAATTTTTGGCAAACGTTTCAATGGTCAGCGTTATGCTAATGGTGAAATCAATAAGGAATTGGTTGAATCACTGATATTCAAGGTTGTCAATATCGTATCATAAGGGCTGCTCCTTCACAGGGCTTGCGAACACCATGTCTGCTTCGTGAGCTTCAACGGTTTTGTTTAAAAGGATCAAGGAGTGGAACAATACTAAAATCACAACAGGGCATCGATTGCGGCACATTCGTCAGCGGAAAGGGAAAAATCAAAGATTGCCAAATCTTCCTGCATGTGGGCTGCGGATGAGGTCCCTGTGAGGGGAATGATATTTCTCAGGCTTAAATAACGAAAAAAAACCTGGGCTGCGGTACGCAGATATTTCTTCGTTAGATGGTACAAGGTGGTATGGGCCAATACCTTCGGGTTGGCAGTGAGGGTCCAGAAACTTTGATAAATAATTCCCTGGCGCTGGCAATAGGCGCGGATGGACCGGTCGTAGCGGGTTTGCTGGTAGAAACGGTTTTGGATTACCGCCGGCTTAACCTTGACGGATTGTACCAAGGTTTCCAGTTGCTGCTGGTCATAACAATTGCTGATTCCCAACTGTCGGGCACCGTGATTGGCGTAGATGGCCTCCATGGCTGTCCAAACTTCACGCATCTCTTCACGCTGAGCCAGAGGTGAATGCAAAATCAGTCCGTCCAGGTAGGTCGTGTGCAAATTTTCAAGGGAGCGTTGAAAAGATTGGGCAACCTGTTCGCTGAGACGAGCGGTGGGATTGTAGGGAAGTCGCAGCGAATCTTGACCGCTTAATGGGGTGAATTTACTTTGCAGATACAACTCCTGGCGTTTGATGCCCTTCCGTTCGACGGCAACCAAGGCCTTTCCCACCCCTTCCTCATGGTAGTGTTTGGGTTGACAGGCGGTGTCAATGCCACGGAATCCCAAGCCAATGGCCTGTTCCACCAGGTCTGCTGTCCGTTCCTTTTTCCAGGCGGTACCGTAAATGATCCCTGGCATGGGGACACCGTGGGCGGAGACGACAACATTGTTTGGATGCATGGGACATATCCCCCGGGTGATCTATTTCGTGGGCCCACTTAAGAATCACGCGTCATCCGAGAACGATTCGTGTTCCTAAATCGACAACACGGACCGGTGGCAAATTGAAATATACCGTTGCACTTTCTGCAAAACGGAACATGTCCAGGAAGAGACGTAATCGCCACTTTGCCATTTCTGGAGGGTTTCCAGCCACAAAGATGGCCTTGCCCATGAAGAACCATGCATTTTCAAAATCCAGAATGTCATCTTTAGTCAACCTGCAATGCGACAGTACCTTGGATACATCAACGGTTTCCATAAAACCGAAATGAATCCTGACGCGATAATATTTTTCAAACAGGACGTCAACATTGACCCGGTTCGCATCGTCAATGTAGGGACGGTCATCATTCAGGACACTGAGAAAAATGACCTGCTCATACATGGTGATATTGTGACGCAGCAATTCTACAAAAGCTGATGGCGCGACAGAAAAATTTTGTGTCATGAAAACGGCAGTACCTTGTGCCCTGGTGGGAAATGCGGACTCAAATTGTCGCAGGAATGGTTCCAAGGGAATTTCCTGTTTGTGTATGGCATGCCGAACCAAGTCTTGGCCCTTTCGCCAGGTTGACATGAAAAACAACAGCGATGATCCCAAGGCGAGAGTGAACCATCCTCCATCGGGAATCTTTAGGAAATTGGATCCAAAAAATACCAGGTCCACGGTGAGAAAGGGGATGATGAGCAAAACGGCTTTGGACCAGCTCCATGAAAACATCAATCTGAGTACGATGCCAAAGGCCAGGACTGTGTCAGCGATCATGGTGATGGTAACCGCAATGCCATAAGCTGCGGCCAAATTATCAGAACTCTTGAAAGAGATAACCAGAAACACCACGGCGATCAATAACAGCCAATTGGTTGTAGGTACATAAATTTGCCCAAATTCGGTGGGTGACGTATGAACCACACGCAAACGCGGCAGATAACCTAACTGAATGGCTTGTTTGGTTGCTGAGAATGCCCCGGAAATGACGGCTTGGGACGCAATGACCGTTGCGGCGGTTGCCAGGGCGATCATAGGAAACAATCCCCATTCCGGTACACTCAGAAAGAAAGGATTTCTCACTGTGCCCGGATCACCAAGAATCAAAGCGCCCTGGCCCAAATAATTAAAAATAAGCGAAGGATAAACAAAGGCTCCCCAAGACCAATTGATGGCTCTTTTGCCAAAATGTCCCATGTCGGCATACAGGGCTTCAGCTCCTGTCACAGCAAGGAAAACCGAGCCTAAAATAATGAATGTTTTACCAAATTGTCCACCAATAAGAAACTTAATACCATAAACCGGATTCAGAGCTCCTAATATTTCTGGATGGCGAATGATTTCCTTCAAACCAATCAGGCCGATGGACAAAAACCACAGGATACAGATAGGCCCGAACAGACGTCCAATTTTGGCTGTGCCCATGCCTTGAAAAAAGAAAAGTAGAACAAGAACGCAGATGGTAATCGGAATGATATAAGGCTTTAATGCGGGCATTGCAACGTCCAAACCTTCCACGGCGGACAACACCGAAATGGCTGGTGTAATGACGCTGTCGCCAAAAAAGAATGCCACGCCAATCATACCTACAAACATGATGCTGCGATGCAGTTTGGGACTATTATTGGTAAGTTTCCTTGCCAACTCAACAAGAACCAGGCTTCCACCCTCCCCCTGATGGCTTGCACGCATGATAAAGAATTGGTATTTCAATGTTAATATAATAAATGCAGACCAAAGAATAAGAGAAACAACGCCAAGAACATTGTCGTGCGTGGGTATTGGCGCGTGCTCGCTACCAAGCGCCTCTTTGATGGCATAGAGGGGACTGGTACCGATATCCCCGAACACGACACCGATGGCACCAACCATCAATGGAAACAGGCTATTCTTTTGCTTTTGTTCTGAGTGGAGATCAGGCATTAATCAATCACATTTCTGGTCTATGATGGTTACAGAACAATGCTTGCTCTGCATTCCAGTATTTATTGTTTAACCAAGGAAAAACTGCTTTTGCGGGCACCGCAGTCGGGGCAGATCCAATCTTTAGGGAGATCTTTGAAAGGTGTGCCCGGTTTCACTTTACTATCTGGCACGCCAAGATTTGGATCATAATGATAATCGCATACATCACATACCCATTGTTTCATTATTGTTCTCCTGTATAGGCCTCATGAGTGAGATTTATGCATCTCAGAATGCCACTGTAGATGCAACCTTACACCAAAGTTTCCAGAGTTACCTTGAAAATAGTAGTACAAAATTTTGAAATATTTCTTTCTCAAAGTGGTGGATCATTTCCTCTTTCATGATCTGGAGCGCCTTGAAAGGCGGCATTCCCTCTTTATAGGAACGTTTGGCCGTCAATGCGTCATAGACATCAGCAATACATCCTATTTTACCATATTCATGAATTTCCCTGCCCTTCAACCGAAGTGGGTAGCCCGTACCATCTTCGCGCTCATGATGTTGCATGGCAATGATGGCGCATTCCTCACTCAGTTGGCTGGTATCCATCAAGATACGGTAGCTTTGGTAAGGGTGGATCCGCATGCGCTTCATTTCCCACTCGTCGAGGCGTCCGGGCTTGTTCAGGATGGCGGGATCCACCTTGACCTTACCCAGATCATGCAGGAAAGCCCCAGCGCCGAACTCGCGCAGATTGTGACTGCTTTTACCTTTGAACAGTTGTTTGGCCAGACAAACCGACAAGACACCCACATTGACCGAATGAGTATATGTATAAAAATCGTGGCTTGTCACCTTGAGCAGGTTGATGGCGGTGTCGTCGTCTTCCAGGATCATATCCACGACACCTCCGACTGCTTTTTTAGAATTTTTAATGAACTCAGCGGTTGGCGTTTCAAAGAGTCCGGAAAAAAGATCCAAAGAATGACGATAAACCGCCTGAGCTTTTTGATCAGGGCTCATGGTTGTGCTTCGAGCCGCCTCCAAAACGGCTTCCGTTAACTGAGTGCTGGAATTTTGTGGTTTCAGGCTTCCCCCACTGGCATGGGATAGCGTCGCTATTTCTCCCGGCATGGTTTCGTGATGTTGTAAATGTTCCTGTACGAGTCGTGGTGGATGTCCAGAAGCATCCCCATCCTTGACGTTATCCAGGGCTTTGAGTTGTGACAGCAGAGTTTTTTTTGTGCTGTCGTCCATCTTGCCATCATGTGTGATCATGGACGTGTTTCCTGATTCGCAGGGAGACGTGAACAGGGCAATTTAGTGGAAATGAATACGCCTGTACCAAAGCAATGATAACATTTCCAAAACAGCGACTGGAAGCCAAATCCGACTTCTAACGATTGTTATAGATAAATTAAATTGGCGACCAAACAATACAGTTTATGGCGTGTTGACATTCAATAACTGATCGCTATTAACTCACATTAATTTGGACTATACTGTCCCTTTTGAGGCTGGAGATGGACCGGAAGGGTTCCTTATCGACGGTTCCACTATCAGGGTCCATCAACATGCGGCGGGCGCTCAAAAAAAAGAGGGAAAGCAAGCCATCGGAAAATCAAGAGGGGGGTGGAGGACAAAAATTCATGCCGGGGTTGATGCTCTTGGAAATCCACTGCGAATCCTCCTGACTAAAGGCCAAGCTCATGATGTGACCAAGGCAGAGGAAATGCTTGATGGGTTCCACCCTGAAATGGTGATTGCCGACAAAGCCTACGACGCGGATCACTTCATAACCGCCATTCATAATGCTGGGGCAGTGCCGGTCATTCCACCAGAAAGCAACCGAAATGAGCAACGAGATTACGATGCGCATTGGTACAAGGACCGAAACCTCGTCGAGCGTTTTTTTAATCGAATCAAACAAGTTCGCCGCATCGCAACGCGCTGAGAGAAACATGATCGAAACTATGAAGCCATGCTTCAGATTGTTTGTGTGTTGATATGGTTGGCCTGAATGTCAACGCGCTCTAGAATAATGGCTCTTTTCAGCATTGGGTGGGTCGGTTGATAGGCAACCATGTTGAAACTCACCCGGGCGTGTTGACATTCAAGGTGTTTTTTTCCTGAAATAGATGGATCCGGGAAAGGGAATCCCCCTTCCCGGCAGCTTTGGGACAGCGTCCTGAGGTTTTGTTTGTTTGCCACCGTTACGGATCACCGATAGTGATGTCGTATAACTGCTCTTCCATCGACTGATGAACGGCGTGGAACGCAACAGGATGCGGTGAACCGGTAAACCATCAGTTCTTCGGGAAACTCCAACCCCTTTCGTGCTACAGACCCTCTCAGCGAATGGTGAACAATCTCTGGAAATTGGCGGTATCCATCACCTGCTTTACTGCGGGGCGCACGTTGGTGAACTGGATATCCGCCATGGAGCCACCCACTTTTTCCCGAAACAGCAACAGCATGCCCAGTGCGGAGGAATCGATGTATTTGGTTCGTTTGAAATCGAGGATGTAGCGCACATCCGCCTTGCTCGTCCCTTTGGAATTGGAAAGGGAGTTGAAGGCCTTTTCAAAAGCACTGAAGACGTTATGGTCGAATACTTCGACCAGTCGCAGTCCGATTTCCGTTTTTTTGCCCTTGGAGGTTACCGTAACCCTGTCCACCTCTTCGGGGGGCAATATTTTGAACTCCCGACCTTCCTCATTTTTCACATGGAGGAAGAATTCACATTTGCGACAATTATCTTCTTTTTGTTGCCTGGTGCCTTGTTGTTGTCCACCGCAAAAGGTTCCGGTAATGGCCCAGCAAATCCTACCGGCAAACTCGCCATCGTTAATGTGTCCTGTTTTGGTATTGGAGGCGGGGCACACACCCAACTCCTGCACTTTGGCCCCACCCACTTCCCGACCACACTTTTTGATTTCCCAGCAATTGAGCTTTTCCATGCCATTCTCCCAGATGATAAGGGTCACCCACGCGGCACCACAACCGAACAAAGTGCCAGGATGTAGAAATATGTATAAAAAATACATTTATAACCGCATCAAATTATCACAGTACACGATCAGCAATCAATCGTTATCTCACAGTTCCCGGCACAATATGGCATAATCATTAAATAACAATATGTTGATGATATGGCTATGCAATTATATTTTTGAATATCATAACCATTCGCCGGCAATTATATTTTGGAATATCATTGCTATTCTCTGGCAATTATAGTTCACGATATAATGATTGATCCCGGTGTTCAGTACACCTGCGTTACATTACTTGGAGGGTGATCTTCCGATTACCGTTGGAGCCGCCGTGGCCACGTTCCCAGCCGCGCCATAAGGATGGACGGAGGGATTGATCCCGTGCTACACTGGCTTTTTCAAGTTGTCGTAATGATTGAATTGAAATGAAATAATCGAGGAGCTACACCATGCAACGCCGCCAATTCCTGCAATCGTCCGCTCTGGCAGCTACGGCCATGGCCCTGGGACAACCGGTGCGAACACCCCTTGCGGAAGAGACCCCGGAAGCCCGCCCGGTTATCAAACGCTACCGTAACCTGGGCAAGACGGCCATCAGCATGAGTGATGTCTCCTTCGGAGCCGGCAACGTCCCTTCCGGTTCCCTGATCCTGCGCGCCGTCGACCGGGGTATCAACTATTTCGATACCGCGCCCGACTACGGCCCCAGTGAAGATCATATTGGCGACGCCCTGAAAAAAATCAAGAATCGCGACAAGATCGCCATCGCTTCCAAATTTTGCCGCCCGATCCCCTATCAGGAAGGGGTGAGCCATCTGCAACCGGGATCGAGCGTCTCGGACTATGTGGGATCGGTGGAAAACAGCCTGAAACGGATGGGAACCGAATACCTGGACGTCGTTTTCGTCCACGCCATCGGCGAAAAGAGCGACATGGAACACGAAAAACGCCGCCTGTTGGATGACAACATGCTGACGGCGGTGGACCAGCTCAAGAAATCCGGGAAAGTGAAATACCTGGCCGTTTCGTCCCACGGCCCCCACAACATGGAACCCCTCATGCAGGAGGCGATCGCGTCGGGACACTTCGACCTGATGATGATCGCTTTCAACTTCATGAAATTTCCCAAAATCCCCGATATCCTGCGCCAAGCCAAAGAGAAGGGTGTCGGCGTGATCGCCATGAAAACCCTGGCGGGGGCCAAGGACAGCGGTGCCAAATTGGCAACGGGACAGTTTGAACAAGCCGCCCTGAAATGGGTCTTGCAACACGAGGCCATCGCCGGACTTGTCATCACCTTCAAGTCGGCCCAGGATTTGGATACCTACCTGCCCGCCTCGGGGCAGACGTTCACCGCCCGGGATCAACACGCCCTCGATCAGTACGCCGCCCTGCACGGGGCCAGCTATTGCCGTACCGGCTGCGGTGATTGCCTGGGGGCCTGCGCCGACAATGTCAACATTGCCGCCATCCTGCGCTACAACATGTACTTCAAGGAGTATGGCGAGCAAAAACGAGCCATGCAATCCTATGCCGCCCTGGATCAATCGGCACACCCCTGTTTGTCATGCGCCACATCGGCCTGTGACGCCGCTTGTCCCCATGGCTTGTCGGTCACCTCGCAACTCCAGGAGGCGCATCGCAACCTGACCCTGTCCACCATTGTCTGAAGGTGGCAACGTAAATCCTTTGGTCACCCCCCATGGCCACTCCCATCCCCACACCCGAACCCCATCCCTGGATTCGCGTGGCGTTGTTGCTGCTGCTGCCGCTGCTGGCAACGCTGGTGTGGTGGGATGGACAGCATTATGACCCCGACGTACTGCAATTCGCCAAAGGGGGGAACGCCCCCTCCGTGGACAGCGCCTGGATCCCTGAAAAAATAGGGGCCCTGGTCCGTATCGGCAAACTCCGGCACTACACGAAAGAAACCTTGTCGGATTACGTCGATGGTCACGCCGACGCCTATCTGGCCCAGGGATTCAAACACCTGGTGGTAGCCGATTACGGCGTCGATGCCACGACCAATCAACCACAACTGACCGTCGATGTTTTCGACATGGAACAACCCCTCAACGCCTTCGGCATGTTGATGAACGAAACCACGGCCAATGCCAAGGCCGTCACCATCGGTGCCATGGGCTTCGCGCACAACCAAGCGCTTGATTTCATTCAAGGGGGCTTCCTCATCAAGTTGACCACCTTCACCCCCGACCAACCCCTGGAAACCTGGGCCGCGCACCTGGCAACCCCCCTGACGGCCAAAACGGGGAAATCAACCCTGGTGTTCGGATTCCCCGATCTTGGGGACGCGGTTTCCACCCGCTTCATTCGGGAAAATTATCATGGGTTGGCCTTTTTGCGAAACGTCCTGGTTCGACAGTTCAAGCGGGGGGAGGTCACGTTTGAAGCCTTCCTGCTCACCGGATCCCCCAACGAACTGGCCGCGGTGAAAAAACAGCTCACGGAATTCCTGGCCCGGGAAAAAATAACCACCTCCACCATCACCGAAGGTTCCCTGCCCCGACTCGTTATCCACGATCCCTATGAAGGGGATTGGTTCGTCATGGAACGCAAGTCGCAATGGCTCGGTATCTTCGGCACTGATGCGCAAACTTTGGAAACCCCCTTGAAGGACTTTTTCCAGCCATGAGCCAACACCCTGAAAAGAAACCACCTCAAAAGGTTCAGGCTACGTGGAGTCGGCGTCGGTTCGTCGAACGGATGGGCGTTCTGGCCGGTGTTTCGACCGTGTTGGCCGCCGGGGGGCTTTGGATACGGGGATCGGAACCGGTGCGACATCGGCAAGAGGAAATATTCAAACTGAAAGATTTTCGCGTGCCCGAATCAAGCCGACATCCCATCCTCGCCATCGTCCATGGCAACCATGTCGAATCCATGGTGCGGGAAGCGTTCAACACCTTGGGTGGGGTGGCACGCTTCATCCAAAAAGGGGATCGGGTCCTGTTAAAACCCAACGTGGGTTGGGATCGCCTGCCGGAACAGGCGGCCAATACCGGACCGGAATTGGTAGCCTCCGTGGCCCGTTTGTGTCGCGAGGCGGGCGCGTCGCAGGTTTGGGTCACCGATGTGTCGCTGAATGATCCCGGTCGATGCTTCGTCCGTTCGGGTATCGAACAGGCGGCGCAACAGGCGGGCGCTCATGTCTTCCTGCCGGGAAAAGAGGATTTCCGCGCCACCGACATGGGGGGCAAACTGCTCAAGGTGTGGCCGGTCAACCGTTTGTTCCATCAGGTGGACAAGGTGATCAACCTGCCCATCGTCAAACACCACTCCCTGAGCGGATGCACCCTGGCCATGAAAAACTGGTACGGTATCATCGGCGGGCGTCGCAATCAATTGCATCAGGACATCCACACCTCCATCGTCGATCTGGCAGCGGCGGTACGCCCCACCTTGACCATCATGGACGCCACTCGGGTACTCAAAGCCAATGGTCCCACCGGTGGCAGCCTGGACGATGTCGTCCACCACGAAACCATCCTGGCCGGCTTGGACGAAGTGGCCCTGGACAGCCTCGCCCTGGGCCATCTGGATTTGACCCCCGACAAAATCCCCTTCCTGGCCTTGGCCGAGGCGCGGGGATTGGGACGTGTGCGTTGGCAAGACCTGAACCGGTCGGAAACCCAGGTGTAGGGTACCCTTATGAAACGGACCATTCCGGGATTGCGAACCCTTCGACGCCTCTACGCCACTTTTTTCCTGCTCCTGTTCCTCCTGCTCCTCTTTGCCGGCGATTTCCGCCGCATGCAAGGGTATGACATCCCTTTGTTCCTGGAATTGGACCCCTTGGTGGCCCTCAGTGGCTTCCTGACCAGCGTCACCGTCTACAAAGGAATGATCCTCTCCCTGGCCGTTGTGATCCCCACCCTGTTCCTCGGTCGGTTTTTTTGTTCCTGGGTGTGCCCGCTGGGAAGCCTGCATCACGTGACCGGTTTGGGCCTATTCAACCATCGCCCCTCCGCCAGCCATGCTGCCAACTCTTACAAACCCATGTTTCGCTGGAAATATCACCTCCTCATCTTTTTCCTGATCGTATCCCTGTTGGGGGGGATGCAGGCCGGTTTGCTGGATCCCATCGCCCTGTTGTTCCGTTCCCTGACGGTGGCCGTCCTCCCCATGCTGGATGGTTTGGGGTTCCCTATTTATCCCCGCACCCCCGTCTTTCAAGGGGGTCTGCTGATCGCCACCCTGTTCCTCTTGATACTGGCGGCAAACCGTTTCATGCCCCGTTTCTGGTGTCGGGTGCTTTGTCCTTTGGGAGCCTTGCTGGGGATTCTCTCCCGTTTCGCACCCCTGGGGATCCAAAGGGATGTGGACCTGTGCAGCCATTGCAATCGTTGTTTGCACCATTGTCAGGGGGGGTGCGATCCCCATGCCGCTTGGAGAAAATCCGAGTGCCATCTGTGCATGAACTGCATTGCCGACTGCCCCGAAGGCGCTTTGCACTACGGATTGCCAAAATCCCGCAGCAGCATTCACCTGCCGTTGGATCTCAATCGCCGGCGCCTGTTGGAAACGGCTACCGCATCCCTGGTGATGTTGCCGTTCATGCGACACGCCCTGTCGTCGGTCACCACTGATCTACCCACCATCATCCGTCCACCCGGATCTCTGGCCGAAGATGATTTCGCCAAACGGTGTATCAAATGCGCCGCCTGCATGCGGATTTGCCCCACCAATGCCTTGCAACCCACCCTGTTGGAAGGGGGATGGGAAGGGATCTGGACCCCGATCCTGATCCCACGCATCGGCTATTGCGAACACCATTGCGTCCTCTGTGGCCGGGTTTGCCCCACCGGGGCCATCCGTGCCATCGCCGTCAACGAAAAAATCGGTCAAAAACCATTCGACACCCCCATTCGCCTGGGAACCGCCTTTTTCGACCGGGGGCGTTGCCTCCCCTGGGCCATGGACATCCCCTGTATCGTTTGTGAAGAGGTTTGCCCCACCTCCCCCAAGGCCATTTGGTATCGTCCCGTCACCATCAGCAATCGCGACGGCGTCAGCGTCATCCTCAAGCAACCTTACCTCAAACCCGATCTGTGCATCGGCTGCGGCATCTGTGAAAACAAATGCCCGGTTGGTGGCGAAGCCGCCATTCGCGTCTCTAGTGTTGGCGAATCACGTTCCACCACCAATCGCATGCTGCTCAAAGCCAATCCGTGAACCATGCGACTTGAAAAATTCTCGTTGCCTTGGTCCTTGGCACGGATGGCTCCCATATATACCATCTTGGCATCATATAATTAGTTATATCTTTGAAGGTTTTCTGGAAATATTATTATTTATATTGTACATAAGCGCTATAGAATGCATGTTGGCCAACATTGTCAAGATTTCCAAATGAGCCATCATGGCCACATGGGATCGGCAATCCCCATTTCCATGGGTGGCTCCCGCATTAAAACTGCTGAAGCGTTTCACATTCCCTTGATCATCGTATCCGCGCCATAGTGTAAACAAGTCCCGTTTCTTTCCCATACAGTGGCGTTATCAAGGATACCCATCATGAATGCAACAGACACCCCCGATCCAGACAACACGTCGCTCATCCCCGTACCTTTCCGCGATGCCACCCTGTACCTGGTTGAGCATAACGGGGAGGCTTATACACCCATGAAGCCCATCATCGAGGGCATGGGTTTGTCCTGGTCTGCGCAACTGATCAAACTTAAAGAACACAAAATAAGATGGGGTATAGCGGAAATCGCTATACCTTCGATTGGCTGCAATCAGACGGCCATCTGTATGCCGCTTCGCAAGCTGCCCGCCTACCTTTCCGGCATCAACGCCAACAAGGTGGCCCCTGCAAACCAACCCGCTGTCATCGCCTTTCAAGAAGAGTGTGACAAGGCGCTATGGTCCTATTGGGACAAAGGGCGCGCCATACGTACCACGCTTCCCGGACAGGACGCCGAGTTATGGCGGCAACTGCGCCGCGAGGGCAAATACATCCGTCGATTGCAGACCGATCGTATCAAGGATTTCATTGAATACGCCAAAGTGCAAGGCAGCAAGAATGCCAACAAATACTACTAATCCGTGCATTGGATAGCCGACATATGCTATACTCCAGGGTATGAACGTTACCGATACCGATGGGCGCAAACTGAACCATAAAACTCTGGAAGAGATTCGTATCCGAGCCGTTCGGCGAGTTGAGGCCGGGGAATCTCCAGAGACGGTCATCCAGGCGTTGG
>PEAK01000119.1 GCA_002753515.1 Magnetococcales bacterium
GCCGATCCCGGGTTTTGCTGGTGCGATCCGTGATGCCCTGCATGATGTCGGTACGTTCGCGCATCTGCCGTTTGCGTTCTTCCAGCTTCGCCGAGGAGGCCTTCAATTTTTCCCGCAAGCTCTCAAAGGATTCGTTTGTGGGTCGCTCAATGGGCGTGTTATCGAGGGGCTTTCTGAACCGGGTGATGGCCGCGGTGATTTCCGTGTCGGAAGCGAGCAATTCCGGGGCGTCTTTTTTCAGCACCAGTTGGCGTTTAATGCTTTCTTCCAGTTCCGCCAACAGTGACAGGCGCGTCTTGTAGGCGATGCGCATCAAACCTTCCGGGCTCGATTCCTTGGCATCGTTCGGAATCTGGGAAATAGACGCCTCGGTCTCGGTACGCGCCACGGCCAAAATGGCCAAGGAGAGGTTGTCCACTTCCCATACCGGTCGGGTTGTCGGCGGCGGGGGTTCACCGTATAGCGGAACGCTTGCAATCAGGCCGAGAATGGTGAGCCATAAAAACAACCAGAGGCGCATGGTTTATCCTTACGGGAAGGAGTCGGTCAGAAAAACCATTGAAATAACGGGAGTAACCATCAATCCAAAGTAATTTCAGCAATGGTCATGTCATCTTTTTGCCGCCCGGATTCGTTATACTTGAGGATTTGTTCATGAACATATTGCAACGGTTGGTTTTGCCGGACCATGTCCGTCATGATGGCAATCAATCGGTCCATGCCAAGTTCCTGGCCCTGGGCATTGTGTACTTCCACCAGACCATCGGAAAGAAAAAAGATACGATCCGATGGGAGCAAATCAACCACTTTGGGTTCGCTGTAGGGGCTTTTGAGGATACCCAATGGTTGAAAATGGGAAGAGAGGCGCAATACCGGTTTTCCCTCGCGAAAGACAACCACATCAGGCATGGCGCAGTTCCACACTTCCAAACGGTGGGCGTGCAGATTGACGCCGATGAAACAGGCTGTGAGAAAGACATTGGGAGGGAGTTTGGTGACCAGGTAATGATTGAGTTCATTGATAATGTCTGGCAACTTGCTGCCGCGATCCGCCATGGAATAAAAAATATAGGAGATAATGGGTCCGACCACCGCTGAGGAGAGACCATGGCCGGTGATGTCCCCAAGGACATAGAATTGCGTCTGACCGGCTCCCTCGGTTACCAAGAGCAAGTCTCCCGACGTTTTTTCCACGGGCTTGGTCCAATAGCGCATCTGGGCATGGGTGATTTCGACAGGACCCAGCATGGTTTGCACAACGGATTCGATGAAATTGCGTTCGTTGAGCAGTTCGTTGGTGATTTCCAACAATTGCCGGTTCATGCGTTGCAATTTCAACTGGGTATTGACGCGAGCCTTGACCACTGCGGGTGTGAAAGGTTTGGTAATATAGTCGACCGCACCGAGCTGTAACCCAAGCACCTCATCTTCGGGGCTGTTTTTGGCGGTGAGAAAAATGATCGGTATATCCCGCCATCTTTCGTCAGCCTTGAGGTGTTGCAGCACCAGATAGCCGTTCATTTCCGGCATGACAACATCCAGCAGGATCAGGTCCGTTTCCTGATGTTCCAACAACTCCATGGCCTCCGCTCCCGAGGTGGCGAAGGAAAGATCGTAGAAGTCGGCCAGGATGGAAGCCAACATTTTAATGTTTCCGGGAACATCATCGACGATCAAGACTCGGGGCAAATGGCTGGATTCGGTCATGGTTGCTCTTTATCCTTGGTCAAATCCAGAAGCCCGACAAGGTGTTCCAAATGGTTCAGTGCCGGCTGAAAGGCCAGGTTTTCGATATGTTGTCCCAATTGTTGCATGGCGCTCCAAATTTCTGGCGAACAGCCTGCCAGCAGGGGTTTGAGTTGTTCGAAAGATTCTTCAGCATTGATTTTTTTCTTTTTCAGGCGTTCACGCAACGTTTCAATCAAAGGCAGTACTTCGTCTTCATCCAGTGTTTTTTCCGTGTCGGTTTCCAGTGGGGTTGGCGTGGGTTCCGGATCAATCGCCAAAAAAAGGTTTATGGCGTGTAACGCCTCGCGCAGTGCTGCCTGAAAATTTTTGAACAGGGCGGGATTGAGCGCATGGGTTTCTTTGAGGTCATTTTCCAGGTTGTTCGCAGATCGTGCCACCCGATGGGCACCAAAATTACCCGAAACGCCCTTGATGGTGTGCAGCAGGTCCAGGACCACCCGATCGGCCTGGTTGTCCTGTGATCGCAGGATATCCTGGATAGTTTCGTCCACAGTGCTGAAATTATTACGGAATTCATTAAGAATGCTGCGAAAGAGCTTTAGATTGCCTCCCAGACGCTGCAACGCTTCCCGGGTATCGATTCCAGGGATGTCCGGGATGCTTGAATCAGTGTCATTTCCTCTTGGGCTTGGCCCAACGGCTTGGTCACCCTTGCCCAGTCCAGGGCGTGGCGCAATCCAGCGCAACAATATGTCGTAGAGTGCGATCCGGTCGATGGGCTTGGGCACATGGTCGTTCATGCCGACGGAAAGACATTGATTGCGGTCTTCACTCAAGGCCTGGGCCGTCATGGCAATAATCGGAAGATTGGCATTGGCGGGATTGTTGCGCAGATGTCGGGTGGCGGTGTATCCGTCCATGAGCGGCATGCGAATATCCATCAGGACCAGATCGTACACGTCGCCATGGGAGTTGATGTTTTGTACCGCTTTGGCACCATGATTGGCGAGGGTGACCACCATGCCCACCTCTTCCAGGAGTTCTCGCGCCACTTGCTGGTTGATGGAGTTGTCTTCAACCAGGAGGATTTTGGCACCATGCAATTGTTGGACGACCCGCGTTCCGGCATCGGAGGGATTATTGGGCGGTGTCGGGATCGCAGACTGACCGGGATTGAATAATTCCTGGATGATTCGTTTAAGCTTCAGGCTGCTCACCGGTTTGAAGACAATTCGGACCCCCGGAATGGCCTGAATGAGCTGACGCAGCGGTTCCTCATGGTTGAGCAGGGCCAGGATGACAATGGACAGGGATTGGGTCACATTGCGATTGTCCAGGGATCTGTGTACGCGTTCCAGGAGGGTCATGGCTTGGGACACCGGACGTGGCAGATCAATCAGAATCAGCGATCCGGAATAGTGTTGTAACTGGTTTTCCAAATGGCCGGGTTCTTCATCTGGGTCAAGTCCAGTGGCTTCCATCTCCAGGAAGTTGAAGAAGTCGGTATAGCCCTTACGTTGGGCTGGCGATGGGCTGATCAACAGGATTGGCTCCGGAAACCGCAAGGCGCTCCGGGCTTGTTCGGGTTGTCCATCCCGGGTCAGGAGATCAAACACCGCAGTGAAATGGAAAGTGCTTCCCTTGTAAATGGTGCTTGTGACGCCAATATGACCGTGCATCAATTCGACAAGTTGCCTGGAAATCGCCAAGCCCAAACCAGTTCCGTCAAAACGACGGGTTAGGGAATGGTCCACCTGGGTAAAAGAGCTGAAAATTCGTGGGACATCCTCTTCGGCAATGCCGATGCCGGTATCGCGAACAAAAAATTGCAGCTCCACTTTTGTACCGGTATTGCGTAATGAGGTGACCGACAGGTCCACTTCACCAAAGTCGGTGTACTTCAGGGCATTGTTGATCAAATTGATCAATATTTGTTCCAAACGCAGGACATCGCCCAGGAGGGGCAGCCGGCAGACATCGGACAGGTGAAAAACCAGATCGATTCCCTTTTCTTCCGCCTGTTTCCAGAACATTTCCAGCATATGGTCGAACAAATCCTGGAGGTTGAAATCGACCGGGTTGAGTTCGATTTTTCCCGCCTCGATTTTGGAAAAATCCAGGATATCGCCGATGATACGCATGAGGGATCGGGCGGATCGGGAAATCTTATGCAAATATTCATGAACCTCTTCCGATTTTTTTCGGGATCCCAGATCGGCGAAACCGATGATGGCATTCATGGGTGTACGAATTTCATGGCTCATGCGGGCCAAAAATTCCGATTTGGATTCACTGGCGGCGCGGGCCTGATCCAGGCTTTCCCGCTGGCGAAAATTATGGATTGCCAATGCCGTTTGCGAAGCCAGGGCGGTGAATACCAGCAGTTCATGACCGCTGAACATGCCTTCACCCCGCTTGTTGATGACCTCCAGAACGCCGATGGTTTGATTTTTAATCTTTAAAGGGGCGCTCATGATGGATCGGGTGGTGAATCCCGTTTTTTGATCGATAATGGCAAAAAAATCGGACTCTTTATGCACATCCTGAATGATGAAGGCTTTATTCTCGCGGAAGGTGCGTCCGACGATTCCGTGGTGGATACCAATCCGTATCCCTTTGATGGGTGCCGGTGACGAAGAGGCGAAGCAAACCAGTTCCGTGCCGTTGTCATCGATCAAAAACAGCGAAGCCGCTTCGCATTGTAAGTGGATGCGCATCTGGTCGATAGCGGTTTGGATGGTATCTTCCAGCCCCGGGGCAGCCGCAAAGGCGTCGGCGGTGCGCACCAGGATATCGACCATCATGAATTGTGTTATGTACAAACCAAAAGAATTGATCTCGTCAACAAAGCGCAGTGCTATTTTGCCCTCCACGGCGCGCACCACCATGCAGGAAAAACGAAAACCGTAAGGGTCCGGGTCCAGGCTCAGATCCCCTCTTTGTCCTTCCCGAAGATGGTCAATGGATCCTTCGGCTTGGACCATGAGGCCTCCAAGCCCAACATCCAGGGTATGACCGCTGATGATTTGCCCATCGTTCAGGACAAGGATGATTTTGGCATGATATTCCATGCGATTCCAATTGCGCCGTAACGGCTTGACGCGTCTTTCGGGTGTGGTATCGGCAGGTAAAGGCATGGCATCCCTGGTCTGAAGAAATTCATTGGTCAACAGGCTCTTGGATCATGTCCATGGCCGGGTTCCAGGATTGGCATGATGCTACTCGTGTCCATCAGCGAGCCAACGGGCCACAATGTCGACCAACTGCTGGGCATCCTGGGCTTCGAGGGCATGTCCCGTTCCAGAGACCATGCGTTCGGCCCGCCCACGCAATGCCGCCACCTGGGTCAAGTCTTGACTTTCCGTTGAGACAATGGGATCGATGCCCGTCAGGCCCCCGGACTCGCGGATGATAGACAGATAATGGGCTTGGGGGTGCGGGGCATGGTTGAGCCAGAATAAAAAATTACCCGGTTGTTCCGGTTCCAGTTCGGCATACAGGTTTTGTGACCGGTTGAGTGTCCCCAGACCGAGCATGGGGGTGACCATGGCCATGGGGGATTGGGACAGGAAATGGGCCAGCTTGGCGGTGTCGGTGCCCCGATTGGGGGTGGCAATGGTGATCAATCCCTGAATTCCAAGTGTGGGATAACGAACCATGGCCAAGCGCAGGGCAAGGCCCCCTGCGGAGTGTCCGATGGCGAACAAAAGCCTGTGTGGCTGTTGCCGGGAAAAAGGGGAAAGCATGATCTGCAAGATGTCCGCCTGGGCGGATAAAGGCGCTTCGGACGGCAGATCGACCAGATAATAAAGCCGATCCTGGTGATCCGCTGTCAAACGCCTCTGTACTTCCCCTCCGGGTCCTGCCTGTAATAACCCGCCAAAATGCCAACCCTGCGCTTCCAGAAAACCGAGGATACCGCTTTGGTTCCAGGAATCGGGGCCACTGGCGTAGCCATGCACGAGAAGCAGGCCAACGGGTTGGGCGTTCGCACAGGTGGGAAAAGCCGCTCCAAACCACAGTACCCAGCCAATCAAGCATAAAAGAAAGCCGCGTCGGCCCATCAGTCCCCATCTTTGCCGGTTGGAGGGTATTCGGGTGCTGCTAAACCGCAGCTATCCAGGGATGTGTAGTTATTGTCATCCTCGCGAAAGCGGGGATCCAGAGGACTTTCCTACCTCCCCTGACTTTCTGGATTCCCGCTTTCGCGGGAATGACACTGGAAAACTACGTTTCCCGTGT
>PEAK01000031.1 GCA_002753515.1 Magnetococcales bacterium
GCTGATAACGAACAATCTGTGTTGGATGAATTAGCCGTGAAACGCAATGGTTAATTGATTTGTACGTGAAAACAATTACCTGCATGAACTTCGCCGGCCTGAGAAATGTGACAAAGTAGAACTACATTACCCAGGTCAAGAACGATCCCAAGTGAATGGGCGGCTGTCTCCGCGTTCAGGTCGCGAACCACGTTGAGTTTTGATCCCGGTGACAGCACACGATTGACGATCATCGCCTGGATCAGTGCCAGTTCACGGGCAGGTAGAAATCCCAGCACTCGGTCAAGGCCAATTTTTCTCAGCGTGCCCAACACGGCAGCCACATGGCCATGGGGTAAAGAACGCTCAACAGTCAGGGATTGGTCAATGGGGACCATTCGTTTATTTGCCAACACCTGCCGCAAGGATTCCCGTTTGGCCTCTGGCCAATTGGTGATGTTGGTCAGTGTGCGTGTCTTTACTTTACCACCATCGCGATAGCTTTCGCGGAGGAGATAGGTGGTTGGTGATATGCGATTTGGTTTTTTTAAGATATACATACATACAGAATAACATTCAATAAAATGAAAATCAAGAAATTTATATCTATTTACATGACTACATTATTCGGGGGATATTCTTACAAATAACTGAAAAATAAGTATTTCTTGGAAAATGACCGGGGGAACTTCAGGTTAGTGGTGATATGGCCAAACAAAAATACGGTGATGTGCGTACATGGGTCATCCCCGATTTCCGGATGAAGGTCTTGAGATCCTTGGTAATAAACTGGGGGCCGTTGCCAGAAATGATGCGCGGACGGACCTCCGGGTGTTGTTTCTTGGCGGGTTGGGTGATGATTTCTCGCTTTCGGAATGTATTTCGGTGTGGAGGGAGGGGATGTGTTAATCCAAAAATCTTGCAAGTATTCGAGAAAACCATCCAACGTTACGCTCTCCTGAACGATTCAGTCTTTGTCCAAAGAAGAAATTGCGGATCGTGAAGAAACTACCGATCAGAGCAATGACAATAGCCAGATACTGGGACCAATGAACTCTGCGTCTAATTGCAGCATCAATTAAATGACCCAGCATATTATTCTGAAGAGAGTCGAGCCTTGAATGGATCCACCAAGGAAGCACCCAGTAGAACAACGCAAAAAGGATGAAAGTAAAAATTGCTACGCCCCACCATGGAAGAAGGTTACTGACTTCCACCGTATCGCGAATCATCTCGCCAGCCATGCTGCGTTTACGTCGATAGTACCTGCGTCCCATCAAGAAACCTCGCGAACGTCAATCTTGCCTGTCACGGCAGCGAAAATTTGGGCGAAGCGGTGCTTGCGCATCAGTTCGATGTTATGGCGGAATTTTTCGATTCCGTAATCAATCCGCTCTGGACAGTTGCCCTGGTTGATTGAAAAGTGTCTCGAATGTCAATGAGTTGGTTAGTTATCGAGTATATCTCGTAAAATACAGAAATTTTCTATTCGGAAATCACTCTTTCTCATGTCGTTTTTCCAGATAAAGCGCGTAACTTGTCCCGGAAATAGACGAAACTTTTGGAACGGTTTGCAGCTACGTTCATATGAGAGGAAATCATTTCGGCCCACTTTGACTTTTCAGCCCCAATGGCTTGCCAGCCCTTTGCGGAAAGCGTAGCTGCGCCTCCCGAATAGACTGCATCGGCCAGTGTTTCCCAGGTTCCACAAATGCTGTCCTGGGCATAACCATGGAGAATATCGTCTTTGGCTCTGGGATAGACCTTCTTGACTGCGGAAAGATCGCCAAGGAACCAAGCCTCACCTTCTTCTATGGCGATGCAAAATCGGGTTTCGGGAGCAGGATTGCAGGCGTTTAAAACATGATACAGTTCATCTCGGAATGTTTTCAGACACTTGTCATCCAGGTCGCAGACAACAATGACAGCGGCCCGGTAGTCCGGTTGATATTGGGAGAAAGTGTTTCCATACCCCCGCAGAAGCCTGGGAAGTTGATCCAGCAGGATCCTCTTGCCTGGATCCGATGTGTTACGAAGATCTTTTGGAATGCGACCTATCCCTTTGTAGGAATAAACAGAGAAAGTATGGTCTGTGCCAATGATTTTCGGAACCAGGATATCCAAAGCCTTTTTTCCGGATTGGTCTTCCACGAGAATCTCGAAGTGCATGATGGTCACCGGGCATCCAGGTAATCGCTAAACCACAAACTACCGAGAGGTATCCCTTCATTCACCATATTATTAACGATGGGATCATCACTGGCCCGGCGTATGCCGGTGAATCCGTCCTTCTCTTTTGCAAGAATCCACACTTCATCGGGATTAAGGGCATCAACGAAATAGGGTTGGTGGGTGGTAATGAAAATTTGCGATCCGCCTTTGCGGCCCGTAGCATGCTCACGGAATTCCCGGGCCAATGTTTCCAGCAACTTGTGATAGAGTCCGTTTTCCGGTTCCTCGACGCAGAGAAAGGGCGGCGGGTTGGGATCATCCAGTAATAGAAGAAAGGCGAAAACCTTCAATGTGCCATCCGACATCTGTTGGACATAGAAAGGATCCGTGAACCCCTTGTCATTGAATCGCAATAGTAGCCGACCATCGTCCGTTTCCTTGGTATCAATCCTGTCGATGCCGGGAATTCGTTCGGCAATCCTGGACAGGATACGCGTGAATTTATCCTTGTGTTCCCGTTCCATGAACTGGACAACGTTGCTGAGGTTATCGCCATGCAGGTTCAGATGTTTTTGTGGCCCGGCAAGGGGTAAACCGCGTGCCGCGTCAGGTGTAAAATAACTGAGATACCAACCTTCTATATATTGGCGAAACCTGGAGATGCGAGGGTGTTGCTTGAGGGAGCCAAGAGTCGCGATACCAAGTTTTCTGTTGTCGGAAAGTTCTACCATTTCCGTTTCGCTACTCTCTTCAACGTGATCTTGCAACAGACCTTTAACCCAATTCTTTATGTCAATTTCTTCCTGATCTTCGTCGATTTGTCGCCCCTCTCGCTCACCTTTCCAGGCGATTCCCAGACCCCTGTTCAAGATCAGAAATGAAAATGGCCTGCCATGTTTTTGTCCGCGTCTGCGCTGGCGTAAACGCTCCTTCGACACATAAGGGCGACCATCTGTATCCAGATCAATTTCAAGTTCATAGGTGATAGGTCTGGCGTTGCCATCTTCCTTGTAATAGATGGTGAAGCCGATGGGGGCTTGAACCCCTTGAGAGCGAATCCGTTTAAAACCTCCACGTCCGCGCATGTCGCACGCCTCTTCGACGCCGACTTTCAGACAATCCGCCAGGAAACCAAAGGCATCGAACAAGGTACTCTTGCCAACACCATTCTTCCCAATTACCGCAGTCATTTTTGTCAATGGCGAGGCCGTCCGCGTATTCCACAGTTTACCGAGGGTTATGTCACGCAAGACACGGAAATTTTTTATTCGGAAACCTTCAATTTGAGACATTCAATATTCTCCGTTCGGGCCACGGTATTTCTCGGATTCAATCAATTGAAGATCGCATCATGTCCGGTTCATGCAGGATACCACCCCGTTTTGCAAGGTTTGCTGGCAGGCTTGTGTGAAGGAGCAACCGTGACCAACATAAACACGATCCGGGGAGACATCGCCCCCCCGGATCGATTTTGCATCGTATTATGATCACCTATCCAGGCATTACCCTACGGTTTGGCAACATTCTCCAACTCAGGGAGGTGGCGTAATTCCTTAGCCCGTTCCGGGGTATATCCCAGTTTGTCGAAGTCGATCACCCCTTTCTCCGCATGACAATCGCGACACACACGACCATCGCGTTGGATACCATGGTTGATCATCAGGCTCGCCATTTGCCGCATCCAATGTTTTTCCACATTTTTCAGCTCACCCTTTTCGGTCAAAGGATACTCTCCCGACCAAGTCTTGACCCCGAAGTAGGTCATGAAAGAATCCATCATGTACAATTTGAACGGGGTTTCGTACATGCGGCGGACGATGGGGTGCTGGATGGCAACCTTGACCGATTGGAGGGGATCACCCGTTTCATAATAACTGGCGTAGTCAAACGGCAGGATCATCGCACCGAACAAGCCTTGATTGCTCATGTCCTCGTACATGCGGGCGTTGAACAATTTGAAGGGGGTGATACGACTGATCCCTTTTTTCATGAGCGGCCGTATTTTTTCCTCGACCCATTGTCTGCGTTGTTCAATCTGTTCCGGGGTGAAGTGGCTCAAAGGATTGGCCGCCTCACGGACATACTCATCCACATTGATTTCGGGATAAGTTTGTTTCAATTGTTCGGCCACACCACGTATCGCGGCCAATACCTCAGGATCATCAATCTTAACCAACTGGTTCATCAGCGGATTGTAGCGACTATCCCCGGTAGGGTTATCACCCAGGGCATTGGCCAGGAAGGTGCCGTTACCGTTGAACCACAGATAGGTCATCCCTTTGCCCGGCTTGCCCGATTGATAGACATCGACGTAGGAATACACCCCTTCTTTTTTGTTCCAAATCGGGTAAACCCAATCGCGCAGCACCACGTTGTAATCGGCCAATTCCTTGATGTGACAGGTTTCACAGGCCAGTCGCGCCACGTGACCATTCAGAATGGCGCGATTTTTAACATCGCGAACGTGCGGTGACGCCGTATGACACCCTTCGCAAGAGACCGGTTTCTTGGGCAAATCATTGGCCACCAAATCCACACCATGCAGACCACGGGGAATTTTGTGTCCTTCGGGGACGTGGCAATCAAGGCAATTCATCCCGGCGGCGGAGTGAACATCGGTAGCCGGGCTGAACGGTGTTGCCCGTTTGGCACCATCATGGGTGAAGCGTTCGTTGATATGTCCGAGATTTTTTGCGGATTTGTTACCCTCGAAGGCATCACCACCCAAATTGTGTTGATGACAATTCAAGCAGCTATCGACCTTTGGTTTCCCAACGGTCATCGCCGAACGCAACGACCGATCCTGATCCCAACGGCGACCGTGTTCATCGGCTTTGACGACACGCTGGTTCATATCGTACACGTCGGCGTGGCAGATCAAGCAGTCCACACCTTGTTTGGCCGTTTCCGGGACATCACCGATCGGCATCATTTTTTCGGTAGCCGGGTGATAATTGCCGCCGATATGGCACTGACCGCACCCCTCGGAGCGTATCACAATATCGCCATTAGCCGCCTCCGGTTTGCTTTTGACCAGTTCCGCCCATCCGGTCCAGGAAAAGGAACCGGGGATACCGCACGCCCGGTCAATTTTACCCATAGGGATGTTCATCAAGGCTTCCTCACCGTTGACCTCGCGTCCATCGAAGCCGAAGGTGGAGAATCCCCGGGAATTTTTTTGGAAACGGAAATGCACCGTATCGACGATATCTTCGAGGGTATTGACCTTGGTGATTTCTCCCTTGGCTGTGGTGACATGCATGCTGGCATGACATTTAAGACACGTGGCAGGCCCCTCATAGCGATTGATGCCAGCGCGGCGAAAATAGGTAATGTGGGGATAGGGGCTGCCATCCCGTACCGATTTCAAGTCCATGACCCGTTCGCGACGCAGTCGTTCGATGAAGGTATTGCCTTCCCCCGGGACCATCTCCTGAGACCTTTTGGCGCGGTAGGGTAACGTCAGCTCGTCAGCCGTCTTATTTATTTCCTGAGCGTTCAAAGTCTTGGAACTTTCATAGGTCAGCGGTGCGTTGACCACCCCGGTATACTGTTCAAAAAACAGGGGATACAACCATGACTTGCCAACCCATGCCAAGACCCCGATTGCCACCAGCCAGATCAGATAAGTCTTCCTTTTTCTTGTTTGCGTAATCTTGTCACCGGCGTTCATGGTCGTTCTCCTTATGGATACTGATTTCTTCCCAACCCGTTAGCATTTTCTTGATTTGACTGGTCATGGTTTCACCAACCGTGATCAGATACAGATGCGTGATGAAGAAGATACCCAGGGCCACGGCCAGCAAATAGTGCAGCACCGCCGCTGGCCACAAACCATCCATTCCCAAGACTTGACCGGGTGCCCATTCCGGAACCCAAAGCATAAATCCGGTCACGATCACCAGGGGTACCAGCAGGTACATGATGGCCAGGTAGGTTAATTGTTGTAAGGGATTGAATTTTTGCTCCCAGGTGGGCGCAATGGGATGGGGGAGTCCGAGAAAAATGCCCCGGGCATAATAATCGGATTGTTTCATGATTCGCCCGACCAACCCCCGGAACACGGGCCAATAGTGCCGAAAGTTGCCGGATCGGCCATTGTTCACCACATACAGCACAAACCCGAGCGTCAGGCATAAGCCGCTCAGATTGTGGATCACCCGGGCAACGGCGAAGGGGATGAGCGGGGAGGACGGATCGGCGAAGTGCAGGCTGATACCGCTCGCAAGCAACAGGATGAAGATCACGGCGTTGCACCAGTGCCATATGCGTACCCAAAGGGGGTAGAGCATCACCTTCTGATGGGTCATTGAATCAGGTTTCATGATTTTGCCTCCTCCGTGCCGCCAGCCAACGTCCGATGCCGTGGAACATGACGCCGACGAATGCCCCCCCCATCCCGAGAATGCCCAGGGCGTCCAACAAGGGATGCCTGGTCATGCCGATGACATAAAAGTCGCTCAATACCACGCCATTGATGAATCCGGTACGGCGTTCGCTTTCGTGCAAACGATATTTGTAGAGCTTGGTCAGCAGGATGGAATCGCGACTGTGGCAGGCTTCACAGGTACGTTCCGCACGTGCCGCCGGCTCAATGGCATGGATGACCGACCCGGGTCGGGGGGTATGGCACTCCAGACAACGCACCTCTTTCAGATGCAGCGGGGCTTTGGGAATGATCCTGTGTTTTTCTTCAGCGGACTCCCGGGTCCCGTGGCATTTCAGGCATACGTCATTATCCCGATCAACGATATTTCCCTCTGGTGTTTTGATCTCTTCCAGTCGGCTCTCATGGGGGTTATGGCAGGAGAAGCAGTCAAATCCCGACACGCCCCTTTGCACATGCACGCTTTTTTTATATTGGGCGGTGATACCCACCAATCGCATCCGTTGCAGCACTTTTTCGCCGGTGTGGCAATCGGCGCAGGAGTGGTACTGATCGGTATTTTCCGGTCGATGCGGCAAGGCGGCGAAATCCCCTTTGTGACAGGTCACACATCCCTGTTGCCCATGGTTGGACTGGGAAAACTTGTGCGCATCCACGTGAAAGTCCCGCATTTTGCCCGTGGCCAACTCCTGATAACGGAGTGTTTCCATGCCGTGGCACCGGAGGCACCGGGCATTTTTTTCCGCCACGTTCGTTGCACTCTCATCCGCTTGCAGCGCAAGGGGATGCAACGCCCCGACCAGCAGTACCAAACTTAGGAGGGCATTGTGTGGCCAGGAGTTCGTTGTCTGTGTCACACTTGGTTTCGTCATGATCCTTCATCCTTCCCATCGGCAGGGTGATCGGCCACCTGTATTCCGTATCTTTAAAAATATAATACGCACGTCATGTGCCAGTCACGTTCCCATGGCCTGTTATATATTTTCATATATTTATCATATAATTACATATTGTACAGAAAATAATATATTGTACATGAAATTTCCCTTGAAATGATACAATGCACCCCGATGCATCCGCATGGACCGATGATGCCAAGGGATTTTTCTTCAATATTTCATTGAAAATCATAAAAAAAGACCTGTCCTGTCCCAAGCGGGGGAAAGGGGCTTGACACAAACTGTTTCATGCGACACAGTGTCCCAAGGATTATCCCCTTTCCCCCCTGCCCAGGCGTTGCGCCCGAACATGACGAAACCTCCCCGGAAAATTTTGTGTGTTGATGATGATCCCAGTGTTTTATATTTGTTTTCCGTCCTGCTCACCGAAGCGGGATACCTTGTGGAAAAAGCGGAATCGATGGCCCAAGCCATTGAACGCATCAGCCAGAACGCCTTTGATCTGGTGGTTTCCGACATCATGCTGGGAGACGCCAATGGCCTGGACCTGGTCAAGCAGATCCGGCAAACCGATTCCTCGACCTACGTGATCCTGGTTACCGGCAATCCCAGCCTGGAAACCGCCCAGGACGCCTTGCACCAGGGGGTTTTCGATTACATTCCCAAACCTGTTTCAACCAACACCTTGCTGGAGCGGGTTCGCGTCGCCCTGGAACACAAGGCATTACGCGATGAGCGTAATGCCATGCAATTACACCTGCAAGCGATCTTTCGCAGCGTTCAGGAAGCGATCATATCGGTGGATGCCGGTTACACCATACGGGAAATCAATGACGCCGCCCAGCGTATCTGTGGTTTGTCCTCCCAGATGATCGGCCAATCCTTTTTGCAAATTGTCCATTGCGAACCGTTGCGTGACTTGGTGACCCGGGTGTTTCAGGAACGACACCCCGTGGAACGCGTTGAATTGACCTGTCAAAATGCCCTGGGACGGCAGCAGGTGATCCATGTTTCGGTATCGCCCCTGCTGGATGACGGTGGCCTGTTCACCGGGGCTGTTGTCGTCATACTCGATTTCACCCGCATGGCCTTGCTGGAACAAAGTCGGCGGGAACGCAGTCGTTTTCACGGCATGATGGGGCAAAGTACCGCCATGCGCAAACTATTCAGCCTGATCGAAGACCTCGCCGCCGTGGAAACAACCGTTCTGATCACCGGGGAAAGTGGCACCGGCAAGGAGTTGGTCGCCGAAGCCTTGCATTTTCAAGGGAGCCGGGGAAAAGGTCCCCTGGTCAAGGTCAACTGCGCGGGCCTGACGGAAACCTTGTTGGAAAGCGAATTGTTCGGCCACGTCAAGGGGGCCTTCACCGGGGCTTTTCGCGACAAGATCGGTCGTTTTCAATTGGCCGACCGGGGGACGCTGTTCCTGGATGAAATCGGCGACATCAGCCCGGGCATGCAAACCCGATTGCTCCGGGTACTCCAGGAAAAGACCATAGAAAAAGTCGGGGATGCCCAACCCATTCACGTTGACGTTCGCATCATCGCCGCCACCAACCGCAATTTACGCGACAAGGTACAGATGGGGACATTCCGCGAAGATTTGTATTACCGTCTGAACGTCGTCGAGATTCAACTCCCCCCGTTGCGCGAACGAAAAGAAGACATCGGCTTGTTGACCGACCAATTTATTCGCAAATTTTGCGTCAAGTTCAATAAGAGTATTGATTCGGTAACCGAAGAAGTCATGAGCGTACTACTCAATTATTCCTGGCCCGGCAATATACGGGAACTGGAACATATTATTGAACGGGCGTTCGTGGTTTGCCGCAATCATGTCATTACCTTGGAACATTTGCCGTCCAACCTGGTGGAAGGCAAAATCCCCCCTCTGCCCGCCAAGGGGGGCGGAGCCGGCGATGAATCGGAGCGTGCGCATATTCTCAAGGCATTGGAGCAAGCTCGCTATAATAAGGGCAAAGCGGCGCAACTCCTGGGAATGAGCCGCAGTACTCTTTATCGTAAGCTCGAAAGTTTAAAAATAATCTAATCCCCCCATCAGCCGCTTCCGATATACGGCATAGCCCCGAATCAACCGCAGCCTCTAATGTGGCGAGGAGATACCGATGAAGGAAATGCTGAGGAAAATGGGCAAGCGTGGCAAGTGCTTGTTGTTGGCGGGTGTCATGACCCCGGTCCTGACCGCTTGTGGCCACGTCGTGGATCCGAACATGGCACAACTACCGACTTACGACATGCCCGCCGCTGTCGTCGTCAAGACCCCTCCCGCCCGTCTGCATGGTGGCGCGGCGGCGGTTGCACCTGGAATGCCGGCTCCAGTGGCCCCCCCTGTGATGGCAGGAGGCGTCATGGGTGCCAATCTGGCGCAGTTGGGCAATGGAGCCGTTACCGCCGTGCGGCCTGATGGGGCGACGGTGATTCAACAAACCCCCATCACGGTGCAACATCCCTCCATCGCCCTTCCCCAACCCCCCATCTGGGTAGGGAATCCGCCGATGGCCATTCCGTCACCGCCGCTGATCATCAACCAACCCGCTTTTTCTTATAATCAAGCGGAGATTTTGGTTCATCCGCCCCGGGTGGAGTTTGTTGAGACTGTGGTATTGCCGACGCAGGTCATTGCCGCCCAACCGGTGATCGCTGCGGTACCTCCGCCGCCTCCGCCGCCTCCGCCGCCCCCCGCGCCGGTACCGGAAAAACCCAAGGTGACGCCACCGCCGATACCCAAGGTTGCACCCGTCATCCCCAAGGAGGATGTCCTGCCCCCCAAATGATTGTGGCATGGCATCAAGAATGCGGGAACCTGGAGAAACGATCCATGTATAACAAGAAAACGATGATCCTGTCCGCCCTGGCCACCTTGTTGTTGCAGGTGAACCTCACTGAGGCAGGGCAGTTGATGGTACCCCATCAAGACCAGGATGAGGTTACCGTCCATACCTACCCGGAAAAGTTTGCCCACCCCATGGATTATTGGTGGAATTTAAATCCGTCGCAAGCGGGTGCCTGGGACTACTTTTCGCCGGTCACCGATCCCTACCAACCCATCGTTGTGGAGCAAGGGGCCCCGGGTACCCGTCCCCTGGAAGTGTTGGGCGTCCGTTTGAGCAAGTTGCCGGCCAAATACGCCAGCCCACAAGCCACGGGATCGCCGCTGTATCATGGCAAAGGAAATTAAAACGATAACTGCTGTCCGTCCGCTCTCATGAAGGAATAACCATGAAAATGTCCATTGCAAACATCGACCTGTCCAAATCTTTCCTGGCCTCAGCCGCATTGGTGGCTGTTAGCTTTGTCGCACCCGGTTCGGCGCATGCCGATGTTGCCACGGCAACCGCATTGGGGGGCACCGCCTTGTTGACCTCCATGACCCATGCGGCAACCCCCGTTGGTGCGCCGGTAGCGGTCCCGGCATTTCCACAGGCCTCGGTTGCCCCTCCGGCGATCATTGCCCAGCCCATGGCGATGATCCCCCCCAAGCTCTCGCCGCTCCATGAGCCGACGATTTATTCATCCGTGTCGCCGACGGCGGCCCCCGCGCCCGAAGTCAAACAGATGCAGCAAATCTCCTATCAGGTTTCGCCGCCTTCGGCACCGTCGATGAACATGCCCAGCTATCAAACGGGTCCGTCGCCGCTGCAACAACAGCAACCGATGATGCAACAACAACCGATGATGCAACAACAACCGATGATGCAACAGCAGCAGCCGGCGGCGCAGTATGCACCCACGACCGGTCAGCCGCTTGCGGGATATCAGGGTCAAGGTTATCCGATGATGCAACAAGGCGGCATGTCTTCGCTGCAATCCGGCATGGCCATGCAACAGCCCAACATGTACAACCCGCAACAAGCCGCCATGATGCCGCAGCAAAGCGCTCTGACGGCGCAACAGGCTGCCATGATGTACCAACAGCAACAACAGCAAGGAACGGTCATGTCACAGCAAACCGCCTTGGCAGCCGGGGGATACGGTCCGAGCATGCCAGGTTCCACGTTCGCCTACGCACGCTGAGCCATAACGCAGGCATTGACGGTGATCCCACCAGCCGTTGCAAGGGTGGAATCACCGAGCTGGAAATGAAGTTTCTTTAAGAAGGGGAAAGAAGATGATCTTTTCCAAAATCAGGCCAGCCACTCCCATGACACTGAGGCTTGTTTTCGCGCTGGTCACGGCTCTCCTCGCCAACACGGGTTTGGCGGAAAGCCCTGCCAAGATCAAGCCGGATGCCAGGCCGGATGCGAAGCCGCTCCGGGAGTTCATTTATTATCCCAATTATGCCCAGTCGCCGTACAACTACCAATCGACGGGGGATTTTGCCATGACGCCCATGGTGATTCCACCGTCCGTACCGGTGCTTCGGCAACCTTCGGCGATGATCGTCGATGCCCCACCCCTGGGTTCTGGTGCCCCGCCCGGGGGTGTGGGATTGGAATTGCCGCCGCCGCCATCCATGCCACGGGTAGCCGCAGCCGCTGGCCCCGCCTTTGTCGGGGGTGGCATCCCCGGTCAACCGGGCAAGGGATACAGCCTGCATGTGGGCAGTTCCATCGATGCGGCGCATGCCGACCTGCTCATGCAACAGGTCACGACCGCCGGAATTCCAGCCTACCGTCGTCCCATGTCCTACAACGGCCTCAACTGGGAACAGATCCACGCCGGACCTTTTGAAAGCTATGAGAAGGTGACCCAGGTTGCCAAATTGTTGCAGGACCAATTGCAAATTCAAGGGCGCATTGTAACCCACTGAAGACTGGAGAGGCGGCGTCAAAACATCGACACCGCCTCTTTCGCTTTCTAAACCGCATCTATTTTGGGATGCGTAGTTTTTGTCATCCCCGCCCCCGATTAAAGCATTCGAGGGCAGGCTTCAGCGGGGATCCAGAGCCCGTCATTCCCGCGAAAGCGGGAACCCCGAATGCCTGAATCGGGGGAGATCTTCCTATCTCCCATGACTTTCTGGATTCCCGCTTTCGCGAGAATGACGCTGGAAAATTACGTATCCCGAGTTGGTTTCGGTATATCAATTGATCAGCCGCATGACCTGTTTGCGCACATAGTCCGGGTCGAAGTCAGCCAAATCGCAAACAAATTTAAAATGGGTCCCCCCTTCCCGGAACCAGTTCCGGGCTGCCTCTTTCTCTTCCGGGTCCTTATGCGCTAAAGCGTCCTCCACGGCTGTTTCCAGAACGGCGATCCACAGCTTTTGCTCGGGGGTATAAGGCGTATCCTGGGTAAAGGCATCCAATCTGTTCTTCATGGTGTCATCCTTAGCATGCCATAACAATGGAGTGATTTCGGTCACGCAATTATCGCAAGCAATAAAGATACCAACCGTAAGTCAACGCAAAAATACAGTGCCCCCCAGAACGGCAGTAGCTTTTGGGGATCCTTTGCTGTAACCTGAAAATTGGGTGGGCGGAACAGATTATTCAACGTTGGGAGGGATCATGCCAATCCAGGTCGTGTCTGAAGACAACAGCGTTACCATCACCCTGGAAGAACGCTTTAATTTTGAAATTCATCGCGAATTCCGCGATGCGTGTACCAAATTCCCCCCCACCACCGCGTTCATCATCGATATGGGACGCGTGGAATACCTGGACAGCTCCGCACTGGGCATGTTGCTCCTGCTGCGGGAACATGCCGGTGGTGACAAATCCAACATCAGACTCGTCAACTGCAAACCAACGGTTGAGCGCATCTTCAAGGTGGCCAATTTCGACCGCCTTTTCAAGCTTGCCTGATTTACTTTATCTGACCCTGATTCCGTTTGTTTGGTAGTGTGGGGGCCTTCCCGGGGGTGTCGCCGTTCCTGGCAACGCGATGGTACCGGACGCTCTTCATTCGCAACCTGACGACTCACCCTTGGCCGGACCGAAAAGGAAGAAGGCACTCGTGAAGCCGTGCAAAAACGTCTTGCCATGAATGGGGCCGATTTCCCCATTGCAGAAGAACCCGCCGATGGGAAGCGTGCCCAGCGTTGTTTGAAAAAGGTGTATGTCGTGGTTGGATAAACCGAACAACCCCTTGCCACGCCCGAGACAGGAAAACATCAAGCCCCCCACGGATTGATGCCCCTGCTGCGCTTGGCCATGATTTTTCAAGACCCGCAGCAAACCCTTTCTGGCGGCCAGGGGGTCGCGCAAATGAAACTGGACGGCCTGATAGGAGCGTACCGGGGCGGCAATCGCCAAATGACCGGTGGCGGGTTCCCCTCCGATGATCTGTCGGATTAAAAAGTCGCCTTGTTCGAGGTGTTGCTGTTTGGTGGTTACGGCAATACCCAACGTCAGGGCGTTTTGGAAAAGTTCCTGATCCGATTCGGGTAACGTGTCGTAAATTTCCCGCAAAACATCCACCGGGGAGCGATTATCCAGTTCATAGATCAGGTTGTTTTTGCATGATGTAATGAACATGGGCGGCCCGATGGGGCGGCATCCCTGGCTGACGATCGAATCGATGTGCAGGCTGCCGGACAGGGCCACACCCGAAAGCCCGGTTTGATAAATGCCATCATCGACCATCATGATATGGTCCCCCGGTTTATTGCCACCGCTGACAAGGCCACCCATTTTGACACTCTCGGGGAATCCCAAATCCAATGCTTGGAGAAAGGTTTCGATGTCAAAGGTATACGGATCCGCCAGCAGGATGAAATGCGGGGCTGGAGTCGTCGTGGACAGATGGAGGCGCAGGGTATCCAGGGCGGTGGCGGGTTCGGAGAAATGTTGGGAGGTGATGTGAAAGGGCTGGAGCGTCACCTCGGGCAGCGAGGCCATGGAGATGGAGATGGCCTTTTGTTGTTCCAATTCCCGTCCTTGACCGATAACGCCGCCGCTCAAACAGCCAATCCAGTGCCGGGGCTTCAGCAGACTGGGGATCAATTGTGCCAACTGTCTGACCTCGTCACGATTGTAACCACAAAAGAAAACGATTGCCAAATCGGGGGTGGTGCCGGAAAAAATGTGTGCAAACCGCTCGGCAGCTTCAGCCATACCCCGCTCCAGGTGTTCGTCACAGAGCAAAAGAGTTTCCCACTTCATACTACGACTCTCCAAGGCGGACCATTCAAGCCAGAGCGAGGAAGCTACACGAGGTGATTCAAGAAAAAAGAGCGGGCCGAAACCGTTCAGCCCGCTCTTTGTTTCAGTCTACGAAACGCATACTACTTCAAGGGATCCAACTGCACGCGGCGGTTCATGGCACGCCCTTGTGGTGTGGAATTGTCCGCAATGGGCTTGTCCATACCGTAACCGACGGTGGTCAGACGTTTGGCGCTCACACCCTTGGCGATGAAATATTGGCGCACCGCTTCGGCCCGGAATTCGGACAATGCCTGATTGTGTTTACGATTGCTCGTACTGTCCGTATGCCCTTGAATCTCCACATTCATGGTGGGATTCTGGTTCAAAACCATGATGACACTGTCCAGGTTGGCGAAATCGACCGGCTTGATCGTGGCTTTATCGCTGTCGAAGTGGAGGTTTTCCACGACCCAGCAACCGACCTCATTCACGTGCGCCCCTTTGGGGGTACCGGGACATTTGTCACGGTTGTCGGGCACGCCGTCGCCGTCGGTGTCGATGGGACAGCCATTTTTATCGACGGCCACCCCTCTGGGGGTATCGGGGCATTTGTCCAGGTAGTCGGGCACGCCATCGCCGTCAGAGTCCAGTGGACAGCCTTTGGCATCGACCGGGACGCCCTTCGGGGTGTTGGGACAAGCGGGTGGGGGAGGGGCTTGCTCAACCGTGCGCTCGCAAAAGTAGCACTGAGTTCCCGCTTTGCCAACGTTCGCTTTCCCATCCTGGGGATGCCATTGCTTGTATCCACCGTAGACCCAACCTTCGGGTGTTGTTGGCGGCGCGCAAGAGGCGAGGGTAAGCGAAAGGAGGCCAACTGCGGCCAAGGTCGCTAACCGAAATATTTTCATCATAAACTCCTTGCTACTGTTAGTAAAAGATATTGACCACCACAACGGATCCATCAGGCCGATCCATTCGACTGGCGGCGATTATCTCACATTCGCTAATTGTTGTACAATGCGTTTCTTGGGTTGCGCTAGAATCAGTATCACTCCTCCACAAAACAAGGGACGGGGCGATAAATAAATTTTATTTAATAATGAATAGAAATTTTTATAGAGCAATCTCTTATTTACTTCCGTGATTTTTGCGGATAAGGTTTTCAAAGATGGGGATGGCCCTGCCCGCGCATCACCTTTTTCCCCTCAGGGGGGGAATTGGGCAAAAAGCCTCTGCTGCAAAGGAAAATAACAAATGAGCGCGATCAACTGCTGGGAAGTCAAGAAATGCGGGTTTGAAAAGGTGACGCCCGGGGAAAAAACCTGCCCGGCAGTCGCCTTCGATGCCGCTGACGGTTTTTTGGGCGGCAAAAACGGTGGCCGCGCCTGCACCTTCATCCCCGGCACCTTGTGCGGCGGGGACGGACCCTGTTCCACCTCGGACAAGACCGAGCGCTGCCAACAATGCAAATTTTTCTACGATCTCAAAGAGAGTTACGGGGCCATCTTCACCCCTGGCAATTTTCATCGCTTCGTGCAAAACTCGTTCACGCGAGCCGTACTTTAAATTGTCCGAAACCCGACCAACCCGTTACACTCAGACATTCCTCGCGCCCTCTCTCTTAGACATTTGGGCCGGGGAAGGAAGGACGCGAACAATCCTTTCGTGCCCATGGACTTGAAGGTGACCAACAATCGACACATCATCATCGGTGGTGAAGCCAAAAAGTTTCAGGTCGCCTTCGTCAAGAATCGCAAGCGCATCTCCATAGTTGTCAACGACAGGGGAGAGATTCAGGTGCGCTGTCCACCCGGTACCCCCATGCGCCAGGTCGATGCCCTTTTGACCCGCGAAACCGATTGGCTGGATGGTCATCTCAATCAGCGCCTCAAGAACAAACGCCAGACACTCCAGGATGGGGCACCCCTGCCCTTTTTAGGGGATTGCCTCACCTTGCGACTGGCCCCCTGGGGAAGGGGGTCGGTGTTCCGTTGCGGCGATGACCTGTGGATCACCCGGGTTGATCCCGACGATGTGGATACCAACCTGGACATTCGCCGCCCGCTGGAACGCTGGTATCTCCGACATGCTCAGGCTTATTTCCCCTCGCGTCTTACCTTCTGGGCGCGCATCATGGGCGTCTCCTTCAACAATCTGAACGTGCGCAATCAACGAACCCGTTGGGGGAGTTGTTCCAGCCGTGGCAATATCAATTTAAACTGGCGGCTGATGTGGGCCTCGCCCCGCGTCGTCGATTACGTCCTGGTCCACGAACTGACCCATCGCCGGCACATGAACCATTCCCCTGCCTTTTGGCAAGCGGTACAATCCTTGATCCCTGATTATCAGGAGTGCCGAAACCTTTTAAAATCCCTTGGCTCCCCCTGGTAAGCGGGACACCGCCCCGGGCAATCCAACGCAATGAATGAATCAAGCTTGGCATTGGCATGATGGCTGCGTTCTGCCGCAACAGGTGCAACACCTTTGGTGATTCAAGCGAGTGATGATCATGCAACATTGTCATGCAACGACACACGAGAAGGTATCCCTGGCAGAGAAGGCGGAGACGTGGCCGATCGCGGTCATCGGCCCCTCCAATGCGGGAAAAAGCGTGTTGTTCAATAGCCTTACGGGTGAATATACCATTGTCGCCAATTATCCGCAAACTACCGTGGAACCGGCCCGGCGCACCATCCAAACCGCGCATGGCCCGATCGAACTGGTGGACACCCCGGGTATTGACTCTTTGACGGCCCATTCGCGTGACGAATACGCAACCCTCAAGGTATTGTTGCAAGATGGCTTGCATGGGGTGTTGTTTTGCGGGCATGCCCTCAACGTCAAACGCTCCCTGGTGCTGTTGGCGCAACTCTTGGAGCTGGAACTCCCCGTTATCGCCTGCTTCAACAAGGCGGACCAGGCGGCGAGCAGTGGCATGGTGACCGATGTCCACCATTTGACCAACCTCCTGGGCCTGCCGGTGCTGGAAATATCGGCGGAACACGACCTGGGAACCAGGCAGGTCCGGGAATCCCTGGAGACGTTCCGCGGCAATCATGGCGTTTGGGCCCTGCCGGAAGTCAGCATTCGTTATCCCGCATTCGTGGAAGAAACGGTCGAAAAACTGCGCAAACTGTTCCCCCTGGAACAGCGACCGAGCAAAGGCGTGGCCCTGTTGTTCATGCAGGACGAGGACATCGCCAAGGAGTGGTTCCGCGAGCGTCTGGCATCGGAAGTCCTGATTGAAGCCGCTCATATCGTTCAAGATTTCCAAAAGAGAATCACCTCGATTCGGTTTCGTCTGGCCCTGTTCCAGGCCCGGGAGGCCTGGGCCAATCGTTTGGCGGAGAAAACCGTCCACCAGGCGGCGCACGTCCTCCCGACCCTGCTGCAAAAAATGGGACAGGCCACTCGTCATCCCATTCTGGGTTGGCCCATTTTCATCCTGATACTCTGGCTGACGTTCAAGGGTGTTGGTTTCGGTGCCGTGCAATTGGGGAGTTGGTTGGATGGTCTGATCTTCACACCGGCCGCCCTGGCCATCGGCAAACTGATCCCCACCCCCTGGGTCAATGAATTCTTTGTAGGCCAATTCGGTTTGCTCACCATGGGGGTGGCCAACGCCATGGTGACCGTGGTGCCGATCTTGTTGATTTTTTTCTTAATCGTCCATTTTTTGGAAGATGTCGGCTATCTCCCCTCCTTGAGCGTCTTGACCAATCGCGCTTTGCTGCCGTTGGGATTGTCGGGCAAGGCGGTATTGCCGCTGGTTTTGGGCAGTGGCTGCAACACCACCGCGACCATGTCCAGTCGCATCCTCGCCACGCGCAAGGAGCGCTTGCTGGTCTCCTTCCTGGTCGCCTTGGGGGTGCCGTGTTCGGTGCAGATGGGGGTGCTGTTCGCCATTTTGAGTACCATGCCCTTCACCGCCTTGTTGACTGTTATGGGAACTGTGATCGGTACGACCATCCTGTGCGGACTGGCGATGAACCGCCTCCTCCCCGGCAGCATTCACGGCCAGGAATTCATCCTGGAACTCCCCACCTTTTGCTTGCCGCACTGGCGCAACATCCTGCGCAAGACCTGGTTTCGCATCAAATGGTTCCTGATCGAGGCGGTACCGCTGTTCATCGCAGCGGCCATGGCCATGTTCACCCTGGAAAAAACCGGTGCCTTGACGGTCATCAAATCCTTGTTACACCCCATGGTGACCGGATTTTTACTGTTGCCGGATAAAATAACCGAAGTATTCATTCTGGTTTTGGCACGTCGCGAAGTCGGGGCCATCTACTTCAAGCAAATGGTCGAAAACGGTGAACTGGATTATCAACAAATTGTCACGGGACTCGTGGTCATCACGCTCTTCATCCCTTGCGCTTCCAATACCATGGTGATGATCAAGGAGTTTGGTGCCCGCTGGGCGGTGGCGACTAATCTGGCCATTATCTGTATCGCCATCCTGGTGGGAAAACTGGTCAGTCTCTCCCTGGCACTCCTTTAGACAAACTTGGTGAAAAGGAAGAAACATGGGTCTGGATACCGCACACCGTCGGGATGAATTGTTGGAAATGTTATGGCGTCTTGGCGAACGGCATGAGGCGACCGTCCCCAACTTGCGTCGCTACGACCCGGAACATCGCTACGAGGAGTATCTGCGCGAATTCAGCACCAACGGCGTCATTCGTCTTGATGGGGAACGGATCGTCCTGACCCCGAAAGGGACGGAGATGGCCCGAAAGATCGTTCGCCGTCATCGCCTGGCGGAACGGTTGTTGGTGGATGTCATGGGCAAAACCCCCAAGGAAACCGAAGATGCCGCCTGTGAGTTTGAACATATTTTGGCCCCGGAGCTTGTTGGTGCCATTTGCACGCTGCTCGGACACCCCATGACCTGCCCCCATGGACAGGTCATTCCCGAAGGGGAGTGTTGTCAAAAGAGACAAAAAGTGGTGTCAACGGCCGTGGTACCCCTGACCCAGGTGGAAACGGGCGAGGAGGTTCGCATCGCTTCCATCGACAGCCAGGATCCACAACGGGTCAGTCGATTATTGGCTTTGGGTTTGTTGCCCGGAGCCACAATCGTCATGCAGCAACGTCATCCCACCATTGTCATCCAATTGGAACGGCGGCAGATTGCCTTTGAAGAATCCGTTGGTCAGGATTTGCGGGTGTGGCGTTCTTGAATCTTGGGTTTTGCAGGATCCGTCGGCTTGGAATGACGGGTGTGGCGTTCTTGAATCTCAGGGGAGGGTGGGGGTCCATGATCAGCAAGCGTTTGCTGGGTATTGTGTTGCTGTGGTTCGTGTGGATGCCGGGGGTTTGGGCGGGACATGGTATCAGCCTGGATGGTCCCCTGAAATATCCGCGCCATTTCGCCGGATTTGATTATACCGCAGCCGATGCCGTGGTCGGGGGAACGCTGACGCTGCACAGCATTGGCAGTTTTGACAAGATGAATCCCTTTACCCTCAAGGGGATCGCCCCGGAGCATTTGCGCTCGTTCCTGTTTGAATCCCTCATGGTTCAATCCATGGACGAACCTTTTTCCCAATATGGTTTGTTGGCGGAGGATATTCAGGTTGCCGAAGATCGCATGTCGGTGTTGGTGACGTTGCGTCCTGAAGCCCGGTTTTCCGATGGCAAACCCGTGACCGCACGGGATGTGGCGTTTTCCCTGGAGATACTCAAATCAGACAAATCCCACCCCCTTTTCGCCAGCTATTTTCGCGACATCACCAAGGTGGACGTGGAGTCGGAGCGGGGGGCACGGTTTCATTTCGCACGACAAAACCGGGAATTGCCTTTAATCCTGGGCGAATTGCCCATCCTGAGCCGGGACTATTTTCAATCTCACCCCTTTGACGGCGGGGACATGGAGATTCCCACGGGATCCGGCCCCTATCTGGTCGAAAGTGTGGATCGCGGCAAAACCATCACCTACAAAAGGAATCCCGATTATTGGGGCTGGAAGGTACCGGCCAATCGCGGTCTGTATAATTTTGAGCGGGTTACGGTCAAATATTTCAAGGATCCGGTCGTGGCGCTGGAGGGGTTCAAGGCCGGGGAATTCGACTTCATCTTTGAAAACAATTCCAAGCAATGGGCCAGGGATTACCAGGGGGAGAAGTTCACCCGGGGGGATATCGTCAAAGAGACCCTGACCCACAAAAACGGTGCCGGTATGCAAGGGTTCGTTTTCAACCTGCGCCGCCCCATTTTCCAGGATATCAAGGTACGTCAAGCCATCACCCTGGCCCTCGATTTCGAATGGAGCAACCAGAACTTGTTCCACGGTCAATATGTCCGTGCCAACAGCTATTTTTCCAACTCGGAAATGGCGGCGACCGGCAAACCCACCGCCGAGGAACTGGCCCTTTTGGAACCTTTACGGGATAAACTGAACCCCGCCGTCTTTGGCGAAGTCGTGCAACCACCGACAACGACCGGACCGGATGGTTTGCGCGGAAATTTGCGCAAAGCCTCGGAATTGTTGCTCAAGGCGGGGTGGAAGCTGGGCAAGGATCGCATCCTGGTCAATGAAGCCGGCAAAAGTTTTGATATCGAGATGTTGTTGCACGATACGGCGTTTGAACGCATCATGGCACCGTTTGCCGCCAATCTGGAAAAATTGGGCATCCACTTGAACTATCGCACGGTGGATCCCTCCCTGTACAAACGTCGCGTGGAAACGTTTGATTTTGATATGGTGGTCGGGGCGTTCGGCCAATCGCAATCCCCTGGCAATGAACAGCGCGACCGTTGGCATTCCCAAAGTGCCAACATCCAGGGGAGTGACAATCTGATCGGTTTGCAGGATCCGGCTATCGATGCCCTGGTGGAACATCTCATCTATGCCACCGATCGCGCCGCCCTGGTCACCGCCTGCCGCGCCCTGGATCGTGTTCTCTTGGCGGGATATTATGTGGTACCCAACTGGTATATCAATACCCATCGCATCGCCTACTGGAATCGCTTTGCACGCCCCAAAACCGTGCCCCTGTATTTCAACAATCCGGAAGGATGGTTGTTGGCGTGGTGGCTGAAAAAGGAAAAACAATAGGATAACCCATGGTCTCCTATATTTTCCGGCGTTTGCTCCTGATGATCCCCACCTTGTTCGGCGTCATGGCGGTGACGTTTCTGGTGATCCAATTCGTCCCCGGGGGACCGGTCGAACGCATGGTCACCCTGCTGGAAAAGGGGCATGGCCCGGGTGGGGGGGGTGAAGTGGCCTCGGGGCGCACCTCGGTCACCGGCAGCTATCGCGGGGCGCAAGGTTTGGACCCGGAGCAGGTGGAGCAATTGCGCCGCCTTTACGGATTTGACAAGCCCCCCGTGGAACGTTTCCTGATCATGATGTGGAATTATTTACGTTTTGATTTTGGCGATTCCTACTATTACCACCGTTCCGTAGTGGATCTGGTCGTGGAAAAATTGCCTGTTTCCATCTCCCTGGGGCTGTGGAATTTTCTCTTGACCTATCTGATCAGCATCCCCCTGGGGATCAAAAAGGCGATCCGCCACCAAAGCCGGTTTGATTCGTGGACCTCCACGGTCATTTTGGCGGGTTATTCCATTCCCGGATTCGTGTTGGGCATCCTGTTGATCGTCTTGTTTGGCGGCGGCAGCTTTTGGAGCCTTTTCCCCCTGCGCGGATTGCACTCCGATCATTGGCAAGAGCTTTCCATGATGGGCAAAGCCCTTGATTATCTGTGGCACATGGTATTGCCGGTTACCGCATCGGTGATCGGGTCGTTTGCCGTCATGACCATGCTGACCAAAAACAGTTTTTTGGAGGAAATTTCCAAAAATTATGTACAAACGGCCCGTGCCAAGGGGTTGACGGAAAATGCCATTCTCTACCGGCATGTTTTCCGTAATGCCATGATCCCCCTGGTCACCGGCTTTCCCGGCTCTTTTGTAGCGGCTTTCTTCAGTGGCAGTTTACTGCTGGAAACCATTTTCACCTTGGACGGCTTGGGACTTCTTGGTTATGAATCGGTGATCAACCGCGATTATCCCGTGGTCATGGCCACCCTGTATTTTTTCACCCTGTTGGGACTTTTGACCAAGCTATTGACCGATACCACCTACGTATTGGTTGACCCACGCATTACCTTTGATAAGGCACAATAACATTTGAAAGGATAGCTTATGGAAAACGTAATGGATGAAATTTCCCAAAGGGCCAATCTCGCCTACACCAATCAAATGGAGATGCTGACGTTCTTTTTGACGGACAAGCAACAGTATGGCATTAACGTTTTTAAAATCATTGAGGTTCTAGAAACGCCCAAGGAAGTGACGCAAATTCCGCAAACCAATGGGGCCATCATCGGGGCCATTGATTTTCGCGGCAAAGTGGTCACGGTCATTGACCTGGGTATCGCACTGGGCATGACCCCCGTCAATTTCGCCCACGAACTCAGCTATATCATCGTATGTGAATACAGCGGCATGATTCAGGGCCTGCTTGTCGCCCAACCGAATAAATTGATCACCCGGAGTTGGCAGGAGATCAAAAGCCCGGGCAGCACCTTTCAGGAATCGGCCTATCTGACCGCCCTGACCTATGAAAAGAATGGCGATTCCATTCAAATATTGGATATCGAGAAAATATTGGGTGAGATCATCGGTGCCGACGATGTCATCGCCGACGAATTGCTGGAAAAGGGGCGGCAGGTGGACATCTCCAGCTTCAAAATTTTGCTGGCCGATGATTCCCGGGCGGCACGCGATCAGATCGAAAAAACGCTGAGTCAATTGGGTGCCCCCTTTGATGCCTTCGAGTCCGCCACCAAGGCTTATGAACATATCATGAAAATCTACGAGGCCCAGGAGTCGCCCCCGTATGGTTTGATCATATCGGATATTGAAATGCCGGGAATGGATGGATTCACCTTTACCAGGACGCTGAAAAAACAGACCGATCCGCGCTTGACCAAGATACCCATCGCCTTGCACAGTTCCATGAGCAACGAATCCAACCGCCTGAAGGCCATGGAAATGGGAGCCGACGATTTCATTCCCAAATACCAGGCCAATTCCATTGCCAATTTGGTCCTGAAATGGTTTGCCAAGGCCTCGGAATGAGGGCCACCGCTCACCCCTCCCAGGGCCAATCGAGCCAGGCATCCATTAGGGGGAAATAGAGTCCCAGATGGATCGGTCGCTGCTCCAGGGCCTGGACCAATTGGGCGTACAGGTGTAATTGCTGCTGATAGCGTGCTTTTTCGTTGGCCAAAAAGCCGTCTCTGTCGCCCCCTTCGTGCTGGCTGGTCTTGTAGTCGCAAATCCAGCGAATGTTGTTGTCATCGACAAAGGAGCGATCAATGATGACAGTCACCACCCTGTGGTTGACCATGCCGGAGAGCCGCCATTCGGCATGGGCTTCCTGGTGCCGCCCATCCAGCAGCCAGCGCCCCCTGGGGGAATCCAAAACATGGGTCAATCCCCGGATCACTTGGTTGACGGCATCGTCGAGGGCGCTCTGCGGCAATCCCAACTCTTCCAGGTGACGCCGAAAGCGCTTCTGCTCCTCAAGGATGCGTTGCACCGTCCAGGATTCAATCCCTTGGAGTGCCATGATCGCCAAGAAACGATGGATCACCGTACCCACCAAACGCGCCTGGTTGCCCACCCAGTCAAACAGGATGGATTCCTGCGGCGGCGAATCGTCCGGGAATGCGACCCGTGTCCAGGTGGGAGGCGGTGGCAGTTGCCATTGCGGCACGAGACGCACGGGGGGGGGGATGGGACTTGCCATCCTTTCTTCTTCCCCGGTCTTGGCGTCATTGACCGCGAACGTATCGGCCAACGATTGCCACAAAACGGACAAAAACGATCCCGATGCCGGTATTTTCTGTTTTTCCTGAGCCAGACCCAACAGGTGCAGATTCTGTTTGGCACGGGTCACGGCGACATACAACAATCGGCACACTTCATGGCGTGATTTTTCCTGCTCCATATCCCAGACAAAGCGATAGATTTCGTCCTCCGCATCGCCGTCCCAACGCCCGATCGGGGCCAGGAGTGGTGCCAAGGCCCCCTCAAGCGCGGGTGGTTCCATCCACAACAACAGCCGTTTGTCATCCGTTTTCGGACGCCTGTCCAATCCGGGCATGATGACGCAATCAAATTCCAACCCTTTCGCCTTATGGATGGTCATCACCACCAGGTTGGGATCGGCATCGGCATCGACGCTGGCATAAAGTTTCGCAACGTGTTCGGCCAATGTGTGCGTATCCAACGGGGCACCGTTGTTTTCCAGGGATTCCAGCAGCAAAAGGAAACTTTCCACATCCGTGAAAGATCCCATATCCGTCAGTGTGGCGGCCCCCCCCAGACGCCGCCACGTCCCTTCAATCCAGTTGCGCAGCGTCCCGGGACCGGGAAATGCTGACCAACGTCCGCGTTCGTTTGCCGCATCGTTGAAGATGGGCCGTACCCGTTCCAGAATGGTCTGCCCATCACGGGACAACAATCCGAGAAGATCGGGATGGTTCAGGCACGCGATCACGGTTGCCCCGGGATTGAAATTGGCCACGATGTTTAAATCAGCAAGGGACAAACCGCACCAGGGGGCACGCAGCACCGCGAGCCAAGCGATGCCATCACCGGGATGGATCAAGGCGCGTGTCAATGCCAATAAATCTTGAATGGCCGACAACCGTCCCAGGGGATGCAATTCCACCGCCTGGTAACGCAATCCTTTTTTTTGCAGATGGGACAGGATGAATTCCAAATGATTGCGGGTTCGGACCAGGATGCAGACACTTTGACCCCGTTGCCGGGCCTCTGCGGCGATGGCGACTGTCATTTGCGCCTCCTCATCGCGGCTGGCACACGCCCGGGGATACACCAACGTATCCCCCTCGCCTCCCGACAAAGAGGATTGCGATGTTTTAAAGGGGACCGCCCCCTTTTCCGGGCAGGCCACCCGGGGAAAAGCGGCTTGCATGGTTTCGTTGACCCAGGTCACCAAACCGGGCAGGGAGCGAAAATTCACCTCCAAAAACAGGGGATGCGTCATCACCGGGGCAATGCCCTGTTGCTGGACCATCAGGAAAAGCCCCACATCGGCCTCGCGAAACCGATAGATCGATTGCATGGGATCACCAACCAGGAACAAGGTTTGCCCCTCCTGGGGGGTCCAACCGGCGACCAATCGTTGCAACAATTCGTACTGCGCACGCGACGTATCTTGAAATTCATCAACCAGGATATGGCGGATACGATGATCCAGGCGCAATGCCACATCCGTGGGATTGTCGCTGGAGCCCAGGGCCTGAATCGCCCGTCGTGCCACCTCCCCGTGATCGACGCTCTCCCGGGAGGCGAATTCCACCATTAACAAGCCGACGGCATTCTTGAGGAGGGTCAGCAAGGCTTGCAAAACGTCCCACTGTTCCCCTGAGTAAAAGGATGAGGGTAACCGCCTGAGTTTATGGATGCCTTGTTGCAGGTTGGGTATTGCACCCAACTCCCCCACCAGTGCGGCCACCCTTTCCTTCATGGCGGTGAAAAGTTCTTTTTCCCCGGGGGTTTTCGCATGGGTTTTGGCTGGGAAACCGAGGCGCACATCCCATTTCTGGCGCCACCCCCCCTCTTGGGTCAGGAGAATGGCGGCCAATTCCTGCCACATGAGAACATCGGCAACGGCAGTCCCCGGGGGATCCCTTCGCCCCACCCACGGGGAGCGCGTTTTCTGATTCGTGGAGAGTATGGACCGGGAAAAGTCCATGATGGCGAGCAATTCCGGCCACCAGGAGGGGGGGATCGTCTCTTGAACCAGCCGCAGTTCCTTCTCGATCACGATTTGCAGTGTCTGGTTCAACCCTTTGCGCAACCCGGCATCGTCTCCCGCTATGACGTGGCGCAACCATTGATCCCGGCGTTCCAACAGATCCACCAGCATGGATTCAATCCGCGCCCAATCGTTGTCCAGATGGGCGAAAAGACGTTCCACAGCTTTTTTCCACGGCGGCGGCTCCCGGGTGAAAACATCCAGGGTCGCCCGGGCTGCATGGCGATACAATTCTTTGGGATTCTCCGAGATATCCGCCCGGCCCCCCAGTTCGGTCAACAGGGGTAATTGCCGGACGATGGCGTGACACAAGGCATCGATCGTCAGGATGCGCAATCGATTGGGATTGTCACGCAAGCGCCAGTTGCGCTGCCGATCCCGTTGCAACACCTTCCGAGCCAATTGTGCATTGTTCTCGGCAAACGCATCCTTGGGGTGTGGATCCTCGGCATGGGCCAGGGCTTGCAACACCCGATCCTTCATCTCCGCCGCCGCTTTTTTGGTGAAGGTGATGGCCACGACCTCTTCGGGATCATCCACCAAGCTCAGAAGCGCCAAAATCCTTTGCGTCAACAACCCCGTCTTGCCAGAACCCGCCGGGGCTTGCACGATAAAGGAACGGAACACATCCAAAGCGGTGGCGCGTGCCGCGGCATCACTCAAGGTCATCACTGGTATCCTCAAGTTGGGTATCGATGCGACACAACGGGTGCAAATCACAGCGTTTGCACGCACCGGGAAGGGGGGTGACCGATGCCTTCCCCTGAACGAATTCCCGGGCCAAGGTTGCGATCACCGCATGCCAATGTTTGGTCAACTCGGAAAATGCCGGTGGTTGCAAATCGCCCAGGTCTTTGGGCTTCCAGGAGACCCCTGGCAACAGGCCCGGTGTTTCCGCGAGGCCGGCAAACTGTTTGATGGTCCCGGACAATTGCCCGTAGGCCAAGGCGGCGATTTTTTGTTGGACAGCCAGGGCATAGATCGGCATTTGCGGATCCCTGGGGCGATCACCGAACCAATCCCCGACGCGAACGGCCCCTGTTTTATAGTCGATGATCAGCAGCGCGTCATCCTCCAGTCCATCGATGCGATCCATGCGGTAACTCAGCTCCAAATCTTCACACTTCCATGATCCCTCTTTCTCCACCTCCTTCACGGTGAAATTTCTTTCCCGACGCTCTTCAATCCGCATCCAATGGGTCACAAGATGTATCTGCCGCTTTTTTTCCCAAACCACAAATTCTTCTGGAAAATTTTTCAAGAATCCGACTGAGGCGGGATCCAGGATGAGGTCACACGCCTTGGTTACCGCGGCCTCGCGCTTTTCATCGGTCAACTGTTGTTGCCAATCCGCCAAGGAAAATCCCGGGGCCAGGAGTTCTGCCAACACACGATGGGTGAGTTGTCCGCGCTCGCTTGGTGACAAACCGCTCTGGTTGACGGGCATGGACGTGGCGTGCAAACGGAAGCGGGCAAAGGCCTGAAACGGACATAACGATTGCGCTTTGATGACCCCGGTGGGATACGTTTTCCCCGGTCTCGGGGCGAGCGGCGGCGGGGTGTCATCGCTGATGGTTTCAAGCTGGCGATGGTGCCAAACCTCATGGGAGAAATCGCTGTTTTTCAGAGGGGGTGACACCCTTTCCGGCAGTTGTCCCACGAGGGGACTGACACGTAGCGCCCGGTCGCCATCCCGCCCGGGATAGCTCACCACGACCTCGGGGGCGGCCGTCAACAAACTTGCGGTGATGCGTGAGGCGAATTCGTACTCGCGTTCGCTGGAAGAGCGGGGCATTCCCAGGCGTTTTTGCATCCCCCGGGGTAAAAACGGATTGGCTTTGGGTTGTGGCGGCCACTCTTCGTCCGACAATCCCATGACCCACAAAGCGGCAAAGGTTTCCCCCCCCGCCTCCAGGGAACCCAACAGTTGCACCGGTGCTTCTCGTCCACCCTCCGGTTGGTAGAGGGTTTCACCGGCACCATGTTCCAGGATGGCCAATGCCTGATCGTAATCCAGAGCGGGTTCCATCGCTTCCAGGGACGATAAGTCAAAGAGCAGGCCATTCCAGGCTTGCACCAGGGGATACTCGCCCGTTGACGATTCTTTCGCGGCCCCCGGCCAGCCGATCTTTGTTAGAATAGCCGCGAATCGTTTGGCCCATGCCGCTGGGGAAACTATTTCTTTTGTCACCAGTTCCCCTTCTTGCAAAACGGCTAACAGTGTTGCCAGGTGGGGGGGGGAATCCTTTGATTCACAGAGCGCATGCAATTCCCGCAGGGTCATTTTTTGCCAACCTTGTGCCCGCCACAGGATATCCAGTCCGGCGCGCACGTGATGTTCGGCAACGCCCCCCAGGCAATAGGGGCTGAGTAACAAGCGACTGAGTGTGGTTGGCGTACAAAACCCATCCCGGTACACGTGCAGGAAAAACAGGGCATCCGCGATCACCGGCATCTCCCGTAACGGAAACCCCATGGACAGGTTGAACAGGGGGGATTCCGGCAAGGCGTGCCATTCCCGGGCCCCTGGATAAAACACCTGGGTAAAAATACGGATGATGGCATTGCGCCATTGCCCCAGAGCGGGATGAATGATGGCTATGCTGCCGGTATCGTGAATGATGGGATCCCGATCCTGAGCCAGACGCGAATCCAAGCAATCCTTGGCCCAATGGGCGGCACTGCGTATCTCCTCCTCATGATCGGGCAGCATCCGCAGAGAGGGGGATGCCTGGAAGGTTTCCGGGACATACAGCATGATTTCCGTCCCCTGTTTTTCCATACTGGCGAAAAGGTGCGCCAGGGCGGGGGATAAGGTGTCGAAGCCAGCCAGAATAATCCCGGGGGGGAGGGCGACGAGATGCCCATCGCGTTGCAAGTAACCGGGAAGCTCCGCCTGGGTCACAAGCCGCCGGCGTTCTTTTTCCCGCTGAAAGCTCAGAACCCATGCGGCAAAGGCTTCGGTATCCTCATGACCTTGAAATTCAGCATCCCCGGGGGACACATGCCAAGCGCACAGCCATTGCCACCCCTCCATGGCCAAGGCGACCGAGCGGTGTGGCCACATCAGTTTTTTCTTGCGCGTTCCATATTCGGCAATGATGCGCAACCAGAGTTGGCGTTCCGCCCATGGTGACAAAAGACCTGGCGGCTCGGGCATTCGGTTCAACAATTCAAGCCATAGTTTGCACAACCACGCCTGAAGGGGGATAATATCGACGGTCGGCCAGGTCATTTGTCCCCGGGCGGCCCTGAAAGCGTTCATTCTTCGGCTCAGATGCCCGGACAACCTTTGGTTGACGGTAACGACCACACAGCCCCGATCCAATTGGGTGCTTAACGCTTCGATGCCTTGGATCGAGGATGATGACAACACAATTCTCCAGTCCTCTTGGAAAAAGACACGCCAGATTGTGGCCCATCCTGCTCGGTGCCAGTCTCTTCTTATGCGTACAAATGACTCCGGGGTGGTCAGCCACGGATGCTGCGACCTGGGAGGAGTTTGCCACAGCCTTATCCTCATGGAAAGAGGGGAGTACTCCTGATCAACCTTTGGAGAAGATGCTGGATGCCCTCAAGATGACGGGCAGCCTTCCGGATCGGGTCACCGTCCAGGTTGTTTTTAAAACGTTTCGCCTGGCGCATGCGGAACAACGGGCCGGTTATCTGGAGCGTAGCGAATTATTGTATACCAAGGCGTTTCACTGGTTGGAAAATCGCTACAGCCCCGATGATATGATTTTGCTTGATCCTTTGATAGAACTATCCTCTTTGTGGCTGGCCAAGGGGGACCATTCGCGAGCCATTCAGGCCTTGAATCGCGGCCTGCGCATTATCGAAAAGAATGATGGAGAATCCCATCTTTTCGCGACCGTTATCCATGAACGGTTGGCAACACTCTATGCCCACATGGGTAAACCCGCGTTGGCGGAGCATCATGAAAAACAGCTCTTATATTTATGGCAACAGGCCAATAAGCCCAACTCCATCGTTACAGCAGTTATCGAGAAAGACCAGTTAGCATGGCTTTGGCAAGGGGGCAAGGACGATAGCGCCATGACCCATATTGCCAAGATTATGGCAATCCTGACAAAAAACAATGGACCCTATCGGGAAGCGGGGATTTCCCTGATGTTGCCCCTGGTGCGGCACAGCGCCACCATGAAAGATGAAGAAAAGATTCGCGCCCTGAAGGATTACTTGCTGGAAAGGGAAAACACCCTGGGTGACAAACATCCCGGCCTGATATCCGTGCTGCTGGAGCTGGCACATCTCCATCAAAAACGTGGGGAACTATCGCTGGCTTTTCCCTTGTTGCACCGAAGCTTGCAATTGGTCAACGAATTCTTTGGTCAAAACCATCCGGGAATCGCCCAGATTTATCTGGATTTGGCTGAAAATCATCGCCTGCTGCAACAAGACGAGGAAGCTCTCTCCTTTTATGGTCGCGCTACAGCCATCCTGCGAGGTCGTTCGGGAGAGTACGGCACCATCCTGTTGCCGATTCTCGCGGGTCAAACAAGCATTTACAAAAAGAGAAACCAGATTGTGCAGGCGGAACAATCACAAATGGAAACCTTGACCCTGCTGGTGCAAACACCCCATACCCCGGCAAGTGTACTCGAGGCGGCGCAAACGGAACACAAGGAGTTGGTAGCCCTGTTGCGGCAGAAGGAAAACGCGCCGGAACAACCTGAAACACTAAAGTTCAAGGCATTGGTTGCCCTGATGCAACGGGATTTGGCACATACCGGTTTGGATCCGGGTCCTGCGGACGGTGATTTGGGGTCGAAAACCGTGAAGGCGATGCATGATTTTGCAAAACGGATCGGACTGCCGGCGAGTGCGACAATCACCAAACAATCGATATTGCGACTCTTGGAACAGTTACCCCCTTGAGTCCTGAGGAACGAACGAGCGCACTGTCCGTGAAAGCTCGCAAGCCCTCTACGGACAGTGGCATCGACCGATTCCCGTACTCAAACCTCAATGAACCTGGACCTGAATGGCGCGGGGTTTGGCCTCTTCCAATTTGGGCAACGTGACTTCCAACACCCCATTCTTGTAGGACGCCTGAATTTTGGCGATGTCGGTGGTATTCGTCAACTGGAAGGTGCGGCTGAAGCGACCAAAGGGCCTTTCCACACGTTGATAGTTATCCTTGTGCGCCTCATCGTCAAAACGGCGTTCCCCGGATATGGTCAGGAGTCCGTTATCGACGTTAACCCGAATATCCTTCTGTTCCATGCCGGGGACGTCCGCTTTCAGAATGATTTGATTTTCATCCTCGCGGATATCAACCCGGAGTGGCCATTGGGTCATCTGTCCGTTTGTGTCGTCCATGTCGCGATCGAACAAACGATTGATCTCATTTTGGAGGACGCGAAAGTTACGAAAAGGATCATAATTAACCAGTGTAGCCATTGTCCATCTCCTGTTGTCTAACATTACGGGTTATACTTCATAGATCGGGGCGCCCGCCTTACGCCCAAAGAGATAGGGACCTTTCAAACCAATGCAAGGGGGATGGCAAAAAAAACCGTTCACGGACACATAACTCGAAGGGGTGATGTGCCTACGGGAAACCACCGCATTCACACCTTGTCCGAAAAAACATCGTCCAACGATTGGGCGTCCAATATCCGCAGACTCCACTCCTCCAGAGATGGCGGCTCGGCCTTGGCTAACTTTTCGTTGGCCCAGTCCGGTATGGTACCGAAACGACGTTGCAATTGGCGCGTCAGGATCGTAGCCTCACCATCACGGTGACCTTTCCGCATTCCTATCCGTTCCACACTCGTAATGTACGGCATTTTCTGATTCTCCTCAAAAGTAGCAATTTCCGCGAGCAACCTGTCATCAAGTTCTTCCGGCAGATAAAGCACCCAGTCGATAAACCGAAATAGGTCGATCACTTGTTGGCGATTGAAACCACTTTGATACAATCCCCGAATCAAACGCCGCTTTTCTTGATACCGATCCCCCGCCCGATGCTTGGTTTTTTTGGCCTGGAGATGGGCCAGCGTCACAATGGCAAAGGGATTGGTGGACTTTTCCAAATCAGTTTCAGGGTAGTCCAGCAGTTTGACCGATGTAAACTGATAACTCTGCTTCGTCCCCCAAAGGTCGTAACGGAATTCCGTTGGTCGCCAACCTTCCTCCTCGTCCGCCAGAATGGCCAAGCCAACCACAGGCACCTGGTACAAATCATACGCCCGGTACTGGTAGACATACATTCTTTCGGTAAAGTTCGCCTGACGATTTCCCTGGATTTCAATATGGATCAACACCCAAAGTTCAACGCCATCACGCCGCCACACCTTGACCAGCTTGTCCATGCGCCGATCACCGATCTGAGAGTCACGGGTGATGCGGGACAACTCTTTGTCAAGGAATTCAAATCCTCGCTCCCAGTCGATACCCTCATGGGCCACCGGGAGAAAAAAAGCTAAAAATTCAGGGAAATAGCCTTCCAGGATATCTTTCCATGGTACGTCAAACGCATCGTTTGCGGGATTTTCGTTGATTTCCATCATCGCCAACGTGAATGACCTAAAGAGCGCTTAACCCGGAGAATTACTGGTTGGAGGGTTCCCTGGTCTTCCCCTGCACCATCACCAAGGCCGAAGAACGGATCCAGGCACTCCGACCATTACCGAGCGCAATACGGCACCAATCCTCGCGTCTTTCCAAAACCGTCACTTCGGTCCCGGAAGGTAACGGTTGGGCAAAGCTGAGAGGGGCATTGATGGAATCGGCGGCACGCGCCAAGGTTTCTTCCGGGATGATGACGGCGTCATCCCGCCCTTCATGGTTCCACACTCCCTGGGCGATGACAGCCATCCATAAGACACTCGGTATCACCGCCCCGAACCGTGCCAAGGGGGAGCCAAAACGCACGGCAACCAGGATGCCACTGGCCGCCAGCAGGAAAAACAAAGCACCCAATGCCTGACGTTTGCTCTCGGAAAACAGGAACCACCAGGATAAGAAACGGTCCCAGCCACCCTCTCCCACAGGACGCGGCACCCAGGAGGGTAAAAGGCTACGGGCATAATGGAGGTTGATCCGGGCGCGTTCGTGCGTTGGGTCCAAAAGCAGCGCCCGACGAAAGGCCAGGACAGCCGCTCCCACATGCCCCCCCTGCACAGCGGCTACGCCGATATTGGTTTCCAGCTCGACATTGGCCCCCACCTCGTCCGCCAACGCCGCAAACAAGCGTTCCGCCTGGCGAAATCCCTCCATCCGTATCGCGGCGTCACGCTCACCTTGAGCCTTGGCAAAGCTTTCAATAGCCTCTTTAACCCGATCCGGCAAGGTTCCCCGATCCCCGGCAAGGGCCACGGAACCGATTAACAGCAGGGATACCAGAAGCCCGACTCGGCAAGCCAAGGTAACGATGATTTTCATGACGCATCTCCCGCCAGACGCTTGCCCAGGGCAATGGCCCGGGATTTCAGCCCCGCATCCACCGCTCCCGGGGTTTTATCGGGGGCGTAAGCCTGGTTATCCAGGGATTCCAGCAGGTGGTCCAACTCCTGCCGTGGAACGTTGGTCGCTGTAGCCGCCAAACGCCGGAGATGGTCCGCCAGGGCACGCGGCGTATCGGCACTCTGGAGGCTCGCCAACACTTCCTGCGCCTTTTTTCTCTGTTGTTTCTTTACAGGGTCTTCCCGGGATTGTCGCTGCCACCACAGGGCATATCCCAAGAGCATCACCCCACCCAGATAACCGATTCCCCGGAGCATGTTCCACATCCAAACCGAGCCACCCCCCCCCAACAACACCTCGGTATTGCGTTCGATAGCCAAATCGGCATCCACCCGGCTTTCGCTGGCGCTGTCGGGTCCCTTGGCGGCAACCGGTGGTTTTTCCGGGGTGGGTGCTGGGGTTTTGGCAGCAGGCGCAGGGGGATTTTTCTCTTCCGTCTCCTGGTTGCGCACCACATCCCCCGCCGAAACCATTTTGGCAGCCCCCACCGACAAGGCGATGGGACGGGATTCCGTGGTTTCGTAGGTCCCCTTTTGCGGGTCGAACCAGGAATAACGGATGGGTGGGATCTCGCGCACCCCTTCGCGCAACACCCGCACCATCACTTCAAATTTTTTCGCGCCATCGGTTAAAATTCCCGGAACATCCCCCTCCGGGATACGAAAATCTTTTTCCGACAATCCGCCATCCCCCCCCTTTAGCACCGGCAACGACGCACTCGCCAACGCCCCTTCCCCTTTCAGTGTCAACGTGAGACGAATGGGATCGCCAACCTGGACCACCGAACGTTGCGCTTCCACCTCCAGGGAGAAATTTTGCCCAATGGCACCGGCAAAACTGGCGGGTTGCCCCGTTTCCGGCAACGGTTTGACGTGAAATACCCGTGGGGTATCGGCAACCCGAACACGTCGCGTCTGGGTAGCGGCGCGTTCGCCAAAGAAGCTCGTTTTCCAACGCGTCCCCTCCTCCAAGACAACGCTTGCGGCCGGAACGGCATATTCCCCCGCTTTGAGTGGGATCACAATGCGATCCACCGTCAATACCAGCCAGGAACGTCCCTCCCATTGACCCTTGGTGGTTTCGGCGGGCACCTTTTTGGCACCCCCGGGGGTCTGAAGGATGAGGGCATTTTTTTTCCCACTCTGTTCGACCTCTTCAAAACTGAAGCTATCCACCATGTCGAACAAAGGTACCCGGGCTTCATGCGCCACCAACCGTTGCACCATATCTTCCTGGATCCACCATTGCAGACGGACCGGGACACGCTGACCGACGTACACGGGTTCTTCAGGAATTTGCAACAGTATGCGTTGCTCCCCGCCCCCGGTGGGCACATTGCCCAATTCGATGGTCACACTTTGGGTTTGCGCCTTGAGGCTGCCCTGGGTCACGCGAAACGGTCCCAAAGTCACCTTGCCGGTCCGATCCGCGATAAAACGATAGTGAAAATTAAAGCGGACACTTTTCCATTGGCTCATGTGGCCGTTGATGATCTGGATACTGCTGCTGACCTCCGGACTCACCCCGATGAGTTCCAAGCGTCCCCAGGGTGGGGGATCGAAGGTTATTTTTGGCTCCGGGGATTCCTCAAATCCTTTGACCGCCACTTCCAGGTCCACCGCCGCATCCGCATAATACGGCCCTTCGGCGATACTGAGATTGGCCTCTGGATTTTGCGCCCAGACAGGGGCACACCACGAGAAAAGCCACAGCCCCGTTGCAACAAACCACCACCATGGTTTCAGGGTGATCACCAATCTTTCTCCACGGGTTCGTAATTCATGGTTTTACGATCATTGCGCTGGCGCCTGCGGGAGACTTCCCGGTCACGCACCCCTTGAAGCATGCGTGCGCCGGAACTTTGCAACTGACTCTCGTGGCGCTGGTCTTTCCCCCCTTTGGCCTCCCCTTTGTCCTCGCCTTTTTGCGCAGCCTCCGCCTCTTTTTTTTGCTCGCCCTTGCCAGCGTTTTTCCCCTGCTCACCCTGAGAGTCTTGTTTTTGGTGATCGGACTTGTTTTCCGCCTGTGGCGGTGCCAACAACGCCAACGCTTGCAACAACGCCTGGATCGCCTTTTCCTGCGCCTCTTTCACCCCGGGCAATTGCAATTTGGCCTCTTTCAAGCCTTTTTCAGCCTCTTGCATATCCCCTTTGGCCTGCGCCACCCGATCAATGACCTCTTGCAAACGTTTGACCGTCTCCTGTGCTTTTTCCTTGGCATTGGCCTCTGAAGTGGCCCCCTTGTCCGCAGGCATTTTTTGGATAGTGTCCACCTGTTGCGTCAAGGCATCACGAATCGCCCCCGTGGTTTCGGCCAACGCCCCCTGTCGTTCCCCCAACGGACCGACACCCTTTTTCAAGGCTTCCACATCCGCCATGGGTTGCCACTTTTGCGCCTCATCCATCACATCTTTCTGTCGTTCCACCGTCTGGCGCAAGTGTTCCTCCACGGAAAAGAACAATTGCCGCAGAGCTGCCAACTCGTGCAGCACCGCCCGAACCCGACTGCGCGCCAACCCATGGCCATCCCCAATCGAGGGTGTCGCGTCCCCCTCCCCCGTCAGCCGGGAAAGGGCCTCCTTGGCCAAAGACATTTTTTCCAGCGTTGCCGCCTGCAATGCGTTGGCCCGTTCCAATCGAGAAATGGCATCCGTTTGTTGTTGTGCCAAGGTATCCGAATCTTTGGAGGCTTCCTGTTGTTTCGCTGGATCATCCCGGGTGGTTCGCGCCTGCTGCAATTCCTCCACGATTTTCCGACCCACCCTTTGCATGCGGGTCTGATTCGTTTCCTGCAACGTCACATCCTCCCTGGCCTCATCCCGGCTTAACGTTTGACCAGGTTTCAGGCTTCCCAGGATGCGATTCTCATCCTGCCAGGCGAGTTCGATCAATCCCTTGATCGCCAGGAACAATTCCTGAACATGCGACAAGGCGAGCAGGGCTTGCCGTTGTTCCTCCAAGGCTTTTGTCCTGTCAAAACCATTCAAGGCAGCCAAAGCCCGGTCATAGTGGCTGACCACGTCCTGGAGCAAAGGCTCCGCTTCTTTGAGGGTATCCTGGACCTGAGAGGATTGGCCCGCATCGGTTCCAGTCGCACCCACATGAATCTCCTGATGCAGCGTTTTGCTCCGTTCCAGGATCAGCGATTGCAAATCCTGCAACAATTCCGGGGTCAGCCAGGGGGGAGAGGCTTGCCCTGCCGCTTCCAAAGCCGGACCCATGGCGGTGAACCGGGAGAGTTCCATGCCGTCCGTCAGCAGGGCACCGAGCTTCGCCGGCAGATCCAGCAACCGTTCACGCCCTTTTTTCAGCTCGGCCAAAGCCGCCACACCCTTGTGAAACGCACGTCCCCCCTGAGAGCCACGCAAGGCGGCCCGCCCCTGTCCCATCCGTTCCCGCGCCTGATGCAAATCGTCCAGCAACAATTCCAATTGGTGCAAGCGCATCCCTTCTTGCGGGGTGCGTTCGTTTTCCTTTTTTTTGCGAATGTTTTCCAACTCCGAACCGGCCATGCTCCCCACCCCCTCCTCCCGGGTCATGATTTCCAGTTGCCGTGCCGAAAAATCTCGGTAGACCTGTTTCGCCCCGGGATCGACCGCATCCCCCTCTTTTTTGCCCTCGCCCTCGACCAGGTGCGCGATCCCTTCCACAAAGGAACGCTGTTCCTGCACCAGCGCATCCAAAGCGCTCGCCACATCCCCCTTGCCCGATTGCGCCATTTGATCCGCCAATGCCAACGCCTTGCCCAACACCACTTCCAGATTATGGCGACTCTCCTCATGGTCCTTGCGCAAGGTGATCGCTTCGCGAAACCATGCCGCGGCCCGGTTCAAACCCGCCAAGGCTTCCTTGGGATCGCTTTTGAGCTTGCCGTCCGCCCTCCCCGCCTCCACCCAACCCAGATTATAGCTGGCACGAAAGCGCAATTCCCCATCGGTACCCGCCCGATTGCGGGCAGAGGTCAATGCCGTTTGCGCAGCGTCAAACTCTTTGGCCGCCAATTTTTCCAAACCCAGGTTGTACTCCTCACGCGGGGTGCGTGTCACCTCCGGGGTCGGAGAGGGTGCGTTGGCGGACTGGGCTTGAGCATCGGTTGCATTCCGGGGCTCTTCATTGGCCAGGGCATGGGACACACTGGAGAATCCCAACAACAAAACCATCCCGATCCCCAGGATACGACCCCGCCCCGCCTCCGGGAAGCGGCTGAAAAAAGAAGCCAGAAAAGAAACAAAACCCAACAACACCATCCACTGAAAGGCTTCGTTTTGCACGGTTTGCCGGGTGCCATCCACCGCTCCCCTGGTCAAGGGAGCGATATGGCGTTGGTAAATTTCCTTCAGGTCCAGCACCCCGACACCGGCAGGGATATAGGCCCCCTCGGTGATCAGGGCGATTTCCCGCAACATGCGTCCATCCAAACGGGTTTTGATGGGCTGGCCATTGGCATCTTTTTTGACCGAACGCACCCCGGTTTTCGGATCGGTCATGACGATCTCGCTACCCGTCTCGCTGCCGATACCGATGGCGAGGATGCGAATGCCGCGTTTGGCCGCCTCTTTGGCCGCTTCCAACGGAAAGGAATCCTGGTCTTCACCATCGGTGATCAGTAAAATGGAACGGGAAACATCGCCACCGCCGGCGAAACCGGCAATGGCTTTCTGAATGGGTTCTTCCAACCGGGTGCCACCCCGGGAAACACTCCTGGGACTGGCCTGATCCAGGGCCAGACGGAAGAAACCGAAGTCGGGGGTCAAAGGAGCCAGGACGCTGGCGCGACCGGCAAAGGCGATCAGACCCAACTGGTTGCCGCGCAGATAGGGCAACAAATCGCGCAGCTCCGCCTTGGCCCGTTCCAGACGATTCGGGGCCACATCTTCCGCCAGCATCGATTGCGACACATCCAGGCACACCATGATTTCCACCCCGCTCCTGGGGGTGGTGATCCAATGAATCCCCCATTGCGGTCGCATCAAGGCAAGCGTCAGGAAGATCAAGGAGAGGGCGAAAAAACCCAGGCGTACCATTTTTTGCCAGCGTCCGATGCCGCGTACCAATTTTTTTTGCAGCCCGATACCCATGAAACGTTGGAGAACCTGATCCGCCCGCCACTCCCGGAATGCCAGGAAAACGAGCAGCACCACAAGCAACCAAAGCAGGTGAATCCAACCCGGATGGGCAAAATGCAGATCGCTCATGGCAACCTCCTGAGCCAGGTCACCTGCAACACGGCGGCAACCATCATCAACAGCATGGCCACAACGACGAACGGGGCATATAATTCGCGATATTGCACATACCGCACTTCGCTGATTTCGCTTTTTTCCAGGCGATCGATCTCCTGGTAGATATGGATCAATTCCTCCACATTACCGGCATGATAGAACCGACCGCCGGTGCGTTTGGCCACATCACCCAATGTTTTTTCGTCCACTTCCATATATTCGCGCACGAGTTGCAGTCGCCCATCGGGGGTTGGCAGCGGGATCGGGGCGTAGCCCGTGGAGCCCGCCGCAATCGCGTACACCAGAATGTTGTGACCGGCTGCCAGTTCGGCGGCCTGCATCGGTTCGATATCCCCGGCGTTGTTGGCACCATCGCTCAACAGGATGATCACTTTGGAACGGACCTTTTTTTTCTGTGTTTCTTCGTCCAACAGGCGCAGGCGTTCCACCGCCAAGGCCAAACCTTCGCCAATGGCCGTATTGGCTTCCGAGGGTTCCCGGGCCACCTGCACCTGGTCGAGTATGGCCATCAGGTTGGCATGGTCGAGGGTTAATGGGGAAATGCTGTCGGCATAGGTGCCAAAGGCGACGATACCGATCAAATCATTGGGTCGCCCCTGCCCCACCCCGCCGCCGCCGCGAATGAAATCACCGATGACTTTTTTCAGGGCATCGAGGCGGCTGACGCTATAATCCCCCTCGACGAAATCACGCGCATCCATGGATCCGGAGCGGTCGATCACCAGCACAATGGCGATGCCCTCGCGATGCACCTGGGAGGTGGCATCGCCAATGCGAGGCCCCGCCAAGGCAATGGCCAGGGCCACCACGGCCAAGGAGAGCAATCCCCCCGGCAACCACAGCCAGCGAACCCGTCCGCGTATCGGTGTTGCCGCCACCCCCTGCAAGCTGGAGGTGATCACCGATCCCGTGGAACGCAGGGACGAACGCCATACGAGTGGTACCAGAAACATGGCGAACAAGGCCAATGGATCACGAAATTCCAGACCGGAGAGCCACCAATCACCCATGGATCGTCTCCTGTTTTTGCCCGGTTTGTCGTAAAAAGTTTTCGGCGGCGGCCAACGCCTGCTCCACCGATTGTTGCGTTGGTTGGTGCCGGGCGAACTTGACCTGATCGGAAAATTCCAGGAAACGATACAAAAAGCCCCGATGTTCGGCGGTCAAATCGGGCGAAACGGCTGCGGCGTCAAAAAATTCCTGGGTTGTCTTTTCCGGTGCCCGGATATGGAATTGATCGCCGAGATAGTGGCGGATGATATCCGAGAGTTGTACGAAAAAGTCATCCATCTCCTCCGGGGTCGGCCAGGGTTGGGATTGCAATCGTTTCAGGCGAAAACTGGCGATCTCAAAGGGGGTTCTCTGAATTCGTCTTTCAATATTTTTTCGTCGATACGCTATGAAACCAGCGATCCCGAAAACAATCAGAATTATCAGAACCAATCCTACGCCAATCTCTTTGTCGGTGGTCAACGATGGCAACGGCCCCAAAGAACTCAAAGGGGGTTTCAGATCCGCTTCAGCGCCTTGGGGGATCACCGATTCCACCGTGAAGTCCAAACGTTCGGTCAAGAGTTCGTAACCATCCTCCCCTTCCGGGGCGGGACGATTCCCGGGGCGATGATCAACAAAACCGACGATCAACGGTGGAATGTGGTGTTGACCCGACATGGGCGGTTGCAGGGTATATCTTTGTTTGGTGATGGTTTTGCCGGTTTTTTCATCCACTTTTTCCCCGGGTACGAAATCGACGATGGCGAAGCGACCCAACGATTGACCAAACTCCGGCATCACAAGCTCGACCCCTTTTTCCCCTTCCACCTCCAGGGTCAGGGTGAGGGCATCCCCCAAACGTGGGTGACCCGGCGACAGGCTGACCCGCGCCTGCACCGGTCCCCGCTGACTCGTTTTCAGCAAAGTTTCACCCTCCGCTCCCCAAGCCACACCCAGGAAGAGCATCAGGATCAGGGGAAACAAACGCATCATCGGCGAATCCTCCGCTCACGCATGCGAAAGAAACGAACCAAGGGGTCCACCACATGATCTTTCGTATCCACCAGGATGGCATCGACTCCCAACGCCCCCAAACGTTTGACGACATCCGCCAAACGATTGCGTTCCCCTGCGGCAATCGCCGCGCAAAACTCCCGGGAACCCGTATCCACCACCCGCATCTGTCCGGTTTCCGCATCCTTCAGGGTGATCAAGCCGACGTTGGGCAACACCTCTTCGCGTTCGTCGTGGATGATCACGGCGATGACATCGTGCTTGCGATTGGCTGCGGCCACAGCCCGTTCAAAATGATCGTCCAGGAAATCGCTGACCAGAAAACAGACATGGCGCCGCTTGCCCACGGTCATCATGAAATCCATCGCCCGGGCGATATCGGTTGACCGTTGTGGCGGTAGGGACTCAGGCAATGTTTTCCCGGTCATCTTGGCGCGTATACGGGACAACCAGGGTGTCCAACCCCGGGTTGCATCCGCTGGTTGCGTCCCCTTGTCGTCCCGTCCATGCGCCAAGACCTCACGAATCACGCGCAACGCATGTGTCTGCCCTTTGCGTGGTGGAATATACTGTTCAATCCCGCCGTGGAACAAAATCAAACCCACCTTGTCATCGTTTTGAATCGCCGAGAAAGCCAGCAGGGCACACAATTCCGCCGTCACCTCGCGTTTGGACCGGGTTCCGGAACCAAAGTCTTGCGAAGCCGACACATCCGCCATCACCATCAGCGACAATTGCCGTTCCTCTTGAAAGCGTTTGACGAACGGTTGGCCACTGCGGGCGGTCACATTCCAATCGATGGTACGGACATCATCCCCGGGGACGTAGGGGCGCACCTCGTCAAACTCCACCCCTCCCCCTTTGAACACCGACATGTATTCCCCCGCCAGGACATCGGCCACCTGACGACCGGTGCGTATCTGGATTTCTTTCACCCGGCGAATGATTTCACTGGTCAACATGGGGATGCTCCCATCTAGGGCACCAGGACGCTATCCAATATTTTTTGGATCAGATGATCGCTCTCCTTGCCCTGGGCTTCCGCCTCGTAGCTGGGATGGATGCGATGACGCAAGACGTCGGGGACGAGGCTTTTGACATCGTGGGGGGTGGCATAGGAACGTCCCTGGAGAAACGCCAGCGCCTTGGCCGCCCGCATGAGGGCGATGCCGGCCCTGGGGCTGGCGCCATATTCGATCATGCCATCCAATCCGCTGACACCCGCCCCTTTGGGATCGCGGGTGGCGCGGACGACATCGACAATGTAATCACGCACCTTTTCATCGACGAACACATCGCCGACACGTTGCCGTGCTTCGAGGATATCCACGGGACGCGCCACGGCCCGCACTTCCGGCAACGGTTGGTTACCCGCCATGCGTTCCAACACTTTGCGCTCTTCGTCACGGCTGGGATAGCCCACCCTGACCTTCATCATGAAGCGATCCAGTTGCGCTTCGGGCAATGGGTAGGTTCCCTCCTGTTCGATGGGATTTTGCGTTGCCAATACCAAAAATGGTTCGTCGAGGGGATAGGTTTTGCCACCCAGGGTCACCTGCCGCTCCTGCATCACCTCCAGGAGCGCCGATTGCACTTTGGCGGGGGCGCGGTTGATTTCATCAGCCAAAATCAAATTGGAAAACACCGGCCCTTTTTTGACACTGTAGCTGACCTCCCGGGGGTTGAACACCTCTGTGCCCACCACATCGGCGGGTAGCATGTCGGGGGTGAATTGAATGCGGGAAAAGCCGGTGTCAATCGCCTGGGCCAGACAACGTACCGTCAAGGTCTTGGCCAGGCCCGGCATCCCTTCCAACAACACATGCCCTCCCGTCAACAGACCGATCACGAGTCGCGTCACCAGGGCTTCCTGTCCCACCAACACTTTACCGATCTCGGTCAGCAGATCGGCTCCCAGATGGTTGTGCCGATCCTTCCTGTTCTCCTGGTTGCCATCCATCGTTCTGTCCTCAATCCCCTGGTTAAAATAACGACCCCGGTCAATCTTTGAGATCCTGCCGCACACTCAAAGTCTGTTTGCTTCGTCAGACCCGTTTCGGTAGCATGTAGTCATATCGGAATTATTTTCAAGGGGACACATGAGAGGAATACCGATTCGGGTGTGTTGACATTCACACCCTCCGGGGAGGTACTAGGCGAAGAATTATGATGCCCCATAGGGTCCAGAATTTCGTTCAGAACAAATCGATGAACCTCTGTCAATTCACCTCAACCTGAAGGTGGCTGCCCACCAATGGCCCTTTTACCGTACACTCTCAAGGGAAGCAATCCGGGGTACGATCCGAAGCGTCGGGTCCCGTTAGCTGACAGGGTTTGGACCGCCAATTCACGTGGGCGACCTCACTCACGCCACCTCGTTCGGCGATGACAAGGGAAGAATCCTTCCGTTTTTTTTGGATTGATCTTACGCATCGCCAGCAGTGCTTGTTTCTGTTGTGGGCTTATCCGATAATCACATTTGATATGTTCCGCCAAAAAGTCTTTGATCAATGTCAAAATCATCGACTAAGCGCAATGTTCCATGGAGAAGTTAGAGATGGTTTTAATCAATAATAAAACTCACCTAAGATATGCATTTTTTGCCCTTTTCACAATGGCTACAATTTTCCAAACAGAACTAAAAGAACTACTACCTGATACACCAAGCAACTTAAAAAGAATTTTTGTTGCTGCTATCGGCGTCGGTTTCTGGGTTGGCATTGGCGCAGTGTTCTCCCATCTAGTCGATCTAATATTGTGGCGAGGCGTGATTTTCAAACGGACCGGCGTTCAGGTTCCCAAGCTGATTTCTGATCTGACCGGCGTGGCTATCTGGCTGACCACGATTCTGGTAATGATTGCCTTTGTGTTCAATGGATCTTTTACGGGCATTGTTGCTACTTCCAGCGTTGCGATGGCGGTTCTTGGTTTTGCCGTCAAAAGTTTAATCGCTGATCTGTTTTCCGGTTTTGCCATCAGTCTCGAACATCCTTTCGACATCGGCGACTGGATCGAACTGGAATCCGAAGCCGAAGTGGGCCAAGTCAAAGAAATCACTTGGCGCGCCACCCGATTCATTACCCAATCCAATGTGACTATCGTAATACCCAACAGTAAACTAGCTGAATCCACTTTCAAGATTTACAGTCGTCCTTCACCGGAATTCCGTCAGAAAATTTTCGTGACTTTGGACTATAATGTTACCGGCTATCAGGCCGAACGCATTTTGATGAGTGCTGTTCAGCAGGTAGAAGAGGTGGCCAAGGTAAAAACTCCGAAAGTTCGAATCGACAGCTTCAATGAACGAGGCGTTGTCTGGGAACTTAAGTATTGGCTGCCGGATTACGGACGATTGGAGCCGTTACGCTATGCTGTCATGCGCAAAATCCTGCGCAACCTGCATTTTGCCGGCCTTTCTGTTCCTGCCATCAGAATTGAACAGCAACAACACCATAAGGTCGATCATAACCCTTTCGAAGAAGATGATGCGCTGCACCACTTCATCCGCCGGATTCCCCTGTTTGCTTCGCTCTCTTTGGAGGATTGTAACGAACTTGCCGGACAGATGCATCTCGAAATTTATCCAACCTCAAGGGTCATCACGCGCCAAGGTGAGGAGGGTTCATCCCTGTTTGTCATCAAGGAAGGATTGTTGAACGTCCAGGTAATGGATCAAAGCGGTACACAAACCATAGTAGGCCATCTGGTGCCAGGGGATTTTTTCGGAGAGAATTCCGCCTTAACCGGCACTCCGCGTGCGGCTACGGTAGTCGCTGCGGTGGACAGTTTGGTTTTCAAACTAGAACGAGTGACCCTTCAATCGCTAGTATCCAGACGACCCGAGGTAGCACGTATCCTGAGCGACTTCCTGGCCAAACGTCAAATGCAGACCCAGCAGCAACTCGACATCGTAGGTCACACCGCGAAACAGGTCGAAGAATTGCAACTTTCCCTTTCCAGTCAGATCATGAAACGGATCCTAAATTTGTTTAACCTTTCCGGTGAGAAGTAGTGCCGCAGAGTAAATGCAGGTCGTGTTAGAAAGCCCAAAACCGACTCGACCCGAACATGAAGCAAACCGCCGTCCTGCCGTGCATATTTGCCTTTGAACGCGCATTCGGATCGACGAGCCGCATTGGCCATTTCACACAACAGGCGGCGAACGTATCGATTACCCTTGCGCATTCGACCCGGTTTCCTCTTTCCAGCGGATTCATTGTTTCCCGGACATACCCCATGACGCCCCTGACTTCCGAATGAATGGTTCCGTCCCCCCGCTCAATTGTGAATGGGGGTCAGTTCCATAGTGTCACCTTTTCCGATAGACTCCAGGGAATGAGGTGGCGGGAGAACGTTTCGATTCAACCTGAAGGTGGCTGCCCACCAACGGCTTTTTTACCGTGCACTCTCAAGGGAAGCAATCCGGGGTACGATCCGAAGCGTCGGGTCCCGTTAGCTGACAGGGTTTGGACCGCCAATTCACGTGCGCGACCTCACTCACGCCACCTCATACGGAAGTATCTTTAACATCATCGGGGGTGGCGCACCTGTCGCAATGACCGTTAGAAGGAGTTGCACGCAGCCATAAGGAATAACGTTCATGAGAAAAGGAATGACCACCATTTCACTACCCATGGAATTTGCTTGGTGGCCTACCATAGTTTCATTAATTCTTGTAGCCTGATCGTCACCCGGTTTCAAGAAGTTGGTAGCTCAGCAGCTCCATTATACTCCAGGCGTGGTCCGTCAACTCAGCCGCCATGGCTGGAGTTCTATAACGATAGCGCTGGTTCCCGATGGGAATTCGCAGGGTACGTGGTTTCCAACACAAATTGTAATGGGTCACCATCAGCCAACTCATCGCCTCGTGTT
>PEAK01000120.1 GCA_002753515.1 Magnetococcales bacterium
GAGGTAGTCCGTCAACTGGAAGAGCGTCACAGAAAGCGCCAGATCTCAATTGATTTAGCCTATATTAAACAAAGAGTTACACAGGAATCTGCATCTGGTTAATGAATGTGACAAAGTAGAATTAACGGGGTGCGGCCAAGTCCAAAGGCATCCTCCCAGGAAAATACCGCAAATGACTCCGACACCAGCAGCGCCAAGCAACCCAACCCAAAGGCGCAAACGGTCTGGGATGCGGCTACCCCGGCGCAAAACGACCATCTCTATCTGCAAAAGAAAGGCGTCACACCCACCAGCACGTTACGGAAAATCGGTCTGAGTCAGTTGGTCAGGATCATTGGCTACCACCCGAAAGGCAAGCGCGAACCGCTTCAGGGTGACCAAGTTCTGGTGGTGCCGATTACCAATGCCGAAGGCAATCTGGCCAGTCTGGAACTTATCGACGGCAAGGGAAATAAACATTTCCTGGCAGGGGGAAAAGTTTCTGGCGGCTACTGGTCAACTGCCACCCTCCCGGAAAGAAACCTGACAGCATTCCCTATCCTGCTTGGCGAAGGTATTGCCACGTGCCAAAGTGCGGTTATGGCGCTTCCTGGGACCATAGGCGTAGCATCGTTGATGAATACCAATCTCCCTGCCGTTGCCAGAATGCTGCGCCAGCGTTACCCATCGGCACAAATCACTATTTTGGCCGACGTTCAAAAGACAGATGGTCAACCCGACCGCTATGCTGTGAAGACCACGCAAGAGGTTGGCGGGTATCTGGCTATTCCCGAGTTCGGACCGGGCCGCCAGGAAGGAGATACCGACTTCAATGACCAACATCGGGTTTTCGGGCTGGATTCCGTTCAGCAACAAATCCTGGCGGCCAAGTTGGTTGAACCCGAGCAGGAACCCGAACAGCGACTGGCGAACGATGACGAACAGGAAACCGTGTTTCGTTGTCTGGCCGATGTCCAGGCCGAACCAATCCAATGGCTTTGGCCGGGTCGAATTGCGAAAAGGAAACTTACCTTGGAAGCGGGTGATCCGGGCTTGGGAAAATCGCAAATTTCCCTGGATCATGCGGCTGTTGTTTCAACCGGGGGGACATGGCCGGATGGCTCCAAATGCGCCAATCCAGGAAATGTGATCATCATTTCCGTTGAAGATGATGCTGGCGACACCATCAAACCACGACTTGAAGCCTGTGGTGCGGATATGAGTCGAATCTTTATCCTGGAAGCCATCCGAGATACTGACGCCAAAGGCCGGAAGCGGAAACGTGGGTTTAATCTCCAAGAAGATCTGGGCCGTCTGGAAAAAATGATCGCACAAATTGGTGGCGCGGACCTGATCACTATCGATCCTATTTCGGCCTATGTAGGCACCGTTGATTCTTACAAAAACAGTGACGTTCGGGCACTTCTTGGACCTTTGACGGAACTTGCCAGCAGGCATGAAGCCGCCGTCGTCGCCGTTTCACACTTGGCAAAATCTGGCAGTAGCGCGTTGACCAAAATATCCGGCAGTCTTGGATTCATCGCTGCGGCGCGTGCCGGGTACTTGATCGCCAAAGATCCAGGCAACAATGACCGACGATTGTTCCTGCCAGTGAAAAATAACGTTGGAGTGGATTCCTCTGGCTTCGCCTATCGGATCGAATCCGCTTCCCTTCCATCCGGCATCGAAACGTCCAAGGTGGTGTGGGAACCTGGGTCGGTGACTCTCACGGCGGATGAGGTTCTGGCCGCACAATGCGCCAGCCAGGAGGAACGGACACAATTGGACGAAGCCAAAGAGTTTTTGGCGGATCTTTTACAGCATGGTCCGGTGGAGGCAACGAAAATCAAAAATGATGCTCGTGGTGCCGGGATTTCCGAAAGAACGCTTAACCGAGCCAAAACGGCTCTTAAGATTAAATCACGCAAAGAATGGGGAACGGGAAAATGGAAGTGGGGGTTGCCGACAGAAAGTGGCAATGATGACTCCCTTGAAAATGTTGGCAACCTTGGCAATGTTGGCACACATGCATCACCTACCTACCATAAATATAATACAAATAATAATTATTCCAGCATACCTTCTAAAGAACAACTTATAGAAGGAAGCCAAGATGGCCAAGGTAGCCAAGAAAATCATGTATACCATCGTGGTCAAGAACTCGACTACGAGGAGTTCTGAGCATGGGCACCAAAGAAATGTTGATGACCATGACGGAATCGGGACTGAATCTTTCCCTGGTAGGGGACTCTCTTCGGGCCAGCCCACGCGAGTTGCTCACCGACGAAACCAGGAACCTGATCCGGGCCAACAAGCCAGAGTTGATAAAGTTGCTCCAGGAGATAAGTGAACCCGGCAACCAGGTATCGATGCAACCCGATTCCACACAGGCAACAACGATACCCGACACCAAGCCAACCAACCCCCAGGAATCACCCCCTGGTGGGCAACCGGACACCACCCCGGCACTCGTGCCGATACCTGCCGGGTCTATGCCTGAACAACAACCGGTCACCGACGATCAGACGTGGGATGAAGATGCCTACCAGGAACGGGCGGCAATTGTCGAGCATGACGGCGGTATCCCACGGGAATGGGCCGAAGGTGTGGCGCGACTCTGCACCATGCCAAGACCAGAGGATATTCCACCCGGGCAATGGGAACTGATCGTAAAGGCAGCGGGCGCGTTCGCTGATCGGTGGGCCAAAGAGGCATCTTCCCTTGGCTGGACCACCGAAGAAGTTTTTGGAGTCCATCACGCTGGGCCAATGGTCAGGTTCGGATCAATGGGGCTGGTCTTCCTCCTGGCTGATCCACGAACAACGCTCGAAAGCCTTGATGCTGACAAGGCCACCTTCCTGGCTGGGGATCGGGGGGCGCGGCAAACGTTTCGGCGGGACACATTCAACATGGACCAGTCGAAAATTCGATTGGTTTGGGAAAATCAAAAAGGAGACTGACCCATGGATTATATCGATCAAGTGATCGAGAACGCTAAAGCATCAACAAACCCGCTTCGAGCAATTCGGGCATTTTGCATCCGATGCGTGGCGACTACACACGTTGAAAAGGTTTGTTGCGAATCGGATTGTCCATTATTCGACTTTCGGACGGGGAAGAATATTCGCAGGCGAATGGCCCGCGAGCTGAACAAAGAGGCTACTCCAAAAAGGCCATTTCCCGTTCACAGGTTCGCTCGAAAGGTGCCTGGGGATACTACCTCATTACCAGACGATTTGCAGCGAAACCAGAGCGATGAATCGCTACCGTTTTGCAACTCCTGATCGAAAATGGTGACAGCGGCCATAACGCTTGAAGGGCTTTAGGCTGGCCAGGGTAGAATCTGAAAGTGGCCAAGCAAGGCGCGGACAAGACCAAAAAAGGGGGGGGACTCACGAGAGACCGCCCCTTTGGCATTCCATGCCCACAATCGTGCGCACAATTTCCAGATTGATTCGTGCGCAACATATTAAAATTGATCCGTTAATAAGACGCAGTGCGCACCATGCTGATATTAAAGGATTTTTCATTTACTGGAGCCTACTCCCCCTGGCGGGGCCATTGGGACCGTCTGGCGTATCTCCTGGCCGGGAACAGGGACGAACTGAACAGGCAAGGGCCATGCCCGCATGAGGCCAAACAATATGCCAATACCCGCCAGGATCATGCCACCCATCTTGATGACCATTCGGAGTTCGAGTTCTTTGAGCCTGGTTTCGGTCTTGGCATCCAGTTCCTTGATATCCCGTTGAAGATCCGCCCGAACCTTCTCGATTTTAAGGTCCAGTTCCTTGATGTCCCTCTTGAGACCGGCTTCGACTTCGGCCAAATCCTTCTTGGTGGCAAGTCGTTCCTCAATCAGGTTAACAAGCGCTTCCGCCTGGATTGCGGCTTGCTGTTCCGTCAAGCCAGCGTCGCGAAGTTTTCTGACGTAGGCATAAGAGTCAAATGCAACGGCGTTACCCATGGTGGTTTCCTCCTCAGAAGACTCTACCCCACAAAGTCCAACAACGTCCATCCCAATTGATAATCTCTGCCCACCAAAGGGTATCGCGAATCGCTACCCCCTTGGAGAGGCTCTACCCCTGGTAGGGATAGCGTTCTACTCTCGCCAAACGCGCCGTAACGTTCTGGTAATACTCTGTGCCCCCAAAGCTCAGGACGGCTTAGAAATCGCTACAAGCCCTTCCAGAAGGTGGATTCTTTCTGCCAGGGAAAAATGCTAGACCCTTGATCCGATCCCCGGGCAAGGGATAGAGTTTTCCTTAACGGGGCCGAAAACCCCATACGTAAGCGGAGCCGCATCCGATACTCTGCGGATTTTTTGCGCCTGAATTCCGGCATGCGTTCTGCTTGCCTGTCTTCCTGGCCGGGTGTGGACGAATACAAAACCCTCCCAAGGGGAATCAGTCCGCCGTCTTACGTCGGTTTTCGGCACCCGGTCTATTAACCTCCCCGAAAGGAGACGTAAGCCCATGACCACCATCCGTTCTATCCGTATTCAAGTTTCCGAGAAAGGTAAGCTACGCCTGGCAGATGCCGAACTGCTGGGCAGTGCCGATGCCGAACCGTACCAGAAGCGGCACCAGCTTTCCGAACACTGCACCTTTGACGACGGCAAGGCGTTGTTGGAGGAGTTGCGCCTGCTCGCCTTTGCACGGAGTGAACAAGGCCAGGGGATTACGCCAGAAGAGTTACTGCCGTTCCTGAAAGACATCGACGCTGTTCTGGTACGTGGGGGAACCACCATCATGGACTACTTTTTTTCACTCGAACACGCAAAAGGCGGATTGCGAGGCTGGCTTGGACCAAAGATGAAGTGCTGGTGACGCCCCTTATCTGCCAGAGACAACCGTCATCCTCCCTTCCAGGAAAGAGTTCAGAAACCGAGGGGCATCGCTTCAAACGACTCCATCAGTACGCTACCACGGGGAGTCTCTGAACTTCTTCTCCTGGACGGCAACCACCCCCCACCCGGCATTACGGTCATCCCCCATTGACCGGCATCGAAGAGTTTGGTGGGGTGGTTTCCTTCCTGGCAGACGATATCGTGATTCCGATAACGGAAAAACGCCGATCCATCGATATGGGAATTCCCGTATCGGCGAAAGGTGTCGCCAACCCGGTGCTGCGTAGCCATTGTCTAGGCTAAAGGATATCAGGATTGCCAGCCCGCAATTTTTTCCAAATGGGTACTATGTGGGTACTAGAACAAAAACGGCCACCTTGAGAGTTACCGTAAATCTTTGTTTTTATTGGCGTCCCCGGCGCGATTTGAACGCACGGCCTACGGATTAGGAATCCGTTGCTCTATCCGGCTGAGCTACGGGGACTGACACGATTTTCCACTTCCCAAATCGATTTTTATCACGAGATGAAACATTTTTCCAGTGCGTGTTGTCAGTAACCACGGTAAATTTGTTCTTGGCGTGTAAAGGCTATACCGCCATGGTGATACAAGTGTTTTCCGTCATGCCAAGGTAGTCAAATACCAATCGCACACGCCTATTCAATTGGCGCATTTTCTGC
>PEAK01000121.1 GCA_002753515.1 Magnetococcales bacterium
ATGCCATGTGGCCAGCAGTTCGCTTCCGTCATATTGACTTCCCATCCGTGTTCAATGAACAGGCAATTGTTGGTGCCTGAAATTAACGCAAATATGTCAAGTTCTGTGGAGTAATAATATAACCAGCAAATCTTGAAGATTGTTTCTTGCAAATCTGGCAGGCGTAATTCATCATAATGCCAAGTTAGCAGATGTACAAGGATTTTTTTGACACCACTGCGGAATCTCCCTTTGTTATGATATACCTGTACTTTATAAGAGGAATATGATGTTAGAAAAAGATGATGCAAATGGATATCAACAAAAGCGCAATCCAATCCACCGAATGTCTGTCAAAAAGCGTATAATTCTGGCTCTGTTGCTCCCATCCCTCTTTCTCATTGGCATCAACCTGTGGGCTTTTCAGACCGGGCGCAGCATTTCAACCAGTGCCGGCCAGGTTCGTGACCAAGGGATAGAACTGACGCTGCTCGCCAAGCAAATGGAGCGGGATGTTCTGCAAATCCAGCAAAATCTGACGGCCCTTGCGGCAACACGAGGCCAGGATGGTTCGGGTGATGGGTATCAGGTTGCGGAAAGAAATGCTTCCTCCTTTCGGGCGACATTGCTGCGTTTCCAAGGCATGGTGGATGCGGAGACGAAACATCGTAGCGCTGAATTGGAGCAGCGCTTCGCGGTTTATTACGAGCAAGGGAAAAAAATGGCTCAAGCCTATGTGGCGGGGGGGCCGGGGGCAGGCAATCCCCTGATGGCCTCTTTTGACCGGGAGGCGAAGGCACTGGCGGAAATCCTTCAACCTTTTGTCGCCCAAAGGGCGGCCTTCAGCCGCGATATGTTGAACGATATCGTCGTGCAGATCCTGGATTTCAGAAATGGCGTGACGCTCTTGATGCTCGTTGTCAATCTCATCGTTGTGTTGTTGGGGTGGATGTTGGTGCATTCCATCCTCACGCCTGTGACCCAGCTGAAAAAGACTGTCAAAGCCTTGGCCTCGGGAAATTTCACCTCGCGCATCCAACAACCGGCCTATGCCGATGAACTTGCGGAAATAGGACAGGAAATCAATCAAATGGCCGACAATATGGAACATTTGATGTCACTGATCACGCTGCATTCCGGTTCCATTACCGCTTGTGCAACCCAGTTGGTTAAAATTCGTGATTTGGTGACGGGGGATGCCGCGACAACGCAGAAAATCGTGGAACAATTGGCGATTCAAGATGGAACATTGAGCCAGGAGATCCATGCCGTTCGCGAAGCAACCGATAAAATCGTCGTTAATGTCAATCAAATATCATCATCAACCAGTCACGTCTCCGACAATGTTTCCGTGATCGCCGGAAAATCGGAACAAGCCAGTCACAATATTTCCACCATGGCTGCCGCCGCTGAGGAAATCACCGCCAATATTTCAGGGGTCAATCTGAACCTCGGCCAGGTGGAACAGTCCGTCCAGAACGTGGCGCTCTCCGTACAGCAATTAAATGAATCTTTGTCGGCGATCCGAAAGCAATGTCAATCGGCGAGTCGGGAGTCGCAACAAACGAATGAGACGGCCCAAAAGTCACGGAGTGTGATGGAAAGACTGTCGGCGGCGGCGGAAAAAATTGGTGAAGTCGTCGAACTCATCAGCAACATTGCTTCGCAGACCAACATGCTTTCGTTGAACGCGGCCATCGAGGCCGCTGGTGCCGGGGATGCGGGTAAGGGGTTTGCCGTTGTGGCCAATGAGGTCAAGGAGTTGGCACTAAGAACCTCCAAGGCTACGGAGTTGATTCGAGATAAAACATACGAAATCAAGGAAATTTCGGATGACGTGACCGCTTCCAACCAGGAGATCGTTTCCAGGATTCAAAATATCAACCGGGTCAACAATGAAATCACTTTCTCAGTGGATGCCCTGGCCAATACGACCCTTACCATTTCCATGGCCATGGAAGATGTGGCGGGGGCAACCAGCGAGGTGACCAGAAATACCAAAGAACTCGATTCGGCGGCGCATGACGTTGCCAAATCGGCTATCGAAGCCGCTTCGGGAATGGTGGAAATCGCCAGTTCGGCTACCGATGTGGCGCAATCGGCGCAAAACGTGGCCCGGGACAGCGATTGCGCATTAAAAATGATCCAGGCCATCATGGGATCGGTGGCAAACACCACGCAGGTTGCCGAAGTGCTGCATCAACAAGTGGGCGAAGCCAAAGCAACGGCCAAAATGATGCGCGGATCCGCCTTCCAATTCGAACGTATGGGTGTCATTCTGCAAAAAATGAGCAATTCCCTGTACGCCTCGCAAATTGAATTGGAAATCGGCCCACAACTCTTTAATGTCCGTGAGATCAAGGAACAATTCCTCTTTCTACAAAATCAATTGGAACAAGCGATTCCGGGCAGAATCGTCCTGGATGAACAGAACCTTTTCAATGTGGACGATTCCGCACTCGCCCAATGGATCCAAAACGAGGGAACCTCCCGGTGCGGTCATAATCCCCTTTTCCGGGAAATGGTTGTCGTGTTTCAGGGCGTTTCAAAACTGGCGCGGCAAACCGTTGGTATTATTTGGGACCGGGGCTGGGAGGGGAGAAAGGAGGCGGATGTTGCTTTCGTCAGCTTTTCTCAGGCCGTGGAGCGCTTGTTCCGTCTCCTGGATAAAATCTTCCTCGGGGAAACAGGGGATCCATCGGAACAAAAACCGTTCTTTCAATGGAATGAAAAATTAACCATAGGGTTACAGGATATCGATGCGGATCATCGGCAATTGGTGGACATCGTCAACCAACTGCACCAGTGCATGAAAGAAGGAGTGGAAAAGGGTGTTGCGAGTGAGATATTGAAACAATTGGCAGAATACACGGTAACGCATTTCAGGCGTGAGGAAGAATATTTTGACAAATATGCCTACTCAGGTTCCGTTGTCCACAAGGAGGAACATAGAAAGTTGGTTGAGAGCGTGCTCGGATTGATGCATGCTTTTGAATCAGGGCGTTTTTCAGCACTGATTGATCTGCTCGGATTTGCAAAATCCTGGCTTGTGGGTCACATTATGGATTCTGATATGGATTATGGACCGTATCTCAAATCAAAAGGGGTTCGGTGATTTGCAGGGGGAGTATCAAAGGTTTCGACATGCCCGATTTATTGCGCAAGCGTTTCTTCACCCTCATCATTGGATTGCTTTTGGTTGTCGTAGTCGAATGTGGTTCATTCTGGTACATCCAGAGGGGCATGGACGCGGAAATCACGCGTCAGGCGGAGCTGTTGCGTGGCCAGGCGCGAGCGACACTGGATGCCTTGGGAACAGTGCCGCGTTTGATGGGGGTCTTCAACGAGGTTCGGGAGGTTCTCACCCGTACGACACCCGATGCCGTACAATCCATGAACCGTATCTTGCAACAGGCGGCAAATCTGCTATCTGCGGAAGCCCTCTTTCTCATGGATACACACGGCCTCACCCTGGCGGCCAGTAACTGGAACAAAAGTGACTCCTTCGTTGGCAAAAATTATTCCTTCCGACCCTATTTCAAACAGGCCATGTCGGGAACGAGCGGCATGTATGTCGCTCAAGGTGTAACATCGGGGGTTCTGGGGCTTTATCTGGGTATCCCGGTTACGGGGGATGATAACGCCATCGTCGGAGTCATGGTGCTCAAATATTCCTGCGAAATCCTGCTGCCCCGGGATTCCGGTGCCCACATGCCCGTGCGTTATTTCCTGACTGATGAATGGGGCGTGATCTTTACCAGTACCGATCCTTCGTTGATCCTCAATACCGTGGGTACCCTGGGTGACGCGGCCCGCAACACCATTGCCCAGATGCGAAAATACGATCCGTCAACTGTCGGGGGTGCGGGTCGGACGCTGCAACGGCTCGATAGATCGGTTGAGGGCATGTGGGTTGGGTGGCATGCCGCTCCATGGGACCCATGGTCTTTGTTGCCCGCCCTGGGCGGATGGTATGGCCGCTCCCTGGAGCTTCCGGGTGCGCCGGGTTGGCGAGCGGGGGTGTTGATGCCCAACCTGGATGACAGGCACTACCTGTACGAATATTTCTTACCCAACGGTGTGGCAACTCTCCTGGTGTATGGGCTCTTCCTCCTCGCCATGGCCGTCGTCACCCAACGTAACCGCCATCAGGCGTATGTCGCCATGCTGGTGCGTCATGTCCCGGTGGCCATGGCACTCTTTGATCGGGATTTGAAATATCTCCAGGCCAGCCATCGTTGGCTGGAAAATCACAATTTGCGTCAGGAGGAAGCCATTGGCAAATCCCATTTCGAGTTGCGTCCGGACTTGCCCAACAGGTGGAAGGAAATCTTCACGCGTTGTTTGGCGGGACATTGGGAACGCCGGGAAGAGGAATGTTTCAGCGACGACGAAAACTCCAGCGAATGGTATACCTGGGAGGCTTTTCCATGGCGCGATGCCCAGGGACGTATCGGCGGTATCCTGATGTTCATGGAAAATGTCGCCAATCGGGTGCATATGGAGCGACAGGTGCGCTGGCAAAGGGACAAGCTCAGCTACGAACGCAGCTTCATCGAGGAAATCATTCATCGCATGCGCGCTTCGGGACGATTTAATCCCTACTGCCTGCGCTTCGTCCTGGCCCCCGTTGAAAAAACTGCCGGGGACTTGCTGCTTTCAGCCGTGCGTCCGGATGGCGCACAACATGTGATGCTCGGTGATTTCACGGGGCATGGTCTTACTGCAGCCCTCGGTGGGCCACTGGTCTCCGATATCTTTTACGCCATGACCGCAAAGGGTATTCCCCTTGGGGAAATTATTTGTGAAATCAATACGCAATTGCACAAAAAAATGCCGATCGGCATGTTCATGGCAGCCTGTTTCCTGGAATTAGATCAGGATCGTCGTACTCTTCAGGCTTGGAATTGCTCCATGCCTGAGATGTTGCTTTATCAAAAAAATACCATTATTAACCGTATCGCTTCTGATAATATAGCTTTGGGAATCATCAGCAATCCTGGTATTCATTCTGTCAATCTGGAATTTCAGCAGGGGTGCCGCATCATTGCCTTCACCGATGGAGTGGTCGAGGTGTCTGACCCTGATGGAAATTACTTGGATCAAGAAGCAATAGAGGGCATTCTTACCCAGATTATGACGGCTGGACAGGATCTCGGTGTTCTCACGCATGCCCTGGAGGCTTATAGAAGTCGCCACAAGCAGGCTGACGACATGACCATTGTGGAGCTAAGTCAGTATTCTAAACCGCAGCTATCTTGGAACGTATACTAAGGAGTGCATTGGTTAGCCGACATTGACAGGTACCGCATATCGGGTTTCAGGGTGCCGAAAAAAGCCGGCGACCTTTTCGGGGATGCGTTGCAAGGAACGCATGAAAGAACGCACGGTGGCCTGGAACTGGTTTGGTCCGGCTATGGGCGTTTTGCCCATTTTGTGGTTCTTTAGATGGTTCCAAACATGTTCTGCCGGATTGAGGTTCGGTGCATACGGAGGCAGAAA
>PEAK01000122.1 GCA_002753515.1 Magnetococcales bacterium
TTGGTTTGCCGGCATAGGGGTCGATGGAACCTTCCGCTGTGGTGCGAATCGGAAATTTGAAGCGTTTCACGTTGCCGTTGCGGAACTTGATGGTCCACATGATGGAATCGGAACCACGCAACGGAATCACTGCGCCGCCCATGGGGACGATATCAGCATAGGCGCGGACCTCAATGGCTTGTTGCGGGCAAATTTTGACGCAGGAATAACATTCCCAGCATTGTTCCGGCTCTTGGTTGAAGCCTTTCATTCTTTCCTTGTCCAGCTTCATCAGGTTGTTCGGGCAAATGTACATGCAAGCAGTCTTGTCCTGACCCTTACACCCGTCACACTTACTTTGGATTACAAAACTTGGCATTGGATGCCCCTCCGAATATCGTAGAGAGTTGATTGGATGGCCACTACCGACTGTCGGTATCAGCCGGTTGCGGCCTTGTTAAGCTTGATTTCCACCTTTTGATCCTCTTCCAGTCCGGCATAATACTCTTGAAGGATCTTGACTACTTCCGGTCGGCTGAACTCTGCTGGTGGTTCCTTGCCTTCGGACAATGTTTTTCTAAGGGCGGTACCCGACAGCAAAAGGCGATCATCTTTGCCGTGGGGGCAGGTTTTCATGGAGGCCATTCCCTGGCATTTATAGCAGTAGAAGGTCCAGTCGATTTTGAGGGGTCTGGTTCTGAGCATGGACTCAGGAACCTGATCGAAGATGAATTGGGCGTCGAAAGGTCCATAATAATCACCGACGCCGGCATGGTCACGTCCGACGATCAGATGGGAACAGCCGTAGTTTTGCCGGAATACGGCATGCAACAGGGCCTCTTTGGGGCCGGCGTAGCGCATGTCCATGGGGTAGCCCGCCTGAACCACCGTATCTTTGACAAAATATTTTTCAATGAGGACATCGTAGGTCTTGGCGCGCACTTCGGCGGGGATATCCCCGGCTTTGAGTTTGCCCAAAACGGAATGGATCAACACCCCATCCAATATTTCCACGGCAATTTTGGCGAGGAATTCGTGGGAGCGGTGCATGGGATTGCGGGTTTGGAAGGCGGCGACTTGGCTCCAGCCTTTTTTCTCGAAGAGGGCGCGTGTTTCAGCGGGGCGCATGTAGATGCCCTGGTATTTGGCGGGGAATTCCCCTTCGGACAATACCTGGACGGGTCCGCCAATATTGATGTCTCCCTGTGCCATGACCATTTGTACACCGGGGTGCGCAGAATCGGTGGTTTGAAACACACTTTGGCACTCAAGGGCTTTGTCGATGGTGTATTTTTCCTCGACCTTCATAATGCCGCGAATTTCGCCGGTCTCATCGTCGATCAAGGCGACTTCCTGGCCGATTCCCAGGGTATCCGCTTTTTGTTTGCTCGTGGACAGGGTGATGGGGATGGGCCAAAAAACGCCATTGGCCAGTTTGGTATTGCGGCACACGCCCTCCCAGTCGGCGCGATTCATGAATCCATCCAACGGGGTGAAGGCACCAATTCCCAACATGATCAGGTCGCCCGATTCACGGGAGGTCATCTTCAAAGACTCCAGCCCACGGGCCTTCTTGATGGCGGATTCCAGGGCGGTTCCGGTCAACAGTAACGGCTTCAAATCGCCCCCGCCATGGGGTGGAACCAGTTTTGACATGGTATGCTCCTCGTGAGTGAATAAAGATGGCTCTATGAGTTGTTTAATGCCCCGATACTTACTGGTTGCTGCCGGGTCAGTGCTTTGGCCATGGCTGCCAATGCCCGTCCACGGTGGCTGATCTGATCTTTTTGCCAACCGGGCATTTCGGCAAAAGTCAGGCGCTCCCCCTGCGGGACGAACACGGGATCGTATCCAAAGCCATTACTGCCCTTTGGTGTTTCAACGATGACCCCATCGACCAACCCGGAAAACCGTTGTACAATACCCTGTGGCGAACACAGGCTCAATACGCATTCAAAGTGTGCTGTGCGACTGGCTTGTGGATCCTTGTGCAGGTTGGTCAGCAACAGATCCAAATTATCCTGGTCCGTCGCGTTTGCACCGGCATAGCGGGCGGAACGTACGCCAGGTTCTCCATTCAGTGCGTCCACTACCAGACCGGAATCGTCAGCCAGGGCATAGCGTTGGGTATGTCTGGAGATGGTGCAGGCTTTCAAATCGGCATTTTCGGCAAAGGTGGATCCGGTTTCTTCAACATCGGGGCTGTCTGGGAAATCATTCAAATCGAGAAAAGAAATTTGTGTTTCCATAAACATACGCCGTATCTCTTCCACCTTTTTCCTGTTGCGCGTGGCGAGGACAATTTCCAAGGGACACTACCGCGGTTGCCGTGTTTGATTATCGGTTAATGCGGGTCAATGTGAATGGGAACGCCGACTGTGTCAAGATTTCGTGATGGGGGTAATACATTTTTTTTGCGGGGTCTTCGGTCCGAAAATCCTTGACGCAAAAATGCCTGTGCTGTCATCGGTGCAGGATGCTGAGAATGTGTGGTGTGAAGTAGATGATGATGCCGAAGGCTACGGCAATGACCACGCCCATGAAACCGATCCAAAGTTTGATGATCCACTCGGCAACGTCGATGCGACCGGTGAGTTTGCCAGTGATTTCGACCAGTTCCTGCCCCAGATAGATGTTTTCAATCACCATGCCCAGGTGACTGGCTGCTTTTTCCAGGACGATGCGATCTTTGTCGGTGAATCCCTGGTTATTTTCATCGCCTATTTTATTCAAGAGTTGAATGGCTCCCGGGATTTCATCGCGGTTCGGGCTTTTGATGGGGACGCACAGCATGCTCTTGGTCTTGAAACCGGTCAAAACTTCGACTTTTTTGGAAAAGCTGGATTTTTCCTCTTCGTTGGTGATGCTGACATAACGACCGGTGGCGATGACTTTGCCAACGTTGGAACCGGTTTTGGGAATGACAATGGCACGTTCCTCAAGCCCGGTACCACATTTGAGCCAGACGCCATCGCTGACAGGATCGTGAATGAAAATGCTGCAACGCTCGGCGTGCAGGGCAGAGGCGAGCATTTCCATGAAAAACTCAAGCAATTCTTTATTTTGCGTGGGATGCCAATTTTTGTGGATACACTCTTGCCAAGCGATCAATTGTTTGAGGCGTTGTCCGAGTTCCTGTTTTTTGGCCATGGTCCCCTCCGGGTGATCTTTCGATGTTTCGGTGTGCAGCCCATTTTTTCTCAGTTTTTCTTCAGGAGTAGTGCTGGCAGTATTCTTCAGGGCTTGCATTCAGCTTGACCATGGTAACCCGGTTTACCGGGTGGGATAAGGAAAAATCGCCACCATGACGTACTCGGGGGCTTGGCTCGATTCCTGCGAGATCCAGGAACGGTTTGGATCGGATGACCGATTCGGTAGGCTCCGAGCCTAATGCAGCCACGTTTTATTGCCCCAGGGGGTCGTCATGTCGCTAACACTTCGCCTGAATGCTAGCAAAGTTGTGGAACCCATCCGCCAAAGTGTGATCATGCTGACTGCGATCGGGGGATCCATGGCTCTGGCCGTTGCCATTTCGCAGGGGGTGGAGTATGCATTCGGACTGGTCAACACAGTTTTGCTGCCGTAGGGATTTTGTCGGGCGCGGGTGATTCATGAAAAACTGTCTTTGACGACCATGATTGATCCATCAACGGCCAAATGGCGTTTGAGGCACCATGAAGGAAAATCCCCCTGCTTATGGCAACCGGCGTACTTTCGCCATTATTGCCCACCCCGATGCGGGTAAAACCACACTGACGGAAAAATTGTTGCTTTTTGGTGGGGCCATACAAATGGCGGGCCGGGTCAAGGCCCGTGGTCAGGCCCGCCGCGCCCGTTCCGACTGGATGAAGGTCGAGCGTGAGCGGGGGATTTCCGTGACCGCTTCGGTGATGACTTTTGAACACGATGCCATGGTGTTCAACCTGCTGGATACCCCGGGACATGAAGATTTTAGCGAGGATACTTACCGCACGTTGACGGCGGTGGACACGGCCGTCATGGTGTTGGATGCCGCTAAGGGTATCGAGGCGCAAACGTTGAAATTATTCGAGGTATGTCGCCTGCGTCATGTTCCCATCATTACCTTCATCAATAAAATGGATCGGGATGGCCGCAGCCCCTATGAATTATTGAGTGATATTGAAAATCAGCTCGCCCTGGAAGTGACGCCCGCTTCCTGGCCCATCGGCATGGGGCGGGATTTTCTCGGTTGTTACGATCTTCTCCATGACCGTTTGATGTTCATGCAACGCGGTGATGGGTCCGCCGTGCAAGAGGCCATTCCTTGTCAGGGACTTGACGATCCGGCATTGGCTACCCTGCTACCTGGACAGGCCTGGGCGACAATGCGGGAAGATGTCAACATGGCTCGGGAGTTATGTCCTGCTTTCGACCGGGAAGATTTTCTACGCGGTGATTTGTCGCCGGTATTTTTTGGCAGTGCCGTCAATAATTTTGGGGTACAAGAGCTGTTGTGGGGTCTGGCGACCATGGCTTCTCCCCCGAGGCCGCAGCCGGCCCGGGAGCGCCGTGTGGATCCGGGTGAGGAAAAAGTGACGGGATTCGTGTTTAAAATCCAGGCCAATATGGACTTGAAACATCGGGATCGTATTGCGTTTATTCGCTTGTGTTCCGGGCATTTCAAGCGTGGCATGAAGCTGGTGCATCAGCGTACCGGGAAAAATTTAAATGTGCATAATCCCATGATTTTCCTGGCCCGGGAACGGGAAACCTTGGAAGAGGCCTGGGCTGGCGATATCATTGGTATTCCCAATCATGGCGTCTTGCGTATTGGCGACACCCTGACCGAAGGGGAGGAACTCAAATTTACCGGTGTCCCCAGTTTTGCCCCGGAATTGTTGCGGCGCATCCGTCCTGATGATCCCATGCGTACCAAACATTTGGGTAAAACCTTGATCCAACTGGGGGAAGAGGGAGCGGCGCGGGTCTTTAAAACCCACTTTGGTTCCGATTGGATCGTCGGCGTATTGGGGACGCTGCAATTTGAGGTTTTGGCTGATCGGATTCGTACCGAGTATGAAATGGTGGTTCATTTTGAATCCACGCCATTTTATACGGCCCGGTGGGTGATCGGTGAGGATGCTCTAAGCGTTAAAAAATTCATTGATGCCAATGCTGTGGACATGGCAGAAGATCATGATGGTTTGCCGGTCTATATGGCGCGCAATGCCTGGCGTTTGGACAATGCCGCAAAGGAATGGCCTATGCTGCGTTTTCTGGCTACCCGGGAGCAAATATGATGGGTGGCTTGGGTGACATGCAACAAGGGAGAATCGGTGGTGCCTTACGTTAACCTAATCGGTCGGGATGGAAATAAAATCCATTCATGAACCGTCCAAACATGGTCAGCGAGGCCAGCAGCCATGGCCGGTGTTCGGGGTTCCCATTTTCCATT
>PEAK01000032.1 GCA_002753515.1 Magnetococcales bacterium
GCAGAAAATGCGCCAATTGAATAGGCGTGTGCGATTGGTATTTGACTACCTTGGCATGACGGAAAACACTTGTATCACCATGGCGGTATAGCCTTTACACGCCAAGAACAAATTTACCGTGCAAGCGTGAAAAAGTTCGGCGAACTTGTCTTGGGGGGGGCTGAAAACAGCCTTCTTCTTGTCTCAAAGCAAAGAACATCAGACCGGATCCTCTTTTTGTTCCCACCATTTTTTTGCAACCAGGTTGTGCTGGCTCAACTTGAGCAACAATTTGGCCGAACTGACGGGTTTGTTGATATAATCGCTCGCCCCTGTGCTGAAACAGGTTTCCATCTCACTTCGGGCATCCACTGCCGATACAATGATAATAATCGTTTGTTCATCTAGTTCCACACCCAATTCCCGCTCCAAAGTGCGCATGGTTTGCAACACCTCTATCCCATCCATCCCAGGCATGGTCAGATCCAGCAACACCAGATCGTAAGGTCCTTCCTCAAAGGCCATACGAAACATTTCGATGGCGTCCCGTCCGTTATCCACAGCATCGCAATCACCATAAGGTTTCAAAATGGTGTGCAATAATACCCTGGCTTCATGCAGATCGTCGATAATCAAGGCTTTCATGAGCTATTTTCATCCCCAACATTCAAAACGTTTGCAATCAATTCCAACTCCTGTGTCAAATCGCGCAATCCAACCTGAACAGCCGGCCAATCCCGCAAATCCACTTTTCCCTTGAGACGCAACGCCCGATTTCTGAGCCGAACGGCACCCATGTTGGCCGCCGCATCCAATATCCAATGGATTTCGGTCATGACCTCTGCAACTGACTGCTGCCGCACCACTTGTTCCAAATGTGCCACATGTCCCGGGGCTTCCAATGTCCATAGATTTCGATGCCGCTCCCGGGTCTCCCGATCCCCCCCAGCAGCAATGACGGTTGCTAAAGCCAATCCCGATCCCTTTTTGGCTCGCGGGCGACGTCTCCGGGTAAAAGGTTCTACAGTTTTCAACAATTCGCCCGGGCGGTAGGGTTTGAGCAGATAACCGTTAATATTCAATTCATTACAAGTTTCTTCAGTATCGGTCATTATGGTCGCCGTAACAACCACGATGGGAACTTGCGAATCGCCACCCCAGGAGTCCTCTGGATTTCTAATATGACGAATAGTTTCATAACCATTCATTTTTGGCATATTCAGATCCATCAATACCAAGTCAAAGGAGTGCTGAGCCAATATGTCCAGCGCCTCCACACCATCGTTGGCCAGGGTGACCTGATGCCCTGCATTGTGCAAAATCTCTGTGGCCAGTTTTTGGTTGTTGACCCGGTCCTCGACCAAAAGGATACGAATCGCCATCCCCTGTTGCTCCAGCAAGCGCTGATAAATATTCGTAACCTCCACCTCATGAGCATCGTAACCCTGTGCCTGACGCATGGCACTGAGCAAAGCAGAGCGTCGGGCCGGTTTGTTCACATACTGGGGATTGGTCAAACAAGGATTCTTCTGAATTGCGACTGGAGACACATTCATGGGTTTCAACAAAACGGTATTGATCGTCATGGAACCTTCCTTGTTGAAAGAATCCCACGCATCTTTATGATTTACCAGGGAGCTGTCGGCCACCAACAGATCAAACGGACAACCCGTTTCCGCCGCCAAACGCATCTGCACCAAAAATGACTCCAAACTGTCAACAGCATGCGTCTCGGCACCAAAATATTGAATCATAGTACAGATCACATCCCGTCCCGTGGGATTGGGTTCAAACACCAGGACACGCACCCCGGCGAATTCCAGGGGGAGCGTGGTGGTCCCTTCGCCGATGGCACGCCGGGATTCTTCTGTTGCGAAATGGGCGGTGAAAGTAAACACCGATCCTTTCTCCTCCTGACTCTCCACCCAAATTTCGCCCCCCATCATGTCGACCAGACGGCGGGAGATGGACAGACCCAAACCCGTACCCCCGAAACGGCGCGCCATGGAGCCGTCTGCCTGAGTGAAGGCCTGAAAGATTTCGCCCAATTTATCCCGGGCAATTCCAATACCCGTATCGGCCACGGAAATTTTCAACTCCTGCCCCGCTTGTTCCATTTGGGGCGGAATGGCCTGAACCCGAACCACAATCTCACCACGTTGGGTAAACTTGATGGCATTGTTGATCAGATTGATCAGTATTTGCCGAAAACGGAGCGGATCCCCCAGCAATTCCAGCGGGACATCCCGTTCAATCAAACAAAAGAGTTCCAATTGTTTCTGCCGGGCATTGATGGCCATGGTTTCACAGGCATCCTCAACCTGCTTCACCACATCGAAAACAACATGTTCCAACAGCAACTGCCCTGCTTCAATTTTGGAAAAATCCAGGATACTGTTAATGATTCCAAGGAGGCCGCCAGATGATTGCTGGACAATTTCCATGTATTCCCTGAGTGATTCCGGCAATTCGGGGGCGGTCAACACCAATTCGGTCATCCCCATGATGGCATTCATGGGGGAACGAATCTCATGGCTCATATTGGCCAAAAATTCACTTTTGGCACGATTCGCCAATTGGGCCACGGACAAGGTATCGTTCAAGGATTTCAATAATTGCTTGCGGTCGGTAACATCCCGAATAAAGGCGGTATACATCACTTCGCCCTCTTCGATCATTTCCGTAATGGCTATTTCCAAATCCACCAGCGCCCCATCGATACGCATCCCCTGGGCTTCCATGCGGCGGGCCACCAGTTTGGACCTGGGATTGGTCAAACGTCTCGCCAAGGCATCGCGGTGTGCCTGACGATTCAAAGGGGGAACCAGCATGTCACTCAACAATTGGCCAACGAGATCGCCCTTGGCAAAACCAAACAATATTTCGGCAGCGGGGTTGATGTTTTTGACAAAACCTCGACTGTCCATGACAACGATGGCATCCAGGGCCGATTCAAACATGGCCAAAAGGTAGCGTTCCTGACTGGCGATGCGTTCGCTGTTCAAACGCAATTGCTTCATGGCTTCTTTTTGTTCGGTGATATCCTGGACGATCCCCACCATGTAGTGGGGATTACCTTGATCGTCCAAGACCATCTCCCAAACTTCCCGAACAAAGCGATGTATGCCATTCGGCCGCACAATGACATATTCGGAAGCCAACAGATCGGAGGGTTCCTTCGAGGAATGGTTCGCTATCTGCCGAAACGGGATGTGTTCATCCGCAAGAACAAGTTGCATGAAGGCTTCGTAGGACGGCTTGAATGTCCGGGGATCAACGCCACAAATCCGATACAACTCATCCGACCAATACACGACTCCGGTATGCAAGTCCCATCGCCAGCTTCCCACGTGGGCCATTTCCTGCGCCTTTACCAGATTGATCTGGCTTTGCGTCAAACATTCTTCTGCCAGATGCCGCGCCTGGGCATCCCGGCACCTGTGCCGGGTCAAGAAAACGATACCCCACCCCCCGAGCAACCAAATCAGGACACAACTGACCAGCAGGCTCATCCGCGCATGGTCATCCATCTTTTGATAATACTTCATGGGGATGGCAATACTCTGGCCACCTCGCACGACACCCCCGTCAGAGCTTTTATCATTATGACATATAAGACACTCATCCTGCATTGTGAACGGGCGCATGATGCGCAGTGTCTCCCCATCGCCACCGGCAACGATTTCGACAACCTCTTTGTCCCCTTTTTCCAAGGCTTCCAGAGCCTTGCGTTCCCATGGATCGGGGGCATTCGCCGGATTGAGTGGCCTCAGGCTGGTAATCCGATCTGTTTCACCCTGTTCACCCCATTCCTTGGTGGGCAATTGCCGCATGATACAGGCGGGATTCATCAGGATCAGTTTCTTCCCCGAGGGTGTCTCAATAATGCGTTCCTCAGTGGGAGGCAGAAAGGGATTGGGTTGGTTATCCGCGCCAAGCGGGACATAGACACCACCATGACCGGCTGCCCATTGCCTGAAGCTCTGGTTTTTGACCAGCGCGTTTCTGGCAATAGTCAGAATCTGCTGGTAAACATGTTCCTCTCCCATCCTGATATTGACGATCCAGGCCCCCCAAACCAACAAGGTCCATACCAGAAGGTACGCCACGGCACCCCGAGCCTGGGGCAGGCGGAAAAATCCCTGCAACGGCATCCTCAGCCTGGACAATCGGATTCTGAACAGAAGATCCATAACAATTTGAATAATATTGTCAAATAATCGCTAGCAAGACCCACTCTCAAGGAACTGCCACCCGTATACCCGGCTCAAATTAACAGACATTCATAATCGAAACAATAGAAATTTCACCATCAATGGGAAATCAGAGCAAGCGCTTATTCTCTTTACAATTTAACATCAATAATTTGGTTTTCATGGTCAAGAATAAGTCTCTCCCGGCGAGGAGAGAATTCCTGAACCAAGTGACGATGCAGTTGATGGAAGCGGTGGGCGAACGCGAGAATATGAAAGCAGCCCTACACCGAGTGAAAAGCAACCGGGGATCGCGGCGGGGTGAGTCAATTATTATTGACTTGCTGAGGAAATGGGCATTTTCGAGGAACTGCGGGTGAGACCCCGCATCCTTCCCGATGGGGGAACGTCGCAGCGAAAACTTGATAAGCACTCAAAGGAAGTCTAACCAGGTAATCAAGGGGAATAGCAAACGGGTGGCAAAAGGTGTATTGGTAATTCCGGGAGATCGCTCCAGGGGGGACAAATGGGCCTCGCTGGGGACAAAATTACAGAATAATCGTGTAATCATTGAGTTTTGCATACCATGAACCGAACCATGATCCTTCAGATGATCGTGAGTGGTGCTTTGATGGGCCAAGTGTATGCCTTGATCGCCTACGGCTTTCAATTGACTTACGCCACCAGTAAATCCATCAATTTTGGCCAGGGCGAGCTGGTCATGCTTTCCGCTTTTTTCAGTCTGACCTTGATCAACTGGGGGATTGCCTATCCTTTGGTGGTCGTGGGCGGGCTGTTGTTTGGTGCTGTCCTGGGTTTGTTTGTCGAACGGGCAGGGGTACGATTGGCATTGGAGCAAAAAAGCGAAGGGTGGATTTTGCTCACCATTATTCTGGGATTGTTTGGTTTCAGCACTGCCGAAAACATTTGGGGCCGGGATGATCGTCCGTTTCCCACGCCCATTTCCAGCGATCCCATACACATTTTTGGTATTGGCATCACTCCCCTGGAAGTATCGGTTATTCTCGGGGTATTCGCCGTCATGGGGCTGATCGAAGGCTTCAAGCGGTATACACTCTTGGGTAAGGCCTTTGCCGCGCTGGCCGCAGATCGGGATGCGGCAGGGTTGATGGGGATCTCCGCTACCCGTACCATCATGCTGTCCTATGCCCTCTCAGGTTTTGTGTCGGCCATGGCGGGCATTCTGATCGCCCCGATTACCACGGTTGGCCCAACCATGGCCTCAACCTTGATTCTTAAAGCCTTTTCCGTTGCTGTTGTGGCTGGGCTCGATTCCGGATTTGGCGTTGTCATCACCGGATTGGTGTTGGGGGCTATCGAAAGTCTGACCAGTTTTTTTCTCGGTTCCGGCTGGCGTGAGGCTCCGGGATTGCTTCTCCTCATCCTCGCCTTGGCGGTTCGCCCCACGGGTTTGTTCGGAAAAACCACCATTCGCAAAGTATGATTATGGGTAAACGGCAACTCCTCATACATGGTTCCGAGCTTTTTCTCTTTGGTTTGCTTGCGGCGATACCAGGTTTTATCAACAACCCCTATGCCTTGGGTCTTCTTACCTTATTGGCCATCTATGGCATTTTGCTGATCGGGTTGGATGTTACTGTTGGCTATCTGGGGCAGGTCAACTTGGCTCAGGTGGCGTTCTTGGGCTTGGGCGCGTATACCGCCGGTTTGTCAGTGACCCTGCTGGGGATGGGTATGCTACCCGCACTGTTGCTGAGTTTGGTCGTGGGCTTGGTGTGTGGTGGAGTACTGGCCTTTCCATCGTTGCGCCTGGAGGGTCCACAGTTTGCTCTGGGTACCCTCAGTTTTTCCGCCCTGACCACAACCATTTTGAACGAATGGGAATCCTTGACCTCGGGTGCCCAGGGTTTAAGCATCGTTCGCCCCCCCTTGTTCGGCATGCACCTGAAGGCGCAGGGATTTTATTGGTTGTGCCTGGGTTTGTTGGCTTTGATCTGGTTTTTCATGAAGAATCTGCTTTCCGGTCGATGGGGACGCGCCTTCGAAGCCTTGCGCGATAGCCCGATTGCCACCGATGCCATGGGGGTCGGATGCTTTCGTTATAAAGTGGCCGCATTTGCCTTTGGTTCAAGTTTGGGCAGTCTGGCGGGGGGATTGTATGCCTTTAACTTTCTCTACCTGCAACCTCAGAGTTTTACTTACGATTTGATGGTCATTCTGTTGTTGGGGGTCGTGTTGGGGGGGCGTAAAAGTTTGTGGGGGGCGGTCATTGGGGCGATGATCATCGTCTTGCTGCCCAATTTATTGTCCAACCGTTTTTTGTTTCACCTGTTTGCCGCTGTCGGTCTGACGTTGGCGGTGGTTGCTGCCGTTCGCGGTCGCCTGCATAAAACGACCCCCTGGTTTCAAGCCTTGGCCCCTGTCATTGCCATGGGTTTGCTGTTGATCGGTGGTTTTATGATTGGCAATACCGAAGATTGGCGCAAGGCCATCTTTGCCTTGATGCTGTTTTCTGTGGTGGTGGGACTGCCGGAAGGGGTCATGGGATTTGTCGGTCGTTTTTTTTCCCGACTATTGCGTATGGCCCCCAGAACCATACCCATTTCGGCACCCTTGGAAGTCGTCCTGCCCCAATTGTCCCCGGGTAACCAGCCAATCCTGACCATTGATGCCCTGCAGCGCCATTTTGGCGGGGTCAAGGCGGTGGATGGCATTTCCTTGAGCATACGTTCCGGGCAGATCCATGGCCTGATCGGTCCCAATGGTTCGGGTAAATCCACGGTGGTTAACGTAATTTCTGGTCTCTACCCCCCGACCCAAGGAAAAATTTATAAAAATGGCACTATTTTGCCTAGTGGGAGCTTGTATCGGGTTGCGCTTAACGGCATTGCCCGGACGTTTCAAAATTTGCAACTCTTTGGGGAACTTTCCGCATTGGCCAACGTCATGGTGGCGCTCAGGGGGATGTACCGCACGCCATTCTTTCTTATCCTGCTGGGATTGGCCCGTTCCGAAGAGCAAAAAGCTGCAAGCCATGCCATGGCATTACTTGAGCTTGTTGGTTTGGCTGGGAAGTCGGCAACACCGGCCAAGGATTTAACGTATGGCGACCAGCGTTTTTTGGAAATTGCGCGGGCTTTGGCGCGGCGTCCCGAACTCCTCATCCTCGATGAACCAGCGGCTGGCCTCAGCCGGCCCGATATTCGTCAACTGATGCAGATCATTAGAAAGATTCATCAGTTGGGGGTGACCATCATCTTGATTGAACACCATATGGATGTGGTGACGGCCTTGTGCGACCATGTCACGGTATTGGATGGCGGCAAAATCATTGCGGAAGGCACGCCGCAAGCCATTAAGCGTGACCCCAAGGTGATGGAAGCCTACCTGGGGGAAATGCCTGCTGTCAGGCAGGAACAGGCTGAGGAGGGGGCATGTTAATCTGCGAGCAGGTTCATGCCGGATATGGTAATGTCCGGGTGTTGCACGGTATTTCTTTTGAGGTGCAGGCGGGAAAAGTCGTCGCGTTGATCGGTGCCAACGGGGCGGGTAAAACCACGGCCATGCGGGCGATTTCCGGTATGATTGCCCCGGATCAAGGATCCATCAAACTGGATCAACAGCCGATTCATCATCTGGAGGCGGCGCGTATCGCCCATCTGGGATTGGCGCATGTCCCCGAGGGACGGCATGTTTTTGCCCCCTTGACGGTGGAGGACAATCTGCTGTTGGGTGCCTATGGTTGGTTGCCGCGCCTGTTTGGCTTTCGCAGGAAGGCGGCTCAAGAAATGGATCGGGTGATGCAACTTTTTCCCAAATTGGCCGAGCGGCGGCGGCAATTGGCTGGTACCTTGTCGGGGGGGGAACAGCAAATGCTTGCCATTGGTCGTGCCATCATGGCGCGGCCCAAGGTCATGCTGCTGGATGAGCCGTCCATGGGATTGGCTCCGGTTATTGTTCAAGAAGTATTTTCGATTATTCGTCGTTTGAAGGATCAGGGAATGACCCTGTTATTGGTGGAACAGTTTGCCAGCCATGCCCTGGCGGTGGCCGATTACGCCTATGTGCTGGAACGGGGGCGCATTGTCGTTCAGGGATATCCCGAGGAATTGATGAAAGATGAACAGGTTGTGACTGCCTACCTGGGTTAGATAAGCCAGGAGCGAGGAGAACGGATGAGGATTCAATCCTGGATCGTACCCTTGGGAATCGCTGGAATGCTGGTTTTCCTCGGTGCCAGGGATTTTTTTCCCAACCATCAGGGTGCCTTGGGACGGCATTTTGCCGTCAGTTTGCCGCAACTTTTGGATGGATACCTGTGGATGCGGGTGAATGGATTGGGGACGGTCCCCTGGTTCACCCCCTCTTTTTGCGGAGGTTTGCCGGTTTTGGCAGATCCCGCCAACCTGTTTTATTCCATTCCGCAATGGTTGACGTTACTTTGGGATCCCCTGAAGAGCGCGTTTGTGACGTTTGGTTTGTTTTCCATGGTGGGCCTGATCGGGTTTTATCGCTTGTTGCATGATCGGTTTCACATCTCTTCCGCCACCTCCTGGATGGGAGGGGTGCTGTTCATGGGGAATCAATACTATGTCAATCAGATGTTGTTGGGTCAATTGGCGTGCCATGTATTCATGCTGACCCCTTGGATTGCCTGGCTGCTGACATGTCCGTCCCAAGGTGGGACTCCCTTGATCAAAGAACACATGGTTTCCTCTGTGTCCGCCGCATTTCTGCTCGCCTATGGGGTTTGGAGTGGTGCCATGTTTCTCATGGTACCCATTGGCTTGGCTTTGTTACTGGTGGGGTTGACCTGGAGCCTGCACAGACCCGACACCAATCGGTATTTTTTGCGGCGTTTCATGGTTTCCGTTTTCCTGGCGGCGGGGTTGTCGGCAGCCAAATGGTGGCCGGGGGTGCAATGGTTGGCCAATCTGGATGCGGCTCCGATTCCTTTGGCATTTATAAAAGGGATGGATGATGCGTTCCTCCTGTTGCTTTACAGCTTGTTTGTCTGGCAACCGGGACGGGACACTGTGTTGGCCCGGTCCTTCGACCCCCAATATCCCCTGGAGACCACCTTTGATTATGGCTTTGGTGTGACTTTTATCCCGTTGCTCTTGCTGATCGTAGCGGCTATTGCCTGGATGGCAAACCGTTTTGCAACCGTACACAGACCACCCCTGGCCAGGTTGCAACAGATTCGCCTGACCGCCATGATTGTCATTGCCGTCATACCCCTGGCTTTGAGCAGCTATTCCCCATTGTGGAACGCTTGGCAACGCACTGCCCCCATTTGGAACGAAGGGATGCCGTTGATTCATGGGTGGTCCTCCTGGGTGGTGGCGATCCTTGTCTGGAGTTGTCTGGCTTATGAACGCTTACCGTGGAGTGTGAGCCAGCGCCGGGAACAAGCTTTGGCCGCCATGCTGATGGTTGTATTGGTCCAGGTTTTCACCGATCGGTCGTCTTTGCAGGCGGAGTCCTACGACCCCAAACCCATTGTATCCGCATACCACGAAGTGCAAGCCACGGGGCGGCTTCCTGAGATCAGCCAGATTGGTGCTGCAGTGGATGATCAGACGAAAAATGTCACCCTGCCGTTGTCGCGTAACAATGCTGTGGTGATGGGTATTTCCTTTCTGTTTTGCAACGAACCAATTTTTGGTTCCCTGTTGCAACGCTTTCCCTATCAACCCCTCGTCCTGGGGCCGGTTACGACCCGGACTGAGGCGGGGTTCAACATGAAAAATCCCGCCTGTTACCTGGCGCCGGTGGAAAATCATTGTCGTGTTGGTGGTCACTTTCAGTTCGCGCAGCAGCAGGCTTTGGATCAATTGGTTCATTATCGTCCCTTTGCGTTCGCCAAGCCCCAGGGGCAGGAAACCATGGAGTGGGTCTCACTTTTGAGTGTTATTGTACTGGTATTGGCGTTGCTCTGGGTTACAATGGACAGAATGAAGGGGACGAAATTGGTTCTCTGAAGGGTATATCGTATTTTTCTTCCAGTAAAACCAAGGTAACCGCCTGTGCATCCGGATCGCATGCGTTTGATTGATCGCTGGTTGGGAAGCCTGTTATGTCTTTTGGCTTCACTGATGCGTTGGATCTGGTTCAGGTTGGTTCCTGCGACGTCAGCATCCCCTCGGGAGCTTAAGCGAATCCTTTTCATTGGCATTGCCGAGACCGGGGCTTTGGTGCTGGCCCATCCGGCGTTACAGTGGACACGGCAACGCTATCCCAATGCCGAAATTGCCTTTTTATCGTTCCGCGCCGGTCGGGGGGTCCTCAATCTTTTGGGTTTTGATCCTGCAAGCCAGCAGATCTTATTGCGATCCGCCCCCTGGTATGTGTTTGCCTGGGACACCTTGAAAACCATTGTGCGTTTACGCCAACGCCGCTTTGACGCAACGGTAAACTTGGAAGTTTACACCCGATTCAGTACCCTGCTGGCTTTTTTGAGTGGTGCCCCGGTGCGGGTCGGTTTTTATCGTTTTTTTGAAGAGGGGCATTATTTGGGAGAATTGATCACGCATCGGGTGATCTACAATCCGCACCAGGCCATTGGTTATTCCTACCTCAGTTTGGCCAAAGCCCTGGCCGAGCCACCCGGTAGGGATCCTTTGGTTAAAATTCCCCTGGGGGTCGGGGAACCTTTGGAGCGCTTGCAGGTCAGGTGTTCGTATGACAATAAAAGGCGCATGTGGGCAACCATTGAGCGCCTCTATCCTTCCTTAACTCCTCAACATCACTTGGTTATTTTAAATGCCAACGCCAGCGATCTGATTCCGGCCCGGCGTTGGCCGAGTGATCGTTTTATCCTTTTGGGGCAACGATTGCTTGCGGAACGGCCAAAGACGGTGATCTTGCTGACCGGGTCACCGGCGGAACGGGCGGCATTGGAACAATTGCGCCTGCAAATGGCCGCCCCCCGGGTGATCAACATGGCGGGGGAGACCACCTTGGAAACCTTGATTGACCTGTATGCGATCAGTCATTTGATGGTGACCAACGATTCGGGTCCGGTGCATTTCTCCTCCATGACCGATATTCCCCTGCTGGCTTTGTTTGGTCCCGAAACGCCACGTTTGTTTGGTCCTGTCAGTCCGTATGCACGGGTGATTTATCGTTCGTTGGCTTGCAGTCCGTGTGTGTCGGTGTACAACCAAAAACGCTCCCCGTGTACCGACAACCGTTGTATGCAAGAGATAGATGTCGACGAAGTCTTCACCCATGCATGCTCTTTGTTGGATTCAGGGGCGGTACCAACCAACGGAGGCTTCATTGATTATGTGGACCGACCCAATTGTTGAAGAAGTTCGCAAAAACCGAGAGGAGTTTGCCGCTCAGTTCAATTTCGACATACGGGCCATGGTCAAAGCATTGCAAGAAATGGAAAAGGAATCTGGCAGAAAACTAGTATCGTTTGCGCCAAATGTTTTGAAAGAAAAATCTGAGAGAGTAGAAGATTCTTCTCAGAAAAGTTCTTGCTGATCAAAAACGTAAAAAATATTCACGTTTTCTTGTGTCACCTAAATCTCTAATTTTGAATTTCAGTTCGTTATTCAATCGCCTTGTACCAAAACCGGCGTAATCGCGTCCCCATGCTCACCCCGGGGGGTTGATCGACGCGGATCCCGGAGACAACGCCTTCCAAGGTTTTGCCATCGATTTGCACCATAACGGGTGTCGGGGGGGGAAGGAAACCGCCTCCCGGATGAACCTGCTTGCGATCGGATGCGGCCAATTTGCTGTCGCTGTTCATATCTTTCACAGCCGTTGCATCGGTATAGGTGACCTGGTACGCCCGTGCGACCCCCAGGTTATTGACGCAACTGCCATCGCTGGCCACTGAAGAGGGTTGGTTGGTATTGAAGAAGACGGCATTGTTGAGGGTTATGGCGTTTCCGACGACCTTTTCACCTTGATCCAAAGCGATATACCACCCTTTGGCTGCGCTCAGCAAAGTGGAGGCAGCGTCAGAGGTCGTCCCGGTTGTGCAAGTACCCGCTGTTTCCTGAGCCGAGGTACAGCAGGCTGTGGAGTCCTGAATGCAGTTGGCTGTCGCGTTATAAAGATCGCTCTCGGTAATGTTGAGATTGGATGAGGATGTACCGGTATAGGTATCTCTGAACATGTACATGCGATCACTGATATTGGTATCCAGGGGGTGTTCCCGGTCGCCACTACCGATCATGATGGCATCATAGCCCGTTTGGTAAACAACATCGGGTGGGTACAAAAATTTACGCAATCCACCCGGAATGGTGGATTGATCGGCCACTGCGGCCACTTTGGTGACCGTCCAGTTGTTGACATCGCTATCGGCCATGTTGATCCGCCAGATAGTACCGCCGGTATCCCCAACGTATCCCCGGTTGATTTCACTGCCGCCATTGTTGGTGATGACGGTGACATCGCTGGGGATACTGTAATTCATACCGCTGACGGTCAGGTAGGGATGGGTTCCGCTATCGGTAATGTCGCGGCCCGGACCAGCCTGCCACAGAATGGCACCGGTAGTGGCATCAACGACGAAGATTCCCCGTCCCATGGTGCGGTTCGTGACGGAGCCACTGGCGGTGACGCTTGTGGAACTGACAGCGGTAATGGTTGACGGGGAGAGATCCTCGACGGAGGGATCATAGCCGGCACCGAAGATCAACACGGGTTTGGAGACGTTGACACCGCTTGTTTTAATAGTCTTGGTGACAACCTTGGGTTCCGACCAGGTGTATCCCATCTCGGTAAAGCCGCTATCCGTATAAGATTTTTTCCACAAAAGCAACGGGGCATCGGGGGTGGTGACATCAAGGGCGTAGAGGAATCGACCGCCGCGTCGCATTCCCAGGAACAAATAGACTTTGTCACCATTGGCGAGCAAAATTTTGCCGTCCGCGTTGGCGTCGTAATAATAGGTACCGATGGGTCCATCGACAAAATAGGATTTTTTATAGGTGCTGCTGATGATGGGATCATTATTGCGCAGGCGTTTCAAGTTACCGAAAAACTCGGTGGGGATGAAGCCCCAGATTTCATGGGCCGGGTCCGGTTGCCCGGTATCGGCGGAAAAACCACCCTTGATGGCGCGAAACACCCCATCATTGGCACCGTAGAACACAACAATATCGTTATCCGAGCTAAAGCGGTTGTAGTTGATGACAGCAGGTTTGGAATGCAACACGTCACTGTGGATGGAGGCCCGCACATCGGTCAGGCTGGAGTCAAGATTTTCATCTTCATAATTATCCGTGCCTCGGACCCAGTTGATCAGTTCATCTCGTGCCGAAGCTGTGGAGCCGGCAGTGGCTAACGCGGCAGTAATGGTCCCGGAAGCGGTTCCTTGCGACGAAGGGATGGTGTAAGTGAAATTATTGGCATCGGTCACGGTTACGGTAAACGTCCCATTGAAGTCGGTAGGAGAGGCTCCGGCGATGGTAACGGAGTTGCCGGTGCTGAAACCGTGGGAAACGGCATAAGCCTTGGCTGTGGTGGAAGCGATGGCGGCGGTGGGAGAACCCGTTGCCGCTTGCAGGGGCGAACTGGCCAGGGTGTACTTGAACGTGTTGGAATCCAATACGGTGATGCTGTAGGTGCCGTTGAACGTGCTGGGGGTGGCACCACTGATAATGATGGAATTTCCCGTGGAATAACCGTGACCCGTGAGTGTGGCGAATGCGGTGGGTGAGGTCAGACGGGCGGTGATGGTCCCGGTGGCGGCGCTGGGTGAGGTTGGGGCACTGAAGGTAAAGGTGTTGGCATCAACATAGGTGATGACATGGGCACCGTTGTAGTCGGTTGGGGTGGCACCACTGATGGTTACCGAATCCCCTGTGGAAAATCCGTGCGCGGTTACCGATGCGGTAGCTGTGGTGGATACCCCTTTGCTGGCGGTGATGCTGGTTCCGGTTTGGGTTGCCAGGGCCGTACTGGTGGTATAAGTGAAAGTGGTGCTGCCCGTAACGGTAATGGTGTAGGTGCCGTTGTAGTCGGATGGCGAGGCACCATTGATGGTGATGGAATTACCGGTGGAAAACCCATGGGCCGCAGCCGTGGTGGCTGTAACCGTGGTGCTGCCCTTGGTGGCGGTTATGGTACCGGAGGCATTGGCAAGGGGTGACGAGGAAAAGGTAAACGTCGTGGTCGTGGGAACGGAGAGCAGCGTGACCGTGGTGTTATAGCCGGTAGGAGTGGCACCGGCAATGGTAATGCTGTCGCCAACACTGAAACCATGGGCCGTCGAGGTGGTGGCGGTAGCCGTCGAGGTTTGCCCCGATGCCGTTCCAAAGACGGTCGGTGACGTCAGCACCGACCCCGTAAAGGTGAACGTATTGGCATCCTGAACCGTGATGGTATAGGTGCCATTGAACCCGGTCGGGGTGACACCGGCGATGGTGACGCTGGTGCCGGTGGAAAAGCCGTGACCCGTGACCGTGGCGGTGACCTGGGAACTGGTCGTTGTTGCCGTTGCCGACGAGCAGTCGGAGGCACTGCCGTTGGCGATGGCGTAGGTGAAGGTGTTGGTGCCGGTTACGGTGATGGTATAGGTTCCAAGATATCTGGAATTACAGGAGGCTCCGGCAATGGTTACCGTCTGCCCGCTGGAATAACCATGACTGGCTATGGTTGCTTGAGCGGTGCCGTTCGAAGGGCGGGTGAGAAGGGTGATGCTTTTGGTCACTGGCGAGTTGGTTAAATTACTGATGCTGTAGGATTTGGTTGTGGTCAGACTGGAAACTGATTTGGTGACCGATCCCGTGGTCAGGCTGGAGACCGTCACGGGGCTGGCGGCGGTCGAAAGCGAACTGACGGACTTAACATCGGTCAGGGCGGAAATGGATTGCGTCACCAAAGCGCTCAGACTTGAAACGGTGTGGGTGTCCAACATGAGTGAAGAGGAGGTGATATCGGCATTGGTGGTATCGAAGGGATAGAGGGAAAGGGCCGATCCACTGGTACAAGCACCCGTACAGGAGTAGAGTTTCCGAGTGGTTTGAGAAGAGGCGTAATCGGTACGTAATTTTTCCGCCACCCCCCCTTTTTCCACCAAGTCGCCATCCGGCAGGTCGGAGGAACCACCCGAACCATTGGAACTGCTATCCCGGAAACTCCAAAAATTGGAACTGGTCGTCCAATAACTGGAGGCACCTTGCGTGATAAAACCGGTCGAGGAGTTTTCCGCTTTGACGCCGTTACTGTCCACCATGTACAGCGTGCTGGTCGAGGAGTCATAGCCCAGTTTGTAACATTTCAGATTGCCGTACCAACGGGGCAACTTGTTGGCATCGGGGCGAAACATGCCAACGTAGACCTGATTCAAGTTGGTGCCACGAACATTGACGCTGACGGGTAGGGTGGTTGCGGCGAACACGCTATTGACCGATTGAATCTCCGTAAATATGGCATTCAAGGTATTGATGATCGCTTGACCACCATTGCTGCTGGAGACGGAGTAATAGCGTCCCTTTCCCTTGTTGGCCATGCTTTTGAGCAAAGCGGTCATCGAGGGGCCTTGCCCTGTGGTCGTGGGGTCCACCTCGACGGTATAGGTGTAAATCGATTGCGTGCCGCTGTAACTGCTGCTGATGTCGGAAGTCGCCAAATAGTTGGCCCACTCATCGGCCCAGTTGGATTGTTGGCCGTTGGGGGTGATGGAGATGACCGAGGGGGGGGTGGAACTGGTCAGGGTGGCGAGCTTGTCTTCGGAGACACTGAGGGCACTGGCGTTTTCGTTGGCCGGTCCATTACTGATGAGAATGATAAAATTTTTCTGACACCCGTTGGCGATGGGGGCGTTGTACAGGCTGGCCGAGGTGGGCGAGGCGGGGAGGGCATAACTCCCAAGGCTGTTACTCGACGCGAGATTGTTGGCCGAATTGTTGGCATAGTCGGTTTTAATCTTACCATAACTGGCCCGGGATGCCTGACCGGAAAAATAGAGATAGGCTTCGTACATGGACAAGGCGGTTGTGTTGTTGTTGCCCTTATCGTTCAGTTTGTCCAGGGCATTCACCATGGTGGACAACACGGTTTTGTTGGTGGTCGTCATCTGCCGAATGGCAAAACGGACGTAGCCGCCATCCACATTGTCGTTGGGGTTGCCAGTTTCCGGATACATCATCAAGCCCAGGTTGAAACTGTCGCTCAGACCCTGTACCACGGAAACCAGGGCCGATTTCTCGTTGGTGAAAGGTTGATTCCAGTTGGCGGTATTGTCCAGAATGATCAATACATTCGGGCGCTCCGCCGTCACATTGGGATCGGCGAGGAACAGGTCGGTATCATCGTTGGACGGGTCGAATGTGGCCCAGGCGGTCTGAGTCGCCATCAGACATCCGACAACCATCACAAACAACCGGAACAGGGCGGAAATAAGGCAGATTCGTTTCATGGTGATACCTCCGTTTACCAGCGCATCCCCGGATTGTTATCAGCAATCCGTGCAACAAACTCCAGCCAATTGTCGTATTTGCACCCCTTGATGAATGGTTGCCACAGCACCGGTACTGGAGCTGGTGATGGTTGCGGTCAACTCCCAGGTGTTGTCTCGTGGCGACATGCCCCAAACGGCGCTGCTCCCCGAGGAGACCCGGGAGTAGATGCAGGCTGGAGCAGACACCGTTCCGCTATCACTGCCACTGGTAAATGTCGTCGTCGTTCCACTCGACGAAAAAACGCTGCTTTTGGTCAATACGGTTTCCAAAGCCTGCTGGGTGGTGGCATCCAGGGAACGGCTGGCCTGCAGGTTGCCGACCACGCGAAAGTTGACCGTACTGACGTTCAAGGAGGAGATGACCATCATGGTCAATAGCATCATGATGAGCAAACTGGCGAGCAGCGTTATGGCGCCACGGGAATCGGTATTCATTCCAGGCTCCTTGGACCCGCCAGGTTGGTCAAGCGGACCTCGCTGGAAAAGAGGTGTCGGCGGTAGGCTGTGTTGAGATCCGCTGCTGTAAGGGTGATATCTGCCAAGGTATAGCTTTTATTATCCGATTGACCGGCAGATTGCGACAGGGTGCGCACCAGGAGCCATGCCTGGACCGACATGACGGATGTCCACTGGGAGAGCGTGGGCGCGTTGCTGTAAGTTGATGGGACACCCGATCCGACCATGCCCGTTTGGCTGTTGGTTGAGGTGTCCGTATCGATGCCGTACAGGATTTTCATGAATTCCACCCCCTCGGCTACGGGGGTGATCACCATGGCGGTCGCGCCGCTTGCTGCTGTCAGATCAAGACGCTTGAGAGTGGGAATGGTGTCGTCACTGCTGGTACAGATGCCATTGGTGCCACTGCCAACGCTGCAAGGGGCCACGAAAAACAGGGTGACGTGCAGTTTTCGCGTATCAGCCGCCGATACGGTCGCACCGTTACGTTTGTTGATGGATACCACGCCGCCATCGGCGGTGGTGGACGGGACATTGGCGGTGGAGCTGCCGAACTGGATGGCTGCGGTGGTGACATTGGCCTGGAGGTAGACCTCGTTGGTAACCGGGGTACCGCTGAGTACGGCAGTATCAGCCCGACGCATCACGATGATATCGGAGCCGGGTTGCAGGTTGGCATTGGGGAGATAGGATGTTTGACAGCTCGTGCTGCTGATATCGGCGCGACTGGTTTTCGATGTCGCACGATACCCCTGTATCGGCAACGCTATGGCAGCCAGGAGGGACGTGGCATCGGTGGCACACGGGTCGGGCAGGGTAGCCGGAGTTGTTGGGGAACTCTGGAAATAATGACCAAAATATCCGGTATGGCGCAACTCTTCGTACAGGGTATTGATGGAATAACTCCCATTTTCTTCGATATCACTGGAACTTTGCAATTCTTTCTGCGTTCGCGATGAGGTAACCAGCATGGAGATGATCGCCAGCAAAATCACCAAACCAATCGCCATGGAGACCATGAGTTCCACGAGGGAAAATCCCCTTTGCCGATTGGGATGAGGGTGTATCACTGTTTGAGCCATGGGTTTGGCACCTTACAGGAGTCAAGACGAGGTCAGATTGGCAAAACGGACGGTTTTGCTCACGGCCCGACGTTTGCTTTCAGATCCGTACAGGCCGTTGGCGCAGACGGCTGTGGGTGCCGTGGTATCGGTCATGCCCTGCCAGGAGATGGTGACGGTATAGGCACCACTGCCGTCGATGCTTGCCCCCGTACTGTCGGTTAACTGGGTGGTTGCATCGTAGCTGATGCAGGCCCTGGCACCGATCATGCCCCCGGTACCGGAGCCGCTTTTGGTTTCGGACAAGCCTTGTAACTGACTGTTCAGGGCGCTGAGCGTGGCGTCAGCACGGGTATTGTAAGCGGAAGTACTGGCGGCGCAACCCGTTGGTAACGCCCAACCGCTCCCTGTCGTTCCGATGAATGGCGTTCCGCTGGTCAGATTGGTGGTGAAGTGGAAGCAGGAGAGGGTCGTGCGATTGACGTTGAGGCGTTCGCTGATATCCGATAACAGGATCAAGGCCTGGGAACGTTGGTAGGACTCCAGCTCGGAGGCGTGTACCCGGGCCATCAGAGCGGCCAGCCCCAGGAGCCCGATGGAAACAATGAGCATGGTGATCAGAACTTCCAACAGGGAAAATCCTAGCTCTACTTTGTCATATTTGTAGTTCGGTGTTTGTAGCCTCTGGATTCCCGCTTTCGCGGGAATGACAGCTACCTTCTTCAACGGAATTTTTGTTTTGTCATTCCCGCGAAAGCGGGAATCCATGGTGTTTACCCCAATGTGACAAAGTAGAACCAGGCTATCCGGGAAGTTTCCCGGCATCCCAAGGCTATGTATGCGAGGGGGTTGCGTTGCCATTAGGTACACCCATTGGTTGTGTCGTTATCGCCATCGATTTTGATATGGGGCATGCCGTTGGTACTGACGGTAATACAACGCATGGTTACGCGGGTGTTGCCGGTTACATAAGCCTGGAAATCGCTGACGGTTGCTGTCGGACGACCGTTACCCTGGAAGGTGACGTTGGTGCTGGGTCCTGAAATGGCCAGTTCGGTATACGGATCCACAGTTTTGAGGACTGTTGTTCCGTACTGGACAGTCCAACCCCCATTCCAGGTCGTGTTGGGAACGATGGAGACGCTGGCGTTGCGCTTGATGGCTTCACTGCGGGCGTAGAGAAGGCTCAAATGGTAGTCGGAGACGGCGCTTTTGACCTTTTGGTTCAGAAGGCTGGTTCTCAGGTGTGGCATGCCCACGGCAACCATGATGGCGACGACTGCCACACCGATCAGGAGCTCTACCAAGGTAAAACCCGATTGCGCAGAATTCCGTTTCATGTTTGGCAAGTACGTGACCATGGTTTTCACTGTTTTGGCAATGCATGACGCCTACCAGCCCGCGACCCCATTGAGTGTTTTGGCGCCGGTGCTGCTCAGGGTCAGGGTGCCATCCTGAAGTTGTGACCCGCTGGGGGTGGCCGTTATGGTGTACGAAGGTGGGGGACCGGATGAAGCGGCCACCGCCACCGAATAGTAGGAATTGGAGCAGGCCGATGCGGTACAGGTCCAACTGTCGGCGCTGAAATTGAGGGTGGTCAACGAACTGGTATAACTCAGTGCATCCATGAGGTATTGTTCTTGGCGATTGGCCATGTTGACCATGAGTTGTTGCGCGTCGGACCGCCGGGATTTGCGCACGGAAGAGGAATAGCTCGGTAGCGCAAAGGCAACCAGGAGACTGATGATCGTAACCACGACCATCAATTCAACCAGGGTGAATCCTTGTGATTTGTCAGGTTGATACACGACGGTTTCCCGGAAGATATTGGTGACTGATTCGTATCCTGTTGGATTCTGTTGACTGGCATGATTATACCATCGACCAGGGTAAAGCGGAATCTCAATGTTGATCGTTTGTTGGCAATAAACACTTTACATTGTTAGTGATTGTTTGTTAATCTTATAGGGAGTGATTGATTCGGTTCCTTTGTTTCTTTGCCAGGGTGGCCCCATGGCCGACTGCTTTCCCAAGAGCGATTTCGCTTGTGTGCCGAACGATGTTCATCCCGTGCATCAATCACGGGTTTGGCGATTATTGGCAGCGCCAAGGTACCGAGCGAGCCGGTTTACAGGCTTCACCGTCATAGAACTCATGGTTGCCATCCTGGTACTCGCAGTCCTGGCCATGGTGGCGGTTCCTTCCTTTAAAACCATGATCCGTACAGCCCGTGTGACTTCCCAGGTCAATGATTTTGTGGGAACGCTTGCTCTGGCCCGCAATACGGCAATCAAACGTGGTACCACGGTGACCGTCTGCGCCAGCGATCAATCCACGGGCAGTACTACGTCATCTTCCTGCTCCACAAGTACTTGGCAAATTGGCTGGATGGTGTACGTTGGTTCCTATACCACAACCCCGGCTGCCTCCACGATTTTAAAAGTTCATACCAATTTTGCTGGCAGTGCCGGTTCCACACAAAATACGTTGCGCGGCGTGGATACCAATGTGACGCCCAATATCACCTATTTTGGCTCATTTATCTCTTTTCTGCCTTCGGGGCAGGTCTATATGGCCAGTGGTACCAATCGAGGTTGTTTTTTTCTGATTGATTCGGTGCAAAATGTGGTTAGCGTGATGCAAATCAGCAAGGGGGGGCGTATCCGCCCGACTTCCATGACGCTGCCTGCATCCGGGACGGCTATTCCATGTACCTGATCCCTGATTTTCGATCTTCTACCGTCATAGGCGATCATTCCAGGGCGGGTTTGACCCTGATTGAAGTGCTGATCACCATGGCGGTCACGGCGATTGCCCTGCTCGGGGTCGTCAAGATGCAAATCAACGACATGGTTCATGTGCAAAACTCCTACTTGCGTGCTGTGGCAACCCATCTGGCATCGGACATGATGGATCGGATTCGCGCCAACAAGACCGGGATCAACAATGGCGATTACAACAGCATTACAACCACCCCCACAACCATAACCGCCAATGTCACCTGTGTGACGTCAACCTGCTCGACAACCACGGCACCAACCATCGCCACTTATGATGCCTATGTTTGGCGTACCAATGTTGCCAACAGTTTTCCATCCAAAGTGGCCACAGCGACGGGCACTGTGACCGGATGCAATCAAAATACGGTTCCCGCTTGCACAGAGTACACAACGCAGGGGACTGAGTTTACCATCGTCATCAGTTGGCGACTCCCGGGAATCCCCAAACAAGCTTTACTGCCGGCGGGCAGCCCGACCTCCTGTAGCGCGATGGTGGCAGGGAGCAGCGTCCGGGATGAAACGTGTTATCAGGTCAGTTTTCGGGCCTTTCCAAACTGAAGGCATCCCTATAGCAGGGAGGATCGTGTCGTGAAACCTGGAAATTACCCCTTTAACCAAGCTTCTCCCTTCTATTGGTTTTCAGTTCTACTTTGTCACATGGGGAAATACTTCCTGGATCCCCGCTTTCGCGGGGATGACGGCAACTTTTTTCAACGGATTTTCAGCGTCGTCATTCCCGCGAATGCGGGAATCCAGAGATCACAAACTCCAAACTGGAAATGTGATAAAGTAACATTAGGATCTTCCGCTGGCGAGCTAGGATTTACCATCGTTGAACTGTTGATGACCACCGCCATCAGTCTTTTCATTATGACGGGTATTTCATTGCTGTACTCCAATACCAGAAACAATCTGCGCATGCAGGCGGATGCCTCGTTCATGACGGAGAATGCCCAATTCGCCTTGGACGGTCTGGAGTTTCATTTACGCCTTGTCGGTCATTGGGGGGGGGTGAAGGATGCTGCGGTAACCGGTTTGACCCTGGCTGGTTGCAGCGGTTTCGCCATTCCATCGACGCTGGTATCCCTCCAGGGGTATGCCGGTGGGGCCACCGTACCGGCGGGACCCGACCAGTGCATCACCGCCCTGGCGGATTATCAACGCAATTCGGATATCCTGGTTGTTCGTTATGCCCTGCCAGACGCCATTTTTCCCGTGGATACCACGCTCAGCTATTCCTTGGGGGCCCTGGTACAGACCCCCGACATCACCAGTACCCAAACCTCACCGGCTACCCTCTATCGCTGCTGTACGACAGGGATTCCTTCCACTGCCGGAACCTTCAGCGCCGGGGAATGGTCGACTCTGAATAATGCCTATATCGTGCGCAGCCTGGTCGGTAAGAGCGCCCAGATTCTGCAAACCTCTGGCACGGGACAACTGACCATTCCAGCCACCCTGCCCATGGACCGTTATAATACGACTAATCATATGTTCAAGGTTGAGATTTTTTTCATTCGCCCTTGCAGTGATCAAGGTGCCAACGGCGTGTGCGATGCCACGGATGATAACGGCGCGCCGATTCCCACTTTGGTGTCTTATTCTTTGCAGGATGATGGTACCATGATCCAACAAGCGGTGGTGGATGGCATTGAAATGATGAAACTGATTTACGGTGTCGATACCGATGGCGATGGCGTCCCCAATCAGTATGTGACGGCGGCCAACGTCAGTAACTGGAGTCAGGTGGTTACGGTGCAGATCAGTCTGGTGATGCGTTCCCAGGATTTTAATGATCGTTATGCCAACCTCTACCAGCAATCTTTCTCCATGGCCGGTGGGTACACCTTTGTTCCCGCGACCGATTCCGCCACCTCAGCCACAGCGCACATCAAATCGTACAAGCGGATCATGTTTACCAAAGTGGTCCAATTGCGCAATCGGATTTATTGACGATGAAAACCAACCGGTCGTTTTCTTTATTTGGTTTGATGTGTTCCTGCGATGAACGGGGGTACATCCTGGTCAGCAGCATGGTTTTATTGTTTGTGTTATTGATTGTTGCGTTGTCTGCCATGCAAACCACCACCATGGAGCAACAGGTCACCATCAATTCCGCCAACGCCACCCTGACCCGCCAGGGATCGGAATGGGGTCGCACGGTCATCAGCGATGTGCTGATTGATCACTTCGCCTATCGGGGATGGCCGGCACCCATGGGCACGCTCACCGCCGGATTGTTCAACGTCCCGGCCAAATTGTTCGTCCGCTCGACGGCGGCAACAGTGACCAGTTGTACCCTGATTGGCACAACGCTACCAACAACACTTCCCGCCTCGCCAGTCAGTCTGGCAGTCAATGACGGTACCGGCGCGCAACTTTCCGACAGCAAGATGGCCGCCGGGGTGGCGACATCCATCCTCGATTTTCGTTGCCCCGATGCCCGATTGACTTTGAGTACCCGGGGTACCTTGACAAATGCTGGTGCCAGTATCGATGACACGGTCATCAATATTTACGTGATGCAATTGGGAACGGTTCTGGGGGCAGGTGCCAGTGTGGCGGAAAGTGCTGGCTACGAAGGGACCGGAAAAGGGAGTGCCAGTGGGGGTGGGGTGACCTATTTGGATGTGCGGGCCTGTAGCAGCAGCGATTTGACCTTGGGTGGGCAATGTCGCTCGGCATCTGCGGCGTCGGTGGTTCTCGGGGCACAGTATCAAATGATCATCCGCTGAGCATACGTGTCGGAATGGAATCAAGAAAAAGGCTTGGAACGAAATGAAATGGCAAGGCGATTGGTATCATTCTTCGGCTTCGAGGATCCTGGGCGGCAAGGGGGGATTGACCCTGGTTGAGCTTTTGGTTGCCTTGATGATTGTCGGACTGCTCGTTGTCGTGGCTGTTCCCAGTTATTGGCAAATGGTCCACAAATCCAGGCGAGGCGATGCCATGACCTCTTTGGGCAATCTGGCCAATGCTATGGAGCGGGGCATGTATACCAATAATTGCTATTCCAATATTATCACAGGGACGCAAAATTATTCCAATATGTCTGTAGACACCTATTATCAATTGTCCATTACACTTCCTGCTGGTACCTGTCCCACTACCTACACCCTGACCGCTACTGCCAACAGCAATACCGCCTCGGGGTACACCAGTCAAACCAAAGATAGCGACTGCCAAACTTTTACTTTAAGCAATACTGGGGTCAAAACCTCCGCTCCCTCCACCACGGGATGCTGGAATTGATTTTTTTTGATCAGGTGTAGATGTGTTGAGCATCTATAAAAAAAAGGGCCAGGTACTACCTCAAGCCCTCTTGGTGAGGAGCCGCGACGCCATGATGCAATCGACTTTCTCCGAATTTTTCCAATTGTTGCGAGCAATCAATCCTCCACATATCCGATGGGGTTGGTCGTCCAATTATTTTTGGGTCTTTGTTGTCTTGATGGGGCAGGTATTTCTGTCTCACGACACCTTGGGGACACCGCCATCATCCGGGGGAACGTTGACGACCCCCTGTGTGACGACCAGTTGTACCGAAGCCAATTTTTCTTCCACACCGACCAATTTATCCACGGCATCGTCAATTAAACCCCAGGTGATGCTTGCCGCTGCCAAGGATCACCGACTTTATTACAAAGCCTATGATGATTTTTCCGACATCGACGGTGACGGCGTTATAGACAATACGTATCGCCATAGTATCGATTATTATGGCTATTTTGATAGTTATAAATGCTATGATTACGTTGCCGACACCACGGCCAACACGGTAACATCCGGTACCATCGCCCGCTTTGAGCCCAAATCGGTCAATAACGGTTTGGCATCTACCGCTTCTGCTTCCGACAGAAAATATTGCACTGGAACCAATAATGGTTATTGGAGTGGTAATTTCCTTAATTGGCTCACCATGACGCGCATGGATGTGGTGCGCAAGATATTGTTCGGTGGCTACCGTCGCATTGATGCTTCCACCGATTCCAGTTCGACCAGCGCCACGAGTGGCACGATCCTGGAGCGGAGTTATTTGCCCCACGATGCCCACAGCTTTGCCAAGTATTACAATGGCAGTGATCTCGCGTCTCTTTCACCTTTTGAAATCACCCCATCGACGACGCCGGTGGACCTGAGCAACAAAGTGAGCGCTACCTCCCATACGATTGCCACCGGCAGCAAAACCTTTACCATTACCGGTGGTGTCCTGGTCAGTGAATTCAGCGTCAACGATTACGTGGATATCTATCGCACCGATAGCGGTACCGCTGTGATGGCCATGCAAGGCTATGTCAGTGCGACCCCTTTTTCCACACCTGCAAGTGCCACGGGAACAATTGTTGTCAATATCCTGGATACCTTTTCCACCAGTTCCACCGCCTTGACATCGTGGAAGGTGGTCAACCGGAGTTGGATTGGACGGGTGACCAAAACCAGTACCACTTCGCAAAACATCGGCACCGGATCCAAGACCTTTACCGTGACTCAGGGTGTCAGTACCGCGACCAACGAAATCATGGTCAACGATTTGATGACCGTATACAAAACCTCAGGTACCGAGGCTTGGGCCATGAAAGGGTTGGTTACCGCCGTGACCAGCACTCAGGTAACGGTCAATGTGACCTCCACCAATGGTTCTGGGAGCGGCATCACTTCTTGGAAACTGGTCGACAATACCCGGGCCGGCATTAGTTTTTGCAACACCACCGATACGGTCAGTACCGGTACTTCGGAAACCATTACCGAACCGCCACTCTTGAAAATAATCAAGGGCAACTACAGCTTGTGGGCCAGTAACGAGCGTTGGCAGTGTACCTGGGCGAGTGGTGCCCCGGTGGATAATCATGCCATATCCTCAGGCAGTACCGGTACGAACAGTAACGACCCCATCAAGTCTGGCCTGGATGCGTTTCCCAACAGCCCGAGTTATCCGCCCACGACAACCCCGGCGCAGGGGAATTATGTCGTTCGGGTCCATGCTTGTGTTCCAGGTTTGTTGGGTAGCGAACGCTGCAAACAATATCCCAGCGGCAACTACAAACCCATCGGCTTGTTGCAGGTGTATGGCGACGATGGCAGTATGAACTTTGGCATGATGGCGGGGACCTTTACAAAAAATAAGAGTGGAGGCGACCTGGTTAAAAATACGGTCCTGTTGACCGACGAGATCAACGTGAATACCGATGGTACCTTCAAAAAAGTGTACTCGGGTGTCACCTTTCCCAACGGCGTGGCCAGCAACACTTCCGAGGGCATCATTAATGCCTGGAGTTTGTACCGTGTCATCAGATACCGGCATTCTGACGGCACCTATGGCACCAGCGGTACCGACAGCAGCAATTGTAGCTGGGGGCTCAATACGTTCGCCAACAATCAGTGTCAGAATTGGGGCAATCCTTTTGCGGAGATTGTTTTTAACGTCATCCGCTATTTTGCCGGCAAAAGTTCCAGTACCGTTTTTGACGCTACCGATTCAAGTTTACTGACCGGTCTCAATTATGCCCCGGCTGCGGTGACCACGCCGGCCACGACAACGCCTTGGGCCGACCCCTTGAACGATCCCTATACCACCTCTTCGCCCCCTTCGCCCCATACTTCCGCCAATTATTGTGCCCGGGCGTTCACTGTTTTGTTCAACTCCAGCACCCTGTCCTATGATGGCGATGAGCTGGATGGTACCAGCAGCAATGGAGTGGCTTCGCTTTCTACCAGCGGCTTGACTTCCACGCAATTGACCGATCTGATTGGGGTCAATGAAGGGGTTCATTCGTCTGCCGGAGTTGCCAGCGGCACCTATCTGGTGGGTTCCACCCCAACAAGCAGTGATGGTCTGTGTACCCCGAAATCCGTTACCAGTCTGGGCTCGGTTTTGGGCATCTGTCCAGAGGCTCCGCGCCTTTCCGGCACCTATAAAACTTCTGGCTTGGCCTATTTGGCGCATACCCAGGATCTCAGACCCGGTGATGTAACCATTAAGGCGGCCAACCCGACCTATAAGAATAAACTGGATTTTTATTCGGTCCAGCTCTCCAGCGGCGTTCCCCAGGTGACCATCGCCATTCCGGGCAGTTCCAACACCTTGACCATTTTGCCAGCTTGCCGCAATACGACCACCGCCGCCGATGGTAATCCCATTGGCAACTGTGCCATCGTTGATTTCAAGGTAGTGGCGGATAACTTTGCCACCAATGGCACCGGAAAGTTTTATGTCAATTGGGAAGACAGTGAGCAGGGGGGGGATTATGACCAGGATATGTGGGGTACCATGGATGTTGCCTTGGTTCCCACCAATGGAGTCAGCGGTCCGCCCTACAATCAGGTGACTATTACTACACAGGTACTCGCTCAATCCACACCCAATATCATGGGTTTCGGATATATCCTCAATGGAACCACCAACCAGGATGGTTTCCATGCCCATTCCGGCATCAACGGTTTTGTCTATACCGACCCTGGTCCCACCAACTGTGGGACATCGGGCTGTAAAATTCGTTCCGACACCAGTTTTGGCCCTTCGACGATTGGCACCGCTTCTTCTGCCACGTACACCCTGGGTACCGGGTCCGCGGGCTTGCTCAAGGATCCTCTGTGGTATGCCGCCAAATATGGTGGTTTTGATACCTCCACCGCAACCAGCACTTGGCCAACTCCCGAGGCGCAAACCACAGTCAGCAGTGTCCTGCAGAATACGACCTGGGATAAAACCAACAACTCGACCGGTGCTTCAGGTGCCGATGGCATTCCTGATAATTATTATTATGCAGCCAACCCGGCGCAACTTGAAAGCGCGCTCAACCGGGCGTTCCTGGATATTTTGCAGCGCACCTCCTCTGGAACGGCCGCTGCGGTGGTCGCGGCCACCGTCGATGGCGTGGGTGCCACCTATCAGGCTTATTTTGAACCTCTCCGCCAGGATATTGCCAACCGCAAAGTCACCTGGATCGGTTCGCTCCAGGCGCTGTGGATCGACAAGTATGGCTTTTTGCGCATGGATGGCAACCAGAATGGCCAGCTTGACAATTATCTGATTGACAAGGTGGTCCAGACCTATTTTGATTCCGTGGATAACAAAACAAAAGTTAAGGTCTACACGACTACCGACAGCACCGGTACGACGTTTACGCCGCCGATAGCGACCACGCCGTTGGCCTTGAATCCGAACTACACCGTCATTGACTTAGACGAGGTGACTCCTCTATGGAACGCACGCAAGCAACTCTCTTCCACCGGCCTGGATGCCACCATCACCAGCCAACGGGATGCCTCGGTTAACCAGGGGAGCAACTTTACGGTGACAGCCGACACCGGTCGGCACATTGTTACCTGGTTGGATGTGAACAACAATGGCATTGTGGACACGGGAGAGATTGTCAATTTTGATACCTCTGCCATCGATGCCACCAAGTACGGTTTTTTCAATTTGCCGAACAGCACTAATCTGAGCAATCTGGTCAATTATATTCGCGGTCAGGAGATCTCCGGCTATCGCAATCGCACCATCAATTATACCAATGCAACTTCTGGCACCGCTGAAGTGATGCGTCTGGGCGACATCGTCAACTCGACGCCAGCGGTTGTCGGTGCCCCCAAGGAGGCGTACGATCTCCTGTATAGTGACCCGAGTTACGCCACCTTTAAAAGTTATTATGCCAATCGGCGGCAGATGGTGTACGTCGGGGCCAACGATGGTCTACTGCACGCCTTTAATGGCGGTTTTTTCAACGCCGCGACCCTCACTTTCAGCACCAGTGGCAATAAACCGGATGGTGCGGCTGCCATGGCGCACCCCCTGGGCTCTGAGATATGGGCCTATCTCCCCATGAATCTGCAACCGCATCTGCAATGGTTGACCGCCAATAGTTACAGCCATGTGTTTTACATGGATGCCAAGCCCCGTACCTTCGACGCCAAAATTTTTACCGCCGACAGTAATCATCCCGGGGGATGGGGCACCGTTTTGGTAGCGGGCATGCGCCTGGGTGGCGGTCCCATGACCATTACCCCCTTTGCGGGCATGACGGGTCTGCCTGCGGGTTTAACCAGTACTTCACAGGTTACCAGACGCTCCGCTTTTGTCCTGCTCGACATTACCAACCCGGAACTGGCACCCAAAGTGATGGCGGAGATCCCATTACCCGATGGCACGTTTACCACCAATTATCCAACGGTTATGGGTTTTCGTAATGTTGTCATTCCCGCCAGCGATGCCAACAAATGGTATCTGGTCGTTGGTTCCGGCCCCAATTCGTTAAGTGCCTTTTCCATGGTCAGCAACCAAACCCCCAACCTGTATGTTTACGACTTGGCCAATCTGTCTTCGGGTCCGGTCAAAACATTTCCTCTTAACGGTGCGGGGACGGCAACGACGACGGTGCTTTCCGGTCCATCGGCTCCCAATACGTTCATTGGCAATCCGGTTGCCGTCGATTGGGGTCTGAACTATGGCACCGATGCGATTTATTTTGGTCTGGTGGGAGACTTGCCCGCCAATACCGGCAAACTGATCAAATGGCCGGTCAACCGTATTGCCACCGCCGCTTCCTGGACGACGCCGCCGTTTGTATTGTTCAACACGGGTCTGCCCTCGGTATTCACCCCGACTTTGGCTTTGGATGAGTTGAAAAACCATTGGGTTTTTGGTGGTTCCGGGCGGTTTTTCATCGACAGCGACAAAGGCAGCATCACCCAACAGGAACTTTTTGGGTTCCGGGATAAGGAGGATGGTGCTACCTTGTCAACCAATCATTTGATGAACGTTACCAATGTTCAGGTTACTTCCGATGGCAGCATCGAAAATGCTACCGTCAGCCCAATCCTGAACACATCTACCAATACCTATACCTATACGATCACCAACAATACACCGGTCTGCAAATTGAATAATTGTACCACCTACGGCTCTTTGACCACACTCTCCGGTTTGGAAAGCTACATCCAGAGTGGCGATGCCGATGGTAATGGAGTGACAGATTATCTGGGATGGTACCGCACTTTGGCTTACGATGGGTCCAATCCCAGCGAACGAATGGTGACGCAGATGCCCCTTGTCGGCGGTACCCTGGTTGCCACATCCTATACCCCCAATGCCGATTTGTGTCAGATAGAGGGAACCAGCAATCTTTATGGTCTTTATTATAAAACGGGCACCAGCCATTCGTCCGCCATACTCGGTTCCGCCACATTGCAGGGGACTTCCAGTACAACAAAAACACTTTCATTGACTTCCACATCTTTGGGACGAGGACTGGCCACCAGTCCGGATGTCCACATTGGAACGGGCAAGTCGGCGGGGGATGTGACTGTGGTGGTGCAACAATCGACCGGCTCCATCGGTCAGGCCGATGCCAAACTGGTTACTAAAACCGAACGTAGCGGGGAGATCTCCTGGCGCGAATTTTTGCAGTGATGGCGTCTGGATTCGGAAAGATTCTTGAATGCACGGACATGGATACTGAGGCAATACTGGCGAGAGTTTGGCAACTTTTTTTTTGATTGCTGTTCTATATTAGGCTTTATTTCGGGTGATCTCGCATCATGCTGAGCGATTTTTTTATCACCGGCTCCATGCCGCCGAGCCTCATGGTTGGGTTTTACGACTGGCGCCTGGTCATGCTCTCCTTCGCCGTTGCCAGTATCACCTCTCTCACCGGCTTGGACATTGCCATTCGCGTCGAATTATCGCATTCAGAACGGTTTGGGAACGTCCTTTCACGACAGCTCTGGATCGGTGTCGGGGCGTTGGTTATGGGGGTCGGGGTTTGGTCCATGCATTTTGTCGGCATGCTGGCCTACGATATGAACTGCCGGGTTTCCTACGATTTCTTGACAACCTTTTTCTCTGTTCTGCCGGCCATTGCCTCCTCCTTTTTCGCCTTGCGACTGGCTGTGCGGAAAAACAGCGGCTTGCAACAACATCTGGCCGGTGGTGTTATCATGGGGTTGGGAATCGGCGTCATGCATTATATCGGCATGGCGGCCATGCGGATGCCGGCTCACATTCGCTATCTTCCAGAACTGTTTCTGCTCTCCATTCTGGTTGCCGTTATTGTATCGTTTATCGCTTTGAGATTTACGGCTCGCATGCTCCAATACCAGGGCCAGGACATCATCTTGCAAAAATTGGTGAGTGCCATGGTCATGGCATTTGCCATTTGTGGCCTGCACTATACGGCGATGTTTGCCGCTGTCTTTATCCCCATTCCCATGTATGCCCTACCTGCCCCCGGCTTTGCTCCTGAGTTTTTTTCCGGGGCCACCTTTTTTCTCGTTTTTCTAATCATGGTTGGCTATTGGTTGCAACTCAATATCAACGAACTGGAGTTGGCTCAGGCACAGGAAAAAGCGGAACGGGCCAATCATGCAAAAAGTTTATTTCTGGCCAATATGAGTCATGAACTCAGAACACCCATGAATACCGTCGTCGGCATGATTGATCTGGTCCTGGACACCAACCTGGATGAACGCCAGCGGCACTATTTGCAAACCGTACATCGTTCTGCCGATGCCCTCTTGGCCATTATGGACGATATACTCGATTTTTCCTGGTTGGAGGCGGATAAACTGGTTTTGGACCAGGTCCCGTTCGCGATCAAACAGGTGGCTGCCGAGGCCATGGAGTTGATTCATCTGCCAGCAAGTCAAAAGGGACTGCGCCTGACCTGGGAGTATGACGAAGGGCTTCCTGCCCAGGTTGCAGGCGATCCGGTCCGCTTGCGGCAAATCCTGATCAACCTGTTACACAACGCCATCAAATTTACTCAAACCGGTTTTATCGCCCTCGTTATCAAGCCGGGCAGCCTTGTTATGAGCGAACGGGCCAACCGGGTTCCGGTACATTTCATGGTCATGGATACCGGCGTGGGTGTTCCCAGAAAGGATCAGGAGGTTATTTTTCACAGCTTTACCCAGGCGGATGGCAGCACTACCCGACAATTTGGTGGTACTGGACTGGGGTTGGCCATTTGCCGCCAATTGGTGGAAAAGTCGGGGGGGGGCATTTGGGTGGAAAGTGATGGTTCCACGGGCAGTACCTTCCATTTCAGTATTCCCTATCCCCGTTCCGATACCAGCGAATCGTTGGATCCGGTGCCGTCCACCCCGATCTCCGGTGCCGCCACTTCTCCAATTGAGAAAACCAGACAAGTGGCCATTCTGGCAGTCGATGACGAGGAGAGTAATCTACTCTTGTTGGAACATGCCTTGGAAAAACATGGTTTCTTGGTCTCCCTGGCGCATGACGGCCATGATGCCCTGAATCAATTGGCTCATAAACCGGTCGATTTGATTCTCATGGATGTTATGATGCCGATCCTGGATGGCTTGGAGACAACGCGCAAAATTCGGCAGGGTCAGGTTTTCGGGCTCAATCCCCGGGTGCCTGTGATTGCTATTTCCGCTTCAGTCTTGTCGGAACAGCGGGCGCAATGTTTGGCTGCCGGAATGAACGCCTTCGTGGCCAAACCGGTGCATATCGACAAACTGGTGGCGGTGATTCGTGAACACCTGCCCGGAATGGAAGATCCGAAAACGGTATTGGCACATGAGGATCCGGTTACGCAAGCACCCCATGAGGTGACAATGCCAATCGGGGAAACACCATCGGACGTGATCGCCCATGTTGGAAATACCACCGAATCTTGGCTACGGTTGGCGGATGGGCTCAAAGAGATCCATGCCCATTTGGCGGTTGCACAGTACGATCAAGTGGTCCAGCTTGCAGGTCGCATACAGCGATTTGCCGAACAGCAGGGTGAGGATACCATCTTGCGGGTGGCCATGGACTTGATTTTTGCCGCTCGGAGTCGCGATTTGTTCCAGGCGGAAGGACACTTGGATCGTTTGCATGCGGAGTGGCCCAGCGACTGATGTGGAACATCGTTTGGCTGGGTCGGGGGCCGATCGTTGATAGCACGGGTTAACCTGATATTGGGTGGGCAAGTCGAGAGGAGGATTGGGTATGGCATTAAAAATATTGGTTGCAGATGATGAGGATGATGCCTGGACTCTGATGCAGGAGCTGTTAAAAAAAATTGGCGAGGTGGATCGGGTGGCCAATGGTCATGAAGCGGTCGCTGCTTTTATTTTGTCGGCGGTGGATGGAGATCCGTATGATCTGATATTTTTAGATATCATGATGCCGGGAATCGACGGTTACGAGACGGTCAGCCGCATGCGCTCCGCAGAAAGGGAGCGGGGTGTCAAACAAAACGAACGTGCGGTGATCATCATGACTTCCGCCTTGTTTTCCCGCGAAAATCAGGCTACCGCCATGGCGCAGGGGGCAACGGACTACATCGTCAAGCCGATCCTTCGCAGCAAACTGTACGCAATAATCCGCAACTATTTTCCTGAAACGGGAGGGGATGAATCCTCGGTTACGGATGATAAAAGAAAATTTGATCGTCCCTTGTTTCATTCCCGTGCCGAGTTGATTCTCAAGTCAGGAATAGTAATTACAGGAAGGACAAAGGATGTCAGTTTCAACGGCATTTTGTTTCAAAGTGATCAGGATGCGTCGGTGTTGCAACCTCATATCGAGGGATTGCTGCGTATCGCCTTGAGTGATGCGCAGGAAGTCGCGGCCTTCCATGCGGCATTTCCCTGTAAGGTTGTGCGTATCAACGAGCAGGGCATTGCCTTGAAGATGTCGGCAGCCGCTGCCCGTACTTTTGCCGATGCCGCCATTGCACCCAAGCCCGTGGCCGTACATCGCACCGGGGGCAAGGTTGATCCAGGATGGGAGATACTGGACTTTAATCATACCATCCCTGACGACGTTTTGCAAAAATTGCAACGAAAAATTGCCAAAATGTCTCAGGATGGTCCCGTTGTGGTCTGCTGCAAAAAGGGGACTGCCCATGACGAGGAACTCTATAAGGTGGTGAATATCCGCCATTTGAAGGAAATTCAAAAATTGGCACCCTCGTCTTGAGGATGGTGGGCTTTTTCACCTGCTGATCGAACGAATGGCATCACTCTTTGATGGGGTGTTTGGAATTCAACCAAGTTGCAAACGTGATAAGGTTGGACGGTATCGGAGGATATAGGGTACCATGTCCTGAGGGAATCGATTGGATTGATTCTGGAAGGGAGCTGCCGTGAGTACAACCATTGCCTTCGATACGCATGCCTACGTCAAAAAACTCCGGGATGCCGGGGTGGACGAACGTCAAGCGGAAATCCAGGCAGAAGCTATTCTCGCCCTGGTGGAGGATCGTCTCGCAACCAAACAAGATATGGCTACGCTCAAGCGGGATTTGGCTGACGTGGAATCCAATCTTCGTAAGGACATGGCAGCCATCGAATCCAATCTTCGTAAGGACATGGCAGCTATCGAATCCAATTTTCGTAAGGACATGGCAGCTATCGAATCCAATCTTAAACGAGACTTGGCCGACATGCGCAAGGACATGGCGACTATTGAAGCCAACCTGAAGCGAGACATCATGGAGCTGGATGTCAAAGCTGAAATCCGAATCAAGGAACTGGATGTCAAAGCCGAAACCCGCGTCAAGGAACTGGATGTCAAAGCTGAAGCCCGCGTCAAGGAACTGGATGTCAAGATTGAGACAAGCAAACTTGAGTTGCGGAAGGATATTGAATCCGCCAAGGTGGATACCATCCGATGGACGGCAGGGATGTTCGTTGCCCAAACCGCATTGATTATCGGTGCGTTGTTCGCTGTGATGAAGATGAACCAACCAAGCCTGCAACCAACGGGGTACCACACGGCACCCATTCAGGAAATGCGGTTGCCTGCACCTTCAACACCTGCACTATCGGTACCCGTGCCTTCCATAGTTCCACCATCACACTGACGACTTGGAATGGTTATGTCCGGTATGACTCTTTGGCTCCCTGCCAAACAGGACGGTGATGAAATGAGGACCGATGCCTTATGAACAACGATGTTAAAAGTTTGCTGGACAATGCGCAGTCGGTGGATAAACTGATGCAAACGTTGCAACAGGATTCGACGGTGCAATCGATGGTCTCCAATTTTACCGTGGAAGGCGTTGTTGCGTCGATTGTTTTCAGCATCATCGGCATGGCGTATCTGCGTACCGGAAAGAAAAACGGCCCGTTGAGTACCATGCTGTACGGGCTGGTTTTGTTGATTTTTCCCTATTTTGTCACCGATTTTTCCAGCATCATGCTGATTGGATGTTTGTTTACCGTGCTTCCTTTTTTGTTCAAGTTTGGTTGAGCGGTGTCTATCTTGTATCAAGGATCTCCTGCACATGGTGGGCGATCATTACATCTTCGTCGGTTGGCAGGACGTAAGCGGGGATTTTGGATTGTCGCGTGGTGATAAGGGTGGCATGTTGCGTATTGGCGACCTCGTCGAGTTCAAACCCCAACCAGTGCAAACCTTGCAACGTTTTACGCCGTATCAGGCTGGAATTTTCGCCAATTCCGGCGGTGAACACCGCGCCGTCCAGCCCCCCGAGGCTTGCGGTCAGGGCACCGAAATATTGTTGGATGCGGTAGACCATCAAGGCGATGGCCCGGGCTGCTTTGGGGTGGTCCGATTGTTCCAGTTGACGCATGTCATGACTGATGCCGGAAATACCCTTAAGACCTGACTGCCGGTACAGGACATCCTCGATGGAATCCAGGGACATGTTGAGTTCTCTGGCCATGTACAGCAGGACGCCGGGATCCAAAGTTCCCGACCTGGTTCCCATGGGTAGGCCATCGGCTGCGGTCATCCCCATGGTGGAATCGACGCACTTGCCGTTGTCGATGGCACACATGCTGGCACCGTTGCCCAGATGGGCCACGACGACGCGTCCACGGGCCAAATCCGGGTCCAATTCCTTGAGTTTCATGGCGATATATTCGTAGGACAGGCCATGAAAACCATAGCGCCGCACCCCGGCATCGGTCAGGGTGGCTGGCAAGGGGAAACATTGCGCCTCCTGGCGTTTCGTGGCGTGGAAAGCGGTATCGAAGCAGGCCACCTGGGTCAGGCCCGGGTGGAGTGTTGCCAAGGCGCGAATGGGTTCCAGATTGTGTGGTTGATGGAGGGGGGCCAGGGGAATCAAGGCTTCCAGATCGGTGATAACGGCAGCGTCCAGAATGACCGGTTGCGAATAGTGGATCCCACCATGTACTACGCGATGACCTGCAGCATCGACCCGGGCGTGTCGTTCCAACCAGGCCAACAAAAATTCCAGGCAGCGGTGATGTCCGACATGGTTTGATCCCAGGAGTTGATCGGGTTCTTTGGGATCTGATCCAATCCGAGCGGAAAAGACCGGGTTGGAGGTGATTTCGGCGATTTGCCCGCGGATGCGCCGCAGGGGTCCCTTAGGGGTCAACTCGAACAGGGAAAATTTCAAGCTGGAAGAGCCGGCATTCAAGACGGCAATGTTTTGTGATTTCATAGCGTCCGTTCGCCCTTTAAGCGCAATCCTTTTTTTCGGGCCTCCACAACACGTGCGGCCACGGCGACCGAGGCCATGCGGGTACGGGCATTGTCGGATCGACTGGTCAATATGATCGGCACTTTGGCACCCAAGACGATGCCGGCTCCATCGGCATGGGCTTGCCAGGTCAATTGTTTGGCGAGCATGTTTCCGGACTCCAGATCGGGCACCAGCAGGATGTCGGCAAAGCCGGCCACCGCGCTTTTGATTCCTTTGGTTTTTGCAGCTTCCAGGCTGACGGCATTGTCATACGCCAGTGGACCATCGACCACCCCGCCGACGATTTGTCCCCGTTCCGCCATTTTGGAGAGGGCAGCGGCATCCAGGGTGGATTGAATATCGGGGTTGACGGTTTCCACTGCCGAGAGGACGGCCACTTTGGGGTTGGGGATGCCCATGGAGTGGGCCAACTCGATGGCGTTTTGACAGATATCGACCTTGATGGACAGAGTTGGGGCGATGTTGATAGCGGCATCGGTGATCAGCAGGGGCCTGGGAAAATCGGGGATATCCATTAAAAAGACGTGGCTGATGCGTCGTTCAGTTCGCAAACCTTTGTTTTTCTTGACGACTTCCCCCATGACCTCATCGGTGTGCAGACTACCCTTCATCAATGCTTCCACTTCTCCGGAGAGGGCCATGGCGACAGCGATTTCTGCGGCATGATGGCTGTGTTTGGCATCGACGATTTTATAGGAAGAAATATCGAGCCCTTCTTTTTCGGCGGTTTTTTCGATGCGACCCTTGGGGCCGATGAGAAAGGGCGTCAGCAGGTTGGCTTGAGCCGCCTGAATGGCACCCTGTAGGGAATCGTGGTCGCAAGGATGGATGACGCCTGTCAGCAAAGGATTCACAGGGGCGCAGGATTGGATGAGATGATCGTAGCGCCAATATTCTTCCAGGTGGGGTGGTTCGCAGTGAGATGGATCAGTCAAGGGGCACTCCTTGGGAACGGTGGATGGACGTCTTTGGGGAAAGGTTTGAAAAATAAAACATTCATCCCATTTTATTCAGGGACACTTTCTACCCGCTGGGCTCAATTTTCAAGGGATTTTTTTCACTGGCGTGACAATTGCTTCCATTATTGAGAGGGATTATTGAAAGGGATTATTGAAAGAAATTTTCCCTGCTGACTGAAGAAAATGGGTGCAACCATTCACGATATCGAGGGATGATACCATGGAATCGTTTGATTTTCAGGCGTGGCCGGAAGAAAGGTCACAATCCGGGGAAGTACAAACATCCACAGATGCGGTTGTTGTAAAAGCGGTGGTGCCGGATACCTGGTTGATGCGAAGCAGACGGTATTGGTCAGCAGCCAGGCTCGGCAAGCTGTCCCTGGCGGTATTGTCCGTTGTGATCGCCGCCAAGGCGGGTTTGGCCTTGGACCACAATGTGTTGGCATTTTCCTTGGATTCGGATCGCGAGTCCCGCCAGCGCATGTCTCCAGCTTCCCAGGCGGTCCAACATTCCGCCTTATCCGGGGATGTCGAATTGTTTCCCGCCGATTTGCGTTTCACCCAATCCTTGAAATGGTTGTCCCAATCGTCCAGTGGACTGAAATTTGCCATGCCCGGCGAACACTTCCAGGCCCAGGAAATGCGGCAAGAAACGCAAGCGGCGGTTCGGGAATTGATGGATATCCCCCTCAGGGTGGACAAATCGAGCCAGGTACGGGATGCGGTTCCACGTGTGCCAGTGCAACATGGGGCCGGAGTGCGCCTGGATCTGGACCCCGACATGATGAAGTTGGTGGCGGATCTGCCCGATCCTGAAGTTTTCGCCAAAGGGTTGAATGGAAAATCACGTGATCCGATAAAAAAAGATCCCTTTACTCAGAAAGAGTTGATAGAATTGGCCTCCATGCGCTGACCATCCACATCGAGGAACCAAACCCGACATGGCAGACCAGGATACCCCGGTCATTCTCGTCATAGACGATGACGTCATTATTTTACAACTCCTGGAAGCGTTTTTACGGGATAATCGTTTCACCGTCCATCTGGCGGAAAACGGGCAGGAAGGTTTAAAAGCGTTTGCAGAGCATCACCCCGATCTGGTGCTGTTGGATGCGCAGATGCCGATGATGGATGGTTTTGAAACCTGTCGCCGGATCAAAAATCTACCGGGGGGCAGTGATATACCAGTGGTTATGGTCACGTCACTGTCCAGTAGTGATGCGGTCAACCGGGTTTTTCAGGCCGGGGCGGAGGATTATATTCCCAAACCCATCAACTGGGATCTCCTCAGACAGCGCATGCGGCGCATTCTGCGTGACAAGGCTTCCTTCATCGCGCTCCGGGAAAAAGAAGAGCAGATACGTCTGGCAACCGATTCGCAAAACGATGCTATCATTACCGCCGATGCGATGGGTAATATCGTGTTTTGGAATCGAGGTGCCGCATCCATTTTCGGCTTTACCAAGGAGGAGGTTCTGGGGCGTCCTTTGACGATGCTCATGCCGTTGCGCTTTGCCAGTCAACACGAAGAGGCGTTGCATCGGGTCCGGGAAACCGGTCGAATCAAGCGGGAAGGGCGGCTGCTGGAGCTGTTGGGACGGCGCAAAAATTTTGAAGAATTTCCAATGGAAATATCTTTGACCCATTGGAACGTTGACGAAAAAATGTTTTTCTCGGCGGTGATCCGGGATATCAGCGAGCGCAAGCGTGCCTTGGGGGGACAGGAAGGCTTGGCGCTGTTTGATTTCCATATTATCGATCAAATTTTGGCACTGGCCAACCGGGTTCATCCCGAGGGGGCGGGTTTGTTGGCGTTCCACCACGTCAAATCGATTATGGAAAACGTTTTTTTGGCAGGTTTGCGCCGCGAGGAGGATTTACCAGTTCGAGTTAACGTGGCCCTGGGTGATGACACGTTACTTACGCAAACACTGGGAACCGATGTACCTTTCATCCGTTTTGAAACTCCCGTTCCTTTCACCGTCGATTCCCTGGTCAAGCTCGGTCCCGGTTTCGATCCAACGACCACATCGCTGTTTGTACGTGCCAAAGAGAGCGACCCGAAAAAATTGGAACTCTGGGGGGCTTTGTTTGCCAGCAACCGAGGTCAGGGGGTGTTGGATCCTTTTCCACGGCAAAAAAGCCCGCCGCAACTTTTGACTATCGTGACCCGCAAGGCGGGTTCGTTGGTGATTCGCTGGGGGGACAGGATACTGGCCCACTTCCAGGCGGGACATTTTTCCGAACCTTTGGCCAAGCCATTTGAAGATTGCGTGGTCGCCAAGACAATATTGGATGTCGTATCCCACCACCCGGAATATCAGGTTGCCGGAGAACTGTACTGGGATATTTATCGATCCGTATTGATGTTTTTGCTCAGGCATGCCTCGGTGGATAGTACCGGTGGCACGCTGATCTGGCTGCCTGAACACTTCGTGATCAAAACCCAGGAATCCCTCATCGACCGCTATCCTCTTTCGGAAAGCCAGGAAGGGGCCAGAATTATTGACGAATATTGTCAATTGGAGATGAAAAGGATGCGCATGGCGGGGGGGAAGAACCAGCCGTCCAGCGTGTCGGACTTCAAACCTTTGGGGCAGGCCTTGCTGGACATCAAGCGTCGTATGATCGAACACACCGAGTTTTTGTCACACTTAATGCGTATCGACGGGGCCGTGCTGATCTCGCATCGCATCAAACCCATTTCATTCGGAGCGATTCTGGCGGCCAACTCATGGAATGGCAGGGTGGTCTATGAGGATCGGGGTTTGTCCCATTCCGGGGGGGATGTGGATCGTTCCAAATACGGTACCCGGCATGGTTCCGCAATCGATTTCGTCGCCCGTTATCCTGGAGCGGTTGCGTTTGTTCTGTCCCACGATGGGCCGGTTTCCGCCCTGACGTTTCGTGGGGAAGCGGTGCGTTGGGTACCCGACTATATCAGCACCAATTGACCAGGATCCTTCCTGCGGGATTGTCAGTGTATCATGATGGAATTTTCAAATAATTGCCTGGTTTTGGTTGCCTTGGGGTGGATGATGGATCGCTGGTTGGGGGAACCGGCGCGTTTTCATCCTTTGGTCGGTTTCGGTAACATGGCGAATGCCTTGGAAAAAGGGATACGGAGCCGTTTCGTCCTGAACGGTTTGCAAGGACGTCTTTTGGGTTTGCTGGCGGTGTTGGCGTTGCTCCTGCCCCCTTTTTTATTGGCATTATACCTGTGTACCTGTGAGTCACTGGGTCTGGTGTGTCACGTCGTCTTGTTGTACGCGGCGTTGGGGGGGCAAAGCCTGGAGCACCATGCCTTGAGGGTGTATCAAGTGTTGGCTCAGGGTGATTTGCAGGTGGCGCGTCAGCGGGTGGGATATCTGGTCAGTCGCGACACCGGGAACATGGAAGCACCAGAGGTGGCGCGGGCAACGGTGGAATCGGTGCTGGAAAATGGTAGCGATGCCGTTTTTGGCGCCTTGTTCTGGTTCATGCTTTTGGGAGGACCCGGGGCGCTTTTGTTCCGCCTGGCCAATACCCTGGATGCCATGTGGGGCTACCGCAATGATCGTTTTCGCTATTTCGGTTGGGCGGCGGCCCGTTTGGATGATCTTTTAGGTTTGTTGCCCGCCCGTCTTACGGCTGTGACGTATGGCCTGGCCGGTCAGAGTCGGGGTGCTTTCGCAGCGTGGCGTCGATGCACGCAAAGGAAGAGTCCCAATGCCACACTTGTCATGGCAGCCGGGGGTGGGGCTTTGGGGGTGCGCCTGGGGGGCGGCGGGATCTACCATGGCCAGTGGCAACCGGCACCGGAATTGGGGGGGGAACGCCCACCTGAAGCTTCCGATATTTTCGCGGCAGTACGTCTGGTTGGCATGGGCGGGACGGGTTGGGTGATCGGGAGTCTCATTCTGGGTGTTGTCGCCATGGTATCCTGAAAATCTGTCTGGGAATGGCCTTGTCCGATCACGATTCCATCTATCATCGCCTGTTTTCCCATCCCGAGATGGTAGCCGAGTTGTTGCGGGATTTTTTGGATGCCGCCATTCTTGCGGAGCTTGAACTTTCTGGAATGAAGCGGCTGAACACCAAGTTTACTGCCATGACGGGGCATCGTCGACGAGGTGACATGGTAATGATGACCATTTGCAACCGATCCAGAATGGTGCGACAGGATAACACCTTCAACCAATAGGTTTCAGACAATCGTGGCGCTTACATTGATTCTAGGGGGGGCGAGAAGTGGCAAAACGGCCCTGGCACAAGAGCGGGCCAGCCGATTGCACCATGACGTGGTGTATATCGCCACGGCGCAGGCGCATGACCAGGAGATGCAGGAGCGGATACAAAGGCATCGCCAGTCGCGTCCATCTCATTGGCACATTGTAGAGGAACCGGTGTACCTGGCTCGGGCCGTTAGTGAGCATGCGGCTCCCAACCGTACCCTGTTGGTCGATTGTTTGACCCTATGGTTGACCAACCTGTTGACCCATCCCGGAGATCCCCTTATTCTCGGAGAACAAAAGTCGGCACTGTTGCTTCAGTTGTCCCGGGTGACGGGAGATGTGATCCTGGTGAGCAACGAAACGGGGTTGGGTATCGTTCCCATGGGTGTATTAAGCCGGCGTTTTGTCGATGAAAACGGTTGGCTGAACCAGGCCCTGGGCCAATTGTGTCACCGTGTTACCCTGGTGGTGGCTGGTTTGCCCATGGAACTTAAAGGAGGAAATGTCTGATGTATCCTGATTGGCTTCGTCTTCCCATCCCCTCAGTCTCCATTCCCCACCGGGAGCGTGCGCGTGAACGCCAGAATCAACTGACCAAGCCTCCCGGTTCCCTGGGCATTCTAGAGGAACTGGCCATACGTGCGGCGGGTTGGCTGGCAAGCGATCGCCCGCAATTGGAACGTGTGCGAATCGTGGTGTTCGCGGGTGATCACGGTATTGCCGCGCATGGGGTGTCGGCGTTTCCACAGGCGGTGACATTGGAAATGGTGCGTAATTTTGCCCGAGGGGGGGCAGCCATCTGTGTCCTGGCTCAGGAGACCGGAGCCGAACTGGAAGTGGTGGATGCCGGTGTTGTCAACCACCCTGGCCAGTTGCCCGGGGTGGTTTCGGCGCGAGTGGCTCCGGGCACTGCCGACTTTCGCTCCGCTCCCGCCATGACCCATGCTCAATTTCACGCCGCCCTGGCGTTGGGACGCGAAGCCGTACAGCGGGGACTCGACAAGGGGGTGCAACTCTTTGTCGGTGGGGAAATGGGGATTGGTAATACCACGGCGGCTTCGGCGGTCGGATCGGTGCTGACGGGTGTTCCCCCGGAATCCATGGTGGGTCCGGGAACCGGCCTGGATCGGGAAGGGATTGAGAAAAAATCCAAGGCCATTGTCGAGGCTTTGGCTTTTCATCGTCTCTCCAAAGAGGATCCCCTGGAGGTGATGCGTTGTTTGGGGGGATTGGAGATAGCCGCCCTGACTGGTTTCTATCTGGCGGCGGCCCAGGCGGGTGTTGCTTCGCTGATTGATGGTTTTATCGCGGCGAGTGCCGCTTTGACGGCATTACGTCTGCAACCCGAGATTCATCCCTGGTTGTTGTTTGCGCACATGTCCAAGGAACCGGGGCATGTCGCCCTGATGCAGGCGGCCAATGTGGCACCGGTGTTATCTTTGGGGATGCGCTTGGGGGAAGCCAGTGGTGCCGCGACACTGTTACCCATTTTAAAGGTTGCCTGCGCCCTGCATAATCGCATGGCTACCTTCCAGGAGGCTTCCGTTTCCGGTAAGTTATGACGGTCAGTTCGGTATTATTGGACATCATGCGCCATGGTGAGGTGACGGGAAAGCCTGCTTTCAATGGGGTGAGCGATCCGGCGTTGACCGAAGTGGGATGGCGTAGCATGGCGGTTGCGGCGGCGAAATCGTTACGCGCCGATGCCATTGTGACATCCCCTTTGATGCGTTGTGTCGCTTTCGCTGAGGATTGGGGGAGGAAACAGCGCATTCCGGTCAGGGTGGAGCCTGATCTCAGGGAATACGACTTTGGCCGCTGGGATGGTCGAAGCGTCGATGAGATCATGGCAATGGATCCCGAATTATTGGCCGCTTTTTGGCAGGATCCCCTGCGCAATCCCCCACCCGAAGGCGAGTCCATGGTCTCTTTCCAGCAACGGATTGTCTCTGCCTTCGCGGCCATACTCCGTTCTTCTTTGGAGGGGCATGTTTTGGTGATCACCCATGGGGGTGTGATGCGGCAGTTTGTTGCCGAACGGCTCAACTGTTCGTTTACCGCAAGTTGGTCCCTGGATATACCTCTGGGCTCCCTGATGCGTGTTGTGTGTCACCCCCGGTCGCGAGGCGATTTTTGTGACCTCTTGTTTATGGGCATGGCATGATCGGGCGCCCCTTGCTGTTGGCGTTGGGATTGCTGACCACGCTGCCGGTTCCACGGGTTGCGGACCCCCGGGAGCGGGAGATCGGCCTGTCGGTACTGTGGTATCCCTTGGTAGGGGCCATCCTCGGTGTGATGATGTGGGGATTGGCCGTGTGTGCGGCGGCTTGGCCCGGCGATCTTGTGGCTCTCGGTATCCTTTTGCTCTGGCTCATGGCTACCGGTGGCTTGCACCTGGAAGGCTTGGGTGATCTGGCCGATGCCTGGGTTGGTGGACTGAGTGGTGGTCCGGAGCGCATGCTGGCCATTATGAAGGATCCCCGTGCCGGACCCATGGCGGTGATGGCCATTTGCATGCAACTGCTTTGCAAGGGGGTTGCAATTCACAACCTGTTGCAGCTCCATGCTTTCGTCGTTCTCGGTGTGGCTCCGGTCATCGGACGTACCATGATGGTGGCGCTGATGTTGTCCACCCCGTATGTTCGCCCCGAGGGGATGGGAGCGGTGGCGGTACGGGCGTTGCCAAAGAATGCCGGGTGGTGGGTGGTGGGTGTGACGAGTCTGGCTATCGCCTTCTTGAGTCAACCTTCCCTGGCTTGGTCCGTGCTGGCAACGGGAATTAGCTTGATGACACTGCGTGCGTTGATTCTGCGCCGTCTGCACGGAGTGACCGGGGATGTGTTGGGGGCCTCCTGCGAATTGTCGGAAACCATTTTTTTGCTGGTCACCGTACTCCTGCTTTTTTAACTTGCCGCACGTAATTCCTCACGAATCACTTTCCTGAGCGTTTCTTCCAATGGCTTCTTGCGCATTTCCAGATACGCACGCAATGCGTTGTTGATCATGAACTGATAACCAGTTCCGGCCTCTTTCGGCAAGACTCCGAAATTCTACAAGGACATCATCGGATAAGTCACGGTAAATTTGTTCTTGGCGTGTAAAGGCTATACCGCCATGGTGATACAAGTGTTTTCCGTCATGCCAAGGTAGTCAAATACCAATCGCACACGCCTATTCAATTGGCGCATTTTCTGC
>PEAK01000003.1 GCA_002753515.1 Magnetococcales bacterium
CATGATTCAGGAAGGAAAAGATGATGCCGAGCGCGGCCAGGGTCAACAACAACGCGTTCATCAAGGCGGCGTGACGTCCCACCCGGATCCATACCGGACGTCCCATGCCGACTCCAGCCACGGGGGCCACCACCTGGAGCAGGGAGAGCATCAGGGCGACAATGGTTGCAAAATGGGCCAGTTCAATCCACATGCTGGTACCTGCTGGTCTTATTGAGAATTATTGCAAAATTTGCATTATGGGTTATGAAGGGAATGGGGCTGTTGGTGTTAAGGTTTTGACTTTGATTTTCTTACCTGAAGGGTATACTGTTTGCATTGAAATCGCAACCAATGCGGGACACGTGGTTTTCCATCGCCATTTCCGCTCCAGATTGCAGTATTCGACGGCAGGTTCTTAACTGGGAGTCGGGAAAGAGTTGGAAAGTTCCCTGGACTCTCGCGGAATCCTGCCTTTGAATGTTTTATTTGGGGGCAGGGATGACAAAAACTACGAATCCTTCAAGTATAGCTGTGGTTTGGTCCTTAAGGAGGTATCAGGAGGTTACCCTAATGATGTATTCGTTTTTTTGGCGGATCCTGCTGGCATGTACAGCTCTGCACCTACTGCTGTCGGGGTGCGTCACCACACCCAAAGGGGGGGGGGATTTACCGGAACTCGTTTTTCCCAGCCCACCCGACCAGGCCCGTTTTGCTTACGAGCGCAGCATTTTCAGCAGTGCCGACAGCCAACCCAAGGAAAGTACCGCGACTTCGGAATTAAAATCCATGCTTGCGGGAAAATCGGAAGTTGCTGGTGAGGTCCTTGGCAAACCTTACGGTGTCGCTGTGTATAAGGGGGTGGTTTTTGTCTCCGATACCGTTCATCGGTCTGTAATGCGCTTTGATCCCGCACGTGGTCTGTTTTCTGAAATTGGTAAGAAAGAAACGGGTACCCTGATGAAGCCCATGGGTCTCAGTTTGGATGCAAAAGGGAATCTATACGTGATGGATTCCACCTCCAAACGGGTCATGGTCTATAATAATGAGGGTGATTTTTTACGTTCCATCGGGAAACGGGAAGAGTTTGAACACCCTTCCTCTGTTGCTGTCAATCCCGAGGGAACGCGGGTTTTTGCAGTTGATACCGCTGGACCACGCAGCCAGCCGGAATTTCATCGCATCCGCGTTTATGACGCCACCAATGGAAACTTCCTTTATGACATTGGTCGTCGTGGGGATGGTGATGGCGAATTCAACCTGCTGCGCGATGCCACGATTGGCAAGGATGGATTGCTTTACGTTGTCGATGGGGGTAATTTCCGGATCCAGGTTTTCAAACAAGATGGCACATTTGTAAAAAAATTTGGTGAGGTGGGACGACATCTGGGTCAGTTTGCGCGTCCCAAGGGGATTGCTACCGACAGCCAAAACAATTTGTATGTATCCGATGCCTCCCATGGTAATTTTCAAATCTTTAACAAGGATGGACAACTCCTCCTTTTCGTGGGGGACCGGGGCAAGGAAACGGAACGGGCCAAATACCTTCTCCCGGCCATGATCACCGTCGACGAAGATGGGCGGGTTTACATGGTTGACCAGGGGTATCACAAGGTCGATATTTACCGTCCCATATCATTGAACACCAAGGACGGTTTCCTGGGAAAAGCCTACGAGACCCTGGGTAAAATGCGTCCCACCAAGACACCCAAGGATGCGGCAGCCACCAAGGATGCGGCAGCCACCAAGGATGTGGCAGCCACCAAGGATGTGGCAGCCACCAAGGATGTGGCAGCCACCAAGGATGTGGCAGCCACCAAGGATGTGGCAGCCACCAAGGATGCGGCAGCCACCAAGGATGCGGCAGCCACCAAGGAAACGGCAGCCACCAAGGAAACGGCCAACCCGGAAAAAGCACCCAATTCCAAGGATGCTGCCACGCCACCTGCGGGGTCTGGACAATCCGCCAATCCCAAGCCAGCGGCTGCGACGCCTGCGGCGCAAGCGCCAACAGCTTCACCCCCGGCGCAAGCACCAGCAGCGCCGAAGGCTTCGTCATCATCGGAAGCTGCACAACCTGCCGTGTCGGCGGCTCCCCAGGTACCTGCACCCAATCTTCAGGTATCGGACTCGGAAAAGCCTGCTAGCGGTACGAACAGTGGTGTTCAACTCAGAAAGGACGCCAAAATGAAACGGCTTGGTGAACCGTGATTGGGTAGATGTTGAGACCCATCTGGTGTGAACAGGTGTGACGGGAGCCGGTGAGAATGAATTTCGAACCGGCTGTCCCGATTGCAGGAATGTGTTTGTGCCACGAAGCAATCTTTTTTTTGGGGGGGGGCTATCAATAAACATGCTCTGCTGTTACGGCATGAGTCGTATCGGAAGAGGGGGGGGGCTTGGATTGCCGCACGAACCAAGTGCCGATATTTTTGTCTCTCCAAAACATAAAGTCGTTTAAATAAATTTTTGTTTTCAAACCGTGTTATGGTCCATGTATCAACATTTGTTCAGTTCCAATTGACAGAGAGGTTGACCCATGACAGAGGCTGGTTTGAGAGGAAACAAACATTGGACGAGGTATGTGTCGCTGTTTTTATTCTGGGTCGGTTGCGTTTTTTTTCAGCCATTTTTATCGGCCTGGGCAACGGAACCTTCGGCACAGGAGCTGTATCAGAAATATTGCGCATCATGCCATGGGCGCAAGGGTGAGGGCAGTACGACACTTTCTGCTGGGATGGATCCACCTCCGCGAAAATTTACGGATCCTTCAGGTTTGGTGGAGTTGACTCGGGATCGGATGATGCAATCGATACGGAATGGGCGTCCCGGGACGGCCATGTCGGGTTGGAATCGCATTCTTACGGAAGCCCAAATCACGGGTATCGTTGATTACATCCAGGATCGGCTCATGCCTTCGGTTCGTTCGGTGGATGCGAGCCCGGGCCGGCGTTTGTTTGCCCAACATTGTTCGGTGTGCCACGGGGACAGTGGCGAAACTGCCGTGTGGGCACAAAGTGGTCTGAATCCTTCGCCGCGTAATTTCACTATTGACAAGGCCCGTCAGGAACTTACTTTGGAACGCATGTTGTTTTCGGTGCGCTTTGGTCGCCCGGAAACGGCCATGCCTGCATGGTCCGGTCGTTTGACGGATACGGAAATTCAGGAGGTTGTGCATTATATTCGCAACGCTTTCATGTTTCCGGGTGGGGAGAAACCGGAGGTTAAAGAGGTTGACACGGTGGGGAAAGGGAATGTGTTGGCGGCGGAGGAGAATGAAGGATCCTTGAATTTGGAGGCCATGCGCGAGCCCATGCCCCAGAATTTGACGGGGGATCCGGAATGGGGGATGCGTTTTTATCTGGCCAATTGCTCTACCTGTCACGGCAAGAATGGGGATGGTCGTGGTCCGAGGTCGGAATTTATCGAACCCAAGCCACGTAATTTCCGCCATCCGGCCTCGCAGCACAAGTACAATCGACCACGTTTGTTCGCGGCGATTGCCAAAGGGGAAGTTCGCAGCGAAATGCCCGCCTGGGAAAAGGTATTGTCCCCCCAGGAAATCGCCAATGTTGGTGAGTATGTTTTTCTCACCTTTATCAAACCGGGCCAAGATCGGGAACCTGAAAAGCCCGGGATAGTTGAGAAGGATATGAAAAAGGGTGAGAAGCAGTGATCCATTGATTTTGAGGGTGGTTGTTTGTTGGTCCTGGTGATGCTCTATTTTAAATGATCGGAATCAGATCGTGGTATTGCGGGCGGCATTGACGATTGGGTTGTGTTTCATGGTCAACCCTCTGGCTATTGCTCAGGGGGTTGAAGGCGCAACCATGGTAACGGGACAAGAAAATCCGGTTGGTACGGAGCGTCGCCTGGATGTGCAACGTCATGAGCTGGGTCGAAAGATCTATAATTTCCGCTGTTATTTTTGTCATGGATACTCTGGGGACGCACGAACGTTGGCCAGCCGTTATCTCGCACCGAAACCGCGAAATTTTCAAACAACCGCGCCTGAAAGTCTTTCATTAGAAAGGATGATTGCATCCATTACTTCTGGTGTTTCCGGAAGTGCGATGGCGGGATTTGGCACTATTCTCGACAAGGATGAAATCAGTGCCGTGGCTGATTTTGTCCGTTGGGAGTTCATGATTCGCCACGATCCCAATACGCGTTACCACATTGAGGCCAATGGTTGGGACAATCATGAACGGTATGCCGAGGCTTTTCCGTTTGCGACGGGAGAGTTGGCGCTGGATACGCCTGATGATCAGCTGACGGCGGGGCAGCGTGAGGGTAAGCAACTTTTTTTTTCGGCCTGTATTACCTGTCATGATCGAGCGCGGGTCATGGAGGAGGGACCGATATGGGAATCGCGACCGGTTTCTTTTCCCCGTAACGGGGTAACTCCGGAAACGGTGGGCAAACTGGATGCGGTGAGTGGGGCGTCGATCTATGCCGTTCATGACCGACCGATCATTGTGGCCGATATGACCGCAGAGGAACGGATGGGGGAGACTCTTTTCCAAAAGAATTGTGCCTTTTGCCATGCTGCGGATGGCACAGGAAAAAATTGGATTGGCCGTTTCCTGGAGCCGCACCCGCGTAATCTTACCGACAAGACATTTATGTCTGGACAAACGGCGACAACGTTACAGATGACACTTCGCGAGGGTATACCAGGAACGTCGATGCCGGCATGGAAATCGGTGCTTTCCGATGAACAAATTAATGCCATTCTGCATTATATCCATCGTGTATTTCATCCGGTGGCTGGGTTGAATATTTCAGAGAGATGACATGATGTTTATTGGAACGCCGACATGACATACAATGTACTTTACAAGCGATTTAAGAGTATCGGTATTCCTGTTTTTGATCGTCATCATCAGGGACTTGCGGATGCCATATTAGTGATGGCTGATTGCATGACCATTCATTCCCATGATAGCAATGATGAGCGTGTTGTGAAGAGTTTTAGCATTGTATCGGATCATATTCGCTCTATCATGTTTTCCCATTTTAGCGCTGAAGAAGAATTTATGACGTATGTTAATTATCCTGGCTATCAATCGCATAAAAAGAGACATGAAAAATTTATTCATGAGTTCATGAGGATAAGAAATATTATACGTTATGAAGATAGCTCCTATATCTATGACATGTTTGTTTTTTTATTTAATTGGTTGATCAATCATGTCAACGCCGAGGATATTTTGTTAAGGGAATATTTTAAGGGGCAGGATGTGATAAATTTTGTTCTTTCAAATGAGGATAAGTGGGTGATCCCAACGAATAAGAGTTGCGTGGGATTGACGCATCGGGTGCTTAATATGTTGCGCAGGTAAGTGTTGTTTGTTTACGTATTAAAACCGCGTTTCCGCGACTTTTGAATATTAAGATAGGTATCCCGGTTGGGTAAAATAATTAAAAATTCGGCACCTTCCGTCCTGGATGCTGTTGAGAAGACGGTGATCTGCCCTGCGTGGTCTTCGACAATTCCCTGGACGATCGATAACCCGAGACCGGTTCCTTTGGTTTTGCCTTTGGAGGTGTAGAAGGGATCGAATATACGACCCTCGGCTTCTTCAGGGATACCGGGACCATTGTCGGTAATACGAATCCATATATGATTGTCCAAGGTGATGGCAGTGACTTTTATTTGTTTATCATAATTGTCTCCCATGGTATCCAAGGCATCCATGGCGTTATTGAAAAGATTGACAAATACCTGACTGATTTGTTGTCGATCACAGACTAAAAGCAGATCGTTCGGTACATCCAGTGTAAGGGTGAAACCTTTTTTCAAACGATGATGCAATAAATACTGGGCATCAACGACAGGTTCTATCAAGCGGCACTCAATTTTGTCCGCTTCCATGCCGCCGCGTGAGTACCCCTTCAGACTATCAACAATTTTTGATATCCGTAAGCAGCCATCGCGCATCCCTTCCAAAGTTTCTTCCACTTCATCAATAAAGAAACCGACCCGACCTGTTGAATCTTGTTTTTGGTATTCGTGTAGAATGGGTCGTGCGATGCCCCAATATTGTTTGAGGAAATCGATATTTCCCAGGATGAATGAATTGGGATTGTTGATTTCGTGGGCCATTCCCGCAGAGAACGTGCCCAAGGTGGCCAGACGTTCGGCGTGAACCAACTGTTTGGAACGGGCTTTCACCATTTCTTCCAATTCACTGGAGTGCTTTTTCAGGTCCAGTGACATGATCATCAGGTCTTCGTTGTTTGATTGCAATTTCCCAAAAACTCTGCCGGTAAAGAGGATGAGCCAGACACAGATGATGAGGACAGCGGCTGTACCGCCACTCATCAATAAGAAGAGCAATTTATTGGCCCATCGGGTTGTTTCGCCAAGTGTTAAGGAAAAATTGATTTCCAAAGTGGTTAGCAAATGGTCTATACGAATGATTTCAGTGAGTACGTTATTTCTTTCAACCTGTGAAAAGCTGCCAGCCCCAGAAATCAATTGATGAAGTTTTTCAGCCTGTTCATCCAATTCTTCGATCAGGCCATCGGCACGCGACCATATGGCTACAGCTTTATCGATAGATTCCAAATGGCGAAATTGTCTGAAAAGGTAGGCCATATTTCTCACATCACGGGGATGATTTCCACCTTGGATCAATCCCCTATAGGCCACCTCAAGGTCGGCATCTCTTTTTTCAAGCTCCAATCGAGCCTGTTTGTCCCCCAGGGGGATTTCTATAAATTTTTTGTAACCATTAAATTCATGTATATCCCTTGTTGCTGCATATTGGATCAGATCAATAACAGCACCTTTCTGACTTTTCGACCATAATCCTTCCGCTCCGACAAAAGCCCGCAGCCCGGAAAGTGTTTCAATGCCAGCCATAACAGTAAACACCAGAGATGCCAGGATGATGGCTATGGAGATAATATAGATATATGGGGTTTTTTCGACGCCCATCTGATCCGAATGGATGGAATGGCATCGTTGCAACACCCAATGATCAATCAATGGGGTGCTTAATGCTGTAACAGCGATTGCGTCAATGATATCGGTTTGCAAATCGGAAAGGTCGTTTTGCAGCCAATAAAGAATCGTCATTATGAAAAGTTCGTTAATAAATACGATCAGCCCCAGCCTTAGAAGGCTGGATTGGATTGGAAAGCAAAGTTTATTGTCAGTATTGCTGGGTTTAACTACTAAGAAATATATAATTATAATTGAAAAAAAGGTCAGAAGGGTTGGATCGATCAGGCTTATTAATATTTCGTTAAGAAATGAGTATTGATCGGTATTGTTAAAATAGGACATCAGCACCATGATCATCCCCTCACTCAGGGAGATTGCAAGTGCTACGATAAGGATGTTTTGTGAGCGCTTGGACATATTAAAGCCGTCACTACCATTCCATCCCGAGGATTATCAATTGCATGTTGGTTATCTTGTGGGAAACAGGGGCGATATCGGTGTATAATGAATTTTATCATCTTGATTTTTTGAAAAAGCGCCCGATATCATGTACTATTTCTGAATGTTTTCTCGGTAATGGATCGGGACCGGAACTTAAAGCAAAATATGAAGCGCGATCCGCTGCCAATTGCTTGAGGCGTTTGGCGTGAAGGTCACGAACCAGTTCCCTGATGGCATGTCCCTTCTCCTTCGGCATGGTCGGTAGGATCATGGAGCAGATCTTGCCCTCAGGATTCATTGCGTTACGGGATTGTGTCGTTGAGAGCGCCCGTACCACCCCCTCCAACATGATAGGCAGGTGCGGTTGTTTACGAATCTCCAGGTTCAAGCTTTCCCCCAAACTGGGTGTCCAATCGGAGGAGGAGGGATATAAAAATTCTACTTTTGTTTCACTGATCTTAATGAGGTGAACATTGGGAAACTTTTTCGGCATTGTCGAGGATGTTGCCGTAATTTTTACATGGATATGATCCATGGGTTCAAGATCCACTCCCAAACGGACCTGCGTTTCCATCAGAAGGGATTCGGTGAGTATGGCACCAAAATTGATTGATTTACCGTGTAATTCAAGTCCTATCCCTTTGTCATTGACATGGACAACGCGGCAGGGGAATTCTTTATCGGAGCCCAACGAGGGTAATTTCAAGAAGCCGGCATCACCAATTCCAAAGCCATGGTTAGTATTTGGAATTACAAGGAATGCGCCACGCAAAGAGACGTCGCGGGTCAGTCCCCATGCGCTTTGACCGTTGGCGGATCTCAATATTGCTTCTTTTTTAAATAAGACACGCTCATGGCTCCGACGATGGTTGGAAGATGAGTCCGTTTTTTCCAGTTCCATGTTTTTTATCCTGCGTAGATACGTTGCTGACTGTTGATCCGCACACCTAACGTTCTTTGGACACTTCCTCGGTTCCTTCTTCTGCCAGGTATTCCTCCCACAACAATTCGCCCCAGCGTTCACAACGTCCCAGGGCTTCGGTTGCAATTTGCCCCAGCAGATCCATGGAGAGGGGTTTCTTGACATAATCGGATGCGCCAAAAGAAAGGGCTTCCATGGCCCGGTCCAAATCACTGGCGCCGGTGATGACAACGAATTGAATCATGGGGTATTTTTTCTTGGCTTGTTTGATAAATTGCAAGCCATTGCCATCAGGTAGGTTGATATCCTGAAAGATGATTGCCGGGTTTTCATCTTCAAGTTTGGATAAGGCTTCTTCAACGGATTGCGCCCGGACAAAGTTGACATCCGTGAACTGTGGTTGGAATCGCATGTAACGCTCAATGCTTTTGATGATTTCCGGCTCATCATCCACAGTCATCATCGTAATTTTTCTTGAATCCTGGTTTGTTTTCATTGAAGTCCCCCGTAAAGAGTTATAGAATGGTGTGCTGTGCAGAAGTTTTTTTATTATGCGAAGAAAGCAGGTGTGTGGTTAGGTAGATCTTACACTATGTAGATACCGGACCAGATTGTGAGGCCTGTTTTTCAAAAATACCGACCATGTCTTCAGGTAATTCCTCATCCATAACAGGGGTCGCCGAACAAACCTGGTTACGTCCATTACGTTTGGCTTCGTATAACGCATCGTCCGCTTTTTTGATCAACTCTTCGGGATTTTTGACTTCGCATGCCGGCATGGCCACAACACCTAAACTGACGGTTACCTTTAAGCCGTCAACCACCATTTGTTCGACACGCCGCCGGAAACGTTCCGCGACCACGAAAGCACCTGTGACACTGGTATCCGGCAGCAGGACACAAAACTCCTCACCGCCAAAGCGACAGGGGAAGTCAACAGCGCGAAAATGATCCTTCATTGCCCGGCCAATGGCTTGCAAAACCCGATCACCCTGATCATGCCCATAAGAATCATTAAATTTTTTAAAATGGTCCACATCAAACAAAATAAATCCGAACAGGTGGTTATAGCGTTGCGCCCTATGGACTTCCTTGTTCAAAGTTTCATCAACAAAGCGTCGATTGTAAACCTGGGTCAATACATCCGTGATGGCATGGAGGCGCAGTTTGTCTTCCAATTTTTTCTCTTCGGTGACATCCCGAAACATGAATGAGGAGCCTATGGGACGCTTCTGATCGTCGAAAAGAGTAGCTCCGTGGATTTTTATGGCGCGATTGTTGTAAACTACCAGATCGGGAATATCGCGTCCACGATGATTCAATACGGCGTTCATGTAGTTGGGATCATCAATAATGGAATCCCAACCGCCATCGACAATTTGCTTCACGCTTTTACCCAACATGCGTTCTGCCGAAGGGTTCACCAATACGACCTGTTGCTGCCCATCGGTGACCACAATGCCATCCAAGGCACCCAGGATGATGGTTGACAGTTTGTCCTGTTCCCGTCGCAATCCTTCGTAGGTTTCCCGTAATTTAAAGATCATCATATTGAAGGATTTGGCGATTTCACTGATTTCATCCCGCCCTGGAACCTTGATGGTCATGTCCAGGCGTCCACCTGTTACCATTTCCATGGCATCCCGAACATGGCCCAAAGGTCGAACCAGTGTGTATCGAATCATCAGGTAGAGCAAGAGCAATAAAATCAATACCGCCACCGAGGCGATAATCGACGCTTGAAAACGCGTCAAGGCGATATCCAACTCAGCCTGGGTCAAGGAAGTTGTCAACTGCACAACCCCCCGCAACTCTTGATCGCTGCCATGACAGTGGTAACACTTTTCACCGTTCATGACCGGGGCCAGATAAATCAGCAGGTCGCGATTGTCCTCGCCTTTCAAGTAACGTGGCAGGAGTCGCAAATTGGTATTGACCCACAGCAGATCGGGATCTTTGGTGTCCAATACTTGCCGCGTTTCTTCAGAATCCCGGGCCAGGAACTCCTGCTCCCCCAGTCGGCGATTAACGGCCTCAATGGTTTTGTTGTCGAGGAAGGCTTCTTGTCCGTTGCTGCGCAAAATTTTGAAATCAATAATATTTTTATCGCTGCGAATATCGGTCACGAAATCATGGGCAATATTGGCATATCCGGCCTTCATGATTGTATGCAAGGCGCTGATAACATTTGTAACCATCATGGTCATGGTCCGTTCGTTCTGGGCCATGATGGTTTTCTCTTGGCGATCCACCGAAAAAAGAATGATCCAAAGCAACAGGATGATCACAGCACTGGCTGTGGAAATCATCACCCGGGCGCTGATACTGAGAGATTGAAACAGGTTACTGGCAAAGCTCATATGATGGTGATCCAGCGTAAAGAATGTCTTGGGAGGAGATCCAGGTCAAAAGATTATATGGGTGGGTGTCCACCTGTTGATACGAGGGGGAGGGGACACCTCCCCCTGGTCGCATGTTTTTTTTTCTTCGATCAGTCGCATGCAGATGATTTGGCATTCCGCAATACGAAATCAGCATTCACGCATGGGATCATTTTTTGGGATAGATTCTGGCGACGCCACCATAGCTGCCCACCCATTGTGAACCATCCTGGGAAAAAGTCATGGAAAAAACATTATTGGAAAACAGGCCGTCGGCGGTGGTACTGACGGTAAACGTGCCATTGTCCTGCATGGAAGCCAATCCCGCACTGGTTCCCACCCACAAGCGCCCTTTCTCATCCCGGTGGAGCATGAAGATGTGGTTGGCGGGCAGACCGTTATCTTTGGTAAGATTAGTCCACTTTTCACCATCGAAATGGGCCAAGCCCGCCCCCCAGGTACCACACCACACCCCACCTTTGCCATCTTCGACCAAAGAGATGATATAGTTGGGGTTATAAGCTGTTTTGACATGCCCTAAACCTTGTTCCTCTTTTTGGCGGGCATGGTGACTCGAAACAGCACCCGGATCGCTGTCAAAGGTATTTTGTCCCTTAACCTTTTCATAGGGGGCGCCAACGCCATCGGCATGGGTCCAATGTTTCCATTGGTTATCTCGAAAGAGGGCCAGTCCCCCTTCGGTAGCCAGCCATATGTCGCCATTCTTGCCTTCCGCGAGCCCGTAGACCCAATCGTTGGGTAGGCCACCCTTGGTATTTTCCACCGTATAGGTGCGCCATTTGGAAGAATCCTGGAGGTCGCCTCCCACGATATGGTTGGCCCCGGACCAGGTTGCAATCCATACATCGCCATTGGCCACCTTCATGACATCGTAAACAAAGGCGTCAGCCAACCCCTGGGGAATATTGAAAGAGGTCCACTTTTCTTTTTCCTGATCGTAAAGGGACAACCCACCGCCATAGGTGCCCACGACAATGGATTTTCCCAAAGGTCCGACATGGAACACACCATTGGCCAGAAGACTACCGTTTCGGACATCGAACAGACGATAATCGTCCTTGTTGACGTCATAGCGGATGACGCCACTGGACGTTCCAACCCACACGTAATCGCCCTGGGCGAACATCGATTTGACATTGCGATTGCCAACCCGGAAGTGGGTGAATTTCCCCTTGTTGGATTCGTCTTTGGAATCAGCTGCTGCTTGGGGTTGTCCCTGCGCCGGTGCCTGGGTTTGTCCCTGTGGTGCAGCCAAAGGTTGTCCCGGAAGCGGAGTCGGGTGTGCCGCACCCGCAAGTTGTCCGGTCGTTGCCGGATGGGCGAAACCAGATGCGACATCCTCAGGGGAGAGGGGGTTTCTACCCTTCATAAGCGGGGAAAGTGGTTTTGAAGCGACTTCAGCTTTTGCGGGTGCCTTGTTTTCCTGAACAACGGGGGCATTTTGTGTGTTCGGAGTGGTTGTCCCCTGCTGCCGACCAATCACATAGGAAACCACCGCAACCGCCAGGGCAATACCTACGAATACCAAGTTTTTCCATTGGGCTTGCACTTATTCACTCCTTTTTTGTGTTTGCATGACCAATCCTGACCACCTTTCCCCTGGTCCCCGCCCATATTTCCCCGGCAGCCGTTGCCGTGATGGCGTAAAAATGCTGATTTGCAAATGCGCCATCATGAGGGAATGCCCTCCATTTTCCATTTTCAAAGACACCGATGCCATTTTCGGTACCGGCCCAAACCCGCCCTTTTTTATCCATCACCAAGCTGTAGACCACATTACCCGGCAGTCCGTCATTTCGAGTATAACTGGTCCAGTTACCGCCGTCGAAACGGCTGATCCCTCCGCCCCAGGTTCCAGCCCATATTGTGTCGGCATTTTCCAGGGCCAGAGAAAAGACATAGTTGGGGTTATAGGTGGGTGCGCCGGCATTGAAGATACCCAAATCATGACGTCGCCGCGTCCCCAGACCGGTATTGGTGCTGGCTTCAAGTTGGTTGGTGTTTTCCCCACCCAACCCATCTTTGTGTGTCCATGCCTGCCACTCCCGACCATCCAGGCGGCTGATGCCACCTTCGGTGCCAAACCAGATGCGGTTTTTAGCATCGACCGCCATGGCGTAGACCCACTCGTTGACCAGCTCACTCACGAAGGTTTCCATGTGACCCGTTTTCAGGTCCATGCGGTTGACCCCGGCCCAGGTTCCGATCCAAAAGCTGCCATCGGGATGTTGGGCGAATGAATAAACCCAGTAGTCAGCCAGACCATGCATGGGAAAATAGGTCTTCCATTCGCCATTCCTGTAACGGGAAGCGCCTCCGGCATTGGTTCCGAACCATTGATACCCTTCCCGATCCTGGCCAATGGCGAAAACGTACTCATTGGCCAATCCCTGGGCCCGCGTAAACGTGTTACGCACTTCCAATCCGCGCAACTCGATTTCCAGCACGCCTGCGGATGTTCCGACCCAAAGGGATTTGTTTTCCTTGTCGGCCATCAGCGCACGCACGTACACATCGGGGCCGACTTCATAGGTGTCCAGGATGACTTCGGTCGCAGCGGCAGAATTTCCCGGGGAGTTGGAGGTACCCGGGGCATTCGGTATCATTCCCGCAGTCTGAGTGGTGCCGCCGGTTTGCGGGGCAACCATCTCTTTGCCAATGGTGGCTTGACCGGTTGTCTTGTTGCTTTTGCCATTATCGGAGGAGGGGGAACACCCGGACAAAACCACCGAAACCAGAGTCAGGATTAAAAAATAGTTCACCGCTGCAACCTTCTGATATGAGCGATGATATTTGTAATCTGGCTTTCGGTATACACCGAACGGAAGGATGGACATGTTGTTCCCCCCTTGCGGATGCGGTCCAACAGCAGCGCATTGCCCTGCATGAGACCATTGGTTGGGTCGGCTGGACGCGAAAAGTCGGGGGTTCCGGGCATTGTGCCGCGTCCCGTGGCGCCGTGACAACGCCCACAGGATTCCGCGTAAAGTTTTCCCCCTTCAAACGGGTCAGCAGCTTCCAGGGGGGGAGCCGCGAGCAGGGATAGCAAAAATCCTGTGCCGGTCAGGAGATGCAACACACCCAATCGTTCCATTTTTCTCATGGTTTGGCTCCACTCGATTTGGTTGCTTTTTGAACTTTCTCTTCAAAGCTGCGAACCTTGTTGGGATCGGGTTTTTGCCCCAGGGTTCCGAAGCTGTATACCTTGATCAATTCCTTGAATGCGGGAAGGTACCCCATATCAGCCGCATCCATTAATAATTTTAAACCTTCCTTGGGGTCAGGCGTATCGACAAATCGGTCGGAAGCGATGACACCGGACAGGACGACCATGGCTGCTCCGAAACGCTGATCAGCAGCTTTGCGAATCCAGGTGACCCCCTCTTTGATACGTTCTTTTCCATAACCACCGGAAATAAGCATTTCCCCCAATCCGAGGGCTCCTTCGGGGTCTTCCGCTTTGGCGGCTTTTTCGTACCACTGCAATGCTTCCTGGTTTTCACCGGAACGGTCAAGGGCTTCGGCCAATTTGACCATGGCAGGGACGTGTCCGGCAATGGCCGCACCCCGGAAATACATGATTGAGGCGACCAAATCATTGATTTTGATAGACTCAAGCCCTTCACGATACAGGGCTTCCGGTTTGGGGGCTTCTGACTTGGAGGTATCTGGTTTGGGAGCCTCGGGTTTAGGGGCCTCTTGTTTGGATGTATCGGCAGTTGCTGTTCCTGGTTTCGGGTCGGCAGCCATGAGGGGTTGAGCCAGAAGTGTCAGACAACCCATGGTTAAACAGAGATATTTCCACATTCTTCCTGAACATCCGGTCTTCAGATCGCTTTTCACCAATTTTCCTCCATTCAATTTCGACCAAACCAGGACACGGTCACTTCAGCATGCCAAAGCGGCAGTACATAAGGTATTCATTTCAAGCAAATGCAAAACCTTCAAGATGATGATCGGTACCTTGCCATTGATAGCCGATGATAACACCCCCCAGGCATGCAGGTAAACAATTCTTCTTACGCAATTTTATGGGTTCTGGTCCCGTCATGATCCGTCTCCGCTGACGCCTAAAGCTTGGGCACATTGGCCAACTCCAATTTGCGGTAGAGGCTGGAAAGGCCGATACCAAGAATTTTTGCCGCCTGTTTGCGATCTCCCTGGCAGGTGTTAATGACTTCCAGCATGATTTGCGTTTCAATTTCCAGCATGCGTTCCCGTAACGTTTGCGGACTTCCCCGTTGGTTGTTATCGGTGACCACGGTTTGCGGGGCGAACTGAGTCAGCACATCGGGCAGATCGCCCAGGCCGATGATACCATCTTCGGTCAAGACGCTGGCCCGTTCCAAAGCGTTTTCCAGTTCACGGGTATTTCCCGGCCAATGATAGGTCATGATGGCGTCCCGGGCTTCGGCGACCAGGGAGAAGACGACATTGTCGCCAAATTTTGCGGCATTTTTGGATAGAAAATAATCGACCAGTGTTTCCAGATCCTGTGGACGCTCCCTTAAGGGGGGGATATGAATATTGAACACATTGAGTCGGAAATACAAATCTTCACGGAAAGTTCCTTCCCGTACCATGCCCTGGAGATCCTTGTTGGTTGCGGCAACGATTCGGACATCCACCTTGCGGAATTCTTCGCTGCCAACGGGACGAACCTGATGTTGTTCCAGGACGTGCAGGAGTTTGACTTGCAGATGGTGGGGTAATTCGCCGATTTCATCGAGGAACAGGGTGCCATGATCGGCCTGGACGAACAGTCCCTTCTTGATACGATCCGCCCCGGTGAACGCCCCTTTGACGTGACCGAAGAATTCACTTTCCAGCAATTGTTCGGGGATGGAGCCGCAGTTGACGGGGACGAACAATCCTGCGGAACGACTGCTGGCGGCATGGATGGAACGGGCATGCACGCTTTTTCCCGTTCCCGATTCGCCTGTGATGAGAACCGTATGATCGGTAGCGGCAATTTTTTGAATTTGCCGTTCGATTCGCCGCATGGCCGGTGAAGCCAATGGACAAAAATCTTTACCGGAGGCGCGGGCGATTTGTCGCAGGGTGCGGTTTTCATCCTGGAGACGAATGACGTTTCCCAATTGTTCCAGGCGGCGCAACACATCTTCCTTGCGCAAAGGTTTGATGAGATAGTCATAAGCCCCGGCGCGCATGGCTTCGATGGCGGTATCCATGGAGGCAAAGGCTGTCATCATCAGGAATTGTGTATCCAGGCCCAGGGCCCGGACGCGGCGCACCAGTTCGATGCCACTCATGCCTGGCATTTTGATATCGCTCAACACCAGATCAAAGGAACCTTTTTCAATCAGTTCCAGGGCATCGTCACCGTCGACGGCCTGTTCGACCGCATAGCCGGCACGCGATAACATACCCATCAGCACCTGTCGAATGGCTGGTTCGTCATCCACAACCAAAATTTGTAACAGATTATCCATCGCCCCCCCCAGGCATCATAGTGGCCGGAACGGGCAAGCGGAGCTTGAAACGGGCTCCATGACCCGGTTGGCTGTCGATAGTGATATCACCGCCATGTTCGCTGATAATATTGAAGCAGAGCGAAAGTCCCAAACCGGTTCCGCGCCCTACGGCTTTGGTGGTGAAGAAGGCGTCGAAGGCGTGTTCCCGGACATGTTCGTCCATTCCTGGCCCGTTGTCTTCGACTTCGATGATGACCCAATCGTCATGACTGCTTGACGTCACGGTTATGCAGGGATCTTCCCGTTTCATGCTATCCAAGGCATCGGCGGCGTTGATGATCAGGTTGATGAACACTTGACGCAATTGACCTTCGGATCCTTCCACGGCGGGTAGGGAAAAATCCAGATTGACCTTGGTAGCCAGGTTGCCCACGCGCTTGTCGAAGCGCATCAGGCGCATGGTTGATTCGATCAATCCGTTGATGTCGAGGAGATGACGATCATCCACCTGGGGTTGGGAAAAGGCGGACACTTCCCGGGTGATGGTCAACAGGCGTTGAATTTGCTGTTGGACCAAAGTGAGTGGTTCGACAAAAGTCACGGGTTGTCCGCTTTCGATACAATCAAGCAGTTCGTCCACCAAGCCGGAAATAGCGGCAATCGGGTTGCCGAGTTCGTGGACGATACCAGCGGCCAGTGTTCCAACGGCGGCCATTTTTTCCTGTTGGAAGGATTTTCTCCGTGCCGATTCCAATTCGGCCTGGGCACGCCGCCGTTCGCTGATATCCCGGACAGTGGCGATAAACTGGTTGCGATGGTTGTGGCACACATGGCTGACTGTTAATTCCAGGGGAAAACTTTCGCCGTTCATGCGCCGGGATTCCATGACGCGTTCAAAAAATATTTCACTGCGGGTTGGGGTTTCGGAGTAGGTCTCTTTTCTACACGAATTAAACCATTCCAAATAATTGTTGATATAGTCACTATGACGTTCGGAGTGTTCCTTGGGTACGAGTATGTTGATATTTTTTCCCAACATGCCATTGGCTTCGATACAGAATATTTTTTCCGCTGCCGGGTTGACCGATTCGATGATGCCATCGCAATCGACGGTGATGATTCCTTCGACCACATTTTCCATGATGGTGCGAAGGCGCAGTTCACTGCGACGAATGGTTTCATCGGCAAGCTTGCGTTGCGTGATATCTTCTTTGACGGCCAGGTAATGGGTTGGTGTGCCATCGGGGTCGCGAATGGTGGAGATGAATGCGTATTCCCAGAATGGTTCCCCGTTTTTACGCAGGTTATGAAACTCTCCGCACCATTCATTGCCATCCAGCAATGTTTGCCACATGATGCGGTATTCTTCAGGGGACATATGACCTGATTTGATAACGCTTGGATTTTTTCCCAGGACTTCGTCAGCGGAGTATCCGGTGACCTGACAAAATTTGGGGTTGACGTATTCGATGCGGTTTTGCAAATCCGTGATGACGACAGAAACCGGGCTTTGTTCCACGGCGCGGGTTAATTTGCGCAATTCGGCTTCGGTACGCCGCCGTTCCTGGATTTCCCGTCCCAAATCCTGGTTGATTTCAACATAACGTTGCGTCCGTTCCGCCACGCGCATTTCCAGGGAGGCATTGATCTGACGAATGTGACCGAGCATGGAGACGAGAGCCAGGTTTTGCTGGGAGATCAATTGTTGGGCGCGTCGCACGATGAAAAATAAGATGAAATAGAGCAGCAGGAAGGCAACGCCGGAGAATCCGATGGCGAGGTTGCGCACATGGGAGAGTTCGTTGAAGGAGGCGGAGACATCGTAGTAAAGTTCAAACACCCCTTCGACTTGACTTCCCAGATAGAGGGGGATATGACTGGAAACGAGGTCGTTTTCCCCCAAAACGCCTTCTGAAGTGGCATGGTTACCGGCCAGGATCAATTGGCTGTGTACGTTGCCGGCCATGGCTGAAACAAATCCCGGGCTATCCTTTTGCGTTTTCCCGATTTCGCTGGTATTGGTGGAATAGACGGTAACGCCCCGTTTATCGTGAAGTTTGACTTTGACGACATCCAGGTCGCGAACCAGGTAGCGCACGGTATAGTCGAGACTGGCGAGTATGGATTGGACCAATACTTCATTGGTTCCCAGCCGGTTATCCTCCCGCAGCAATCCCTGTAACAAGGGCCAGAGTGAATTTGCGAATGCCCGTGTCAGTGCGACATTTTGTCGTTCGACCAAATGCTGTAGAATTTCAATTTGCATTTTGTTCAGATACCAACCCAACGTCGCACCGACCACGATCATGGCGATGAAACTGGTCAGTGAGAAATGGCGCACCAAAGGGAAAGGGGGGGGGATTCTCCCTTTTGCGATGTCAGCGGAATCGGAGGGTGCAATGCCATTCGGTAGGGAGATTGCAGGGTCTACGGAATTCATCAGCGGTTCCCATTACCACTTTAACGTTTCAAGAAGGAGCGTTCGACGATGTTACGCATTGCTTGGTTGAGTCTGGCTATCATGATAGGTGTCATCGGGCTGGTTCGGCCAGGGATTGCCAAAGATCCCAACCATGTTCCCGCTGCCAAGGATGGATATCACGACCCCAGTAACAGATCCCTGGAGTCTCTGCAAAAACCGGCCCAGGCACTCAATGCATTCCCCCATGATCGCCTGGGTGAGGTCAATTGGGTGCAAACCCTTGATAAAAACCTGATTGCTCCCCGGGCTGACCTGCTTGGCAAGGCATCCATGAAGGTACTCAACCAGGATATTGTCATGACCAACACCAAATCCATGCCCCATGTTCGTTTCCCCCATGCCACCCACACGCGTTGGCTGGATTGCAGCAACTGTCATCCCAAGCCTTTTCTCCCTGTGGCAAAGGGCAATGCCATTACCATGGACGCTGTTCTACGGGGTCAATTTTGTGGTGCCTGCCATGGTCGGGTTGCCTTCACGCCCTTCATATGCGAGCGGTGTCACAGTGATGTCCATGCGGGATCGCCTAAAAAGTGGTGGTAGGATTTCACGGTCCCTGTCCATCGTCTGTCCGGGGTGAATTTTCTCACATATTGGAAAAACGCGCCCTCCCTTCTCATGTTTGAGAATGTGAGGGTGTGTTTTCCAAGTGCTTGTCGGGTTGGTTACGGGTATTCAGGGAAGCTGGTGTTCCATCTTTGCGGTTGGGTGACATTCCGGAGTTCCGGTGTTGCAGTGGCATCAAAATTGTAGCTTGCGAATTAAACCGCAACCAACACGGGATACGTAGTTTTCTAGCGTCATCCCCGCGAAAGCGGGGATCCAGGGAGTCTACACACCTTTCCCTGACTTTCTGGATCCCCGCTTTCGCGGGGATGACAATAACTACACATTCCAAGATGGCTGCGGTTTAAGGTGTCCCAGCACGCCTTCCCCTCCCCATGTTATTTGGCACCGGCCATTCCATTTCAGGAGAACTGCCTTTGTTCGTGTATTTATGGATTTTGGTCGTTCTTCCCGCTGCGGCTTTTGTTGTCAGCACCTTTTTTTCGGAACTGTCGCTTCTGAAAATAATTTCTGATGGGTATGGTATAACGATCTCATTGTTCTATTTTTCCATCCTGGTTGTCGTATCGTGGCTGGCATTTCGTACCGCCTACTCAGGGTTTGCCCTGGGGTTTGGTTTTTTTACGGTTGGCTATACTCCCAAAGAAATCCGCAGGGCCATCATTCACCAACGAATTACCCGAAGCAGTCGGTCCCAGTTCAGCCAGCAAATGCAACAGGAGCTTGTGACCCTCAGGGAAAAAGAAGCGAAACTGGAGATGATTCAGAAGGTTTTTTCCCACCTCACCGAGGCGGTTGTTATCACCGATGTTCAAGGGACAATCGCATCGATCAACAACGCTTTCGTTGATATTACCGGATTTCCTGAAAATGAAGTGATTAGCCAAAATATGCGTTTGCTGAAAAGTGGCCGACACAGTGCCAGCTTCTACATTGATATGTGGCAGGCCCTGCTTACCAATGGACTGTGGACCGGGAATATATGGAATCGACGCAAAAATGGTGATGTTTATCCGCAGTGGACGGTGATAAAGGCCATCTATGACCGAGAGGGCGGCATACGCAATTTTGTCGGCATTCTGTCCGATCTCACCGACATTCGTGAAAGCCAACAACAAATTGAATTTGTAGCTAATTATGACGTTCTGACCGAACTTCCCAACCGGATACTCCTCAAGGACCGCCTCAGTCAAGCCATTATCCAGGCCAAACGCCATAAACAATTGGTAGGTCTGTTGTGGGTGGGGTTGGATCGGTTTAAACAGGTCAATACCAGCGGTGGTCGTCTATTTGGGGACCAGGTATTGAAAATCCTGGCTCAGCGCTTGCGGGATGGCATGCGGGAAAACGACACCATTGCTCGCATTGGTGGCGATGAATTTGTCTTGTTGGCGACCCAGTTGGATGACATTGCCCATTTTCGCCTCATCGCGGAAAAAATATTACAATTATTGGGTCATACCCTGCAATTGGGTGGTCACACCCTCCATTTTTCCGCCTGCATCGGGATTACGGTGTATCCCATCGATGTCGATTGTGCCGAGTCGTTGCTCAAACATGCGGAAACGGCCATGCATCAAGCAAAAAAACTGGGTGGCAACACATACCAGTTCTATACCCAACAAATGGGTGATGTGGCCATGCGGCGTTGGAATACCGAGGTGGGCCTGCGGAGGGCGCTGGAACACAAAGAATTTGTATTATTCTACCAGCCCCAGTATGATGTTTTTACTGGAGCCCTGGTAGGTGTTGAGGCGTTGGTCCGTTGGAACAGCCCCCAATTTGGTTGGGTTACTCCCGATCAATTCATTCCCATGGCTGAGGAAACCGGTTTGATCGTCCCTTTGGGTGAATGGATTCTCATGGAGGCTTGTGCGCAAAACAAGCGTTGGCAGGATGCGGGCTTTCCCACGATTCAGGTGGCCGTCAATGTTTCCCCCAGGCAGTTTAAAAGTCCTCATCTGGTGGAGGCCGTGGAAAAATCCTTGCTTAAGACAGGACTTGACGCACAATGGCTGGAATTGGAGATCACCGAGAGCATGTTTCTCGAAGATGAGAAACGGGCCATCGAAATTCTCGGGCAGTGGCGCAGGCTTGGACTCCGTCTGGCCATAGATGATTTTGGAACAGGGTATTCTTCCTTGAGCTGTTTACGCAATTATCCCGTCCATTCCCTTAAAATTGACCGTTCTTTCATTAATGATAGTGCTCACGATGATCAAAGTGCGGCCATAGTCAAAGCTATTCTGGCTGTGGCACGTGGTCTGAATCTAACTGTAGTCGCCGAGGGTGTTTCTTCTGTGGAGCAATTGGAGTTTCTCCGTCAATCGGGTTGCAACAAAGTTCAGGGCTTTTTATTCAGTCCTCCCATTCCCAGTAATGAGATTGTCGAATTGATGCAGGATGCCGTTTTTGTGAGTAATCTTCACACGCATGCGAATACTTGGCCACGACATCACAATGTGAACGCAATTTGCACCGAACTGTCTTGAAATCCATGAAACGCGGGACGCATCGAAACATGAGTGTTGTTTCAGGAGCCCATCCATAATGGCTTTGCATTTTTATAAAATAAAACACAGATTTTCGGCTTTATTTGTCATCCTATTGGGCTTGGCTACAGGCTCCATTGGCTGGTTTTCTTTTGAAATGACCCAGGGAGCGGTTATTGACAGTGCCTTGAGCATCATGCACGATGATTTAGAGCATGTTTATGGTAAATGTGAAATGTTCCATGAGCGTGCCCGGAGTACCATGGCCATTGCATTGGAAAATCCATTATTCAAGGAATATTACTCCCTGCCGGCGACCAAGGCTGGCAATCGTTACGATGACAATCATCATCTTATCCTGACCAAGGAACAGCAGGTCATACGCGAACAATTGGACAATTGGACCTATTCGTTACAAAAGCGTTTTCCCATTGTGGAAACCTGTTTAATTGATGCCACCGGCCAGGAACATACGCGCACGGTACGGGGGGAGCGGGCTTCCCTGGCGGATATGTCACCTGACGAGAAGGATGCGCCGTTTTTCCAACCAACGTTCAAGTTGCCCGCCGGAGAGGTTTATCTGGCGGAGCCCTACATGTCGGGTGATGTCAAGGAATGGGTTTTCGCTTATACCTCGCCGGTGGTCCTGGGGGATGGTAGCAAACCCGCTTTTTATCACTTTGAAATTCCCTTGACCTTTTTTAAAGAATTTATTTTGACGGCATTTCCAAAGGATGCGCAGTCTGGCAAGGTTAATCCGTTGAAGAATCCGCTATCTGACAGGTTTTTCATTCTTTCTGCGGAAGGTTTGATTATTATTGATAGTCAAATGGAGAGCAGTTTTGTCCTTAAACCTGGAAAAGGGGAGGGGGAACCGGCGCTGCTTCGGGATTATCTACCAGTGAGTGATACCATTTCGGATAATCCCGAATTTCGTGCATTGATGCAGCGGGCGAGGAACTCCGAAGAAAACCATGGATCCTTCGCGTCTGAGGGAGAACGCTATTTCGTCAGTTTCAAGCCGTTACCCGTTTTCGGCTGGAGTCTTGTTCGTATCAAATCCTACGAGAACCTGCTGAAAGGGAGCATGACCCTTTCCCATATTCGCAACATCATTATTCTGGTCACTTCGGGTATTCTGATCGTTGGTTTTGTGGTGGTGCGCGTGGTATCTGATAAAATCACCCGTCCCATCAATAGTTTGTCCAATGCCATGCAAGATCTGCAAGAGGGTCGGACGTGTGCCGATGTTATGACCGATACAGAGGATGAACTGGGTAACATCGTGCGTCATTTTAACTATATGCGCCGGGAAATTGAGAAAAATCGCGACTTTCTCGTCCAGGAACGCAATAAGTTGACGACGATCATTCATAGCACACAGGAAGGGGTGGTTGTTGCGGATGCGGATGATGCCGTGGTTCTTGTCAACCCTGCTGCGGAGCGACTCCTGGGCAAAACGGAGGAACAAATCGTCAAGGGTGGTTTTTATTCGCTGCTGGATGATCCCGACTATGTCCAGGCGATTATTGACGGGGCTAAATTTGGGGAACTTTCCGATATTGTCGTTTTTAACAAGTTGGTATTGTGTTTCTATGCCTCCAAATTTCTCACGGCGGAGGGCAACAAGCTTGGCTCCGCAGCCTTGATGCGTGATATTACCCGGGAAAAGAAGCTGGAAGAAGAATTACGCACACTGTCGTTTACCGATAAATTGACCGGGCTGTTAAACCGACGTTGGCTGGAAGAGTCCTTGCCGCTTGAATTCAATCGAGCCTTGCGTTACGGGCTTAATTTATCGATCCTGTTTTTCGATGTTGATCATTTTAAAAAATTCAATGACACCCATGGTCATGATATGGGGGATCTGGTACTGAACAAGATTGGGGAAATTTTGCGTACCACATTTCGCCAAAGCGATTATACCTGCCGCTACGGAGGGGAAGAGTTTTGTGTTGTTTTGACCAATACCGGGGCGGATCAAGCGTGTTCTGTAGCAGAAAAGTTGCGTGTCAAAGTTGAATCGACCCTGATTCGTGATATGCGGGTGACGATAAGCATTGGGGTTGCGTCCAATCCCCAGTCCAATTCCAATGATGAAAAAGTTTTGCTCAAATTGGCGGACAATGCATTGTATGCGGCCAAGAAAAATGGGAGAAACCGGGTTGTCCGCTGGGATCAGATCGATGCAACATGATTGGGAATCATGTTGAAAATTTTTTTGTCCATGCCGACAATTGAAAAAAAACAGATATTGACCATGAGGGAAGGGAGAGAGGCCTTGAAAATAGCGTGCGTAACACCCCATGTGACGTCTCAAAAGCCCCTTATAAGATTGCAGGGCGTTGGGCGATTCGCTTTGGCAATGGTGGTTATGTTTACGGCCTGGCAGATGCCCGTGATGGCTGAAGAGAAACATGAAGAGGGGCCAGGGCCGCAATTGAAACCGGCCCAGATGCCTGAAGCGATAAGCATTGCTGTTCCCCTTCTGACGGCGGCCCCCGCTGTGGGCGGACAACTCACCGATTGGCTTGCCATTGGTGGGAAACCGGTATCCATTCCGATACGCTCGGCTCTGGAAGTCGATCCTGAAAATCACACAGGAAACATAGTGGTGGAACTCGTTACGGGTGTTTTCGGAGATCGCTTCCATGTTTTTGCGCGTTGGCCTGATAATGCTCCCGATATTCGTTTCCGTTCCTGGCGTTGGCGCGGGAGTGCCTATGATATGGATAAGAAACAATTGGATGATGTTTTTGCCATGCGTTTCCAGCTCAGTGGCGATTATGACGCGTGCATGTTGAGCAAAAATGATTATCGTGTCGATGTTTGGGCCTGGACTGCTGGACGCAGCAATGCTGCGGGACTCGCCGAAGACCGTTTTCACATCATCAGTCACAAGCGTTTGGACGATGCCGCAGAGGTTTCCAGTCCCTACGGCACCATTTACATCGCCGATCGTCTGGATGCGGGCGACCCGATTTATACCGTGATGGACCGTCCTCCGAAGGAGAAACAGGGGACTATGCTTTCTTCCGTTCTCCTCACTGGGAAACCCTCTGGAAGCAGCACCGATGTGACAGCCCATGGGGAATGGAAGGATGGTTATTGGAATTTGTCCATGTCGCGCCTTTTGAATACTGGACATGACGATGATGCCGTTTTTGGCAAAGGGGCGACCATTGCCTCGGCAATTGCGGTCTTCAATCATTCCACGGAGGAGCATAAGAGCGTATCCGGTACGCTCAACTTGGTTTTCCCCCCTTGATAGTTTAAGTTAAGTTTGTGTCTGGCCAATACCATCCAGGGAGTGGATCTATTTTATTTTTGGGATCGTGTTTCCGAATGTAAACCGCAACCAACACGGAATACGTAGTTTTCTAGCGTCATCCCCGCTTTCCCGGGGATGACAATAACTACACATTCCAAGATGGCTGCGGTTTAAGTGGGGTTTATCTTGGTCGTTGGAGTGGTTGGGAGGGGATTCGTGATGGAGAAAGATCTTTGAATATTAAATATCGACTTGTAATTGCGTTTTCATCCATTCTTATTATTATCCTGGCTGTGTCCAGCGTACTATCCTATCTGTTGACACGAATGGCTGTTGAAAAATCGGCCATTGAAGGGATGAAAAACAGTTTGGCCGAGTCGAGTCACAGGGCCATGGCATTGCATAGTCGTGCCAAGGATATGATGCTCATTGCCCTGGAATACCCGAATTTTGTCAACTATTTTTCCCTTCCTGATTCCCGGGAAGGGAATAAATACGCTGAAAAAGAAGGAAAAAAAGTCATTCAGTTTACCGAAGCACAGCGAAATTTGAAGAATGATCTGGATGTTTGGATCCAGAAAATGCAACATCGTTTTCCCATTGTTGAGACATGCGTGATTGATAAAACGGGTCAGGAACACACCCGCTTGACGCAAGGGGTCGTTGCTGCGGATGACGATTTCTCCAGTGAGGAGAATGAATCGCCTTTTTTTGGACCTAGCTTTGAATTGGCCAAGGGTGAGGTTCATATCGCCTACCCCTACATGTCGGCTGACGCTAAGCAATGGGTCTTTTCCTATACCGCACCCATCATTTTGGAAGATGGTTCGAAACCGGCATTCTATCATTATGAGATGCCAGTTACCTTTTTTCAGGAGAGCATTGACGCATTTCCTCATACGGAACATGGAAAACTGAGTACAGCCAAAGAAGAGGTGTCTGCGAGCAAGCGAACGTTTATTCTCGATCCAAAAGGTTTCCTGATTGCCGACAGTGGCAACAAAAATATCGACACCAACTTGAAGGCGGGTCAAGACCCAGAAGAAAAACAAAAGCTGGAAGACTATTTCCCACCGGCGAAAAGTGTATCCGAGAGCAAGGAATTTGCAAAAATTATCAGCAAGATGCAATCTGGTGGAACCGGGGTGGAACAGTTTGAGGACAAGGGTATGCTTTATACGGTGGTTTTCCGCCCACTGTCGATTTTCGATTGGAGTATTGCCGAGGTCAAATCGCAGGACGCTTTGATGGCAGGCAGTGAGGAATCTTTGGTGCGAATGCGCGGAATATCGGCTTTGATCGCTTTGATTTCATTGGGAGTAGCCGTAGTCTTCATTTTTATGGTTGCTGGCCGTCTTTCACGCCCCATCGTCCGGTTGGCTACGGATGTGCGCCGTCTGGCCTCTGGCGATTTGACTTTCAAGGTGGATGAAGCTTCGTTGCCCGCTGGTGAGCTGAAGGAGCTGGGCCATTCCATCAATGCCATGGCCTCCAGCCTGACGGGGATCGCCCGTAACCTGGCTTTGCAATCGGAAACGGTGGAGGCGTGTGCCAACAGCCTCAATGGCATTCGCAGTGAAGTGCAACAGGGTGCCGGGGTCATTACTGAAAAAGCGGGTGATGTCGGTCAGGCCAATCATTCACTGGCGAACCATGTCGGTCATATCAAGGAATTGATGCTGGGTGTGCAACAAGGGATGGCTGAGGTGGAAGCGGCGTCGAACCGGTTGGTCGACAATATGGGGGAAATTGTTCGGGGGGCGGAGCGTGGGCAGGAGGGGGCCTCCACGGTGGCCGCTGCATCCGAGGAGATGACCGCCAATATCGCTGGAGTTGATCAAAGTTTGCGGGGTGTCCGCGAAGCCATTCTTTCTGTGACCAGTGCTACCCGGGAGATGGTGAACTCGCTGGAAGCCATTCAGCATCTGTGTCGTGAGGCCACCAAGATGGCCAACGTCGCTTTTACCCACACCAGTGCCAGCAAAGAAGTGATGGAAAATCTGGAAATGTCCGCGCAGGAAATCGGCCAGGTGGTTGAGTTGATCAATAATATTGCGGAACAGACCAATATGTTGGCCCTGAATGCTTCCATTGAGGCGGCAGGGGCCGGGGATGCGGGCAAGGGCTTTGCGGTGGTTGCCAACGAGGTGAAAGAATTGGCGCGGCAGACTTCATTGGCTACCGACACGGTTTCCCAGAGAATTGGCGATATTCGCGATCAGACCAAGGAGGTGGCTTCAGCATCGGAACAGGTGTTTCGCATCGTCAAGATCATTCATCAGACCAACAAAGACATATCCATGGCTGTTGATGAGCAAAATCGCTCCATTCAGTCCATATCGCACGCCATTGATGATGTTTCCCATTCTACAGAAATGGTTGTACACAATACGGAGGAACTCTCCATTGCTGCTTCTGAAGTTGCCCGATCGGCGGCGAATGCTCAGATCGAGTCAAGCAAAATTTTAGACGCGGCGCTTGAAAGCTCCGATGCCGTGGGAAAAGTTACCGAAGCGGCCAAAAATGCCCGGCATGGGGCGGATATGACGTTGGAAGCGGCGGAAGTGAGTCAATCGTCCGCCCGGAGTGTGTTGGATCTTGCCAAGGTGATGTACCGCCTGGCTCGGGAGACGGTGGGTGCGGCGACCGCCTTTGGACACGTTACCGATGTGACCTTGCTCTCGGCGACCGCCTTGAACAAGGTTCGTGCTGCTTTTGTCATTCCAACGGAAGGCATGTTTGATGCCAAGGGTCTCAAGGAACATTTCCTTGGCTGGATCAACTTGTTGGAAAAAGCGATTGTATTGGAGGCCGAAGCGGCGAAAGGGGCGGATCTCGACGCGCTCCTCTCGGGCAAAATCGATATTTTCCAGAAATGGTTGGATGGGGACGGTCAACGCAATTTTGCTGGTCGCTCCGATTTTATGGAATTGAGTGAAGTCTTTGCATCCGCCTCGGAAAGGTCGCGTGAGTTGGTACGGGTAGCTCAGGAGGCGGCGCAACGGCGGTCTGAAGCGGAAGCTGGGGGCGGGAGTGATGCGGATTTGCAGTCAGAGGCGGAAGCGTTGTTGAACAAAGCTCGTGAAGTCTTGGAATTTTTCCACGTTGATCGCCAACGTTTGTTCTTGATCATCGATCGGCTGTTTCGGGGTGACATCCCTTTATAATACCTTGATCTTTCTTCCCCCCTGTTTTTCGGGAGGGGGTCTGAGCGGGTTGTTCCACTCAGACCCCCGATTGCTTACGGGTATTCCCGATATCCCGGTCAAGCCCATTTCTACTCGACGGCTATGAGATCCACGCGACGGTTCAAGGCCCGTAACGCTTTCGTTGAGTTGTCATTGAGTGGCTGATTCTTGCCATAACCCGCTGTTGTAACGCGATCCGTGGCGATACCCAGTTTACGTAGTGATTCCTTAACGGAAGTGGCGCGTTTCAATGATAATTTATCATTGTACTCCAGCGTACCGGTTGCGTCCGTATGTCCCTGGGCTTCCACTTTAAGATTGGGGTGTTCTTTCATGGTTTTCATGACTTTTTTAAGTTCAGCTCTAAACTTTTTCTGAATGTGTGCATCATTCAGACGGAACAGGACGGTTCCCACAACCCAGCACCCATCCTTATTGACGACGACATCGGGTGGTGGTGTGGCACACCGGCTATCCTTGCGACGGACGCTGCCGCCGTCCGACTCCACCACGGTCAAATTGCCAGGTGAAGGGGGTGGTGGGGGGGGGGTATGGACAACTTCGGCTGGAGCCGCAGGTGGAACCTCGTCGGCGGCAGCCAAGTAAAACTGGGTACCGGAGCTGCCCAGGGCGTACCAACTCTCTTGGGGATGCCACTGCCACCATCCCTTCACTTTCCAAGTGGTTTCGACTGCTTCTTCCCATTTTTCCGGTTCCGAATCAGGCTCAGCGAGATACAGTTGCGTCCCTGTTCGCCCCAATTCATGCCAGCTTTGCTGGGGGTGCCATTGTAATGCCCCTTTTGCCAACCAACCTGGTTCGTCAGCTTTTGTGGATTCATTCTCAGGGGCAACATCAGCGGGAGCGAAATAGGTCTGGGTACCTGTTCGTCCAAGGACGTGCCAACTTTCCAACGGATGCCATTGCACTTGGCCATCCGCTTTCCAGGAAGTTTCCTCGGCAATGGCGAATCCGCCACTGCACGCCAGGAGAATTCCGATCACTGGAAACTTCAAGCGACGCCCAAATAACCTCGTATACATTGTAACCTCCCATTTCATTCGCTCATGAACCACATCGCGCTGTTCTGTCAACCAAGTGTGACTGTTTTCCCGACAGTGTGAAAAATATATTTGTATCCCATATTAACCGCAACCAACACGGGAAACGTAGTTTTCCAGTGTCATTCCCGCGAAAGCGGGAATCAAGAAAGTCAGGAGAGGTAGGAAAGTCCTCTGGATCCCCGCTTTCGCGAGGATGACAATAACTACACATCCCAAGATAGCTGCGGTTTAACGTGCAGGGGGTGCCTTTTGGGACACGGTTTTGAAGTAATTGATAATATCCTTGTTCTCTGACTTATTGGCAATTTCAAAAGGTGTTTCACCTTTATTGTTTGGGAAGTGTATGTTTGCACCCTGTTCGACCAGCAAACGCGCCATGGCGAGATGCCCGGCCTCGACAGCGTAAAACAATGGTGACTCGCCACCCACGTCGCGCACGTCAACTGGAACTCCCATGGACAACAGAATGTTGACCACTTCAGGATGTCCACCGAAGGCGGCGTAGTGCAGTGCCGTCCAGCCACCGAAAACGGTTGCCATGGGATTGGCACCGCGCTGAATCAACATCCGCATGGCCAATACGTGTCCCTTATAAGCGGCGTAATGGATTGGGCTGACTCTTTTACTGTCTGCGATATTCACATTGACATTGGAGGAGAGGAACTCTCGCAACTCTTCATTCTTATTTTCGTAAATGAGCTGCCTGATTTTTTGGTTGACCGGGTGTTTACTGAAATCCAGTATGGAGACGGGAAAAGACATATGCGCTTCAACTCCCCCCCAGGCTATTGTTCCTGGTAAAACACCCATTAGAAACCACACAATAATCAACATAACGAAATGACGTAACAACATTGCCATGACTCCCCTTGCAAGGATGCCCTACGGGCGAAATTTCAAATCAAGACTTTAAGTCACAATCGTGTGGGCTTATGCCCCAAACACCTCCCCCATTCTCCAGTTGCATGGCAATGATAACACATCTTCGGAGTCAGAAAAAATATTTTGAGGTACATGAGACCAAAAGCATCTCGTTGCGAGGTTATTTCTTATCTTTCCCATCGCCATTGGATTGATCTTGATGTTTTTTTATCTCGCTTTCCCACTCCCAAACAGCCGATCGGGCACGTGGCAACCATGGGTCCGTGTCTGGGCTCATGTGGATAAAACTGCGCATGGCCCCGAGCGCCATCTCTAAATTTCCTTCTGACTCCAGTGCAATAGCCAATCCATAGTAGGCATTGGTCTGGTAGGGATTCAAGAGCAGGGCTTCCTGAAAAAAATCAAGGGCGGCTCGGACTTTCCCCACCCCCAGAAGGGCATACCCCATGTTGACCTGAACCTCGGGCATACGGGGATATTCTTGTGAGATGACGTGAAATACGGCTATGGCATCGTTATAACGCTTGGCTTGCAGCAATAATGCCCCTTCCAGGAAACGTTGTTGCAAAGAATCTTTGCCCGAGAGGCTGTTGGCGGATGTTTCCGGGGAATTTTCCGCTGGCAAAGTGGCCCGGGGATTGGTTGAAGGCATTTTTTCCAATAATTGCGCACCAATGGCGATGGTGATTATTGTGATGATCAGCAAGGGAAAGCGATGGTGGAACAGGCTGGGAAGCCTGGGGGGTCTGCGCATGTTTTTTTGCCCCAACACCGTGAGTGGAACCAGTGAGAAAATGACCACTCCCGCCATGGCTAAACTGCCGCCTGCTCCCGCTAGCACCATCCCAAGGATGCCGGACAGAGAGGTGGTGGTCAGACCGGGAATCTTGCGTTCTACCCCCTCAATTCCCAGGATTTCCAGCCCGGTTGCAAGCAGAATGACGCCAATGCCGAACATCCAGGGCTGCCATCGCTGCCAAAGGTGGTTATCAATGGTGACCTGGGATTCAGAAAGCAGGTGTCGCACAAGCCCCATATATCCCAAAGTGACGGCTCCAACCGCCGCATGATAATGGGCGGTTACCAGCACAGTATCCCCGTCGATCATAATGCCAAATATGATCCCTTGGATCAGAAGAATAATAGAAAGGAACACCGATATCAGGATGGAATTGTTTTCTTTGAAAACAGACCTGACGGTTTGCCATCCGGGCCAAAGGGTCAGTATGGTTCCCGGGACGGGCCACCAAATGGTGTATTCCATCAAATTTGTAAACAATTGTTGATAGTTGCTGCTGGGGATCGGGATGAAAAAAACAGCAACAAGGCCAGCAATACCTGGAAGGATGGAGATGAGTAATACAATGGAAAGCCAGGGAGAGTACGGGGTGGAATGAAAGGATCGGGTCAGAAACAGCCATACACCGAGTAACAATAGAACGTGGGCCAATTGCAATGTATGACCACTGGCCCAGAACAAAGTATTATAATCAGGTGTGGCATCCTGGACCCCGGTAAGGCGCCAAGTGATCACAAGAAGTGCGATCAGGGCCGTGAACCACGCGAAAGATCCTCCTGTAACATAGGCTTGAATCGGATGGCATCGTAACAGATTCTGCGGAGTCAACAGGGTGGATATGCCGTGGCTGGCGAGAATGAAGGCACCCAGCCCCAGAAGGACCAACCCGGTAATGAACACGACATTATGCAATACAGGGATATAATTGCTGAGAACGGCCTGTCCCGTGCCTGAGATCCCTGCAATCAACAATGTTATTGTTCCACCCCACGCCAGTGCCAAGGCGATTTGATTGGATAATTGTTTGCTGGAGTCGCGAATACGCGTGATCAAGGCTCCGGTCATCGCCAGGAACCAGACTAATACCGCAAAGTTAACGTGATAGACCAATGCCCGGGAAAACCCGGTTGTTGTCGTGGCCAGCCAAGGTGAAAACCATGGGATGCGGGAGAGGATCAAATACAAACCGAAGCAGGAGGAGAGGAGCAGGGCGGACAAGCCCAAACCCAGCCATCCCAATAAGGGGTGGGATGGCATTCCCGAAGCGGATCTGTACGGAGAGTCCATTTAAACAACACCTTGATGGGGCGCTCTGGAAAGAAACGGAACTCCAAAGAAAACCAGGAAAGCAAACGTGAAAATGACCCAGATTAACAGGGCACCCACCATGGGAGGGGGACGAAACAACGGTCGCAAATGGAGATAAAGCGCCAATAGCAACCAGGTGTGCAGCGTCCATGTTTCCAGGGGATCCCAACTCCAATAGCGTCCCCAGGCATCCAGTGACCAGATGGCTCCGGCGACCAGCATGAGGGAGTGGAAAATAAACCCCAGGGCGGCAAATCGATAGGACAACTCATCCAGACGCGAATTATCCGGCAAGCGTTGGACATGGCGGGCCAGGGAACCCAGGGAACGCATCACTATGATGCCGCCAATGCCCACAGCTACCAAAATGGCACCCAGGGCTATTTTTCCAAAACCGATATGAACATACAACCAGATTGTGTCGTAGGTCGGGGGAATGGCGGTGTCTGCGGAACTGCTGACCATCATCCAACCCATGAGTACCAATAATGTCGGCAGCAGGACCACCGAAGTGGCGCGCAGGGTGGGATAAAACCAGACAAACAGGGTTACCGCCAAAGTCAGGCTCCACAGATTACTGGATAATATTTCAAACATGGATATGAAAGGACCATGGCCCAATCTTTGCCAGCGTAGCCCAAGGGACAAACCATGCAGAATCAAACCCATGCTCAAGAGTAATAGCAGGATTCGCTCCCAGCCCCGGTTGAAAATAACCACAATGACCGATACCAATCCGGCCAGCAGATAACCCAATATGGCGAGCCATAACAGGCTTTCTTCAGCCATGATCATCGCGCCACTCCCATTTCATTCCACTTTTTTTTCGGATACGGAAACATACTCTGCCCAATGATGGATGGAAAATTGTTTGAAATAATGCCAAGCCAAGCCAAAAATGGCTGCCAGGCTGGAGGCCAGTAACCAATTCATGGCTGGGTCATAATGGATGCGATATCCCATCCAGGATCGCAGCCCTTCAAACACCAAAACACCTTCGGAAAAACGTACCGTTGAGCCCTCTTTAAGCACATTGACCGACCCATCACCCGTTTCCAGTTTCAGTCGATAGCGGCGGGGGAGGTGAAGTTGCCAGGATTTTTCTGGATTGGCCAATTCTTCATCCAACAACAATGTGATTTTGATCCGAATCGCCGTTTGGGGTATGCGCCAATGGCGCACCTGTTCCATGATGGCCGGGTAGCTCGGGAGATGCAGGGATGCTCGACTTGGTTGCAAACCATCCGCAGGAATCCATAAAAAGACCGGGGCAAATCCTTTGTTGGCGGTCGTGCGGAGGCGATAGCCCGCCAGATTCAAGGAAGTTCCATCGCCAATGGTTGCACTCCGGGTCCGTTGCCCCCCTTCCTGCCAGGTCACCTGGTTGCGTGTGATGCCCCGCTTCAATCCAGGGCCATAGTCCACTGTGAAACCATCCTGACGGAAGCGCATATTTTTCAGATGATCCGCATGCCACATGCCGCGTTCTTCGGACTGGGCGTAGCCGGAAAAAATCTCTCCCTGAGTCAGTTCGACGGCCCCCTTGAAACTCGTTAAATAACTGGTAACGGCTGTTCCCAGCACCACCACTAACGCGGTGTGGAATACCAGCAGACCCGGTTGGGAACGAAACGTGGTATGGCATTGTAATGCTGCGCCAATATTGACAATAAACAATAGCCCGGCCACCGTTAATAAAACAGTATTGGATAGCATCCCCTGTGCTGACAAGGGCAAGCCACCCAGAAGCAATAGTAGAATTGCCAGAGAAAATTTCAGCGAGGCAAGGCTTGTCGCAAGCTTGGTAACCATGATCCCCTTCTGGCAAAAAGCCATGTCAATTGCAAAATCCAAACCTTGGGGGGATTCGCAGAGCAGGAGGCAGGCATAGTGATCAACAAGTGCTACCCATTGGCAGGAAAGGCACTTTTATTGTTGTGCAAAGCACATTATGGAGCGCTGACACAGTTTTCGGTGCTGTCACGCATCCAATTCCGTCCATTTGTACCGTTTCCAGGTGCCCCGGATGACCCGCAACTCGCGGCCGTCCACTGACCACTGGCTTGCCATGTTTTAACTTTCAAGACGGAATTCATATAATAGGGGGACCGACTATAAGCCGTCGTGGTCCCATTGCGAACCTGGGTACCCGCCGATTTTCCAGCTTCAGGACCCACATCGTTCAAATTGACCAGAAAAGCCTTGTTTTTCCAGCCATGGGGCACGGCGATATGGCACCAGTCGCAACGTATTTTTCCAAGTTTATCAGCATGATAGCCGTGTAGATTCGTGTCTTTTTCGCAACAGAATCCACTCTTATTACCGCCCTTTACTGCATAGTCGTTATAGTTATGACATTTGAAACACAACGCTTCTTGATGACCAGAGCCCATGTTCGTATCCCAGGGGCCCTTGAGAATAAAATCGCTGGAGGAGCCGTGTGGTCCCCAAGGGCTGCCGGTATTGGGAGTGGTGACACCATTGGCTGTCGTTGAACCATGGCAATCGGTACAGTAGATGGTTTGGTTGCCGATAAACGTGCCACTGCTGCCATTCCACGGCGAGAGCCACAGGTTGGCGGCTGCACTGCCCCGTTCAGACAATGTGCGCAATGTGGGTGCCATGACCGGGTGCCAGGAACGGTGATTGACGGCACTGGGTTCGGTACCACTGGTATTTTTTTCTCCCTGTTCGCTGGCGGGAGCCTGGAATTCCATGCCTTGATTGGTATACCGATCCCCTGCGGCAAAATTGTTTGTTGACAATCCTTTGGTCCCCGTAATAGCCGGACGACCCGCGTCATTGAAGGCACCGCCGTCGTTATAGGCGTTATTGGAGTGGCATTTGAGACAAACCTGGTATTCCTTGGTGACAACACCATCCAGAGAACAATCGGTTGGAGTCGTGGGATCACCGCACAACATTTTGAAAGAGGTCGGCATGTCGCCAAAATTAGCCCCAACGTAGACAGGTTCAACACCTGTCCCCCCGCGTAAAACACCGGAAGCGGTGTTGCTGTGCTGTGTTGTAGCGCTGTGGGTATGCGTCGCCTGAGATGATGATCCGCTGCCATTATGGGCGCTGTTTTTCAAAGCCCGGTGCGGGTTGTGACAATCGGTACATTCGACGTGGCGATTGTTCAGGTTCCCCTTGCCCAAGAGGAGGGGATCTTCGACAAAATTGGCCCCGGCATGCTGTGGTGCCCCCGACCAGTTCGACATTAAATCACTGGAAAGCCTGGCACCGATACTGTGAACCTCGGTACCAGCCGGTTGGTCGGTGGAAGTAATGGGCATGTGTTTGTTCCCGACAGTGGTGAAATCGGTTTTGATATCGGGAACATTGTTGCCCGTGCTGCTGAGGATACTCACAGAACTGGAACTGTGGCATTGATAACAGGTTTCCTCCAGGGCCGGATTGCCACTTTTCTTCGGTGATGCCGTGCTGTCATTGCCTTCCCGCAATAGACGGCGGGCACCCGGTACCGTATGCGGGTCATGACAGTTGAGACATCCCGCTTGCCAAACCGCCGTATTGTCAGCGAACTCACGTTGTGCGGCAGGACTGCCAACGCCCGACTTGTAGGTTTCCGTAGCATCGGTTGGGTTGGCGTGGACCGATGTTGCCCAGCCGCTGACCCCTTTGTTATGACAAGCCAGACAGACGATATCGTTGAGGTCATTAAACGTGGTACCGCTGGGGGTGGATTTTTGAAAGCGGTTCAAGCGTAAAAATTTAATGCTGGTGGTCTCGTTGGGATCCCGGATGTGGGGGTCGTGACAAGAGGCACATTGCACTTTCTGTTCATCCAGGGGGAGAATCGGTTTCGGTGAAACCCCTGTTTGCCGCAAGCCCATGACATATTTGCCATTGGAATTGAACGGGGGCGATCTGAGTTCGCCATCGGCGGTTGCCAGGGCGGCATTGAACGTGAAGGAAATGGGGTGATCGTTGCTCAGATCCACTCCAAGATTTCTGGTAAAACCGGTATTGGCTCCAGATGCCCCACCAGGCATGGTGTTCCCGGTACCCAAGCCGGTCATGTTGATGGTGACCGATTGGTTGCCCCCTAAAACACTGACGGCACTGATGGCCATGGTCCCGTCGTGACAGGACAGGCACAACTTGGAGGTGCCACCGGGACCTTGGCGTAACTCATTGACATCGGCTTCAATGGAGGTCGATTCATAGGTTTTGGTATAGGTGGCACCGGAGAGCTGCCGGTTCCACAATGGGGCATTAACCCCTGAACTTTGCAAGGAACCATGCGGCGTATGGCAGAAAACACAGACTTGATCTTCGGATGTTGCTTTGACCGTGCGGGTGGGACCCCCGGGATAGTCTACCGATGAAAGGTTATGGTAGGTGCCGCGGACATCGGATATGCGTGCGGCCATGGAATCACCTGCTGCCATGGCAATCAGAAAAACAAAAGCGACAAGGATTCCATCAATGGCCGGACCCCGGACATTAAGATTGAGGGTAATGTGTTTATTCCAAAGTGAAATGACGTGGAGTCGCATCAGCCGTCCCCTCCCAAAAACTGGAACACGACAACCCGGCCATTAAACATGTCGGCGACAAAAACGCGTCCCGCTGCATCGGTCCAGACACCGCTGGGCAGGTAAAACTGACCTTTTTCAGAACCTGTACCACCAATGGGTAGCAGGAAGTTGCCGCCGCGATCAAAAACCAGCAGGTGATCGTGGAAGGATTCGATCACATAGACATTGCCTTCCTCGTCGACAGCGACACCCTTGGGTCGAGTCAGATTGCCAACGAAATTTCCGCGTTTGCCAATGGTGGCGATATGCGAGCCGGCAGGATCCAGAACCTGCACCTGCGCATTGAGTGTATCCGCCACGTAAAGGCGATTTTTTGCAAAGGTCATTTGCGTTGGGGCATTGAACAGCGGCTCCTCGGCTGAATTGCCGGCAATGACATGGACCAGTTTACCGCTGGCATCAAACATTTTGATATTATCTTCCCAGGCATCGGAGACGTATAAAATCTCCTTTGCCGGATCAAACGCCAATCCCACAGGACGTTTCAATTGACCGCGTCCAATTTCCGCGAGAGGTAACCCGCGGCCGTCAAGGCGTGTCACGATGGCTAGTTCGGAGTCAACGACAAAGATATCATTATTGGCTCCTACGACAATACCGGCGGGGGCTGAAAAGTAGCTGTTCGCGGTTGCCTTGCGCCAAATGGCGATCTCGCCTTTGAAAGGATCGAAAACAAAGATCGCTTTTTCGCCCATGTCGGTGACATAGATAACCCCTTTTCGGTCCACTGTGCCGCTGACGGGGCGCGCCAGATTATGATTTAAACTTTTAGGGAGTCCCGAATCCGGGTCGAGTCCGACCAGCCAGCGAACGGCCCCTTTGGCGGTACGAAAGCTATCATCTCCGGCAAGCCGAAAATTGTTGGCGCCGAAAATTTCTCCGACAAATTCATAACGCGGGGTTTGCGGGAGGGATGGCCAAACTAGTCTTTGGTTGGCTTTCATCCGTTCCGTACCCAAAGTCATCTCGTGTTTGGTGGCGACACAGGCAAGCAAAATGACCGGCAATGAAAGCAGCAAGGAGGCGAATGCAACCTTACGCGTGCGGTTCATTAATAGTCTCCGGGTCCACCTGCTTTGTTGTCACCACGAATTCCCGTTTTCAAGCCGGGAAGTCCTGAATGGCACCGGTGGCAATGCTCCAACCCCCATGCCGTCTCATCATTATGACACATGCCACAAAATTTTCCATCCAGAATTGCGGCCATGGTGATGTCATTGCTGCCGACCTTCATCTGGAAACCCAGCTCATGGTGACACACCTTGCAACGAAAGCGTATCCGGTGAAACCAATGGGGATAGATGACCGGCCTGACCCCTTCCGCTTCCGCGTGGCGGTTCAGTACGACATCCGCATACTCTGCCAGCACGGGGGAAGCTGACAGGAGAACGATGATGGCAACCACGAACAGGGCCAGCGGGGTCATGGTTCGATTAGTGTTTTTCAACGGGTTGAACACCAAACTTACCTCGAAAGGTATCGGGTTTGACACTATGGCAGCGTGCGCATTCTGTCAGTGGGAAGGCGACGGCACCATGACATTTTCCGCAAAACTTGCCCTCCAGAATGGCCCCCATTTTGATGCCGGAGGTGCCAAATTTTTCTTTGAAAGGGTCCGGATGACAATTGGCACAGTCCAGCCATTCCGTGTGTGCCCTATGGGGAAATCGCACATAGGCATTATCACCCGTGTTACCAAGAATGAGATCCATGTCCAAAATTTTAATTGTGGTATCAGGCACGATATTGGTACGTGGGGTGATTATCCCATCGCGCAGTGCTTGTACCCAACGTACCTTGTTACCAACCGAATCGACCGGAAAGCCGGCAAAGGCGGCATCGGGCCTCTGCAACTCGTTGAAGGATGGGCCTTGCGGATCATGCAGACCGTCATTGGCGAACACATCCTTGGCATTGGCAGCAGGCACGAAACAGCATACGCTGCCTGCGATCCACAGCAGCACGAAGAGCAGGAGCTTGTTCTCAACCCACTGCGTTTTCTTCGACCTGATAGCCATGTTTCTCATCATCCGGGAATATAGATTCCAGAGCCACGAATTGCCTTGATAAGCTCCATTGTGGAATCCTCCAATGTTTTAATGGCTTCAGCGAACTTGCCCGCAGCCCCTTGTTGATCGGCTTGGCGCCTGAGTTCAGCGGCCTGGGTGATAAATTTGGAAATCATGGGATCGGGTTTGCCGCCATCCTTGTTGAGCAGCATGCCAATGAGCATCTGGTGTGTATCGTTACGATCCAGCTCATAACGATATTCTTCTTCTTTGGTTGCAAAATTAAGGGAACGCACCAGGGTGTCGCCACGTCGCAAATGCTCAATACCAACCTTGGCGGTTACATAGGCCTTGTCGAGGATGACGCGACCTTTTTCAACCTCTCCCTTGCTCGACAGCGCCCGCGCTTCCGAGGTCATCTGGTGGACTTGCTCGCTGATTTTGGCGGAGTCCCCACCCGCTTTTTTCTCCTTGCGAATCCGATCCAAGGCATCCGTAAGGGCTTCGACGCTTTTCATGCGCCGGTCGAAGTCTTGGACATTTTTTGATGCATGGGTAGCACCACCATCGGCTTTGCGCACAGCTTCAAATACCAATGATGTTCCTTCACCCATCCGATCCGAGGCGCCTTTCAAATCACCGCTGTTCAACAATCCACGCGCCTGATCCCTTTTGCCCCGCGCTTGTTCCAGCAAAGCAATGGCTTCGGCATTGCCGCTGGCCGCAACTTTTTTGGCACCGGAGGATTTTTCAACCAGGGTATCCAGTGTTACCAAGCGTCGCTGCACCTGCTCTTTATCGGATCCCCAACGGGATTTCAAATTAGGGGACCCGACCTCACCCGCTGCTTGAGATTGGGTAGCCTTCGGTGAATCATTGGCCTCATCCGTCCCCCCCAGGGCGTGCGTTCCATACGAAGCCAAAAGAATCGCCATCATGCTGGAACCAAGCAAGCGCAACGGACTTTTCATCGGGAAACCTCCTTATCATAAGTGGTGGGTCATACACCTGAACGACCCATTCTTGCCATTAATCCTTTACATTGCCCAATCGAACTACCCGGCCAAGCATTATTTGGGTTTCGCTGCGGGGGTCTTTGGCTTGGAATGACACAGGCGACATTCGCTCACTGGAAAAGCGACCTTGCCATGACATACACCACACTTCTGTCCCATGAGGATTTGCGCCATGGATATGGCATTTTTGCCCTTCTCGGGAATAAAGATATCAGGATGACAGTTGGAGCAATCCAGCCATGCCGTATGCCGGTCGTGGGGGTAGACCACGTCTGGCATGGACCCCTTGACTTCCCGAACGATATCCAGATCCAGGATCAAGGCTTCCGCATTGGGATCCTGGCGATCATAACGGGGATTGATCGCGTTGGATTTGAGTGTTTGCACCCAGTTGATATAGTTACCCGCATTACTGTTCGTAAAGTTAGTGAAGGCTTCCTTGGGGGGCTGCAATTGCGGGGTACCCGGGTTATCGGGATCGTGAATGCCGTCCGCTGCCTGGGCGGGATTGCGCTCAGATTTCGGTTTCATCAGACGGTTGAAGGTATTCGCCCCCGCCGCCTTTGGGGGAGCCGCAGCTTTTTCGGGTGCCGCCGCTGGTGCATCCTTGGGTTGAGGGGTCTCAGCCGCTTTGCCAGCCGGCTGTGCCGCATGGATTTGTGAGGGGCTTGCGATAAACAATGCTGCAAGGAAAATCACAGCGAACAAAAAGGGAATCGTCACGGTCCTCATGATTACGGTTCCTTTCACTTGGCCGGTTGCGAAGGTTTGAGCAGTTTTTGCACGGTACTGCCATGGACCTGCGTTGGGGTACCTGGTTTGCCGGAGTGGCAAAAATCGCAGTTGTCCACGGACCAGGCGATTTCCCCATTATGGCAAGCACCACAGAACTCGCCGTTGATAATTTTCAACATATTGATTTCGTTGCCACCCGCTTGAAATTTGAATCCCAGGTCGGCATGGCAAACCTTGCACCGGAAACGGATACGGTGAAACCAATGCGGGAAAATGGCCGGTCGCATCCCTGCGCCATCAGAATAATTATTGATGACAATATCGGCATACTCGGCCCGGGCCGGCGAACTGCCCATGATGGCGAGAGCCACCAGTGCCGGTATCGCAACGCAAACAATCAGCCTGAAAACTATCGTTTTCATTTCAGGCCTTGCCAAGCCCATTTTCTTATTGCGCTTCATGATTAAAACCTCCCTTGGTATTCACGCGTTGCCTCCAAAGTAACCAGTCCGAGAGTGCTTGTTATGCCTTTATCGTCTGCTAAGATACTGATTTCACCGCCCAGTCGTATAGTCAGTTTCCCAATGTGGTAGTATAGCAGATCCTGTAATCGCCATTCATGCCGAACGGGTTCAACGGACCCCATGGATACTACACTGGAAGTCATAGTCATTGACAGCTCATTGCGCAGATCTTCCACACCAAAAATCCCCAGGTTGGATACCGAGGCATTGGCACCAGCAGATTGGGCTATAGTTGCGTCCCCTTTATTATCATTCATGCGCGTCCAGTTCAACGTGATATGACCCTGCCATTGCCCATTATCGCTCTTTAATCCACTCCTGGAGAACTGGAGATTGGCCATCTGGTTATCCCTGGCCTCCGGGGCTAAAGCGCGCGTATCGGTGATACGCAGGTCTATATACGTTGGTATTTTATCCGAGCCGCTTTCGTAGCCTATTCCTATGCCATGTGTCAAGTCCGTACCCAACTGGGACTCCGGTAATTTTTCATTCACGCCTACGGATTCGTCCAACGACAAACGATAGGCTCCTTCCTTGCCTTCTTTATCATTTTCAAATCTGCGACGCAGGCCATGTCCCAATCGTTCCTGTATGTTTTGGACTGGTTTTTTCATATCGGTCGCACTGTTGGCCAAGCTGGTGTTGGAGTACCAACGATGTTCAAACGATGACCATTGCGATGAAGAAGAATCGTACTGATGGGACAATACTTGGGATGTACTGCCAATAGTGCTTTTCGCATCTGGTTGAGATGTTTGTTGTTCGACGATATCGTAATTTCCGGTCACGAAACCGGTCAGGCTGTTATGTTCATCGAATTGGTACATTGTTCCCAGCCGGGTATTGGCAGCGCGGCGCTGGCGATTCATGCCAAACGCCCCGCTATCCATGCGAAGTTGGTATTTTTCTTCATCCTGGCTCAGTCGCAACGCCCCTGAGAAGGAGAGGGGATTTTCCAAGGAGCGCCAGAACAGGTCCGTACCTACCTGCTGTTGGTCATCAGCGGAGTGTTCTTGAAACGTTCCAGCAATTGTGTTAGCGGGATCCCTTGTTAAATAGACATTATTAAATGATCCAACGGTAGCCAGGTTGTTGATGCTAAAATTTTCTTTTGGATTATAACCATGTGTCATGGTAATGCCACGATCACGACTGTTTGTGGAATTCAAAGCTGTTTTCCGAACATTGCTGACACTGCGAACCGTCATGCCAAGGGTGTTTTGCGTAAATCGCTTGTCGAGACGCAAGCTGACCATATCGCTGACATTTGTCCCTTCATCTCCGGTCAGGCCGGGCATTAAAAGTGTCTGCAATCTGGGACTGGAACGTTCACCCATATTATCGTTCCGATGTTCAGCTTGCACGTTGGCACTGAAATCGTTGTCCTCATTCCTGTATTCCTGTTTCAATCCAAATTTTTGGGATGCCCGGGCAGATCCGTGCCCAGAGGTACCCCCTTCTGAGTTTGAACCGTTCATGCGGTTGAAATACAAGCTTGATGGAAAACGGCTTTGAGGGAAAAGTCCTAATTCGACGTTGGTTTGAAAATCAATGGCACTGACTTCTGTGAGTCCTTCGTCATTGGTGGTACCGTGAGATAGCGTCTTACTCATGGTTAGTCCTGCGTTAAAGTCCGATCGCCAACGTGAGATATAGGGTTCAACGAAATATCCTACGCCACTGCGACTGACCTGGGTTCGATTGAACAGCACATGACCACCACTTATCGAGTTCACGGCTTTGTCGTCATAAAGCGTTTGGCTCCGTACACCGATGCCGCCAAATACGTTCCATGGACTCATTTGCAAATGGGGGCTGACAGTTTCAAACATGTCTGAAACTTCTGACATCTCTACCCCGTAACCACGTTCTGCCGAAAAAGTGCATACCACAACAATCAGAAGTGATCCCCAAAGACCGACCCCACGGCTCCAGCCCGGGAAACAATGACCTAATGCGGATTCCCAGGTCAGAAACAGGATCATCCATTACCACCTTATTGAACCCTACGGTCTTAATGTATTCTATGCGACATTAATGTAGGTATGTTTGTGGTAGTCTCCCGGGTGGTGTGTATTCCACGCCCAGAAGAGCCAAGACCATCTCACTCCATTCAGCCATCAGGGTACAATAAGTTACCATCCCCACCATTCGCATCATTGATGGGAAACGTTCAATGTGCGATCAAGATTATAGAGAGTAAGAACGGTATTACGACCCAAGACAGTACTACCTGTTTCAGGATATATTCGGCTGAAAAGTGTCTGGTACAATAGGCCCCGTGGGCAAAAAAATCAAGGTCAAAACCAAAAAGTTGATGGATCCTTTCTCTTCGCGATCCTTATTTAGGCAATGGCTTATAATAATCCTCATTAATGCGGATAGTGGTATTTTTACGTAACTTAGCCTTCAGTTCTGTAAGGGCATTATCCGATTTTTGGCGTTGGAGAAGTCCTGTTGCCCGTTCCCTGGCGTCCTCAAATGATACTTTTCTCGGGGGGGTACGTTTGTCCAGTTTGAAGATGGCATATCCCTCCAAAACCATGATGGGATTGGTGACCTCGCCGGGCTTGATTTTGGCCAGGGCTTCTTCCGCCTCGGTTGCCATCGTCCCCTTGTGGAGGCTATCCATTTTGCCACCGTTTTCTGCCGAGGCATCTCCCGAGTGGATACGGGCCAACTCGGGAAATGCTGCTCCCCCCTTCAATTTTTCCATAATGGTATTGGCTTCCTGGGATGCTTTCTCCCAGGCTTCCGAACCAGCGGAAGGATCTACTTTCAGAAGAATCAGCGATACTTCAATTTCTTCCGGTTTGGTAAATTTGTCGGGGTTGGCATTGTAAAAAGCCTTCACTTCATTGACGGAAGGGGGATCAACCTTGCGGACCTGCGCTTGCAACTGGTCAACAAGGCTACGATCCTCGATTTCGCCGATCAATGGAGCGATCATCACTTCCCGATTGGCTTTGTAACGTTCCGAGTCTCCATACCTTTTATCATACTCGGAAATGGTCTTTTGCACCAACTCCTGGTTTGGTTTCAATCCCCGTTTCTTGGCCTCCTGGACCAAAAGAACCCGATCAACGAGCATGTTGCCAATTTCACGCTGAAACTTGGCAACTTCAGCCTCCGGCGGTGCTCCGTGATAAAATTTTTGCCGCACCCCCATACTGACAGCTTGGTTGAAGGCTTCGGCGGAAATGGTCACCGAGCCGATAACGGCAAAAGGAGGCTTGGTTGAAGGTTCCGGCATCTTGCCAGGAGGCATTACAGCAGCGGGAGGCGTTGCAGCGGCAGGAGATGGTGCAATAGCTGGAGGCGTTGCAGTGGCCGATGTTGCCGCAACACCTTTTTGTTCAGCATTTGCATTAACTGGACATACCACTCCTGCAATCCCGAGGAAAAGGGATGCCACCAAAAGAACTCTCATTATGTACTTTCCGGGAGGTTAAGTTGCGCTGGACGTAACCTTAACTTGAAAAGGGCTTGTGCCCCCGAAGCACCGTAAACCGAATGGGCTTCGGGGGCAATGGCTTACTTATCGTGGCAGGCCAGGCAAACGGCGCTTCCCGTATTGCTGATACGCAGGAAGGAAACCGAAGTTGCGCTGGCGGTACTGGCATTGTGGGGATCGTGACAGCTTGCACATTCGACAAACGGCTGAACCACACCGCTCAGGGTACGGGTATACAGCACCATATCGGTTTTATCGCGAACGTTGGTCGTACCCACTGAGGTGTCGATCCACCAAGCTGGATTGCTGTTGATGGTACTCTTGACACCTGCTTTGAAGCTACCATCTTTCAGAGTTGTCGCAGCCGCCGCACCGTCACCATCTGTGGATTTCCAACCGCCACCACCGTATTGGATGCTGATGGGGTGATCGTTGGAAAGGTCAGCTCCCAGTTTTGGGAAGCCGGTCATCGAAACACCGCCGGCGAAATTGGCACCTGCAGCATTGTAGCCATCGGAGCCGGGGGCATTGATCATAACGTCCATGGCTTGGCTTCCGTCATGGCAGGAGAGACATGCCAAGGAGACGGAACCGACTGGGGCTTCACTGCCGTCCAAGGTTGTGGTGTTCAAGGACGAATAGCGGGTGTAGGAGGCTGTGGAGAGGCTCTTGTTCCACAGAGGCACTGGAGCTGACGTATTGGATCCATGCGGGGTATGACAGAAGACGCAAACCTCTGTCGTGGATGCTGTGGCACCCAATTGTGAAGTACCGCCGCTCCCCAAGTCGTGCTTGGAACCTTTGATACCGGCTTGAACCAACCCAACTGAAGCCAGTTGAATCGATACGACCGCCATGCCAGCAACCATTGAAAGCACAACCCCTTTGCGTGATAGGCTAGGCATCTTCATAAATAATCCCCTGTCTCAAAAACTCTAAGATTTGTGGTTATCGGTGCAACTCGAACCGTCCTGGTAGGACATAAGCAGAATTGGTGCCAATCGTTCCATATAAATTAAAATATTGTGATATCAATATATTGTCTTTGCAAATGATACCGTGGGATTGAGGTGCTGCCTCGATAGCCAAGCGATTCCCAGGAAAATCCATGGGGACAAATTCCAGAATATTGGAAAATCGGGGTCACGACTCTCTTGAATATGAGAAAATTGTTAATAATTAGCTTCTTATATTAGATCATCCACGGTTTGATTTTTCAATCCCGCCATAAGTTCACGGTTCTTCCTGGTCGGGAATTTTCACGATTTGGAAGAACTGTGAAGTGAATGAGCCTCTTTATCATAAAGTGCATTTTATGATCATCAGTATCTTTGATGGTTGAGCAATCCTTGCGTTAAGGCCAGCGAAAGGCGGCAATGACCCGGTCTCGCATACCTGTTAATTGCCAATTATCATGGAGAAGAAACTGACCGGGTTGGTATGTATTTGGCATCTTGATACAGTGCGCTGTTGAAACGCGGACTGTATCATGCCAGCTTGAAGGTGGGTCAGCACATGACGTAGCGTTGGTGCGTGTTGACCTCAACGAGACGCACCCAAGACGGGTGAATTCAATTTTTGGGGGTATCGGATGGCTGATCTAAGAGATTTGGTGTTGAGTTCTTTTCTGGTTATGTTTCTCATTGTCGCTCTGCTCCATTTGGCTTGGAACGTTGTACAGAGTTGTATCGCCATTTGGCGCAAAAGTCTGATCTCATCGACCTTGATTGCCGTGGCATCTGGGATGATCACACTTGGAATCGGCCTGGCCATGGCGATATACTCCAGGAGAAGGTTTAAACATCCATTCAAGATCAGTAACTTGTGCGGTGATTCTCAATACTATGAATTGACTACGGCTGATCGGGTTGTTCTCTATCTGGTAGCACTCTACATACTGGTGCCCGTGGTATTTCTCTATGAACCCATTGTTCACGATATGCGTATGATGCAGAGTGTCCCGCGTTTGTTGATAGTGAAGCAACCAAGGCAACCGGAAAGCCTTGTGCCCAAGGAGATAGTACCTGAAGGGTCGAAGGTTCCTCATGAGCCGAATTCAGTGCCGACTAAGGATCAGGCCCCTTCGCAACCGCTTCCGAATACAGACAGTGCGAAAGTGCCCGAATCGCTGCCGGTTTCGTCAGACAAGTTGACTACGGATTCTTCAGCGCAAAGCAGTAGCCCTGCTGCCGTACCACCTTCAGAGCAGAAGTCGGGTGATTCCGAACCACCATCAGTTTTGCCTGAGTCTGATAAGGCGATATCGGAATCTGCTGCACAAAATGGTTCCCAGTCCGCACCGTCCCCGGTACAGAAGCCGGGGGATTCCAAGTCATTGTCAGGAGATTCTCAAGGTCAACGTATTCGATTCAAGACGCCGGATGGCATCGTGGAAGGGACAGTGGAATTGCACAAATATGGCTCTTTCCTGGTTATATTGGATGGTGGTGGCAAGAAGTGGATCTTGGAAAGGGATGTAGTGCAGCCTTGAGCGGACGATTTTCGCAAATGTGGAGGGTATTGTGCTGGAAAAAGTAATTGATTTTGCCAACGCTCAAAATATTTCTAAGGAGGAGGTGCTTCGGCGCATCCAGGCCAAGCTGTGGAAGCTTGTTTATGAGAAAGATTACGGTAGCATCGATGCCATGGTCGCTCATTGTATTGTAAGTCGTGAATATATTGGGAATGAGTTGGTACATCTCATGTCACGTGTTTGTGCTAAAGAGAATTGTCCAAAGAAGGATATTGAAGGGTATAAGCGTGTTTCAGAATTTGTTGGTGCTGAGAAAAGGAATCCAGCTCAGAAGTATTGGATTTTATTGCTTGTCAATTTAGGTCAATATTTAAAATCGCGAACCTTTACTCTATCCCAGGAGCAACAAAAAAGAGTCAGGGCTTTGCAGGAGGCTCATCTTTGTCATGGTTGTCTTGACCTTTTCAAGGTATCCATGGGTTTTCTAATTCCAGATGAATCTCTAGTCACCCTTGCCTATCGTTTCTATTCCGCCTGCAACTGGAATGAAGGTATCAATATTGTTCATGGTTTAACGGGTATAAGTCCCTATGAGATCGTCCCGAAGGAAAGGTTGCAATTTGATGGTAAAGTGCAGAAAGGTTCTTTGACGCATGGAATCAACAAGGCACTGATCGATGCTTTTGGACCAGAGAGTGAAGCCGAAGATTCTGCAGAAGTCACCGTGATATGTAAAGAAATTTTTGACTATATCAGTAAGTAGATATTAATATTTTTAATGTTGTCCATAGATTTGAACCAGTTATATTATTCCTTGTGAATAAAGAGTGTTATTGCTGATCGTTTTGCCTGCAATCAAAATCAAATCCAACGCAACTCATTCATCGCTATTGGCTAGTTTAATAGCAATGATATCGGGAAAAATATCGACAAAAACGGAAACCAGATGGGGATCGAAAGCGCTTCCCGATCCCTTGATGATTTCCTGCAAGCTTTCTTCCGGACTCCACGCTTTTTTGTAGGGACGGTCACTGGTCAGGGCGTCGAATACGTCAGCGATGGCACAAATTCGTCCTTCAATAGGGATTTCCTCTCTTGGGACACCGATGGGATAGCCGGTACCATCCCAGCGTTCGTGGTGGGTTAGCGCGATGATATGGGCGGTATTCATGGGTTCGGCGTCATAGCCATGCAGCATCGTGGAACCAATCAAGGTGTGTTTTTTCATAATTTCCCACTCATCATTGGTCAATCGATTTGGTTTCAGGAGAACATGATCGGGTATGCCGATCTTCCCGACGTCGTGCATGGGGGCTGCATTGGTGATGATGTCGCAAAATTCGTCGGAAAACCCGGCGGCTTTTGCCAGGAGTGCGGCATATTTGCTCATGCGAACGACATGCAAACCTGTCTCTTGATCCCGGTATTCCGCAGCCATACCCAGCCGGTGGATGATGTCAAGCCGCGTTTTTTTCAGTTCGATATGTTTTGAATGTAATTCCACCTCCATGTTGCGGCGTTCGATTATCCCGGAAATGGTGTATGCCATCGTTGAGAGAAAGGCTTCGGTGTCCCGGGAGACGATTCCTTTTTTGAGTTGCATATACATGACGCCAATGGGTTGACTGACCCCGGGTAAAGGAATGCAATAGTTACCCTGTCCCCGTTCGCTTTTCAAACAAAGCACATGATCGGGAACATCGGTTGGCAAACAAAATATTTTGCGGGAATCGTGTGATTGGTGACAGAGGCACCGGGATGTGGAAATCCTTCGAACCTGGTGTAATTCCTCGTTATTGAGATTGGTATGGGCGGCCAATTTCATGTATTCGGATTCGTGATCCGTAAGGAATATGGCGCCCTTGCCGGTCAACCCGACCCAAGGGGTTGTACTCACGATTTGGAGGGCTGCACGCAGTTGATTTTCCATGTTCATGGGAACAAGTGACGTTTCGAGCAAGGAACTCAATGTAATTCGGGATTGGTGGGCGCGTTCATTACGGGAATCGGCCTCTCGACGATTGACGATCGCTTGGGAAAACAACCAGCTACCGATAGCGGATAGGCTGATGAGAAGGGCTTGAAAAATGAGCAGGTTATTCAGGAAAAATACATTTTGTGCGCCATGACCTTCTGGCGAAGCCCTGGAAATTATTTTCCATGATGACATTACCTGTGCTGAATCATTCTGCATTGGGGATGATATGGTGGTATTTGTCTGAACTGTCTCGGGTGCCGGTCCGTATTGTAAGGTAGTAAAGAAAATAATTTCACCACCATCCTCAATTTGGCCACTTTCAGTGTTGGTGATTTTTGTCCATTGTTTAATGCTGACAGGCAATACCTTGGCGCTCGATGGAAATGAATAGAGTAATTGGTTGCTATCAGAATAGATGGAAATTTGGCCAAACATGATCGAAGGATCTTTATTGAGAAGGGCGACGATATCATTCCATAAATACTCCAGAAATATCATGCCCATCATGTTACCATGGTTGTCCATCACGCGGGTTCCGAACTGCAGTACGGGAGCATTTTGTACTTGGTCCGTTGCGGTGGTTTGAGGACGTGTGATGAGAACATCGCCACTATGACCATGTGTTAGGCTTTGGAGTGCTGGCAATTTGGCGAAGTCATTATTTCCTGGAGTATTTTTAATGATCTGGCCATTTTGGAAAGAGAGATGAAGTAGTGATACTCCCTGGGAATTGATGAAGAAAGCCTGGGAGAAACGTTTCTCAATTTCCAAAAGGTTGGACATATCTTCCAGGATCATGTTTTCGGCATCTTGTCGTCCAAGTTGTGACAAGTAGCGCGTGGAACGACGCGCCACTCCGAGCAGGCTGTTTGCAACGGCAGTTATCTCCAGCGACAAGTGGTCTTTAATAAAGTCAATTCTTTTAACGTTTTCTATTTCAATTACTTTATCTTTTGCCCGAGTGTCTTGGAAATAAATGGATTCCGTGATAAAGGTGAAAAGTATAAGCTGAGGAAGAAACAGCATGATAAATTGCCGTCGCACATTCCTCATTTTGTTTGAATCAGAAAAAGAATAAATCTGGTTAGGATCAATTGTTAAAATAAGGTAGACTATGGGGGATGCAAACAGGGCTAGGAATCCAGCATCGAAACTGGCTAAAGAAATAGTGTTATTAGTTAGTCCAACCAGTGGAACCGCCAACATGATTCCGCATTCAATTGAAAATACTACGGAGAATATTGCTATACCAATATTGAAAACAGAGAAGCGAAAAGTAGCACTATTGGAAAGAAATTTCCTTTCCAAGGGAAACCCTTTAAGTGACCACTTCACAATGAGAGGTGTGGCGAGAACTGCCAGCAGGAGGGCATCTTCCAGGGTGGAAAACCATGTTTCCATCCCTTCTTTGCCGACCATTTTGGGGATGATGAGCATGATGAAGAATTCAATGAAAAATATAATTAAAAAAATTCTTGATATTACAAAAGATGCAATCTTCCTGTTTTGCTGCGGTAAAAGTAGACTGGTTAACATAGAAAAGACCTGGTTGCACTTCGTTATGGGACTTTGGACAATAGGCCCTTTGGAGACAAAAATCAAAGTCAAAAACTGGCTATAGTGTTCATAACGATTAACAATAATTCATTTGCGATGCGATTGACCTGGTTGAGCGATAGGTCTATCTTGGGGATGCTGGAATCAGGAGGACTGGTAAGGTAGTGGATTCCGGGAGCTGGTGCTGGTCAGGCCCAATTTGAGGCATCCCGAGTCATTATGGGTAATGGCTCGGAATCGGTTTTCAAGAATGGAACCCATGGGTTATGATTAAATATTTTTCAACGGTGGGTGGTCGCATTTTGCTGCTCATCGGAATTGTGAACATTCTCAGTATGGCGGGGATGGTCGCCTTTTATGCCGACAGGCAGGAAGAGAGTATCCTGCAGCAGAATGAAAAAAGCCTGAACCTGACTGCCGAGACCGCGACACAGGGGTTGCGAGCGCTCATGCTGCGCGGTGACGCGGACATTGCCCAAAATTATGCAGACAATTTAAAAAAGGTCGGGACGATAGAAGATTTCCGTATCCTGCGCATTGACGGTAATGAGGCATTTTATGACAATAAAACAATAATATCTGTGAATAACAAATTAGGCAAAGAAGAATTTCAAACACGGGAGGACGAATCAGTTATTAATATTTTGCCAAATGACAATAAATATCTAGAAAAAGTTTTGGAGGAACGACGGCAGATTTCCTATACGCAGCGAGAGCAGGGCATTGAAAAGTTGACTTTGCTCTTGCCAGTCATTGCCGAACAAAAATGTTTTCGTTGCCACGATAAGCAGCAGGCTGTACGTGGCGTATTGAAAGTGACAACCTCCTTGATGCCCGTGCGGGAGGCCATTCATGCAAGCCGTTCTCAGGCACTTATAATATTGGTTGGCTGTATTGTTGGCAGTCTTTTGTTGGTAGGACTTTTGATCCGTTGGTCTTTGGTGCAACGCATAACAATGGTTACGGCTGCCATGGAGAGAATTTCCCGTGGCGATTTTTCGCAGCGAATTCCGGTTTCAGGATTGCTGGAATTGGTCCGTATGGCTGAAAGTTTCAATATCATGACGGTTGAGGTTCTTCGGGGCTATTCTCGGCTGACCGAGGAACAAAACAAGCTGACCACGGTTATCCGATCGGCGCAAGAAGCCATTATTGTTACCAATGCTATTGGCGAGATCGTACTGATCAATCCTTCTGCCGAGCGTATTCTTGAGAAAACGTCAGATCAACTGCTTAAGGGAGGGTTCCTTTCGGTAGTTGATGATCCCGATTATGTACGGCGTTTCATTGAAATGGGTGGGTTGGGTTTGCCAGACACGTTGGTTTATAAAAATCGCGTGTTGAATTTTTTTGCGGCCACTATCTGTAACAATCAGAATCAACCGATTGGCAGTGCTGCGTTCATAAGGGATATCACTCAGGAAAAACGTTTGGAGGAAAAATTAAGGATCCTCTCTTATTCCGACAAATTGACCGGGCTATACAACCGGCGCCGTATGGAAGAATTGTTGGAAAAAGAGTATGAACGCGCCCGACGCTACAGCTTGCCGCTATCGATATTGTTCTTTGATGTGGATCATTTTAAAAAATTTAATGATACCTATGGGCACGACATGGGGGATAAGGTGTTGGAAATGGTTGGCAAGGTTGCCAAAAATCATTGCCGCACGGTTGATTATGCTTGCCGTTACGGTGGCGAAGAATTTTGCATCATTTTGACCGAAACCGAAGAGCGTGGCGCTTTTCATGCGGCGGACCGCTTTCGGCAGCAGTTGGCCTCTACAACCATTCGAGATGATATTCATGTGACTTGTAGCGTTGGTATTGCAACGTACCCCGGGGTCGTCAGTGATCCGGAAGTCGTTTGTGATGGATGGGAAACATTCCTTAAATTGGCTGATAATGCCTTGTATGAGGCGAAAGCCCAGGGAAGGAACCGCGTGGTCCAATGGCGGCCTGGCATGATAAAAAAGAAGGGGTGAGATAAATATCAGTTATATTATGAGATGTGATGCCCATGGGGCCGGGGATGTTGATTTTCGGCCCCACGGTGCTGGGTTGCAAAGCTAAGCTCAGGGTGGAAAAACTAGATTGATGGTATCAGAAACGCTCTTATGTTCATTAGCAGCACGGTTGAAGACTGCAACTGCCGATAAGATGGTTTTTCCCTGACCCAGTACGGCATCATCATCGTGACCTGTATTCAAAAGGCGTGACATTTCAAGGTGCCAATACCCATCTTTCCACACGCCCACCGCCCTGACATCAGCAATACTCCCTGATGGATTCGCGGCCAAAGTAATACTGGGTTCTTCGTCCTTTTGACGTTCTTTCGGGGCGCGAAGGTTGGTGTAAACAGGGGTGCCCGCATCGCTACGGTTCATAATGGAAACGACACCATAGGGGCTTTCATACTCAGCAGCTCCTTCGGTGGGATTGAGTGTGATGATTTGATAACGGTCTTCGGCAAGACCAGCCGCATTGGAGCGTCCGGCAGTCCAATGCCAGATGTCCACACGATAATCTTTGCCACTCAACATGCAGGAGTCATAGTCGCCGTCGAGTTGAAAACGAACGGCGAAACCATCGTCAAGCTGTTTGTTATCTTTTTGATAACCCGTTTCTGTCCAACGCCAGGGACGGAAAACAGTATCCGCAGTCTTATCGGGCCAGCGGGCTGCCATGTAATAACGGTCTCCATGGACGCCGACTCTGAGTTCGACATCCAATGTTCCTGTCACATTATTGGAATCATGCTCCACAGCGGGATGAACCGTTACCGTGAAGCTTTCTTTGCTCAGGTTGGGCCACTCGTCCAATTGACCGTCGATGACGGGAGCGGCGCTCAGAACAGGTACATGGATCGTTTTCGCGGGGCCCATGGTGGCTGGTTTCAGGGGGGCGGAACCATCTTTCGCCAGGGCCGTACCTGACCAAGCCCCCATGATCAGAGGCAGCGTGATACCCAGTGCGGCCAATTTCCGTGTTCGGGGGGATGGCGAAGCGTGCAGCCGATCACTCAGGAAAGGGATATTATTCAATTTGCAAGGCTCCCTCCATTCCTTGTTTACGATGGTCTTCGATGGTGCAGTACGCCGTATAGTTGCCCTTGATGACGGGTACGAAAAACAGTTCCAGAGTACCATTGGCCATGACTTCCAGTGCAAGCAGATGCGGTGCCTTGATTTCCCCTTGTTTAGGGGCTTCCACTTTGCGGGTGCTGATGGCCATGTAAAATTCGGGTGCGGTGAAATAATGCGCCTTTTCCCCTTCATTTTTCAGGACCAGCTTATAAGCTTTTCCGGCTTTGAAGGTGATGCGACCGGGTGTATAGCTATGTTCGTTGAGGGTGATGGTTACGGTCTCCATCTCCTTCCAATTGGCTTCGTTGACAATTTTTTCACGTTGCGCGATTGGGTCCAGAACATCGGCGGTTGCAAAACCGGTGATGACGATCACGATCAATGCGGCCCATGAGGTCAGTGTGATTTTTTTCACGTGGGATCTCTCCATGAAAAAGTTGTATGGGATTCCAGGTCACTGTTTCCAGGTTTGCTATCAGATGGCTGCGCTTGATCCGAAGGCGCTTATTATTTGCTACTTGAACGAGAGTGTTATTGTTGTGCAGGCAGGGTGACCTGTCAATGATTTCTACCGATGAAGCGGCGACTGTAAGGGGGAAGATTGTTTTGGATTGTCAGGATATGGTTGAGAATGTTTTTCTGGGTCTGTGGATTATCGCAGGTGTTGATGTCGATGGTGTTCAGGACCGTACGTATAGTCAGTGCCCGTTGACGTTCTCCCTGAAGCCAGGTCTGAATCATCCCCAATGCTTTGTGTTTGGTTCCGAGGTTGGTCTGTTGGTCACGAAAATCGAGGTCGGCAATCTGATCGGCATGAGAACCAAACGCAGTCAGAATGGAGCGTACGTAGGTGACCCAAAGGCGATCAGCGATCAACAATGCCGTGAGGTTGACCAGCAGGGATATACCGATAACCCACCCGGTTTCGGTGAGCATGGTTGAAAAAACATCGGAGGAAGTCCCTCTGTGGATGCGGTACAGGTTGGCGTCAATCAGGGTGCTGAAACGGTGATAAAGATAGAACAGACCGGCGGCCATGATGGTCAATTCCAGTGCCAACAGGGCCAACAGCATGCGCATCTGAATTTTGTAATCGACATAGCGGACCCCCAACTGGCTGAACGGAAAGGAGAGGATCGACCGCTTGGTATGAGGTACATGGTTATCTGGATGATCCATCGGGTTGTATCCTCACAAGTCGTGGCAGACAAGGCAAAGTTCCGAATGTTTTTTGGGTACGACCAGTCCACCATGTTCTTTGCTATAGCCGACGTGGCAGGAGATACAGCTTATCTTGCCATTGGGCAGGACGATGCTCTTGGGTAATTGGTCCACAGGGCGGTATCCACCATAGGATGTTGCTGCCTGGTAGGATTTGCCGATGGGATGGTTGATGGAACTTGATTTGTGGCGCATCAATCCCAAAGAGTCAATACCGACTTGGTTTTTATCGGCTTTTTCATCATGACAGCTCATGCAATGGAGCGAGAACGTGTCCAGATGGAGGATGGCAGAGGTGTTTTTCGCATCCAGGTGACCAGCTCCGGCGAGTGAGGCTCCCTGATCCGGCATTTTTTCAAAAAATTCTTTGTTGTGGCAAGCCAGGCAAAAGGGGGCTCCTGAAACCGTTGTACGCATAAGCCTTGCCTGGGTTCCATGGACACTATGACAGGAGCTGCATGTCAAATCGCCTTTCCAGTCGAGGGGATATTCTTTGGGCAGGGGACGATTCGGGATGAAGCCGCTGGGGTGACTGAGAAGGATGGCCTGAGCGTGACAGGTTCCGCATAATTTTTCCTGGCTGGCGACCAGTACGGAGGCATTGGCGGCAGTTACTTCTGTGGCTACGTGGCACGTGACACAGGGGGTGTTGGCGATATGCACCCCCGTTGTACCCGCCATTCCCAGGAATAGGAAAACGATCGCAATGGGCAGGAGGAGAACAATCCACATCTTATAGTTTAACAAGGCTGTCCAGTTCCTTGAGCTTTTGCAGATTGTGTCGCAATCCATCGCCTAAATTGGGCTGTTCCAGTGCCAATTGTACACGAATGAGTTCCACCGATTCGCTGAAGGTATCGTAGTGATATTGTAAACGGTTGGCTGCCCCTGCCAAGCGCAGATGTTCATTTTTCAAGTCATCGGTACTTGCCAGGTCGCCAACGGAACAGGGGCCATTTTCAATTTGCCGCATCAACGCTTGAGTGAATTGGTGCAGAGGACCTGCAACGCGGTAGGTGCTGTAAATGGCAATCATCCAGGTGACCAATCCTGTCATGGTCAACAAGATGGAACCGGAAATGATAAGGGCTGGTTTGAGTTGTTGCCGGGTCATGATCAACGAGTGGAAAATACTCGCATAGTCATTACCTGGAGACGATTCGAGGTAAAGAAGCGTCGCTGTGAAGACGATACCGGAGGAGAGTCCCGTCCACAGGGCCAATTTGGCCACCAAGTGCAGATGGCCTACCATGACAGGGGGAGGGTGGTTGAGGGGATTGACGGATTCGACGTTGGCAGCAGAATCTGGCATTGAGTATTTCCCCAGGGTTTAAATCGCAGCCATCTTGGCATGTGTAGTTATTGTCATCCCCGCCCCCGATTAAAGCATTCGAGGGCAGGCTTCAGCGGGGATCCAGGAAACCTACACACCATTCCCTAGCTTTTTGGATTCCCGCTTTCGCGGGAATGACGCTGAAAAACTATATATTCCGTACTGGTTGCGGTGTAGAATCCTTCAGATTGTGGAACGGACAACGTGATTATTTAGAGAAGGCGTCCTTTGATTAATTATCGGAACGTTCCTCCATAATTTTCCAACGGCCATCTTCCAATACCATGGCCAGGGTTTTCTGACCGGAATCCTTATGGTTGGCCGCACGATAATCCTGTTTAAACACGGCCTGGGCATGTGTTGGATCAATAACGGTAATCTTGATTTTGGAAAGGGTAACGCGGATGGTGCCCGCTTGATTGATCACCTGGTTACGCCGAGTTTCCCAGGCGTCCCGACTGTTGAAGGAGGACGGGACACGAAATTGGGAAGAGTAGGCGCTGAGGTAGCCACGGGAATTTTTTTCAGACCAATCCTTGGCCCATTGCAGGATACTGGCCTCGACGTCATTTTTAACGTTGGGAGTGGTTTGCTCGGCTGTTTTGGTTGGTGCAGGTTCTGTTTGTGTCGTTGTTACGGGTGCTGCTTGGGGTGCTGGACCATGTCGTTTGGAGGGGGTGGTCGGCGCAGCTTCTTTCTGGCTGTTGTTTTCGCTGGCATTATTGGGGCCTTGTTGGGCGAATAATTTGCGAATGACATCCAGCTTGGTTTGGGCGGTGCGGTTTTGGGAATCCTGGGACAATGCTTTGCCATAGGCCTGAGAAGCCATTTTTGCGTAGATATCGCCCAGATTTTCCTGGGCGGTGCCATAGGTTGGAAGGGTTTTGATGGCCTTTTTCAATGATTCGGCAGCCTCTTCATACTGTCCTTTCTCGGCGTAGAGGACAGCCAGATTATTATAGGGCTCTGGGAGGCTGGGGTAATCCGCGCTCAATGATTTGAACGTGGTGATGGCCTCATCGGGATGTTTTTGCTCTGTCTGGATCAGTCCTTTGAGGAAACGTCCCTGGGGATCTTTAGGATTTTTCTGGAGATAGGCATCGAGTTTGGTCATTGCTTCCTGGAAGCGTTTTTGATCTGCCATGGCATAGATATCATCGATCTCTGCTGCGTGGCCCCAGGTTACTGGCCAAAGCAGGATACCCACGAGGATGATGACGGCATGTTTCCTATGCGACCAGTCCGGCATGGCTGACTCCAAAGAAGGTAATATTTTTTTCAAGGGACAATATGCTATTTGGGTGGCGTTGTCAATATAATGTCAGGTTCAAGAGGGGGGAGAAGTCGATAGAGGGCGTAGTGGAAATTGGACACTTGATAGTCTACGACCAACTCGTGGCGGTAGCGTTCGAGGAGACGGGTGCAAAAACCGTTTTGCAGGGGATCGGCGACGTTGCACCAAAAATTGTAGTGAAAATAGACGCCTCCGCGAAAGCGTTGAAAATAATAGTGCATGGCCTGGTTGGGTTCCTCCAGGGCAATGGAAGCCTGGGCAGCATTGTTACCCCACAGATGAAACATGCTGGGGTTATGGGTCAGGATCATGGCATCATTGGGTATTATCTTAGCCATTTCATGGGCGTGGTAATGATCGGCGCGTGCGGCCCAGGCTTCGCTGGTGATGGCGCGAACCTTGGGAAGAAAGGGGAGAAAGGCCAGCAACAGCAATAATGTCATGATGGTATACCACTGGCGTGCGGGGCGCCGTGTCATCGTCGCCAACCTGTGACCGATGGCCTGAGTGGCTCCCCCAGCCAGCAAAGCCAGTGGCAGGTGGGAGGGGATGGCAAACCGTATGTCGGCACCATAATCGTACCGACCGGCATAAAAGAATAAAAAGATTCCCCAAAACAGGAGAAACCATATCCAGAGCAGCATCTGTCCGCGCCATGAACGCCGTTGTAATACCCCCGCCAAGGCCAGCAGGGTGAACAGTGTTGGGAACTGTATATTATTGAAATAATAATTAAAATTTACAGAAAAATTATGCCAGAAATAGGCAGGAGCAAAGGGGGTGGTACTGCTGCCCCAAGGATTTTCATGGACCAGGAGGGCATGCATGAATACGGGTAAGATAAGGAAGGCAAACACCCCCAGGAACAGATAACATCGGGATTGTAGGAAAAAACGCGGCCATTGAAGTAATATTAGGACAAATGATACCACGAGTATCAGACTGTTTTCCGGGCGCATGTGCAAACTGAAGGCGGCGATACTTGTAAAAAGCAGCAAGGCGACGTTGCTTTTTTTTTGTGCGGCGTGCAGTCCCGCCAGAACGGCCAGGGCGGCACTGACCGCTGCTGCCGGCTCGGCTGCGGTGGTATTGAACCAGTGGAGATTTTGCGGGATCATGACGGTGATCAGCGCCGCGAACAAGCCGGCCCAGAGGCTATGGAACACATGGATGGCAATGGCAAACACGGTCACTGTTGCCACACCGAGGAGGAGATTGTTCAACAGGAATGCGGCGTGTTCATGGACTCCGAGCAGTTGATACACGGTGGATACCAGGAAGGGGAACCCGTTGGGTTGTTTGTTGTATTCACCCCGTTGGCAGTAAAAGACGCCATATTCCTGATATCCTTCATTGCACATTTGCGCCTGGTTGGACCACACCATGTTCATGGCGATGCCCTGATAAATATCTTCATCGTAGAATATGCGATGGGTTGCCGGTGCCACCCATGCCGCCATCAGGGAGCCGGCGACTGCCAACAGCAGCAGCCCCCGTCGCACGGTTGGGGGCAGATGCCGGGCAAAACGAAGCAGGGATTGTCCGTTCAACAAGGTGGCAACGAGGATCAGTACCCAATGGGCATAAAGTAACCGGGGGGTGTGGTCCTGGAGGAAGGTTTGGATATCGGGTAGGGGCAGGGCGGCCACCCACCCATAGAGGCCCGCCAGGAGTCCATAGCCCGGAACCAGGAACCACCATGCCGGTTTGTTGTTCATTCAGGATGGTCTTTCCACCAAAAAATTGCCGATGATCAAGGCGGACAAGGGCGTTTGCCGCATCATGTCCAGGGCCTCCCGGGGGGTACGGACCAATGGTTGGCCGTGCAAATTAAAGCTGGTGTTGAGAACTACGCCATAACCCGAGGTTGACTGTATTATTTTGAGCAAATCATAAAACGGTCCATCTCCGGGTCGTACCATTTGTGGGCGGCAAGAGCCGTCGATGCTGGCAACCTGGGCCAATTTGCTGCGGACAGCGGGGTGGAGGTGATACCCCATGGTCATGAAAGGGTTGCATAGCCCATCGTAGTCCAGCAAGATTTTCGGTGCATCCTCTTCCAGTATGGCGGGGCAAAAAGGTTGGTACCAGGCCCGGCGTTTGAGTGCCAGGTTCAGTCTGTCCCGCATCCCCTCCTGATCGGCGGCGGCGAGAAGGGAGCGTTGGCCCAAGGCGCGGGGACCGTATTCCATTCTGCCCTGGAACCAGCCGATGATTCCCCCCCGGGTGATTCTTTCCGCTGCGCAGACGGCGGGATTGGCCACTTCCCGCGCTGGAAGGCCGCATGCTTGGATGGCGCTGCCAATGGCGTCATGGGAGAACGCATCGCCCAAGGCCACATGGGTGAGTGGCTGGATGGGCGTATGGGGTTGCCGTTGCCGTTGTACCAGGGCGGCGGCCCCTACGGCAAGACCGCCGTCTCCCATGTGGGGAAAGATGAAACATTTCCCGCCCAGTCGGCGTAAGCGGGCATTCAGACGAATGTTGGCAAACACCCCCCCGGCCAGGGCCAGTTGGTTGTTCCGGGTGGTTGCGATAACCTGGGAGGCCCATTGTTCCACGATGGTTTCCATGGTTTTTTGTGCCATTTGCGCAAAGCGTTCCCAAGGGGTGGACCACAAAACCGAACGCAGATAATGAACCAGAGCGGCACCATGCAAACGACCGCGAATGGTCATTTTTTCCACCTTGAACAGGTGGAGCAAAGCGTTGTCGGCATCGGCACAGGGGGGGGCGTAGTCGGCCAAGGCCATGACTTTGCCCTCGTCCTCCAGCTCGCGCATATTGAGCAAGTGGGTTACCTGTTCGTAAAACAGCCCCAGCGAATCCCGACCACCGATGGTTACCAGGGGATGAAGCAAGCCGCCTGAAAGCAGAGAAGCGCTGCCGGAAAGGCCGTCGCCGACGCCATCGAGTGTCAGCACCGTGGCATCCGACATGCCGCTGAACCAGGCGGCTGTGGCGGCATGACAAGGGTGGTGTGGGCAAATGTGCAGGGGATGATCCCCCAGTCCCAAGGGGTGTAGTTCCCGTTTGATAAGGTGACGATTCAGGAAGTCGGTTCCCCAAAATCCGGGCCATTGGGTGATGGTGTGTTTGAATCGATGGGTTATCCGCGTCCCCAGGGTGGGGGGGGTCAGTCGCCGCCGGATTTGATAATAACGTTCCCGGGTTTCCGGAATGAGTCGCGCCAGTGTTTTCGCCACATCGCGGGTTGCAATGGCCACATGATCCACATCCTGGGGTGTGATGCGGGCCAGATCCAGACACGTACCGATGGATTGCCGGGGAAAGCAGGCTTCAAGCTTTCGTCGTGACAGCCGTTCTTCGTTGACTGCGGCGACGAGCTGGCCATCCTTGAGGAGTGCTGCTCCGGCATCGTGACCATCCCACAGACCGAGTATAACCATTGAGTGCAACCGCCAGGAGGTGTGTTAAATTATAAGTAATTTTATAACGGAATAGACATATCTCCACCACACTTGGCTGAGGCGAATGGAGGAGTATCCGTGGATACGTTTGTGTTCGTGGCTGGGAATTTCGGCCAGACGCCCCCCGACTTTCAAGGTTTTTATCACCATTTCCTGTTCAATGGTCGTGATTTCTTCCCGGAGGTCCAATTGCTTCAGCAGATCCAGACGCAGTGCCCGGAAACCGTTTTGACTTTCGCTCAACCGAACCTGGAAGCGCCAGTTGATCAGGGCGGTGATCAAGGCACTGCCTGACAGGCGGAAAAATTCGTCGAAGCCGCCGTGCAGTTCGCTGGAGCCGCCGATGAGTCGGGAGGCATGGACATGATCGGCGCTTCCGGCACGCAATGGGGCAATCAGTTTGGGGATATCTTCCACCACATGCGAGCCGTCGGCGTCGATGAAGACGACGAGGGGTGTGGTGACATGGTTTGCCGCAGCCCGGATTGCCAATCCCTTGCCCTGTTCGGGGACGTTGATCACCTGAGCCCCACTTTGTATGGCCAGAGCTGGGGTGCCATCGTTGGAAGCGGTATCCATGACCAGTACGAAGGGGGTCAGTCGCAAGCTGCGTGTGACGATATCGGCGATGGTAGCCGCTTCGTTACGGGTGGGGATGACGATGGTATAAGGATCATCGGTTTTGGCGGCGGGTGGTGTATATCGGGTTGTGGTCAATGTGGTGTTCAACCTTTATTAAAAAAACAGGCTAGTATAGACGGATAGGCCTCACAAGGCGTCCAACATCCCGGACATTCTTTCCTCCGTACTGCCGCACGGATCTCACGAGACGATTCCAATAATTCTGGTATCGAAAAGCCATCCCGACGCAGGTTTCCCAAGGGTTGATTCCACATGGTGCAGGGATACACCGTGCCATCGGCCGCTAAAAACAACGAAGCCGCCAGGGCTTGGCAAGGGAGTGGGGATTGCCTGGTCTCCAGATAATTCTTTATTCGGAGCAGATAGCGGTTTTCCAAAATGGAAATGGGATCCAACCGCCAACGAACGTCTTTCCGAAACTGTTCCATTTCGGCGATTATTGCGACATTTCCCCCGGGGAAGGGGGGGGCGTGGCCTTCGGTTCGGTAGTAGTGTTCCGATCGGTGGTACAGGTTCATGTGAAAATTTTTAAGCCGTACCTTTGGGAATTGTTGTTGCACGGCCGTGACTGTGGCGGAAAAACTGCCCAGGTTCCATGGGCTCAAGGTAAATCCAAAAAAAATACGGAATTTGTTTGATTGCAGACCTTCCAGTTCCCGGTATAGCGCCATGGCCGCATTCCAGTTGCCCGGGATACCGCGCAGTCGATCATGAACGGATGGCGGACCATCCAGACTGATGGTCAGCGTGAACAATTCCGGGTTACAATCGATAATCTTGCGCACGCCATTCAGGGTACGCTGGGGATCGACGGCGTTGGTGGGAACGTGGAAATGGCAACAGTGACGACAGTGAAACAGGGCCATGCGGACGATCTCCAGGGCGTCCTCGCGCAAAAAATATTCCCCGCCGGTAAAATCCAACCATAAAAAACGATTGTTGATCGAAAAAAAATTTTCAATTTCTGCACAATTCAGTTCATCCCTGGTTTGGTGCCGCCAGGTGGCGCAAGTCCGGCATCGGCTGTTACAGCGGTCGGTGCTGGCAAAGGTCAATTTGTAGGGCTGGATCGATTCGCGAAAATGGTCTTGTAGAATGCGTTTGGCCAGGTAAAAACGATTGCGCATGAAAAAAATCCATACTGGTTTCGTGAAAGGGGCGCAACGAGGCTTTGGCGAGTGAGTTCCCTGGACGGCCAAACCATTAACCCGTGCCGACTGTGAGTTCCCATTGAATGAGTTGTTTATAAATTGTTTTATACGCGTTGGTCCACAGTGTGTGGTTTACCGTTTACCAAGCGCGAGGTACGAAAGAGTCGTCGTTGGCCAAACGTACCGAATCGCCTGCTTGTATCAAGACGAATAAGCCATTTTTGATGGCAAAACGCACAACGTGTTCCTCAGCCACCATACCAGCAACCGCACCAACCACCCTTTTGTCGGCATACTCTGGGAAGAACTCCTTGAATTCGGACAGGCGTACCATATGTTCCCGTACATCTTCTGTCGTTAATTTGCTTTTTACCTCGACCAATGACACCGTATCGGTATTGACGACAAACAGATCAATCTCCATATGCCGATCATTGGGTAAATCGGCTTCCATCCGTCGACTCACCTTATGAACCGGGATCCCTCGTTGCATAAAAATGGTTTTGCATGCAGGAGCAACCAATCCCTCAACAAACTCTCCCAATCGACCTCCCAATTGCCCGATTTGCCTGGAAACCGCTTTGATTTTTCGGTCTGTTTCCTTCATCTGAAGGTCTGTTTCCTTCATCTGCTGGTTTGTTTCCTTCATCTGCTGGTTTGTTTCCTTGATCTGCAGGTGTGTTTCCTTGATCTGCAGGTGTGTTTCCTGGAACTTGCGGTCCAACGCTATATCTCGCTCCCGGTTTTCCCGAACCATTTCCTGGAATTTACGGTCGGTCTCCTGGAACATCTTCCATACGTCATCAAAGGTTACGGCTTGAGACATAGCGATATCCCCTGTCCCCGATGTGATAGATAAAAGAATACCCGGTTTACCGTTTACCAAGTGCGTGGTACGAAAGAGTCGTCATTGGCCAAACGTACCGAATCGCCTGCTTGTATCAAGACGAATAAGCCATTTTTGATGGCAAAACGCACAACGTGTTCCTCAACCACCATACCAGCAACCGCACCAATCACCCTTTTGTTTGCATACTCTGGGAAGAACTCCTTGAATTCGGACAGGCGTAGCATATGTTCCCGTACATCTTCTGTCGTTAATTTGCTTTTTACCTCGACCAATGACACCGCATCGGTATTGACGACAAACAGGTCAATCTCCATATGCCGATCATTGGGTAAATCGGCTTCCATCCGTCGACTCACCTTGTGAACCGGGATTCCTCGTTGCATAAAAATGGTTTTGCATGCAGGAGCAACCAATTCCTCAACAAACTCTCCCAATCGACCTCCCAATTGCCCGATTTGCCTGGAAACCTCTTTGATTTTTCGGTCTGTTTCCTGGAACTTGCGGTCCAACGCTATATCTCGCTCCCGGTTTTCCCGAACCATTTCCTGGAATTTACGGTCGGTCTCCTGGAACATTATCCATACGTCATCAAAAGTTACGGCTTGCGACATAGCGATATCCCCTGTCCACGATGTGATAGATAAAAGAATACCCGGTTTGTTCGGCATAGGGAACTCATATTGCATCGTTTCTGACGGTGAAACGTTCAGCGAGGGCGTGTCCAAGGCGTATTCATAGTGGTTATTCCTCAGTGGCCAATTTTTCCAACCAGTCGGAGAGGTAGCGGATTTCCGTGGGGGAACGGATTTCCTGGTGATAGAGCAGGCCACCAATCAATTGACGGGCGCTTTCCAACTGGCCGGTAGCCTGGAGGAGGCTTAAACGTATCCCCAATACCCACTGTGGCAGGCGACCCTGTTGGACTTGTGGCAGGAGTTCATCGAGGTAGCGCAGGGCGAGTTGGGGATCGTTGAGGCGGTGGCGGGCACTGACTGCGGCCAGGGCAAGCCAGCGCCACCTTTGTTCTGGATGCAAGGGAAATTGCCGGTGGATGAAATCCAGCATGATACGGGTGCGTTGCGGATCGGGTATCCCGGCATACACATGCAGGGCAGCGAACAGGGGATAGTCGCTTTTAGGGTCCATGGCCAATACAACTTCGAGCCATTGGGCCATTTTGTCATAATCCAGGTGGCGAAAAGGGATGGAAAGGCCGGGTTGGTTGTCCACGTTTTGCAACCACAACATCAGGATGCGTGCGAACACCACGTGATCTCCGAGTGCTGCGAGTTGCAACACCCCTTGCGATGGTGGCGGGGACAACTCTTCCGCTTTGGCGCTGGGGGAGGGGCGCAGGCTACCCCAAAGCAATTGCCCGGCAAGCCCCAAAGCCAGAAAGAGGGTGACCCATGCGGGTGGTGTCCGCGGGGAAGGGGTGGCTTTATAAATTTTTCCGATACAGATCAAAAAGTCCCGCTCCACAGAGAAAAAACAGGGTGACGAGGGTTTCCAAGGCTATTGTTGCCAGGTCGCTCCAGCGACCGGTGTGATAGGCCAGCCATTCCCCGGAGGTAAAGCGCCCCAGATCGGGGACCAGCCAGGAGAGGAACCGGAGTGTTGGTAAAATCAATTTTCCTGGCATGGGGGTGAGATTGGCGAGGGGGCCACTGGCGATGAGTACCATGGTATTGATGGTCCGGGCCAAGAGGTAGGTGGCCATGGCGGCGGTTAATGCGGGGGTGATGTGGGTCAGGGACAGGACCAGAAGAAAGCCCAGAGCAGCCATCAAAAGCAATTCGCATCCCAGGGAAAGGCTCCACAGGAGTACTTGGTCCGAAGGGGCGAAGGGGAGCAATCCCAAGCCAAAGATGGCTGCCATGGGAGTTGCGGTCATGGCGAAGCCGAGTAGTTTGCCGGCGAAATAAACAGAACGCGGGATGGGGAGGGCCAGGGTTAAGGCCACCATGCGGTCGTCAAACTCCCTGGCTACGCCGACGATGACCGTGGCGGTCAGCAAAAATACGGCCATGAGTCGATAGAAAGCCCCGGCAATGGCACCCTGAATCCATTCATTTTCGGTGATTGACACCGCATCCACAAAGAGGGCCAGCCCCATGCCCACCCCCAGGGCTGTCATGACGGCCCACGGCAGCCGGTTCAAAATATTTTCGCGAAAAGTCATGCGGGCAAGGGTCAGCAGAATCCTGCCATGGGTGATCCAGGGGGCGCTGGGGGCGACGCTTCGTTTCGTGTCAGATTGGATTCTTATGATTGTTCCGTCCGACAAACCAAGTTGCCTCCTTATTGACCGCAAGAGCCGATACACATATTGGGAAAATCGATGGTACTGACACCCAGATCGGTGATCTCAATTTCCAATCTGCTCAAGGCGGACATGTTCTTGTTGCCAAAATTAACCTTGATGGTACCGGTACTGCCGGAAGATTTGGTAATGGTGACGGTGTAACCGCTACAGGAGGTTGTCCCGGCACTGGTAAAGTCAAACTGGCAGTCGATGGAGCCGAATCCCCCTTCGGGGCGGATCCTGATCACGTTTTGGCCGCTCAAGTTGGCTGACGCGGTAAAGTTGGTGAAGAAGTAGGTCGGATTGCTGGCTGTCAGTGAAAGACAGGGATTGGAAGACCGGGCCCTTTGTCCTTTCGCAAATCGCGAAGCGCCTGTGACAGAGTTCATGATCGAGGGCCGATCATCATAGCAATTATAATTGCTGCCAGAGAAGAGCGTTCCCGCAGGGGCTACCGAGGTCGTGGTTGTGGACACGGAAGTCGTTGTTGTCGGTACGGATGTTGTAGTTGTGGACACAGAGGTCGTTGTTGTTGGCACGGAAGTCGTGGTTGTGGACACGGAAGTCGTTGTAGTCGGCACGGAAGTCGTTGTTGTGGACACGGAAGTCGTAGTTGTCGGCACGGAAGTCGTTGTTGTGGACACGGAAGTTGTTGTAGTCGGTACGGAAGTCGTGGTTGTGGACACGGAAGTCGTTGTAGTCGGTACGGAAGTCGTTGTAGTGGACACGGAAGTCGTTGTAGTCGGTACGGAAGTCGTGGTTGTAGACACGGAAGTCGTTGTTGTTGGTGCTGAAGTCGTACTTGTGGACACGGATGTCGTTGACGTCGAAACCGAAGTCGTTGTAGTCGGTACGGAAGTCGTTGTAGTCGTCGTGGTGGGCACGGAAGTCGTTGTTGTAGACACCGATGTCGTTGTAGTTGGTGCCGAGGTTGTGGTCGTTGATACGGATGTCGTGGTGGTAACCGATGTTGTGGTGGATGATGTTGACGTTGTGCTGGTTGAAGGCGCACAGGCCGTCATTGCCATGCCTGCTTGCATCAACTTGGATTTCAACAACATGGGAGAGGCATACAGGACGACATCATCGCCAGCGCCATGGAGATAGGTCCTGGCCTTGTCGGGATCCGGGTCTTGGGGGTTGGCATTTTCAAGCTCATCACCACTGACGGCAGTTCGGGTGACATAAGCCGTTGATCCGACAGGGGTTGTCTCGATATGTCCCCTGCCGTTTTTGCCATGGGATACGACGACAAACGGCAGATTATCGGCCAACGTTTTGCCATCCTTGCGGACTCTCAAAGTGCTGGTGGCATTGCAGGGTATGATTTGGCTGCTGTCGCTGTAGTCTGGGGCGACGTGGTAGGAATAATAGTTGAGCCAATTATCGACGGGTTTCAAGCTCAGATTTTGCCACGGTACCACCCCGAACGGATTGCGACATGCCGTTCCATTTCTGTCTTCCACGCCATCAAAGCTGGTCATGGCGGTTCCACCCCCGTCCACGCCAACATCGGGACAGGGGAGGTGGCCATTGGCAACGGCGAATCCGATCAGGGCTTCCTGGATTTTTTCCATGGAATCCTCGGCTTTGATCCGTTGCTGTTTTTCGCGAACTCCAGAGAAGGTGGCAACGCCGCCACCGACAACGGCGGCGAGGACGACCATGGCCACAGCCATTTCGACCAATGAGAATCCCGATGCCACGCGACCACCCGACAGTTTTTCAGGTCCGGGTGACCGATGGGGGGCAAAGCTGTGGGAATCTCGATGGGTCATGTTTTCCATTCGCGCTTACGCCGTCACGCAATCTTCCCTTGAACACGCCCGCGCCAATGAGGGAAGGGAAAATTGAACCGTATTGCCTTTTACCCCATTGGGAAGGTGATGCTACCATGATGGATTGATATAACCCATTAAAGTTAGTTATACTTTGTCACATTTCCAGTTCGGCGTTTGTAGCTTCTGGATCCCCGCTTTCGCGGGGATGACGGTTGCCCTTTTTCAACGGATTTTCTGCTCTGTCATCCCCGCGAAAGCGGGGATCCAGGGCGTATATTCTAATGTGACAAAGTAGAATTAGAAACCGGTACAGATGTGGATGGTTTCGCTGGCGGCGTAAGCTTGGGCGGTACCGGGCGTTGCGGCGGTCTCGCCGTTTTGACTGCCGCGAACGTCACCTGTAGTACCGACCCCGTCATCCTGCTGCGAATCATAAGCATCGGCATACGCAGAGGGGATGCTACCCATGCAGACGACCTTTTTGGCGATTGCGAGGACCGTTGTAGGAGTGGGGTCGCGACCATCGGCGATGCCCAAGGTGCCGCCGACAGGATTTCTGGGTAACACGTTGGCAGTTGCGGCGGCAACACACGATCCCTTGACGAGTTCGGCACAGCGCAAATGGTTCCATGCCAAAGCGGTCTCGTTGGTGGTCAAGTTGGCGGGTTCAAAGAGACCTACGATGACGCCATTGGCGTTACCATTGCCAACCCCGGCAAAATGGGCGGAGGCATTGCTATCGTCACCCGGCAACTGCCAATAGCTGTCGATATAGGCGTTGATGGCGGACTGGACCGATTGGGTATCCGTGGCGATACGTTTGATCTTGCTGTTTTGAACCATGGTCTGCCCTTTCATGACACCGCCTAAAAGAAGGCCGATAATGACAAGGACGATGGCGATTTCGATCAACGAAAAACCGGATTGACGGGCACCTTTGGAGTGCATATCCATAACGAAATTTTCTCCTGAGCTATTAGTATGCGAAATGGAAGCGTAGCTACCAGCGAATATTTCCACTCAAAACGCTCCACGAATGATACGATTTTCTCCCTCAAATCACCAGTGAATTATTGACACGCAATTTCCGGTTTGGATCTTAAAGTTATTGGGGATAAATAAGTGAGCAAGTCGTCACCAATGCCTTCAGCGTAACTGTTATTGGCCGTGGGATCACCATTGTAGACATAGTCGGCGTTCCTGGTTTCGTTACCGGTCACAGCGGTACGCGTGATATAGGCTGGGGACCCGGCTGGAGTCGTTACCAAGTGTCCTGCACCATTTTTGCCAAAAGAGACGACGACGGCGACAATTGCGTTCAGGTTTGAAACAACCCCGAGATGGTTGGTTTCGACGTTTAACAGGGTGGGGCCTGGGGCGGGGTGGTTACAAAGAATGGGTCGATTGACATAATTGGGATCGACATGATAAGAGAGGTAGTTTCCATAAAAATCAGTTTTTTGCACGCCCAGATCTTGCCATGGCAATACGCCGTAGACTAGGCGGCAATTTCCGGTGGCGTCTCGATCTTCTTTACCGTCAAATGCGGATTGTGTCACGTTGCTGCTGTCCACGCCGACATCGGGGCAAGGGAGGTGCCCGTTGGTTACAGCATAGGCCAGCAGGGCTTTCTGGACGGCTTCCAACAATATTTCCGTTTTTTGGCGTTGTTGTTTGTCGCGCATATTGGAGTAAGTGACAACGCTGCTGCCGAGAAGGACCCCGACGATTACAAGAATGACCGTCATTTCAATTAATGAAAAACCCGGATATTTCTTTGTACCGGGTTGTAGATTCTGAGTGGGATTCAAATTTTGTGTCGATACCAATTTTTGATTACCGTTTTGCGAGTTAAATGTGATAAAGATCAGTACTCGAGAAAATATCGTCCAGTGACTGGGCATCCAATACTCTTTCGCCCCACATTTCCAGGGTGTCTAGATCCGCTGACTGGACTTTTTGAGTGATATCTGAAGTCAGGAATCCGAAACGACGTTGAAGTAAGCGTATAAGAAAGGAGGACGCTTCTTCCTGGCGTCCTTCCTGGCGTCCTTCCTGGCGTCCTTCCTGGCGTCCTTCCTGGCGTCCTTTTTGCTCACTATCCATCTGCATCTGCATGATTATTGGCCGGAATACATCGTTTTCCATCAAATTAAAGGTTAGTGCCATGTCTTCAGCCTCCGTTCTGACTACCGTTTCCAGTCTGCGCAACCTGGATAAGATGACCAATTTTGTCAGGGCATCTGCCCTGGCTTTTATTGGCAGATCACTTATTCGATACAAGATTTCCTGGATCACTTCTTTCTGGTTGTCGATCCGACACAGGATAGCCAGGATATTTTCCTCCAAGGACGGGCTGTCCATCAACTCCCTGCAATCAATGCTGCGGATGTCTACCACTTCGTAGCTGAAGGATAAATTCTTCTCTTCGATGTCTGATCCGTGATTCCACTCTTTCAGCCCAACGTACAGCACCTTCTGAACCAGAATCCTGCTCGGATAACGCTGACGTATCAACGAATAATACATCAGCATACGCCAAACCATACCCTCAGACTTGCTTTGTAGTTCCAGATGAAAAATCGAACCATCTTCCAACAGGAACACCAAGTCGGGAAAGCGTTTTTGGGTGGAAGCGAATTCCACTGTCAGCAGCTCCACAGCTTCCTGTCCGATCAGAATCTGCAACAATCGTTGCGGCGGCTTTTCAAACAAATCCTTTAAGGTGGTATCGTACTGAGATCTGCTCTTTTCTTTCGGATCTTCCATGATTCCTGTTAGCATTAAGTTGCCGCTGCACCACATTTTCCACGTCACCAGATCATCCGCAAACACTCTCGTCCGAAACTTGATGACGAGACGTTGGGCCACGGTGAAACAACGCTTCCACGGTTAGATTGTCCAGGATTTTACCCTGCCAGTCCACTAAAATTGATCAAATTTAGCTCTCATTTCGTCCAAAACCTGGCCGGATGAAACAATCGGAAGGGTCAGGTGGATTGACTTGCTGGCATGTGTTCTTTAGAACGATTGCGAGACGGCTTGAGTCCGGGGTAGGTGGGTGATAGCATCATTACCTTGTGTCGGCTGGAGGACATGATCGGGGTGACGTGTTGCGGAGGGAATTGGATTGCCAAGGGCCGTGACACGCAAACGCACTGTTGTTCATGGTGCGGGGGCGGCCAGTGAAGACCAACAACCAAGGAGAATGGTATGAACGGTAAGGAGATTGGGAAGCACAGGCGCTTTGCTGTTGTTTTTGCCCTGGGAATGGTTTTTATCGGCGCGCAGAATGCGTATTCTGAGAATCGTTTTGCTGATGCAAAGGAAGGTTCGGTCACGGATTCAAAATCTGGTTTAACGTGGGTGAAGAACGCCAATTGTTGGGGGGCGTTGACCTGGGAGGATGCTTCCAAAGCTGTCGAAGCCCTGAATTCCGGGCAAAAGTCATGTGACGGTCTGACGGATACGAAGGGTGGCTGGCGTTTGCCCAGCAAGGAGGAGTTGGTGACGTTGGCGGGTACCGAAGCCGATGCCGGGTTGATATTGCCCAAAGACCACCCATTTGAAAAGGTTCAACAAGGGCATTATTGGAGTTCAACAGCTGGTGAACCGGAGAATACCGCTTGGTATATGAACATGCACAACGGGCATACCGATTTTTACGGTAAGGCCAGCCCTTATTTTGTCTGGCCCGTGCGGGGTAAATTAACGAAATGATGGCCTTGATGGCATGATGAGCCCGTTGACATACGGGCCTCGTCTAAAATTCAGTATTCCGCGATGGGGGGGGGCGCAACAGGGGGCGGCACTCCTGATTATCATGGCCGTCATTCTTCTGGGTGGCATTTCCTTGGCCCTGGATGCGCTGTTGATCAAAAGCAAACGCATGCATGGTGACCAAGTTTCCAACCTGACCCTGGCGCGGGCGAAAAAGGCTCTGATCGCCTATGCCGCGATGCAGGCGGGGATCCCCCCCCTTGCGGCAAAGTTGTATGGAAAATTGCCGTGTCCCTATGAGGGCTTTTTTCGTAACAGCGATCCCAATGATGTGGCGGGGGACTACAGTAACAATGCAACCGAGGGTCCGTGTACCATTAACAGTGGTTTTTTACCTTGGAGGACCCTTGGTTTGCCACCCCTTGTGGATGGGGAAATGGCTCCCATCTGGTATGCGGTGTCGCCAAGGTTCATGACCGGGGATACCGTCAAGGGTGATTTTCTCTGTAACCAGGCGGACCTGACCATCGTGGGCGATACGACAGCGTATGCCGCCATTGTATTCGCCCCTGGCCAAACGCTGCCTTTGATCGCCCCGAAGAGTGACCAAACCCGTCCCAGTGATATCATCGCTGCCAATTTGCTCCAGGAATTTTTGGAAGAAGGCAATGCCGACGGGGACACCACCTATGAAATCAGAAATATAAAGACAGACAGATCGGGTGGTTTGGCCGATCCCCCGTTCAACGACCGCTTGTTGGGCATCACCTGTGCGGAAATTTTGAATGCCCTGACCAGGTTGTAGACCGGATCGTTGGATCAGGCATCAGGAATCGACCTTGTTCTTTATTTTTTTTGTGGTGACCATGCGCATCTCCTTTCGCTCCCGGTTTCGCGTTCCCGTCGCACCCTCTGAAACAGGCGGATTGAGCTGCCGGAGGGGATTTACCCTGATTGAAATGGCTTTGATGCTGGTGGTGGCTGGGACGTTGATGTTGGGGGCTGTTGCCGCGATTCGCTCGCAGTCGAAAAAAACATTGTTGGAGAAGAACCATCAGGCCATGCGAGAGATTGAAGGGGCTTTGTTGGGTTTTATGGCGGTCAAAGGCCATTTGCCCTGCCCGGATTGGTTTGACCCCGTGACCAACAAGGCCGATGGTGACGAAGATCGGGATCTATCCGTCAACGACAATGGGCCGTGCATCAATTCTCTCGATGGTCAACAGTTGGGGTTGCTGCCCTGGCGTACTTTGGGGATCAGTCCCATGGATAAATGGGGTAATTTTTATACGTATCGGGTCAGCAGCGCCTATACCGTGGCAGGTGCTCATACCTTGAGCAGCAACGGGGACATGACCTTCTATTCCGAAAATGGCGTTGCTTTGGTAAACGGTATCCCGGTGATGGTGGTTTCGCACGGTCCCAATGGTTTTGGTGCCTACAGGATGAGCCTGGATGCAAAAGTCAAAGTACCATTTGTGAATGCCACGCTCCGGGAGAAGGAAAATATCATCGATGACGGGGGTGACAATACCGACAATCCCAATCCTGAAAGATTTTACCAGGGGGGGGATGATATTCTTATGTGGATTCCCCTGGATGTGATCAAACTACAGGCGGTAGAATCCAATTGGTTGCCCTGAGCGATTTTGAAGTGTTTGCTGAAAATTTAAATTGTCAACGTGTTGGTGGCACCAATGGAAGACACGGGTACCGAATGGTGAGATTCGTTTTCACCGTTTTAAGTTGTCATCGCGACAGAGGAACAACAGGCTGCGCGGGTGTCGGCGGTGTTGGCAACCGCATTTCCTGGACGGGAGGTGTGTAATACCCGGTGGGTTGCAGATTGGGTTGGTTCATCTTCATTACAGCGAACAACGCACCGATAATCAATGCGGTTTGTGCGACGAACATCCCTGCCGTCCTTTTGATTGTGTCCACCTTGGCGGATTCAATGTCCTTCCGCAATTCAAGTTTGCTTGTTTCAATCTTGACATCCAATTCTTTGGCCCGGTTTTCGGCTTTGACATCCAGTTCCTTGATGTCGCGCTTCAGGTTGGCTTCAATGGTTGCCATATCCTTGCGAAGGCTAGATTCTCCATCGGCCAGATCTCGTTTGAGATTGGCTTCAATGGTTACCATCTCCTTGCGAATATCGGCCAAGTCCCGCTTGAGCGCATACATGTCCTGTTTGGTTGCGAGACGATCTTCAACCATGCTGACAAGAGCTTCTGCCTGGATTTCTGCCTGGCGTTCGTCCACGCCAGCATCACGAAGCTTTTTGACGTAGGCGTGCGTGTCAAAGGCGATGGTTGTACTCATGGTGGCTTTCTTCCAGGGTGAATCCAACAGTTTTTCACGGACATGTTATCTTACATCGTCCGGTACCGTCCAACCTTATTGCGTTGGATTGTCCTTATTTGGTTGCTGGATGGCACGGATGGTTTTAAAGGAATTGATGGCGTTTTCAAAACCGGGGGGGAGCTGAATGCCGGAAAGTTTTTTCATGGGATCGTCGTCATTGGGATTTTTATCGGCGCTGCTGGCCGCTGCGGGTTGATCCCCATCTTTGGCTGGGTTGCTGGTGGGCATGGCGGCGGTTGTTTTGTCACCTTTCTCGCCGTTGTTGTTGGCGGCATTCGTTTCTTTCGTTGCTGGGGGTTCTCGGCGGGCCGTGGCGCGTTCCTTTTCCGGGATCTCCCAGGTGGATCGTACCCGTTTCTCCACAAAATCGATGGTTTGCCCTGGTTTGACCAGGAAAACTTCTGGAGAATCCACGGAGGAAATCGGCAATCCGTTAAGGGAGGCGGAAGAGATATAGGCGGCATATCCTTCTCCTTGAAAGGTTGCCTCCAAGGGGATGACCTTGCCGTCCAGCCATAACTCTTGCAGACCCCTTTCCTTCACGACCATTCCGGTAACCGATACATAACGGGGACCTTTTATGACGGGTGGCAGTTTTTCCTCGGTTTGTTCGGCTTCGTTATTTTCCTTTTCCTTTTCTGTGGGTGGACCGTGCAGACGCAGACGGTCGAGCAGCATCCGATTGATCGGGGTGTTGAACAGGCGACCCAGCAGCGGTGAGGTTGTGTCGATAATTTGGTCATCGTTGGCAGCGGGTGAATTTTCCGCAAACGCCAGATATCCAAGGAGCGGGAACCAACTGGCCCATAACACCAGCAGGAAAATACATTTTTTCAACGTGCTTCCTCCTTTCCCCACAGGGTGAACCAGTTGAGTACGCATTCCCCTTCCAGGGAGGTGGTCCACTCGGTTCGACCATTCAAGACATAGCGTGTGGATGTTCGTTTGATACTGCAGGAAGGGACGTTGAAAACGCCATGGGCGCGTTGGTCCAGGGCGGCAAAAAAGTTGAACAGATCGCCTTCGTGCAAGAGGCTCATGTTGAGAGTCATGATGCTGGCGTACAGGGTGAGGCCATTGGGGGGCAGGATGAAAGGGGCATCAAACGGTTTGCGCACTTCCAATTTGTAACGTACTGGCGCGGTAAATTTAAATTCATGGCTGATCTGGTCGATGATTTCCAACCATTTGAGCCGGGGTTCCTGGTTGACGACCCCTTTGGCCTCGAACGATTGGTAGATGGGTTGGTAGCTATGGATCAGTGCCAATTGCTGCTTGTGCTGCAACTCTTTGTTTTCTATTGTTTTTAATTGTTGTTGCATCTCCTGGAGCTGTTGTGAAACGGTATCACGGTAAAGGATGCCACCTGCTGTGGCGGCAACTCCCAAGAGGATGGCGACGAGGAGGATAATCAGGGCTTTCCAGAGGAGGCGGGATTCTGGGGAACGTTTAGCCATGATTGTTTTTTCCAAAATTTATCACAATCCTGAGAATGAAAGACGATTGTTTTGTTTTGGCCAGGTTGGAGCTATCCAGGACGGCATTTTGGTTGGCGTCCATGGGCATTTTTTCGGTTTCCACTGCCAATACTTCCGGCATGGAGCGCAGAAGGTTGATAAACCGTTCAATTTTAAGTTGGGCATCATGGGGGGATTCGTTAAACGGATAAATTTGGCCGGTGAGGCGTACCAACTGATTGGGATTGACATATTGGGCCATGGATGGTTTGACACGAACGGTTTCAAGGGCACGACCTGGTTTGGGAATATTGGGTTTTTTTGTTTTGGCTGGTTGTTGTGGGGATGATATCTCTTTAGGTGGTGACTCCCAATCGATGCCGTCGATCCACAGATCATCAAAATTGGCCAGGGCCTTACTGATGAAGATCATGGCATGTTGCGGTGTGGATTTGAGTTCGTTAATTTTTTGCATGATTTGGGCGGAGGCGACCCGGTCCCGACCGCCACCCACCTTTTCAAACTCTTCGATGGCGTATTTACGCAAGGAGAGTTGGGCGGCATCCAGTTTTTGCAGCAAAGCTGGCAATTGTTCCGAGTTGCGATATCCTTCATAAAATGCGACCAGTCCCAATCCGACGCCACATATCAGCAAGATGATGGCCAACGTTCTGAGCCAATAGCATATTTCAGCAATGCGGTGGCGCTGAATCAGCTCGTGCTGGGCATAGTGGTTGCTGACGCGGTGTTTCAGGAGAAACTGACCAAACAGGATATCGACTTTTTCATCCGGCAACCCGTTTTTCAAACCGTAGTCCAGGGCCAAGGTTTCGGCGTCAATGGGGTGGATTTGGTGCGTGGCCATGGGGTGGGGATTGTTGACTATATAGGCCAACAATTCTTTGGGGCATAAGATGAAAACATCGAGTTTTTGATCGTTGGCAAGGAGTCGCAAAGTACCGAGATAACCCATCAGGCGGGAGATCTCACCGTGAATGAACAGCATCACGGTTTCCGGTTCCCGGGAGGGTAAATGGGAGAGGCGGCTGACCTTGATTTTTTTATTTTGTACAAAAATTTGCCTGAGTCCGCCCGAGTTGGGGCTGACCAGAAGAACGGAAGTGTCTTTGGGCAGGATGCGGTGAAAGACCTGAAGTGCCAGCAACGGTAGTGACCAGATGCCGACGATTTGTGCTTGGCGGCGGGTGAGTATTTCCATCCAGGGGGTCACGTTTTCGGGATCGGTCAGTCCGACGAACAGGGCGTGTTCTTTTTTTTTGTTTCCCTGCACCAATCCTTGGAAGCGATGGTAAACGTAGGGGGTATTGCGAAAAATTCGGCTGGCGCGTTGTTGGAGGATTTTTTGCCGATTGCGTCCCATGAGTTTGGGGACGACTTCCTCATGGATTTCCTCTTCGGTGACATCGATGAGCAGGTATACGGGACCGTTCAGTTGGATTTGATCGAGATACTGTTCAAATTTTTGCAACCCATCCTTACTGAGTTCCAGATGGGGTCCTTCAAAAAAAATTCCTGCATGCCATTCATAGGCGGTGACGACGTGGTCCGAAAGGAAGAAAAAAAATTTACGAACCATGAAGGGCAATGTTAAAGTTTTTCAATCAGTTGATAAATGGGTCCGAGAACCGACATGATGACCCAGCCAATGACGCCACCCAGGACCACGGTTAACAGGGGTTCGATAGCGGTTTGCAGACGGGCGATGTTTTCTTTGACATCGCGATCATAAAAGTAGCTGATATTGAGCAAGGATTGGTCCAACTTGCCGAAGGATTCCCCGACCTGAAGCATGTTGAGGACCAGAGGTGGGAAAAATCCCACGGCCTGGAAGCTTTCGGTGATGCCCTTGCCTTCCGAAACCATGCGTCGGGCCCGTTCCAAAGCTTCACGAATGACCAGGTTGTCGCTTAACCCTTCACTAATGTTCAAGCTGTCCAGGACCGGGATGCCCGACTTGTACATGAGTGCGAAGGAGCGGGCGAAGCGTACCAGGATGATTTTGCGAATCAAGGGACCGAACATCCACAATTTCAGTTTGAATTGGTCGATACGGCGTTGCATGGTGACGCTGATTTTGACGGCAAACTTGATGATGATAAAGACAAGCAAGGGTATGGGGAGCAGCAGATGCCACCAGGTTGAAATAAAGTCGGAGACTGCGATCAGGGCACGGGTGTGAAGTGGGAGGTCGCCGCCCATTTCCAGGATGAACTGCATGAGTTGTGGCACCAGGTAGATCATCAGGAAGAACACCAGACCGACGACGGCGGTACCGACGATGGCGGGGTAGGTGATGATTTTTTTGGCTTGGCTGACCAGTTCATCTTCCCATTTCAGGTTTTCGCTCAGGTCACGGAATATTTCCCCCAGGTTTCCGGTTTGTTCGCCGACGTGGATGAGGCGGATAAAGATGGGGCTGAATGTTTCCGGGTGTGATTCCATCGCTTGGGACAGGAGCCGTCCGCTGCGAATATCTTCGATCAGTGCGGTGATCAGTTCCTTGAAGGCGACATCTTCCACCCCGGTGCGCAGGCTGACCATCCCTTCGATCAGGGGCACCCCTGACAGGGCCATTTGTTCCATGTTGAAGCAAAAGACGATCAGGTTGCGGCGTCCGATACTGCGGCGGCGGGTCAACAGGCTTAAACCGCTGAAATTTCCTTTTAGGCTGATGAGCATGAGCCCCATTTGATCGAGACGCATCTCCAATTCATCGACATTGGCGGCATCGATGGCCCCTTCGCGGATATCGCCATTATTGTCGGTTGCCTTGTAAAAATATTTGGGCACTCTGACTGACCTCCTTTTAATGCGGGACGACAAACCAAGGGGCGGGCTGATCGGATTGTTCAAATAAAGCTTTAGAGTTTCAATCCCAAAACGCGAGTGACCTCATCAATGCTCGTAACCCCATCCAAAACCAGTTTTTTGCCTGAATCAGCCATGATCGGCAACTGTTTTTCCAAGGCGAGTCTGCGAAAATCGGCCTGGGGGGCGTTGCGTGAAATGAGATCGTTAAAGTCGTCGTCAATGACCAGAGTTTCCATGATGCATGTTCTTCCATGGTAACCGGTATTGTCGCAAGCGCGACACCCCTTTGCGCCGTAGATTTTTCCCACTTCGGCGTGGTTATGAAAGAAAGACCCGATGAAAGGGTCTGAAGGTATTTCGTGACGGCACTGGGTACAGAGTTTGCGCACCAAGCGCTGGGCCACGATGCCGATAATGTTACCAGCCAACATATCGGAGCGCAAACCAATGTTGAGCAGGCGGAAGATGGCGGCCATGGCGGAATTGGCGTGCAGGGTGGAGTAGACCTGATGGCCGGTCATGGCGGCACGCAGGGCCATTTCCGCTGTTTCCAGGTCACGTATTTCTCCGACCATGATGATGTCAGGGTCCTGACGCAGCATGGAACGGACTCCCGAGGCGAAATCGAGGTCCACCGCTTTGTTGACCGATGTTTGCAAAATGGAATCCAGTGGAATTTCCAAAGGATCTTCCAGGGTCATGACATTTTTTTCCAAGGTGTTGATGGTGGAAAGCATGGCATAGAGGGTGGTGGTTTTGCCGCATCCCGTGGGACCGGTGACCAGGATGATGCCTTCGGGTCGGCGCATGAGTCCCCGGAGGGTGGTGATATCGTTTTGGTTCAGACCCAGGTGTTCCAGATCGACGAGCCTGCGGTTGCGGTCCAGGATGCGCAGGACGATATTTTCGCCATGGTTCGTAGGTTGGATGGAAACGCGGAAATCGATGCTGGAGTTGGCGATTTCCAGGGAGAAATGGCCATCCTGGGGGGTACGGGTTTCGGAGATGTCCATCCCGGCCATGACTTTGATACGCACTACTAGGGCGGGCAAATATTTGCGGTTGAGGATGCGGACCTCGCGCAGGACGCCGTCGATACGATAGCGGATACGAATGAGGCTTGCCATCGGGTTGAGGTGCAGATCGGATGCGGCCCGTTTGACGGCGTCGGTGAGCAGGGCGTTGACCAGGCGCAGCATGGGGTTGCTGAAATTGCCGTCATCGACGTTCAGACTTTCGCTGTCCACCTCGCCGGTTTCCAATTCGTTGAGGATGCCGTCCAGCGACAGTTCGATACCGTAGGCGTTGTCGATGGCGGCGGTGAGTTCGCTTTCACCGGCAAGCTTGGGTTTGACGGAGACATCTTCGGGCAGGAGCGACTGCAATTTGTCGAGTGCCGCCATATTGAAGGTATTGGCTGTGGCAACGGTCAATGTTTGTGTCGTCGGGTTCCAGTCCAGGGGGAGGATGTTGTGTCGTTTGGCGAAATGTTTGGGTATGAAATGCAATGCCTGATAATCGAGTGTTCCCAGGTTCAGGTTGACGATTTCCTGTTCCAGAGTGGCTCCCAGGAGGTCGCGCATCCGTTCTTCGGAGATGAATCCCAGGGTGATCAGCACCTTGCCGATGGGATATCCCAGGCGTTGTTGTTCCGCCAGGGCAATTTCCAGTTGGTGGCTGGTGATGGCTTTCATTTCGACCAGGGCATCGCCCACCCGGTTTTTGTATTGCGGCGCTGGTTTTTCCGTTTCCGGGGTGACGCTTGTTTCGAAAGGGCGGACAGGGGTGGGGATGCCTGGATTGTAGTGGCTTCCAGGGAGATGTTGCAGCAGGTATTGGGCAAACAGCAGATCCATGCGCTGTTGGGGGGGTGTTCCCGATGATTCGAGATGTTTCAGCCACGCTTCCAGGGGGAGGTGGGTGAATTCTTTATGGGCATACCATTGGTATCGCTGTGCCGCAGGGGTGAACATTTCATGGTGAAACGGCAGGTAAACGTCGAGACGGGCATCCCGACTGGGGAGGCGACGCAGACCGATGAGGTAGCGACGGGTGCGCTCGATTTCAGCGGTGAGGGCTGTGGCCAGATCCTGGGTTTGTCGGCGCGGGGCCAGGCGGCTGATGATCAACCGGCCCGCCGTGAACAGGCTGTGACGTTGTCCAGCGGCGTGAAGGCTGACGAGAAGAATGTTTTCCGAGGTATTGGGTATGGTATTAAAAATTTTTTGACTCAAAAGGGGGATTGACCACAGGCCGGCAATGGGTCTGCCCTCTTCTTGCAGTATGGAGATCCAGGGTTGCACCATGCGGGGTTCGGTGAGTCCGGAAAAGAGGATTTGTTCTTTTCCCGATGGTAATCGGCCTTGGGGTGTGGCGCGACGATAAGGGGTATGGCGGAACAGCCGTTCCAGGCGTTTTTTCAAGGCGCCGTGGCGATTATAGAATTGCAGGCTGGGGATGGTTTGATGGTGCAGGGCGTCGTCGATCAAATCGGCCAGCAGGATAATGCTGCCTTGGGGCAAATATTCCTGACGAAAAAATGTACGAAATTTTTGTTGGCCCTCGGGGGATTGACTGAAAATTTCTTCGGTATCGGCCTGGCTGTTGCCGACAGGTCGCAGGCGCACTTCCCGGTCTTGGAGAAGGAGCAACCAGCCCGGGTTTGAGAAACGGACGGGGAGAAGGGTCTGCAAAGTGTGGATCAAAGGTTTGAAAAAATTGTTATCCATGATTTCGTTACCATGTGTTTCAGTCGATGAAATACAAAATCCACCCCCTGCTTACGTAACCATACCACGGTCCTGATTATTGATCATCCGTTGATGGTGTCCAACGGTCGGATTGACGAGTCACTTTTTTTCTGGCCAGTGCGACAAGGCATCTTTGGACTGGTTGAATTTCAAGCGAAAGTTTGGCTCTAAATTTGCTGGTCCAAGTCGGGTGCCCCCTGTCTCAAGGCATGTTTCCCGGTAACGAATGTCAGGGCGAATCCAAGGATTACCGGGATATCGCCCAACGTGGCCAGGGTTGCCCTGTATCTCCTGCGAGGGGGGACAACGTTGTTTCATGGTGGACTAAAGTGGATACTATGTACAGGAAACACTTCGGACTTGACCGGTTACCGTTTGCCAACCCGCTTGACGAAGATTTTTTTTATCCCGGGAGTTCGCATCTGGGACTCCTGGATGCCATGGAACAGGCTATTTTGGATGGCGAAGGGGTGATCAAGGTGATCGGCAAGGTGGGGACGGGCAAAACCACCTTATGCCGTCTTTTGTGCCAACGTATGCCGGAGCGGGTTCATACCGCTCTGATTCTCGATGCCAGAATTGCCCCTGGGGAGCTGTGCAACGCCCTGTTGGAGGAGTTTCAGCAATGTCCAACGTCGGTCCATGACGCGCATGGCAGCCGCCGGCAATTACAGGATTATCTCATTCAATTGTACGCTGCGAGGGAACAGGCGGTACTGATGGTGGATGAGGCCCAGTCCATGGCGCCGGAAACGTACCGGGAATTGCTGTTTCTCAGCAATGTTGGGACGGGATATCACCCGATATTGCAAATGGTTTTTTTTGGCCGACCGGAATTGGATCAGGTGTTGGCGGAACCTTCCTTGCGTCCGCTTCATGATCGTGTAACCCGGAGCTTGACGGTACCATTTCTTTCCCTGGAGGAGACGGGGAACTTTATCCAAGCCCGTCTGAATCGTGCCAGCGATAAGGGGATCGGGGAACTGTTCACACCCGGAGCGGTGGCAAAAATACATCAGATGGCTTGTGGAAGTTTGCGGCGCGTCAACGTTCTGGCACATGACGCCATGGTTTACGCCTTTCAGGCTGGGGTAGCGCGTGTGGAAAAGAGACATGTTCGCCTGTGCCAACCGGGGAGGAATGGGATTGTTTTCCGGCTTCATCGGCTGTTTGCCGGCATGTTGGATTCAAGAGGTTTCCGGGGTTCTTTGTCCCGGGTGCCTGTGGCGGTGTTTGTGACCGCAGGTTTGATGCTGGTCTTGGGGACGCTATCGTTACGCTGGGGTGTGCCGTTTGTGAAGGAAAGAGTGGCCAAAACCAAGGCGGTCTCGCCGGTTCCGATGAAAGTCAAAGTGGGCTATGTACCCACACGGGCGCTGCCCGGGACTTTGGATTTGGAAGCCCAAATGAACAAGGTGGTGGATGGATCTTTATCCACGGTGGGAAATGTTGATGTGCCTATTTTCAGTCTTGTATCGCAAAGGGTACCCCGTTTGCCCAAGCGGGAAATCGTCCAGAAAAGGGTACCACAGACCGGGTTTCCAGCTATGGGTGCGTTGCAACCCGGTCGCGACGAGACAAAAGCGGCCCATCTCACTGCCAAGGTCATCAATTAATGTGCGCCGAATGGAACGCGTCCGTTTGTTTGCCCCGTAAAGGAGGTCCTTTGGCCCTCTTTTTGGTGGCGGTGTTCTCTCTGATGGCGTGTTCTGGTTGTCGCTCGACTGCGGCCGGGGAGGAGGCCGGGGATGCGAACGGTTCTTCAGCCGCAGTGACCGGTGTCCCGCATATTTCCAGAGGCAAATCCCCCCCGGTTCGTGCCCAATCCGCTGTGAAGCGGGATGAATTAACTGAAAGCGATTGGCTTTCGATGCTTCCTGCCCCTCCGGGCTTGCCGGCGGTGGACAATGCCATTCCCGATCTGGCCACAACAACTACTTTTCTCATGCCGCAGGTCAATGCCGCCCCGCATGCCACCTATTCGGTGACCGTGACCGATGCCCCCTTGCGGGATGTCCTTTTCGCCCTGGCCCGGGATGCCAACCTGGACATTGATATCTACCCGGGCATTGATGGAAAGATTACGATTAACGCCATCGATCAAACCTTGCCGACCATTTTGAATCGCATCTCCGAGTACGCGGGATTAAAATATCGAATAGGTCGCGAGGCGATTACCATTGCCCCCGATGCGCCGTTTCGCCGCAACTATAAATTAGACTATATTTTAAACAGCCGTAAACTTGAAACCAAGATGGAGGTTACCACCAACGTCTCTTCGACGGGTACCGGCAACAACAATTCATCGATCAACCTGTCGACAAACAGCGCCGTGGATTTTTGGACCGATATTGTCGCCAACCTGGAAGCCATGCTTGGTCCTTCGGTTAAGGAACAACCACAGCGTGTGATACTGAACCGCACCGCCGGTATTTTCAGTATCTTGGCAACCAGCCGTCAGCATGAGGAAATCCAAAACTTTTTTGATCAAATCGCCCGTGATTCCCAACGTCAGGTGTTTATTGAGGCGGCTATCGTCGAGGTTAATCTTTCCGATCAGTATCAAGGCGGGGTTGATTGGAGCATGGTCCGCTCCAATATCAATCCGGATATGACCAATAACCAGAACATGCTGGCCAGTCGGATTAAGAGTGGTCCCGAGCTGACGACTCCTGGTCTTTCCATTGTGACGCATGGGGTGTTGGGACATACCGACCTGACGGCGACGGTACGCATGCTTTCGCACTTTGGCAACTCCAAGGTTCTTTCCAGTCCCAGGCTTACGGTCATGAATAATCAGGCGGCTGTGTTGCGGGTGACGGAAAATAAAGTTTATTTTGAAATTCAGGTGACTCCGAAGCAGGAAACAACGAATGTTAATGGTACTACAGCAACCCATTCCGTTACCGATGAAAAAACTGCGGTTACTATTCGGACCGTTCCGATTGGCATCATCCTGCAGGTGATTCCGCAGATCAGCGAAGGGGATGTGATTTCTCTCAATATTCGTCCCACCATCCAGCGTGTTTCCTCTTCGGTGAAAAATCCCGACCCGAATTTTTATAAAGCGGATTCCAAGGTTGAGGTTCCCGAAGTCCCGGTGGTTCAAGTGCAGGAAATGGATTCCACATTGCGGGTGAACAGCGGGCAATTGGCGGTTATGGGTGGATTGATGGAAAACAGCTTTGAAAAGGATATGGACGCTGTTCCATTTCTCGGCAAGCTGCCGATCGTGGGGTCGCTGTTCAGTTTCCGCAATGATCAGCAAACCAAGAAAGAATTGATCATCTTTTTGCGTCCGACCATCATTCACGAGGCCAGGGACATGGAACAGCTGGGTGGCCGGGAACTGTACGAATCCAGCAACAGGGGGATAGAAAAAGATTGGGATAAACTGGGTGTTGGTCCTCCATGAGCCTATTGCTTGAAACACTGAAGAATGCCGAGAATCTCCGTCGCGCAAAGCCATCTTCGACGGTGGGGGGTGTTGTTCGTGTTGCAGGGGACGATCACAACAAAGGGGAAGAGCCTGCGGTTGTTTCTGAGCCGTCCCGTTCCGAGCTTGTGCTGGATTTACCGGATGTCGTGGACAAGGAAGCCCGGGCATCTGAAAAAAACGATGTCAATCTGGAAAAGGCGTCGCTTGGCGCGGCTGGTGAGACGACCGGGTTTGAACTCACCTTTGAGTCGGAACCCGCCAAAGGGGAATTGCCTGCTGGTGAACCCGTTCCCATTCCGTCGGAGCGTACGGCACCTCCTCTGAAATCGGCATCTATGGAATTGGAGGAATGGGATTTTCATTCCTCCTGGGACGATGGTTTTCCCGACGCCATTGCGATGGAAGAAAAAATTCCCGAGTCCCGGAAAGATGGAAAAACTGTTGCCGAACATGGGGAAGCAGCTTCCCATGTGGACCGGGAGATGGATGCCCTATTCGGGGAAATATCCGTTGAATCTTCCAATCAGGAAGGGTTGCGGCAGGAGGAATTGCAACTTTTGTCTGATACCCCTCCCGAGAAGGCGTGGGTGGGATTTCAGGCAATAGATGATAATTCAGGCGATGTTGGGGACGGTAAGGGGAAGGAAACTCCGCTGACGGTTGCTGACCCTGTTTCGTCCCCGCCATTGGAAGGGGGAAACAACGCGGTCAGTACGGCAACCGTTTCATTGACGAATGAGGAGACGTCATCTCCCCCCTTGGCGTCCAACCGTGAACCCGTCCCCGGGTTGGCGGTGGAGTCCGTTGCAGCGCCTCCCCTGGCTTCACAGCCAATTTCCTTGAAAAAAGTGGATCCGGCATTATCCCAGGGGGGTGATGAAGAGCCGCCGCCGACATCCCCGCCGATACCCCCGGTGAACAAGGCGCATCGCAGTATGGGCGGTGGCGCGTTGCTTGTCCGGTTGTCCTTCTGGGGCAAAATGGGGCGTTGGTGGGGATCCTGGCGCCCTGCTGGTGGGTTGGCATCGTCAGGGGGGGGGGTATCCGCACCGGCACCGGTTCTCCCGAAACCGTCCGGCACGGTGAAAGCGAGTGGCATGGCATGGTCAGAAGCTGCAAAATTAATGAATGCCCGCCGGTTGCATGAAGAAAATGTAAAGAGACGTAAATTGTTGTATGCATCGGGTGCGGTGTTGGCGGTGATTGTCATGGTTGTCATAGGTTATGTGACCAATTATTTTTTGGCCCCCCTCGAAGAGGAGACGGTACTCAACAAAAAGGTGACCACCCAGCCGCAAATGGGGTTGGGGGCATCGGTCAGACCTGGGACGGGTGGCGGAGTCCCTGGCAATCAGGGAGGGGTGATTGCCGTCCGGGGTCCGGGTCATCAACCGGGCTCCAATCAGGGAAACATGGCCAACATGCCCATGGAAACAATCCCTGCCACCCCGGTATCGACTCAGGAATCAGGGTCAATACCAGGAAAGGATGCCAATCTTGGAAAAGCTTCGGTTGCCACGGGGGCGATGTCGACCGAGGCAAGGCCGGAAATGTCTGTGGTTCCTCCGGCTGGTACGTCTCTGCAAGGGGGAATTGCATTACCCCCGGGGAATGGGCAAAAGGAGGGAATGGGGCAAAAACGGCGGGGACGTCCCGTAGGACCGCGGATGGATAATGCGATGTCGGTGGCTTCCACACCGGCTAAGGAATCGGAACCAACATCGGTCAAGTCGACAGGTGCGCACCGTCCCAAATCAACATTGGATGATCGTGCGGCAATGCCCTTGTTTCGACAGGGATCGGCGCCGCCGCCCGTTACCGAAGGGGTGCCGGCGGCTGTGGGATCATTGGCCGAAGGCAGGGGGAATGTACCGGGCCAGCGGGTCAAGCGGAAGGATATCGAACTGCGTAATGAGGAGATCATCCAGGGATCCGTTGCGTTCAAGCGAGGGGATTTGGACGAGGCGGAGAGATTGTTTTTATTGGTTTATACGGCTGACAAACGGGATTCCCGTGCCATGATCGGACTGGCATCGGTGGCGCTGCGTCGCGGTGATACGCGCAGTGCGGAGACTTATTATCGCAAAATATTGCAATCCGACCCGAAGAATTCCATAGCCATGGTTGGTTTGTCGGGGATTCAGGGGAGTGCCCGGGTGGAAGGGGAAGAGGGGCGTTTGCGGCAACAATTGCGGGAGACCCCCGATGCGACGCATGTGCATTTTACACTGGGCAACATGATGGCGGCTCAAAGGCGTTGGTCCGAGGCTTGGGTCTCTTTTGAAAACGCCAGCCGTCTGGATCGCGACAACCCGGAAATAACCTTGAACCTGGCTGTTTCCCTGGATCACCTTCGGCGCATTCCCGAGGCGATCAAGACCTATCAGCGGGCATTGGATGCCGCAGGCCGTTTCAACAAGGTCAATTTTAGTGTCGATGCGGTCCGCCGCCGTATTGCCGTGTTGCAGTCGGGAAAACTTTAAGATATTGAACCATGATCCCATCCCCTCCACCTGCCGAGCCTCCTAAAGCGGCTTCTTCGACTTCCGAGAACAAACCCCGTCGGCTGGGTGAATTGTTGCTGGCGGGAATGATCATCACCCCCGATCAGTTGCGCATTGCCCTTCACGAACAGAAAAAGACCAAGGAACAGTTGGGACGCATTCTGGTCAAGCTGGATCTGGTGCCCGAAGCGCTGATGCGCGACCTTTTGGGGGCGGCCCTGGGCAAGGGCAGCATTGATCTGAGTCAAAGCGACATCAATCCGGAAGCGGTGAAGATGATCCCGAAAAAGTTGGTTGAACGTTTTCGGATCATGCCGGTGGATTGGGACGAACAAAAATTGGTATTGACGGTGGCGATGCCCAATACCCTGGATGTGGGCATATTGGATAAAATTCAGGCGCGCCTGAAGCCGGGGACCACGATCAAGCCTGTGTTGGCGGGGGAGTCGGAAATTGGTCATGCCATAGATAAATATTATGGATTTGAACTTTCCCTCGATGGGATCATGCGGGAAATTGAAACGGGTGAGGTGGATTTGGACAGTTTGGCCTCGGCGGAGGCGGGTGAGTTCAGCCATCCCATGGTGCGTCTGGTGGATTCGCTGTTGGCGGATGCCGTACGCCGGGATGCTTCTGACATTCACATTGAACCGGAGGCGGGATTTGTGCGCATTCGTTACCGCATTGACGGGGTGATGGCGGAGATGCGCTCTTTGCATCGGGATTATCTTTCTGGATTGGTGGTGCGTTTGAAAGTGTTGAGCAAGATGAACATTGCCGAAACCCGGGCTCCCCAGGATGGACGGTTCACCTTGAGGGTGTCCAAGCGTGAGATTGATTTTCGCGTGGCTTCGCAACCCACTACGCATGGTGAAAACATTGTGTTGCGCATTCTGGATCGCAACAAGGGCATTTTACGTATGGAATATTTGGGTTTGGGTGAGCATACCATGCTGACCCTGAAAATGATGATGGCTCAGCCCGTGGGGATTATTTTGGTGACGGGTCCGACCGGAAGTGGTAAGACGACGACGCTCTATGCGATGCTTAATTTTTTGAACACGCCTGAAATTAATATTATGACCTTGGAAGATCCCGTAGAGTATCCCATTCAAATGATTCGGCAGACCTCGGTCAATGCAGCGGCCAATCTGGGTTTTTCCGAGGGGATTCGCTCCATATTGCGGCAGGATCCCGATGTTATCCTGGTGGGTGAAATTCGCGACTTGGATACGGCGCAGATGGCATTACGGGCGGCGATGACCGGGCACAAGGTATTTTCCACGTTGCATACCAACTCAGCATTGGGTGCCTTTCCCAGGTTGTTTGATATCGGCATCACGCCGGACACCCTTTCGGGTAATGTGACCGGGATATTGGCGCAACGGTTGGTGCGTAAACTGTGTCCGCAATGCAAGCGCCCCAGCGAACCCACATCGTTGGAACGGTCGTTGTTGGGTGTTGGTGACCATGAAGATGTGGTCATATACCATGCCATCGGTTGCAGTGCCTGTTATGAGGTGGGATATAAAGGGCGTATTACGGTGATGGAAGCCATCCCGATTGACGATGATTTTGATAATTTGATTTCTCATCGCGCTACAAAAAGCGATTTTTCCCGAGTGGCTCACGAGAAAGGCTTGCCGTCCATGGCCGATAATGGCATGCGTCTTGTTTTGAAGGGAATCGTCAGCCTGGATGAAATCAGCCGTGTGTTGGATCTTTCATATCGTATTCAACACTGAGTGTTGGCCGTGGCGATATGGGTCACTATTAAACCGCAGCTATCTTGGAATGTGCAGTTATTGTCATCCCCGCGAATGCGGGGATCCAGAGAACCTTCCTACTTTCCCTAACTTTCTGGATTCCCGCTTTCGCGGGAATGACACGGGAAAACTACGTATCCCGCGTTGGTTGCGGTTTAATTCAATGACGCTAGAAAACTACGTTTCCCGTGTTGGTTGCGGTTTAATGTAAAAAAAAGATCTATTTCTTTATTGTCTGATCCGCCAACCATTGCCAATATTTTTGTAGCTGGCGTCGCCCTTTGGAATGGCGGTGGCGGGAATAAATATTGTGTTGACGATCCGTTTGCAGGCGCCAGAGAAGCCATGTGCCCAAAGTCAGGGCGATCACCGTGCTGGCCACTACCAAAATCCATAGAAAGATGGTTACGCGATTGAGGGCCTGAAAGGCAAAATTGATTTGGTATTCGCCAAGGCCGGTATTTTCCAATGGTTGCGCCAAAAAAGGCGCCATCATGTCGCAAAGGGTGTCTGCTTCCTGGTCAAAGGTTGCCATGAGCGGGTTGCCCAGTTCGGCACCACCACGGATATAGGCATCCGCCATGTGCAAGCCGAGGGAATAATACAGGTCAATGCGACGTTCCAAGGTCTTTATCAAGGGAAGTCCTTGGGAAGGGAGCGACCGGGCCGCCAAGAGTTGGCGAAAGTTGGTCAAAGAGGCATGAAATTCATCAAGATATTTTTTGGCCACACCGTAGCCGCTATCCATGCCATCCCGGGCTCGGGCGACTGAAACGGAAGTCAACCCATTTTGAATTCTTAAGATGGCACCGCGCAGTTTTTGCGCCTGATGGGCGAGCCGCGCCGGTGATGTCTTTTGGATGTGGACAAAAATCGTGTTTCTCGACTGGACAAAATTGAGATAGGATTCACGACCCATGAGGAGTTTCCACATTTTTGCCAGTGGCAGCCCGGAGAGGGAAACATGGGTCGGAAGGAAATCGGCATCGGCACGCATCATTTCGGGGGTGGGGATGTAGGTCGCCAGTTTGTTGTCGATTGTTTCTCCCTGTTGGACAAATGAGTGCATGAGGGCATTGCCATGGAGGGGGCCTGAATTGATAAATACCTTGGCCATTTCCTGCCCTGCCTGGTAATACGCCGTGAATTCCTCACCCAGTTGGGAAAGTCTGGTATCGATCTCTTTGCGTATGCGGTAGATATGACAGACCCTTTCCAACTGACTGGAAGCCCAGGTGAACGGCGTGGCCCTAAGTTCGTCTGCCATATTTAAAGGTTGGCTGGCGTTTTTGCCATCATTGGGGTCGAAGTGCGAATCGTTGCAGAATGAACCCAGGGATGATTCAGCGATATAATAATATTTATTAAAAATTTCTGTAATTACAGGCAGTGCCTGTTGAAACAGAAAAGCACCTTTGTGGGCCTCTCTGAAGCCACTATCCAGGTTATTCAGGCTGCGGGTTGCGGCGATGTCGACCAGCCATTGTTCCACCTGGATGACTTGTTCCCGCATGGCCTGGGCCTGCAAGGAAAGTTCCAGATCCAGCTTGGTGGAATAGGCTTGGGTGAAATTAAGTTTTTCGCTGTTGATCTGCACCAGGTTGAGGTACGCGAGAATACCCAAAAACACGTTCAAGGCGATGGCCGTGGCGAGAACCATCCAGGGCCAGTGACCTTTCAAATTGGGATGAATGATGCTTTCGTCAGGTAATATTTTTTTATCGTGCATGGAATAAAAGTCTTCAGTTGTCACCGCGACTGTGGGACAACAGGTTGTGCGGGTACTGATGGCGCAGGCAATCGCATTTCCTGGATGGTGGGGGTGTGATTGCCAGTGGGTTGCAGGTTTGGTTGGTTCATCTTCATCGCAGCAAACAACGCACCGATAACCAATGCGGTTTGTGCGACGAACATCCCTGCTGTCCATTGAATGGTGTTCATCTTGGCGGATTCAATCCTGGCGTCCATCTTTGCCAGGATTTCAATCTTCGTGGTTTCAATTTTTCCGTCCAGTTCCTTGAAGCGGGTTTCGGCTTTGACATCCAATTCCTTAATGTCGCGCTTGATTTCGGTTTTTGTGACTTCGACTTTGGCATCCAGTTCCTTGAAGCGGGTTTCAAATTTGACATCCAGTTCTTTAATATCCCGCTTGATTTCAGCTTTTGTGACTTCGATTTTGGCATCCAGTTCTTTAATATCCCGCTTGATTTCAGCCTTTGTGACTTCGACTTTGGCATCCAGTTCCTTGAAGCGGGTTTCGGATTTGGCATCCAGTTCCTTGAAACGGGTTTCGGCTTTGACATCCAATTCCTTGAAGCGGGTTTCGGCTTTGACATCCAATTCCTTGAGGCGGGTTTCGGCTTTGACATCCAATTCCTTGAGGCGGGTTTCGGCTTTGACATCCAATTCCTTGGTGTCTCGCTTCAGGTTGGCTTCCACACTGGCCAAGTCTCGCTTCAGGTTGGCTTCCACATTGGCCAAGTCTCGCTTCAGGTTGGCTTCTATATCGGCCAAATCCCGTTTGAGCGTAACCATGTCCTGTTTGGTTGCCAGACGTTCTTCAACCAGGGCAAGAATAGCTTCAGCCTGGATTTCTGCTTGGCGTTCGTCAACACCAGCATCTCGGAGCTTTTTAACATAGGCGTGCGTGTCAAAGGCGATAGTTGTACTCATGATGGCTTTTTTCCAGGCTGAATCCAACCAATTTTTACGGATATATTACCCTATATCGTCCGACACCGTCCAACCTTATTGCGATCCGGGGACCCTTGCTCTGGCTTTCTGGATGTCTGCTTGCACACGGGTTCATTGTCACGATTCTGACAGGGATGGGATCTTTTGCGGGTGATGTGGATGATGGCGTAAGGTAAGAAAAGATCAATAGACATGAAATAACAGGATACTATGCGATCACCGCCAGGATGGTTCGGCTTATGCATTATGGCAGGCATCCCAAGTGTGTCTATAGGAGCCAAAAATGCCTGTGCTGAAGCTTCACAAGGATCGGGATCGTTTCCTGCTCAAGGATGGCGATACGGTTTTGATGGAGGGGATTAGTCGTCAACAGTTGTTGAAATTGTTGCCACGGCTTAAATCCAGAGGATTTATTATTGATAACGTAGCGTTTTTACTGGGAAAATTATAATGAACACCGAGGCTATCCTGAACAATGGACAGATGTTGCGTGTGAGCGAACCCAAGGGGGAGATCGGGAAACCATCACTGTTTTTTCCCAGATCAATCGACAACGCACAGCAACCCTTTGAGGTAGCGTCCTTCAGGAAAGGCCAGGGCAACGGGATGATCCGCCGGTGGTCCCAGGTGACGTTGGATCATGGCGTTGCGACCGGCGTCAATGGCTGCATCGGCAACCACCTTGGCAAACAGGTCTGCCGCTACACGACCGGAGCAGGAAAAGGTCAACAGGCGACCGCCGGGAGCTAGCAGGCGAAAGGCCAGCCAATTCAGATCCTTATAGGCGCGTGCGGCCCGCATCAATCCCGCCTGGGAGTCGGCGAGCCGAGGTGGATCCAGGATGATGCAGTCGAAGGTTCGGTTTTGGTCGCGCCACTCCCGAAGTTTGTGAAAGGCATTGCCCTTGCAGTAGTCGAAGCGATCCTCCGGCAGGTGGTTCAAACGGGCATTGGCTGCGGCCTGGGACAGGAGGGTGGTGGAGGAGTCGAGGTGGGTTACGTGGCCGGCTCCTGCTGCCATGGCGTTGAGACCGAAACCACCGGAATAGGCAAAGGTGTTGAGTACCCGCTTTCCCTGACACCCTTCCCGGGCGATCAAGCGGTTGTCTTTTTGGTCCAGATAAAATCCAGTTTTGTGCCCCTGCCAGGGATCGACGGCATAGTCGAGCCCGTGTTCTCGTAATGGAATGGTCTCCGGTGGGGGGATGCCCAGGAGAGGGGCGCGAATTTCCGGCAAGCCTTCCTGGGAGCAGGCATCGCCTTCCGTGCGCTCCAACAATCCTTGGGCACCGGTCATCTCCATGAGAACGGTTGCCAGATCATGTTTCCAGGCCTGCGCCCCGGCACTGGTGAACTGTCCTACCAGCCAGTCGCCATATCGATCCACCACCACGCCGGGCAATCCGTCCGATTCGGCGTTGATGAGACGCAGACCGGTGCATTCATTGCAGTTGTTGCCAAAGATTGCGCGGCGTTGCAGGGAAGCCTCGACCCGCTTGCGAAAAAACGACGCGTCGATGGTTTCATCGGCATGGAAACTCCATATGCGGCAGACGATTTGTGAACGATCCGCATAGGCACCATGTGCCAGGATGTTTCCCTTGGCATTAAGAATGGTAATGGTTTCCCCGGGTTGGGGTGTTCCCTCAAGGCGGGCCACAGCCCCGGAAAAAACCCACGGGTGCCGCCGCAGCAAAGATTTTTCCCGCCCCGCCTTCAAGGTTAACGTTGCTGTACTCACGCAGAAACCATACGCCCCAGGGGCTTGCCAGCTAAAATGTGGACATGGATATGAAACACTTCCTGCCCGGCATGGGCATGGGTATTGATGATGGTGCGATAGCCGGTGTTGGCGACCCCTAATTCACGGGCACAGTGGGCGGTACGTTCCAACAGGTGGCCGAGAATCTCCCGATCTTCCGGTTGGACCGCATCCAAACTTTCCCAGTGGTGTTTCGGTATGACCAATACATGGACCGGGGCCTGGGGATGGATATCGTGGAAAGCGAGGCAATGGTCGTCCTCGTAGACTTTCTTGGCGGGTATCTGACCGGCGATCATTTTACAAAACAGGCACGATGAGTTCATGGTTACTTATTCCTTGGTGATGTCAGGAACGGCCATAGATTTCGTCTGGATTTTTCAATGGTTCGGCGATTTCCACCCAATTGCCGCCCTGTGCTTCAAGATAAAAGCAATTTTTTCGACCGGTGTGGCAGGCCACCCCCACCTGATCGACCAACAACAGCAAGGTATCCCGATCACAATCGGTGCGAATGGCCTTGATTTTTTGGATATGGCCTGAAGTTTCCCCTTTTTTCCAGAACTGCCCCCGGCTGCGCGACCAATAACAGGCGACGCCGCTTAAGAGGGTCTCCTGTAACGAGGCCCGGTTCATCCAGGCCATCATCAGGATTTCACCGGTATCGTGTTGTTGCGAAATGGCGGGAATCAAACCATCCTTGTTAAATTTAAGGGTTTCCAGATCGGGTATGGCGTTCATGATATCCTCTAAAGGCGGACTTCGATACCCCGGTTTTGCAGAAACTGTTTACACTCCGGGATGGTATGTTGGCGAAAATGGAAAATGGAGGCGGCCAGGACGGCATCGGCGCCGCCCTGCTGCAAACCTTCCAGCATGTGTTGCAAGGTTCCGACCCCGCCCGAGGCGATGACGGGAATGGTGGTGGCCTGGGCAATGGCACGGGTCAAGGCGAGGTCATAGCCAATTTTGGTGCCATCCCGGTCCATGGAGGTGAGCAATATTTCCCCGGCGCCGTAGGTTTCCATGCGCTGTGCCCAATCGACGGCATCCAGTCCCGTAAGCTTTCGTCCACCATGGGTGAAGATTTGCCAGCGGATGGGTTGGCCATGGGCATCTTTTTCGACGCATTTGGCATCGATGGCGACGACGATGCACTGGGAGCCGAAGCGGCTGGAGGCTTCCTGGACGAATTCGGGGCGGAACACGGCGGCGGTGTTGATACCCACTTTATCGGCACCGGCGTTCAACAACCGACGAATATCCTCGTTGGTGCGGATACCACCGCCGACGGTCAGGGGGATGAACACGGCTTCGGCGGTGCGGCGGACCACGTCCAGAATGGTATCCCGATTTTCGTGGGAGGCGGTGATATCGAGGAACGTCAGCTCGTCAGCTCCCTCCTGATCGTAGCGGCTGGCGGCTTCGACGGGATCGCCGGCATCGATGAGGTCTTCGAATTGTACCCCTTTGACGACGCGTCCTTCGCGGACATCGAGGCAAGGGATGATCCTTTTGGCAAGCATGATTCCAGGTTTCCTCCCGTTGAGGGTTTCGACCGTTGGGTGAGTGTTAGCGGGATTTGTGTTTGGTGATCCGCACGGCCTCGCGAAAGTCGAGCCGACCGTCATAAATGGCCTTGCCGGTGATGACGCCGGAGATCATGCCGCCATTGGGGAAGGGTCCATGGTTGGCCAAGGCATTTTGGATATCGGTGATGCTGGCCACTCCGCCCGACAGGATGATGGGTAGTGAGACCGCCTGGGCCATGGCCACGGTTGCTGCCAGATTGCTTCCGGTGAGGGCACCATCGCGGGAGATGTCGGTGAAAATGATTTCCGCCACGCCGGCATCTTCGAACATGCGTGCCAGGGAGACGGCATCCAGGCTGGTGAGTTCCGACCATCCCTGGATAGCGACTTTGCCGTCGCGGGCGTCGATGCCAACGGAAATGCGGTTGGGAAATTGGCGGCATGCTTCATGAACCAACATGGGATTGCGACAGCTCACCGTGCCGAGGATGACGCGAAAGATGCCCGAATCCAAAGCGGATGCGATGGTTTTTAAATCGCGGATACCACCGCCGAGTTGTACGGGGATGCTGATGGATTCGAGGATGGCACCGACGGCGACATCGTTGACACGTTCCCCGGCGAAGGCCCCATCCAGATCGACCACATGCAGGCGTTCCGCCCCCTCGCTTTGCCAACGCCGGGCCATGGCCGCAGGGTCATCGGAATAGACGGTATCTTGTTGCATATCCCCCTGAAACAGGCGGACACAGCGACCCTCTTTAAGGTCGATGGCAGGGATGACAATCATGATCTTAAGGGCTCCAGGATAAGAAATTTTCCAAAATTTTCAGGCCGAGGTTTTGGCTTTTTTCGGGATGGAACTGGGTGGCGAACAGGTTGTCGCGGGCGATGGCGGCGCAAAAGGGGATGCCGTAAACGCTGGTTCCAACGGTGCATTCCGAGTGATCGGGCAGGCCATGATAGGAATGGACGAAGTAGAAGAACGATTCCTGGGGAATTCCGGCCCACAGGGGATGCGGACGGTTTTGTCGCACCCGATTCCAACCCATGTGGGGTACCTTGAGCGTCATGGCGGAGTTGTGGGGATCGGGCATGGTTTTATCGAAGGTGACGACCTTGCCGGGAAACAGGTTCAATCCCGGGTGGATACCGAATTCATGTCCTTCGCCAAACAGGAGTTGCATGCCGACGCAAATACCCAAAAATGGTTTGCCCGCCTGGATGTGTTGCAAGACGGGTTCGATCAGTTGCGCTTTTTCCAGGTTGTGACGGCAATCGCCAAAGGCGCCCACGCCGGGCAGGAGGATGCGGTCGGCCTGGCGGATATCTTCCGGGCGTTGGCTGACCAGCACCCGACCCCCCGATTTTTCCAGGGCTTTGGCGACCGAACGCAGATTGCCCGATCCATAGTCAATCACGGTGATCATAGCGACAGGGTCCCTTTGGTGCTGGGTATTTCGCTGGCCCGTTTGGCATCGAGGGCGCAGCCGTGACGCAGGGCCAACGCCAACGCCTTGAAGCAGGATTCGATGATGTGGTGGCTGTTGGCACCGTACAAATTTTCCACATGCAGGGTGATATTGGCGTTGCTGGCGAAGGCGTTGAACCATTCTTTGAAGAGTTCGGTGTCAAAATGGCCCAATTTTTGTGTTGGGAAGGCGACCCGCCAAGTCAATCCCGGGCGATTGGACAGATCGACCACCACCCGTGACAACGATTCATCGAGGGGGGCATAGGCGACGCCAAAACGGTTGATTCCGCGGCGATCTCCCAAGGCCTGGTGGAAAGCCTGCCCCAGGGCGATGCCGACATCTTCCACGGTGTGGTGGTCATCGATGTCGGTATCGCCTTGGGCGCGGATTTCCATGTCAAACTGCCCATGGCGCGCCAGTTGGTCCAGCATATGGTTGAGAAAACCGATACCGGTATCGATGCGTGCCGCCCCGGTGCCGTCCAGGTTCAGGGTCAGGGCAATGGTTGTTTCGGAGGTTTGGCGTTGGATGGTGGCCTGACGTTTCATGAGAGGGATGCCAATCGCAGATCAATACTGAGTTTGTGGGCGGTCAAACCTTCGGACCGGGCCAGTCGTGCGGCAGCGGGGCCGATGGCTTGCAGGGCGTCCCGGGTGCAACCGATGAGGCTGGAACGTTTGATGAAATCGGTAACTCCCAGGGGGCCGGAAAAACGGGCGGTACGGGATGTGGGAAGGACATGATTGGGTCCGGCGATATAATCCCCGATGGGTTCGGGTGTGAATTTGCCGAGGAATATGGCACCGGCGTTGTCGATCCGGTCCAGGTAGGACTCGGGATTGGCAACGGCCAGTTCCAGATGTTCCGGGGCGAGTTGTGTGGCGAGTTGACAGGCTTCGTCGAGGGAACGGGTGACGATGATGGCGCCGTGTTGCGCCAGGGCTTGCCGACAGATGTCACGGCGTTGCAGGGCGTCTAAATGTTTGGTTAAGGCCTGGACGACCTGGTTGGCCAGTGGGGGGTGATCGGTCAGGAGTATGGCGCGGGCGGAGGCATCGTGTTCCGCCTGGGAGAGCAGGTCGGCGGCGAGCCATTCGGGATTGTTCCCCTGATCGGCGATGATGACGATTTCCGAAGGACCGGCGATCATGTCGATGCCCACGTGGCCGAAGACCTGGCGTTTGGCGGTGGCAACGTAGATATTGCCCGGTCCACAAATTTTATCGACCGAGCGGATGGTTTGGGTACCGAAAGCGAGTGCCGCGATCGCCTGGGCACCGCCGATGCGGTAGATTTCATCGACTTCGGCAATTTTGGCGGCGGCCAGGAGCAGGGGATTGAACACGCCATCGGGTGTGGGGACGGTCATCACCAACTCTTTGACGCCGGCGACTTTGGCGGGAAGGGCGTTCATGAGTACCGATGAGGGATAGCTGGCCAATCCCCCGGGAACGTAGAGTCCAACCCGATGCATGGGGCGCAGGCGTTGCCCCAGGGTTGTCATTTGCCCATCGATGAAGGTATGGGTGCCCATTTGCGGGAGTTGCCAAGTGTGGTAGGCGCGGATGCGATCGGCGGCAAGCCTCAGGGCGTCGATGTCTGCGGTGGCGCATTCCCGGCAGGCGGCATCGATTTCATCGCTGCTGAAACGCATCGTTGCCGCAGTGAGGGTATTGCGGTCCAATTCGTTGGTTCGTGCGACGAGGGCAGCATCGCCGTCGGTTTTAATTTCGTGGATGATTTTGGCGACGATGGTTTCGACTTGGGACGATGTCTCTTCGTCCTGCTGTTTAAGGCGGGAAAAATCATCGGTGAAATGGGGATTGGTAGTACCCAATATCCGAATGGGTGCGTTGTTCATCGTCTGGTTTGCCAATGTCGGGGTGGTCCATGGAGCGTTGTTCAACCACTGATCCGTTGAATATCGGCATCCAGGGCGCGCAACTTTTCCTCGATTCTCTCATATCCACGATCAATATGGTAGACCCGGGAGATGAGTGTTTCACCTTCGGCGGCCAGTCCGGCCAGGACCAGGGAGGCGGAGGCGCGCAGGTCGGTGGCCATGACCGGGGCGCCAACAAGTTTTGGGGAACCACGCACGATGGCGGTATTGCCGCGAACGCGAATGTTGGCCCCCATGCGTTGCAGTTCGGAGACATGCATGAAACGGTTTTCGAATACGGTTTCCGTAACGGCACCGGTCCCTTTGGCCAAGCTGTTGAGAACGAGCATCTGCGCTTGCAGATCGGTGGGGAAGCCGGGATAGGGGCTGGTTTCCAGGTCGATGGCATCGATGGTGTCATTTCCCTGGACGCGCAGGGTATTGTTGTCGATTTCTTCGATACGTGCCCCCATGGCGATGAGTTTATCGATGGGGGCGCGCAGGGTATCGACGTTGACCTTGGTCAAGAGGACATTACCCCGGGTCAGCACGGCGGCGATCATGAAGGTGGCGGCTTCGATACGATCCGAGATGATGTCGTGACGGCAGCCTGTGAGTTCATCGACGCCGTCGATGATGAGGGTGCTGGTACCGACCCCGTGGATTTTGGCCCCCATGGCGATCAGGCAATGGGCCAGATCAACGACTTCCGGTTCGCGGGCGGCATTTTCCAGGATGGTTTGTCCTTGGGCCAGGGTGGCGGCCATCAGCAGATTTTCGGTACCGGTAACGGTGACGGGATCGAAGATGAAGCGGGCACCCCGGAGGCGTTTGGTGCGGGCGCGAATGTAGCCGGCGGTCAAGTCGATTTCCGCCCCCATGGCTTTGAGGCCGTCCAAGTGCATATTGACGGGTCGCGAACCAATGGCACAGCCGCCGGGTAGTGAGATTTCGGTTTGCCCGTAGCGCGCCAGGAGCGGTCCCATGACGAGGATGGAGGCCCGCATGGTGCTGACGAGTTCGTAGGGGGCGGTAAAATTGGTGATTTGGCTATTGTCGATTTCCACACCGAGCTTTTCGTCGATGGTGATTGCCGAGCCGTGTTGGCCCATCAGCTCCACCATGGTGGTGACGTCTCTCAGGTGGGGAATATTGGACAGGTGCAGACGACCCGTTGTCAGCAGGCTGGCTGCCAGGACGGGGAGGGTGGCGTTTTTGGCGCCACTGATGGAAATCGACCCGGTTAAGGGTCGGCCACCTCGGACCAATATCTTATCCATGGGGCATTCCTTTACATGAATCGGGACTCAAAGGCAAGCTTTATGGAGCGTTAAAATTGTAAGGGGTGTTGAGGAATTGCAGAAGTGATGAATAATCCAGGTGCGGAAAAAGGACGAAATGAAAGCTGAAAACTTGGAAATATAAATATTAAATTGACGTAAAGAGTGGAAAATGGAATGTTAAAAAAAATTGCCGATGATGGATTTTTCATTTTCTTTTGCGTCCATCTTTCGTAGGATTCACAGCGAATCTGCGAAGGGGTGCTGAAAGAGGGTGACACGAGAGAGTGCCACCAATAAGGATGAATGGCGCTGCCGGACCGGAAGCATGAGCAGGATAAACCGTTATTGTAAACTCGCACAGAGGGGCCGTTTCGGCCTGGCCCAACAAGGATCACAGGATATGGCTATACCAAGCAAAGCCCTTGAAACGTTGCAAAAGCGCCGTAAGGCGGCCATGGAGTCGGGCGACGAGGCAAAAATCAAGAAACGCCATGAAAAGGGGTTGCTGACGGCCAGGGAGCGTCTGGACCACCTGTTTCAGGAGGGGACTTTCCAGGAGTTGGGCACACACATGCAACATCGTTGCAACTTCTTTGGCCTGGAAGGCAAAGAGATCCCGTCTGATGGCGTTGTTGTCGGCACCGGCTTCGTTGATGGTCGGCAAGTGGCCGCCGCCAGCCAGGATTTCCTCGCCATGGCCGGTACCCTCGGCAAAATGCACGCGACCAAGATTGTCGCCGGGATGGAAATCGCCAAGAAAACGGGTATTCCCCTGGTGACTTTTAAAGATTCAGGCGGTGCGCGTATCCAGGAAGCGGTGGACGCCCTCTCCGGCTACGGTGAAGTGTTCTATCAGAACGTCATTCTGTCCGGTGTCGTGCCGCAGATCGCGGTCATTCTCGGACCGTGCGCCGGTGGTGCCTCCTATTCGCCGGCATTGATGGATTTTATCATCATGACCCGGCAGAACGCCCAGATGTTCATCACCGGCCCGCAGGTCATCAAGGCCGTGAGCGGTCGGGAATGCACCATGGATGAGGTGGGTGGTGCGTTGATGCATGCCACGGTCAGCGGTAACGTTCATTTCATTGCGGATGACGATACCCAAGCCATTGAAATTTGCAAAAAACTTCTCAGCTATATCCCCAATAACAACACTCAGGATCCGCCGCACCAACCCTATCCCGAGCTGGATATGAGTGAAGATCTTGAGATGGCTGACATCGTTCCTGAAGAACCCAAGGAAGCCATGGATGTCACCAAGGTGATCGAAAGATTGGTGGACGATGGGGATTATCTGCAGGTTCACGAGCTGTTTGCCCAAAACCTGATCTGCTGTTTCGCACGGATCCAGGGGATTATCGTCGGGATCCTGGCCAACCAATCCAAGGTTAAGGCGGGATGTCTGGACATTGATGCCTCGGACAAGGGTGCGCGCTTTATCCGTTTTTGCAACGCTTTCAACATTCCTTTGGTCAACCTAGTGGATGTGCCCGGTTTCTTGCCCGGCATTGAACAAGAACGGGGTGGTATCATTCGCCACGGTGCCAAATTGCTGTTTGCCTACTCCTCAGCAACTGTTCCCAAAATCACCATCATCTTGAGAAAGGCCTACGGTGGATCTTACTTGGCCATGTGCAGCCAGGAACTGGGTGCGGATGTGGTTCTGGCGTGGCCAACGGCTGAAATCGCCGTGATGGGTGCCGAAGGGGCCATCAATATCCTCTACCGCAAGGAAATGGACGAAGCGGAAGATAAAAAGGCCAAGGCCAAGGAGTTGGTCGAGGAATATCGCGACAAATTTGCTTCGCCCTATCTGGCAGCCGGTCGTGGCTACATCACCGATGTTATCGAACCGGGTCAGACCCGTGGTCAAGTCGCCCTGTCGTTGCGTAAATTGCTGAACAAGCGCGAACTGCGTCCCATGAAAAAACATGGTAACATTCCGCTCTAGGATTGTTATAAAAAAGGTATCCATGCCTGTTTGTTGAAAGGAATGAAACTATGTTGGCCAGTATGACTCCGGGGACCTGGATTTTTATCCTGATCGTTGCGCTGATTGTGATCAAGGTGAATTGGGATTCCCACCTTCTCAGGAAAAGGGCGCTGGGAGCAGCGGTAGCCGGACCTGGAGAACAGGCCATTGCTGAGCTTGAGGAGGAGGTGCCACTGGCATTTCAAGGCATTCCTCATCATCATCTGATTGCCGTATTTGCCGCTGCACAAAGCGTGATCACCGGACGGGTTGTGCGCATTGATGAAGCATCCATGGACAAGAATTGGACAGCGATAGGACGTTCGTTGCATCAAACGTCGCATGATACGCGTCGCTGATCCGTGTGCTGGTGAAACCACTCAATTGTTGAGGTAACGTTGTGAAGCAGAGAAAATTAAGAGTCATCGTTGAGGGCACTCAATACGAAGTGCTGGTTGAGGATATCACGGAAGGTGGTGTATCCCATGAGCCGGTGCGACCGGTTGCCCATGCCCAAGCGCCTGTGGCGGCCCCTCCACCTCCCCCCAGCAGGCCCGCTGCCGGTCCCGTGGGTCAGGAAGGTCGGGTTGCACCCCTTGCCGGAATCGTGACCACGGTCTACGTCAAGGAAGGATCCACTGTTAATGCGGGCGACAAGGTGATTGAAATCGAGGCCATGAAGCAAAAGAATGATGTGGTCGCGCATCGGGCGGGGACGGTGAGGGATATCAAGGTCAAGTCTGGCGATGCCGTGGAGTCGGGCCAGCTCCTTATGAATATCTCCTGATACTCAGGACTGTTTATAGACATGAGATGCCTGCTGGATTGTGTCCGGCGGGCATCTCGTTGCCTGAATGATATGTTTGTCCTGCGTGCAGAACGCCAGATTTTGATAGATCATAACCAGCTGTCAGATCAGTTGGACCGTTATTACTTTATAAGGTGTTTTTTCTCCGCAACGAGCCACTCCTGGTTGCATGGGCTGCTGGCTGTTTGTTGATCGGTCTTGTTTTTTGCCTCAGACTTGTTTCACGTGTCCCCGGGTGGCTAGAGTTTGTTCTTGCAGGTCAAGTCATGACCGCTATTCCAGATAATTGGCGATAAAGTGACCGCATGTGTTCCAGGCGTTCTTCCTGGGATGGCAGTTGCAAGAAAGACCCGTGGTTTTGCCCGTTGCGTCGGGTGGCCTGCATGAGAGCCCGGGCCAGGGCGAGTACATCTCTGGGTGGCAGCACGGTCAGGTGGGGGGCGTCTGGCGCTAGAATTTCCCGCCATTCCGGAATGGCAGTGGTTATCACGGGACATCCCACACTATCGGCCTCCAGCAACAAACTGGGAAACAACGTTGTCGTCATGGCTGCGCGATAGGGCAATACCAGGACATCCAATCGTTCCAGCAGACGTTGCGTCGGTACCAACCCCAGGATGGCTACCTTGTCGCCCATATGACAATGCTGGATTGCCTTTCGTATCCGGGTTGCGTTGCCATCGCCAGAGAGGGCCAGAAGCAGACGCAGATGGCTGGTCTGATTGGCGGCCCTGGCAAATGCGGCCAGCAGATCATCGACCCCTTTCACGGCAAAACAATGTCCGATATAGCCTACCAACGTGATGGTTTCGTTGTCAAAGTCAACGGGCAGTTCCAGTTGGGGGGCATGGTCTTCGGGGGCGAAAAGGGTCAGGTTGGTGGCTGTTGATACTTTGTCATATCCCAGGGATTTCAGGGCTGTTGCTGCATGGGAACCAATGGCCAGGTGGGAAGCTGCCAGCCATCTTCCGGCCAGTGACCAAGAGTGATGGTTGATGATCATCCGTGGGGCCAGCATACCTGGATCATCCCAAAAGGCTTGCCGGTGGGCTTGATCCCAACGGGTAACCGCCCCTTCGTATTGGATGAGGATGCGTTCCTGAGGGAAGTCAACCAACCAGACCAGCCAACTGAAGGCGGGCGAGGGGAGAACCAGGTGTAAAACGGAATCGGGTCTTTGCATCTTGAGGCGGATGTTGCGCAACAAATGCCATGTTTCTTTGAGTCGGACCCAAAATGGCAAGGTGATGTAGGCATCCAAGGCTGTCTTATCGGCTGAGGTAACGCCGATGGGCAACAACAGGGTCGCCTCCACTCCCTTTTGCTTCAGCAGGGTGATGAGGGCATTGATAGCCGTGACCTGGCCACCCATACGCAAATTAAGGACTATAAAGACGATGGCCGGGTCGTAGTTTTCACGGGTCAAATTGGATATCTTTCCTGGGCAGTGTTTCGGAGGGTGTTCGACAATGTTCCGAACGCTTTCCAATTTTACCCTGGATAAAAAAAAAGCCAAGGGTCGGTAGAGGGGGGGGGAGAGGGGAACCGACCCTTGGCCATAGGTGTGTAAACACAACCTATGTCAAAAGCTCACAAGGAGCTTGGACCAGGGACAGATGAAGGGGGGTACGCCTATCCCTGGTAAGGGCTAAGGAGTAATCCTTCCGCCCTTGCATTAGCCGAGGAATGGCTCCGTCGGCTAAGTTGATGTCCTGCTAGAACCTGAAGGCCGGTACGTGTTGCCTTGGCCTTGATCTCTATATATCAAGGAGTGTACCAAGATTGAATAATCAATAATAACAATTGGATCAATCCTATCTCGTCAGGAGTGGGCATGGGGGTGTTAAAAAATTTTCCACATTCATGAAAGAATTACCGGTTCGTTGGTTGATAAATGTATAAAAATTTTATATTAATCAATATATTATAAAAAAAACGTAAAAAAAATTTCCATAGACGAGGGGGGGTGTGCAAAATTAGACAAATATCGTGAAGAGGAGCGGGCAATGACTGGGGAGATCAGGGGTGCTGTTAAGATAACGAGTTGTAAAAGCGAAATTTTATGAGATAGCATTGACGATATTTATCGCATCTTGTTTGTTGCTGATGATCTTTCCGAGGCGACCAGCCAATGGATGGCACCACCAGCACTGGTGATCGCCGCCTGGGGATGGGAGAGTACCAAGCCGTGAATCGGATCGGTTGGATGAACATATCCGACTTCTACGTTTGCCAGGTGCAGGGGGGCGGCGGGATCGAGTTGCCAGTGGGATGTTGGCTCACCTTCCAGGACGGGGACGGATTTCAGCAATTCTTTGGGATCGGGTCGGCCTGCCTTGATTTCGAAGAGGCGCATCTCTTGGAAGTATTTGAAGGCACCAATATGCAGGGGGGCGACCAATCCCTCAAAAAGGGATCGGGGATCCGGAACCTTGAAAGATGGGTCCAACTTGCTGAAGCGATAGAGCTTTTCCACAATGCTCCGGGTGATTTGATAGACGGCATCTTCGTTCATGTCGGAGGTGGTCACCAGGGTCGCCTGGACGGCGATGGAGGGAATATTGTCGGTAATTTTGGGGTATAACCCGGCAGGAATGCTGGTTTTGACAAAATAGGGGTGGGTAGCGACTAGGCGCTCCTGGCAGTCACTGGGGAGTGGCAGGATTCGGGTATCGGCAGTCGTCAGGGCGTTCCAAAGGTTTTCGTTGGGATGTCCGATGACGACGAAATAGGCATCAATGGATTTGCTGCGCAGGGCGGATACCGCTTTTTCGGGCGTCAGTTCCTGACTTTCATCCAATAGTTTTGGTTTCAAGTTACAGGTGGCGAGGATATCGTTGGCGGTTCTCCTGCTGCCGGATCCTTTGGAGCCAATACTGATGGTGCGTCCTTGTAACTCATTGATATTTTTTATGTCAGAACGAACGACGATGGTCACCACTTCGCTATAAAGGGCGATGACGGAGCGTAAGTGGTTCAGTTTTGTGGTAAAGGGGGAGGTGCCGTTCCAGGCATTGGCGACGACGTCGGATTGGGCGATACCCAGTTGAATGGTGCCATTTTGTAAGGATTGAATATTATCCACGGAACCTTCGGTGGGTTCCACGGCACAGTGGGGGTTGTTGGCAGCGGTGGTATGGACGTGAAGATTGACTTCACGGCAGATGGCCCCGGCGGCAGGGAAATAGAGACCCGAAACGCTGCCGGAGCCGATAATCATGGGGTTGGTTTTTGGGGAGGCGATTTCTTCTGCCCGAGACGAAGTGGAGAAGGCCAGGGGAATGGCCAGGAACAAGGCTTGAATGAGACGAGCGGATCGGCGCGGCAAAAGGTTGATTCCCATAAAACTCTCCCCGTGGTTTGCGACTGTAATCCCGGTCTGGCGCCCGCCAAGCCGGTACCTCAAAGATTATTGAATCTGCGTGCCATGGTTCCAGTTGGTACGCACCTGTTTGCCATCGGTAAAAATGACCAGGCCTGAGCCGTGTTTTTGATCGTTCAGCCAGCCGCCACTGTACTGTTGGCCGCTGGCGAAGGTGTAGGTTCCCTGCCCATGTTTTTGATCGTTCAGCCAGTCGCCGACATAATGGCCACCTTTGGCGAACACGTACTTGCCTTGCCCATTTTTACTACCGTTTTTCCAGGTGCCAACGTAATAATCGCGATTGGGATAGAGGTAGGTTCCTTGTCCGTCTTCGCAATTTCCGATAACGCAGCCGGTTGTTCCCTGGCTGAGCATGCCCTGAAGTTTATGTTGTTGTTTGGCCAACTCTTGCTCCTGAGCTTCTTTCTTACGCTGGTTGGCCAATAACTCCTGCTGTTGCGCCAACAGTCGCGCCTGGCGTTGGGCCTCCTGAGCTTTGTATTCGGCAAAAGCCAAGTGGCGATGACCCGTGCCCATGCGTTTGTCTTCGCTCCATTGGCCACTCCATTGGTCACCATCGGCTTCAATCAGGGTTCCCTCACCCGAGCGCTGACCATTGATCCATTGCCCTTCATAGCGTTCGCCATTTTCGTATGTGTAAACCCCATAGCCGTTTTCGCAATTACCCCGGCATCGGCTCTGTTTGGCTTCCAGGGCTGCTTGTTGCCTGCGTTTCTCCTCCTGCAATTCAAGAAGAGTCCGTTTCTCTTGTTGTTGCAGTTCTTCTTGAGCCCGCTGTCGTTCCTCTTGTGCCTGCTGCCGTTCATGCACTGTCCGTTCGATTTCCAGGTCAGCTTGGGCCTGCAATTCCTGGCGTCTTTGTATTTCCTGGATGACTTTTTCCTGGAGGCGTTTTTTCTCAGCTTGGGACAGGATGAGGCGCCGCCGTTCTTCGGCCTGGATGTAGGCTTCTTCCGCCAAACGTAATATTTCTTCGACCGATTTTACTTTTTTGCCGACACTGTGATCCTCAGTGGGGCGTTCTGCCTGCTGTTCACGTAAAGCCTGCATTTCACGTAATAATTGTTCTTGTTTTTGCTTCTGCAAGATGTAGCTGCCGATACCGGCTATCGCCATGATTATGGCCAGAGCAAAGAGGTAATGTCGGTGCCGGCCCGCCTTGGCGGTGAAGGGTGGGGTATCCTGAGGCGATTGGGTTCCGGGAATTTCTGAATCATCCACCCTTTCCAAATGTTGCGACAGATCGGTTGCTTCCTGATCTGGGCAGGGATGCCCGGAGCGGATCCCTTCCCGAGCCAATATGTCAAAAAAGGAATTCAGAATCAGGTGAATGGCATCTGCTTCTGCGGTGCCGCCAAGTGTACCAACCTGGGAACAATATTCTTGCAGAAGGGTGTCCGGGGCCAGGATAAGGGATGTGTTGCGCGTTTTGAGCCAAGACTCCAGGGCTTCGATTTGCTTGAGTTCTTGGCCTATGTTGGGGGTGTGTCCCTGGCGTTTTTTATCGAGGATGAACAGGGCGTACTCACGTGGATAGCGATCAAGATACCAGGGATCGGGATGCCACATGGTAAAACTGGAACTGCAATTGGGACATATCGATGGATGGCCCAAATCGGGGATATTCTTTTCCGCAATTCGGAACTTGGCGTGACACTGTTGGCAGCCAACCAGTACCTTGCTCATGGGTTACATCCGCATTGGATTGAAAATTTCAGGATAGCGTTCCAGTCTAAAGTCTATCCTGTTGGGAAATCCACTCCATGACTTTTCTACGAATGGATTCCCGATTGTTGCGCGTGAAGTCTTCGGAGATCCAGTGAAGCAGAACGGTTTGCAATTCTCCCAGCCAAGGGCCGGAGCGGCGGCGCACGATATCGCGAATATCGCCACCGCTCATGGCCAGATCGTGGGGACTCAAGGTGATTCCGGTCTGACGCAGGATGCGGCAACGATCCAACATTCGGACGTAGTCTTTGGCACCATCAGGGTTTGGATCGGAGGTTTGTTGCGGCAGTGGGTTCTGCCAATGATAAATGAGGGCAACCAATCCTTCGATGGGGATGGATTCTTTCAGCAGACGTTTGAGAATCCGGTCGCCAAAGGGAAATTTATGGTTAAGATTGCTGAGAATATTGATAATTTTTTTTTGCCGACGTCTGGAAAACCCGTAGTGACCGAGGATGACGGTAATTTGGTTCAGGGCTTTTTCCTGACATCCTTTTTCTTCCATTTGTTTCAGGGTGCGCAAGTCGCGGGCGTACAGCACCAGTCCGGCCAACAGGACGGTCCAGCGCAGGTCCAATAGGGAAATATCTTCTTCCCGAGGGGATTGGGAGAGGGAGAGGATGGTCCGAAGTGCGTGTTGCCAGGCGCTGGTTCCCTGGAACGAGCCCGTCATGGGGATATCCCGCAGTTGTTGTAGTTCGGGGAGCATGGCTTTCCCGAGATTGGAATCAAACAGGTCGTAAAGCAATGTGCGACCGGCAGGGGTATCCAGGGGAAAGGAGAAGATCCGGTCCAATTCGACACGAATCCGTTCGGGGGGGACCTGTACCAGGGAGACCCGGGTGCATAGTTGCAAATCTTCGGGATCGGGTTCGGCCAGGAGTTGCAGTGCGAAACGAAACACTCGCACAGCGCGCAGGGGATCCCCTTTCAAGGTTTCGTCGCCGTTGATCAGATGGATGCGCCCCAGAGCCAGGTCTTTATGACCATGGAATGGGTCGATCAGGGGGCCATCGGGCCAGGGATAGGCCATGGCGTTGACGGTGATATCGCGGTGCAGCAGGTCTTCCTCGATGGTTGGTGTTTGGGCGGGGCGATGCCGATATCTGGAAATTTCGATGGTTTTGGGTTTTTCCCACCCTTTGAGGGGAACGAAAACCGATTTATCCCCGATGCCGCCGCCGACGGCATCATGACCTGCGGTGCGTAATGCTTTCAGGCATTGTTCCAAGGGCTGTTGGGTGAGTATATTCAGGTCGTTACTGAGCGGACATCCCTGCAGAACGTTACGTACCGCGCTGCCCACCACATGGATCGGCCCAATCAGCTGATTGAGTTGATCCAGAAGGTTGGCGATGAAGGGGGGAAATCCGTTTCGCAGAATGGGAAGCATGTGCGTTGATCCAGTCACCCCTGGGAGAGGGTTTGCTTGGTTGGAAATCCCATGAAAGACAAGAATACCATGCCATCAATGACACTCCTTACCATGGGTTGTCGCGTTAATCAATTTGAAACCGATACAATCCTTAAAATGGGAAAGGAACGTGGCTTGCGGGTCGCTTCCACTCTGGAAGAGGCGGATGTGATTGTGGTCAATACTTGCTCGGTCACATTGGAAAGCGAGCGTCAGGCGCGCAAATTGATCCGCAGGTTGGGGCGGGACTATCCTCATGCGCGGGTCGTGGTAACGGGTTGTTATGCCGAGAGGTCCCCGGAATCTTTTTCGCAATACCCGCAGGTGGACCTGGTTGTTGGCAATGGTAATAAACACCAGTTATGGGACAGATGGTTGGCCTGTCATCCCGAGGCGGGGAATCGGAGCCATAGGGAGGATCGGGTTGTCCAGGATTCCTCTGATTCCCATAGATCTCCCAGCAAATCTAGCAAATTTTCTAGCAAATTTCGCGCCAGGGCTTCTTTACATATTCAAAACGGTTGTGATCGGAGCTGTACCTATTGTTTGATTCCCCAGGTGCGGGGGCCGAGCGTCAGCCTTTCCGTCGCAGAGGTATTGGATCAGGCGGAAAGCCTCCTGCAATCGGGTAGTCGGGAGCTGGTTTTGCTGGGCATTGACATTGGGTCGTATGGTCGGGATTTGTCACCGCTGACTTCGTTGGCGGCACTCCTGCGCGAGCTGGTGGCTCTGGTACGGGGCAGGGGGCGCCTGCGTCTATCATCGGTGGATCCCATGGATATCGACGACTCCTTGATACGGTTGTTTCATCCCGGTTCGCCATTGTGTCCCCACCTGCATCTTTCGATTCAGAGTGGCGACGACCTGATCCGCAAGCGCATGGGGCGCCAGGGTGGTCGTCGGGATCTTTTGGAGCGCATCCAACATTTGCGCCGGGTACATCCCCATGTGGTCCTGGGTGCTGATTTGATTGCCGGTTTTCCCACCGAATCGGCAGAGGCTTTTGCCAATACGCTCTCCCTGGTGGAACAGGCGGATTTGTCGTTTTTGCACGTGTTTCCCTATTCCCCACGTCCTGGTACCGCAGCGGCTCGTTTTCCCGAGCAGTTCCATCTCCCTGATTCCGTTATCCGCGAGCGTGCCCGACTGCTGCGCGAGGCCGGATCGCGGCAGTTTGGGAGATTGGCTCGGGAACGTTTGTTGCGACCGGCGGATGTCCTGATTGAAAAGTTGGACCATCCCTGGGCGGAAGGGACAACAGAGGATTATCTGACCGTCCGTTTTCCCAACCAGTGCAACGATGCGCATGGTGCCATTCGCCGTGTGAACCTGGTTGGTTATGATCCCATTGAAAAATTTTTTTCCGGGATTATTCCACAGTTATCCACAGAGTTATCCACAGGATCTGTGGATAACTTGTAAAAGGGCCTGCTTTTAATACGCATTAACGGAAATAAATGTGAGGAGGGGGGCTCAAGTCAGGATAACCAGAGCGTCCAGCGAATGTTGGTCTGTGCAACCAAGTCAGGTTTCCTTGCGATGAAAGGCAAAGAGACTTCTTTTTGCATTGAACATACCGACCAGTAGGTATATATGGATACAGACTGATTGGTATGTTGTGGTTGTCGACACCTTCGTGGGCTATTGCGGAACCAAGGTCCACAGGATTTATTGTCAACGGCTGCTTCAAACATTCGATACAATCCAAGTCTAAGGAGATGATCATGCTTATTACCCCCAAGCCTCCCGCAGGTGAAGAACACCGTGTTGCAAAGGTATTGGATTCCATCCATGCTCTATTTGGATCCGTACCGGAAGGCATGCAACTATATTCCATAAGCCCGGAAGTTTTGGAACATCGCTGGGCAGGTATGCAGTACTATATTCACCATCCCCGTCTTGGCATGAGTTTACTTGCCTTTATAAGGCTCTTGGTGTCTGACCGTATGGGAGCCCCCTTTTGTATTGGCTTGAATCGGACTATTCTAATAAGTAAGGGAATTACTGAAGAGGCGATTGACGTTGCTCGGAAAAATCCGGCTCAAGCACCTTTGTCCAAAGCCGAAGTGGGACTCCTGCAACTGGTTTTGAAGGCGGTTACAGAGCCTTTGGCGGTGACAGCTCAAGATTTTGATGTGGTTCGGCAATTGGGATGGCAAGAGGGAGATATACTGGATGGTATTTTGCATGGAGCCAACAATGTAGCTGCCGATATCGTGTTCAACACCTATAAGGTGGGTATTGAGTCCTGTTGACTGTCGCTTACCCATACTGTTACCAGGATGTTGGTCATTCTGGTTCCACGGATGGTTGCCTTGTTCAACGGTTTCGGTGCTATGATGAGGCGTTTGGCTTCGCCCGGGACTTTCATGATGTGCCGTCCCGGGTTTTCCATGGGGGTAACTCAGATTCCGTATTGTCTCACATTCCCGGACCATTGCCAGGGCTTCTTGAAGGTTCATGACGCGCAATCCTGATAAAACCAGAGAACGGCTGTTGCTGGCTGCCTTTGCGGAAATGCATCACCACGGTTTCCAGGCGGCCAGTCTCAGTCGCATTCTGGCCAGGGCCGAAATGACCAAGGGAGCGATGTACCATTATTTCAAGAGCAAACATGAGTTGGGCTATGCTGTGGTGGATGAAATACTGCCGTTGCGACTGGAAGAGGTTTTTTTTCGCCATATGGGAGAACAGGATTCATTCCTTGACGGTTTGCTTCGTGCTTTGAATAACGCCATTTCCGAGAGGAGCGACACCCTTATCATGCTTGGATGTCCCCTGAATAATTTAGCCCAGGAGATGTCGCCGGTAGACGAGGAATTTCGTGTACGTGTTGATAAAATTTTTGCTTGGTGGCGTGGTCGTTTGATGGAAGGAATACGTCAGGCACAGGCTCAAGGCCAAGTACGACACGATGTTGATCCTGAAGAAGTCGCCTTGTTCCTGCTAGCCGCCCTTGAGGGATGTATTGGGATGGCCAAAAATGCTCAGAGTATTGAAACATTTGCAAAATGCGTGCATGCATTGGCTGGGTATGTGGAAACGTTGCGTGCCTGATCCGGGTCGGTTTGATGGACATATCCGACTTCTACGGATGCCAAGAGCAGGGGTGCGGCGGGGTCGAGTTGCCAGTGGGAAGTTGGTTCACCTTCCAGTATTGACAATTTTTATCCGCAGCTCAGCTCAATCTGGGGACGCCTTACTGATTTCCCTGAAGGCTATAAATTTAATTGGAACGGTGTCCCCGCATTTCTTATTTCCGGAAAAATTTAATTGGAATGGTGCCCCCGTATTTCTGCGGTTGGATTTCAGGCCATTTTCTGGCTGCACCGAATCCGGAAGTATCAAAACAGTAGGAAGGTTTTCGGGCAGGAGAAGATTGAGAAGGGGGGGGCCAGTTGACACGTATATTTCAAAGAAGTGTTTTGATTCCCACGGCGAATAACACCAATGCCAAAGCGATGCGGAGACAGCGACTGTCCAATTGAAGGGAGAACAAGGATCCCAAAATAACCGCTGGTATGGAACCGGCAAGCAGGTTGAGTAATATCGGAGTATCGACCAACCCGGCCAGAAGATAACCCGAACCCGCCACCATAGCCAAGGGGAGGGCATGGACAATATCGGTGGCCACAAGGCGCTGTGGCGTCAGGCGTTGCGGATAGAGGTAGAGCAAAAGAACGCTCCCTAACGCTCCTGCTCCCACTGAAGTCAACGCCACGCAAACCCCGAGCAGGGCTCCGGCCATCATAGTCAAAAAAGGCTGAATGGCCAAAAAATTGTCCGGATTTCCTACGCGCCGCTTGAGCGCCTGGTTCTGCAGGGAGGGTGCAAACAACAAGCCCATCGCCGTCACGGCCACCACGACGCCAATCATCTGTGATAATCCGTGTACCCTTGGAATTTTTTCCCCATGATGTACCAAGAGTACTACCAGCAAAGAAACTGGCAGGGATCCTGCCCATAATCTTATCACCACCGGCCAATCGACACGCCCGGTTTTTCCATGAAGAGCGGTTGCAACCAGTTTGGTTACAACGGCAAACCATAGATCGGTGGCAACGGCGGTCACCGGTGCGACATCAAAGAACAAGAGCAGGATGGGGGTCATCAAGGCACCACCACCGACACCTGTCAAGCCAACGATAAAGCCGGTCAGCGCACCGGCAACGGCATAGGATCCATCCCATAGGAACGTGGCAGCCAAAGTTTTGTTCCGAATCTTGAGCGTAATCAACGAGGAGAGGTACTGGCGTTGCGTTGAATTTCAACTAAACGGTCATGTGTTTCCGATTTATGAACATTTATAAATAAGGTAGAGGGCACCATAAGTGCTAATAAAAGATTGGTGCCGGGAGAGGGAATCGAACCCACACGGGGTTGCCCCCGCCAGATTTTGAGTCTGGTGCGTCTACCAGTTCCGCCATCCCGGCCCATACGTTGAGACTAACAAAATTGCGCCCAAGGGTCAACATGTTTTCGTAAACTGTGTTGACTGCCAATCATCAATTTGTTTTTGCACACTATTTTGAATGGATCGTTTCCAGGGGGTCAGCAGTGCGACTCGCAACGGCGTGTGGTAAACGTTGCAAAACAGCATTGACCCAAGCCTCCTTGGCCTTTTGCATCATGGGACTGGGATGGGCATACAATCCGGGATACCCGGGAATTTCAAGGCCCACGATTCGGTTGGTCACCAGAGTTGCCAAACATTGGCGGGCCAGGGGTAGCAGTCCTGGATGCCGTCCCCAACCCACCAGGAGGGGGATGGATGCATCCCCCCCCATGCGTATCCGGCGCTCCTCGGTCCGCAAGGGGGAAAACAAGGAGTGTGCGGATCCTTCGGGGTGATGCCCCTCCAACGATTGAAAGCGCTGAATGAAAACCGGGCTTTTGGTTTCCCGGAGATCAGACAGATTGAGTACCCGGGCATGTCCCAAATCCCGAGCCAGCAGGATTCGCATGATTTGATACTGCGTATTGTCCGGGCGGGTTGGTGTCAGTTGACCCAGCGGGTCGATATCCCGGGCTTTGGCGACAGTCTGCGATCGGTAGTGGCGGTCCAGGGGGCGGGAAGAACCGGGATTCATCATGATGACCAATAAATCCGGAAGCATGCGTCCGATATGGTCCGGGGATGCGGGAACGCGATCCTTGCGTATCAATTCCAAAACCGGGCGCAACTCGGTCACTTTTCCCGCCAACGGCAGGGTAATGAACTGACCAAAGACAGAAAAAATTTTTTTGATTGCCTCCGCTTTGATACGGTTCACATCAGACATCGTTTGGATCTCCCGTCCCGCCAGCGCCCACAACGCCATAACACGATTTTTTGCGATCCCTCTCCCTCTCTATTACGACGCATCCCCAAAGCGTTTGAGCAACCATTCCCGGGGGGGCAGATGGTCGTCAATATCCTTTTCCAGAAAGGAAAAGCGATAATTTTCAAGATAATCGTTGATAATATCCCTGGCCTGAATAATTTTTTGCGTCACTTCCCCCCGAATGATATCTGGACAGGTGGCATGATCGGGGTGCCATATTTGTAACAAATACCGTACGCGCCCCTTGAACTCGGCGCGGGTCACGCTGGTACCCAACCCCAAAACTTGCCGTGCCCATTGCAGGCGCACGTGTAATCCTTGAGTTTCGTTGGGGGGATCTCCCGCCTGCACGATGTTTTTTCCATCGAACATGATGCCCCTCGATTGCGGCGACCACCAGGTTGTCCATGGCATTTCCATGATTTCGTACCCGGTTGTTACACACTACTTCATTCCGGCAGGACAACGAGGTCGGGAAATGGTTGGTCCAGGATGGTCAGGATGGGATGGTGCGTGCAGAGACTATTTATGCCGGTAGGAAATTCTACCTTTGGAAAGGTCGTAGGGGGTCAGCTGGACCGTCACTTTGTCACCCGGGAGGATACGGATATAATGCTTGCGCATGCGTCCCGAGATATGACACAAAAGTTTGTGCTGATTTTCAAGCTCCACACGAAACATGGCGTTGGGAAGGTTTTCCAAAACCGTCCCCTCCATTTCGATGACATCTTCCTTACTCAAGGGCTTCTCCTGAAAAACGGGTGTGGCTGACGGTCTCCGCGACCATGCCCCCCAAGTTAAAAGCGACAGACTAACTTGTTTTCACGCTTGAAGCAATGGGTAGTGACGGCACATGGTTCGGGATTTTTTCCAGGCCATTGCGAGGGGGAATGGGGGGATCTGAGTCAAAATCGTGCCGATATTGCACCAGGGATTTGATTTAAGAATGGCATCGTGTATAGTTTGAAAGGGGATGGCGATCCCATGATCGTCTGCACGATTCAATACAACCGAGGGGCAGGACAATGAGTGTGGATGGAATTACCGAACCGACCCAATTTTTGACCTTTCATCTGGGCAGTGAGGTCTTCGCCGTGGAAATCGCCCGGGTTCGGGAGGTCTTGGAATACACGAAGGTCACCAAAGTTCCAAGGACACCCGATTTCATGCTTGGCGTCATCAACTTGCGGGGCAGTGTTGTTCCCCTGGTCGATATGCGGGCCAAGTTTTCCATGCCCCAGACGCAGCCTACCGTCAATACGTGCTTCATCATCATGGAGGTGATGACCGAAGATGGTACCCAGACCGTGGTGGGTGCCATGGCGGATTCGGTGCGGGAAGTCTTTGAGCTGCAACCGGACAATGTGGAAAAGCCACCCAAAATTGGTACGAAGTTGCGTGCCGACTACCTCCGGGGCATGGGAAAACATGAGGGAAAGTTCATCATGATCCTGGATACCGATAAGATTTTTTCTGCCCAGGAGTTGCGTGCTGTCCGGCAAGGGGCTGCTGCTGGCGAGGCGGGCTGATGTGATCAAGGGGGACGGACTTCAAGACTTTCAGCCGACCGTCCCCCAAAACAACGTCAAGATTTTATCGATACGGTAGATTTGCTGTCCGGGAACTGTGTCTGTAGCCAGCCGAGCAGGCTATCTGCCGATTCCTGCCAACGAGGCTCCAGCATCATGGCATGCGGGGTATTTTTCAGAATCACCGCTTCGATACCGTAATACAAAGCGGTCCAGCGCACATCGGTTTCGGGGACGAACATATCGGCATCCCCTCCCAGCACCATCACCTTGTAGCGACTTTTTTTCCCTGGCATGGGTGCCAATGGCGGCACTCCCATGAGTTCCAAACTGGCCAGAACGGGGGGTTCTCCCACGCGAGCCAGGAAGTCAACGAATTCGTGTCCGGGAAGGGCATCGGAAAACACCATTTTACGAATCACATTGGGGTCCATGGTGGCCACGCCCCAGGTCATGATTGCCGCCAGCTTACCCCAGAGTAACGGATTCATGATCATGGTGCGCCAGGAGGCCAACCCCAGGCCATAAGGTGGGACCGAGGCCAACAATACCATCCCTTCCCCCAGTCCCCCGGTCTGGAAATATTTTTGCACCACCCCACCACCAAACGAATGGCCGATCAACACCGTTGGTTCTTTGATGGTGGCATAAGCCTGGCGGACATCTTCGACATATTCGCTCAGGGTATTCATGCGCACCAACTTGGACGATTCGCTTTTACCGTGACCTCGCAAGCTTACCGCATGACAGCGATATCCCTGTTTGGCGAAATAAGGGAGATAATGCCGTTCCCACACCCAGGCCCCCACACATATTCCATGAACGAACAATAAATTGACCGGTTTTTTCGGTCCTGTCGGTTCATGCGTGATCAATTCCAAATTCATGGCATCCACTCCCCAATCATCCACTGGTCACGACCATCACTCCCAAGGGAGTGGGGCCAAAAAGTAAACAACAAACACTCTTACGCATACCGAAGTGTACACCCTAAGCGCACCTTGGTCAGTGCGAAGGCAGCAAAAAACGGTAGGACATGATTTTGTAGGCGAGCCGGGCAACCAAAAAATCGCAGGCATGCAGGCCGGGAATGGGTGCCAGTTCGGTAATATCGGCACCCAACACTTCGGAGTGTTGCATGAGCATTTTAAGGATGGGCATGACATCATCCCAGAACAATCCCCCGGGTTCTGGCGTGCCAGTAGCCGGCATCAGGCTGGCATCAAAGGCATCTACGTCAAAAGAAAGATAGACCTTCTTGCCCGAGATCAGGTGTCGGAGCGATTCCAGGGACCAGTTCGGTTTATCATGTGCCCAAAAGATATGCACTCTTTCCCCGGCATTTTCAAGCCAGTTCGCCTCCTGGCGGGACAGGTTGCGAATTCCCAGACTAACCAGTTCCACCTGGGGATGATCCAAACAACGGCGCATTGCCGAAGCATGGGAATAATGTTGTCCCAGATAGCCGTCGCGCAAGTCGGCATGGGCATCAAAATGGACCAGACACACGTTGGGGTAACGTGCGACAAAGGGTCGGATCGCCCCGGGTGTCAACCCATGCTCCCCTCCTAATATCAAGGGGAAATACCCGGCAATCAAAGCCTCTTCCACACGGTTTTGCAACAGTGTCAACGCCTCGGTCACATTGTCGGGCACGGGATCGGGAATCCGGGTGTCAATTCTAAAGTGATCGCACGGTTCGGTCCAAAGTTCGCAATCAAAGGTTTCCACTTCTTTGGAGGCGGCCAAGATGGCCCGGGGTCCTTGGGCGGTGCCATGGCCGTAGGTTACGCTGGCCTCCAAACCGAAGGGAATGACCAGGACACGGTTATTGGTGTCGGCCCCTCTTTTCAGGTGTTCCTGGTCTAGTCCGAGAAAGCCCTCCAGGGGTGGTAAACAATCCATCGTGCAATTCCGTGGCAGTGTCAGGTAAAAGAAAAAATCTTTTCAATGATTTCAGAGAACTCCGTAGCAACGAGTGGCTTGGAAAACAGATACCCTTGGGCCATGGGACAGCCGCGTTCGATTAAGAAATCGGCCTGACGAGAGCTTTCCACCCCTTCGCCGATCACCATTCTTTTGAGGCTCCGCGCCAACGACATGATTGCCTCAACCAATACGACCGTTTCCGGATCGGAGTTATTGTCCGCCACGAAAGCCCGATCAATCTTGATGCCATTGACTGGCAGACGTTTGAGAACGCTCAAGGATGAAGATCCGGTGCCGAAATCATCGAGCCAAATATTGACGCCTATGTCCACCAATCTTTTCAGCATGGCCATGGCACGCGCTTCATCTTCGGACAAGATGTTTTCCGTGATTTCCAACACCAGGGCCGTGGGTGGCAAACCGGTCTGCCGGAGGATTTCAGGAATTTTATCGTCTGTGGAGAGTTCCCGGCAGCGGGTGCAGGACAGGTTGACGGTAATGAAGAAATCGGCCAGGCCATAATGATGACGCCATGTCTGGGCCTGGGTACAGGCGGTACGGATGGCCCATTCGGTGAATACGGCGATCATGCCGATTTCTTCTGCCAAGGGGACGAACACGGCTGGGGATATGTTACCGCGCCGGGGATGAATCCAGCGTAAGAAGCTTTCGGCTCCGACAATTCGACCTGTGTTCAGATCGACGATGGGCTGGTAGTGGATTTGCAGTTCTCCCCGATCCAGGGCGCGATGCAAATCTTTTTCGAGTTCCATCCTTTCGAGAGCTTGGGCATGCATGTCCGGGGTAAAGAAACGGTAGGCATTGCGACCGGATGTTTTGGCGCGGTACATGGCGGTATCGGCATTTTTCAACAGGGTATCCAACTCATCGGCATCGTCGGGATAGACGCTGATACCTACGGAACCTGAGATGAATGTTTCTTGACCTTCGAGGATAAAGGGTTCGGCCAGTTGGCGAATAATTTCTGCGGCCACCCTTTCGGCATGGGGGCCCCGGGCCATATCGGGCAGGATGGCGGTAAACTCGTCTCCGCCCATACGCGCCACCGTATCGGATTGACGCAAGGAATCTTTCAAACGTTTGGCCACATCGCGCAACAGTTGATCACCAGCCGCATGTCCCATGGTATCATTGACCCACTTGAAGCGATCCAGATCGATGAACATCAGTGCCACGCGGCTTTTGGCGCGCTTGGCCCGTATCAGTTCCCGGTTCAGACGATCCATGAACAGGGTGCGGTTGGGTAATTTAGTCAGGTTGTCGTAGTTGGCCTGATGACGAATCCGTTCTTCCGACTCTTTCCTTTGGGAAATATCGCGAAACAGGGTACATAAGGCTTTGGTTTCGCCAAAGGTCATCCCGGTTGTCAATGATTCGATGATGAGCTTCCGGCCGTCCAGGCGCAGGAGTTCCATTTCTGCGGGCCAACCGGTCATCAGATGTTTTTCATCGGTTGTAGCGGCTATGGATTCCTGGATACGCTGCCAGGAGTCCGGGGGGAAAAAGGAGGATAAGGGTTGATCAAGCAACTCCAGACGACCGGCGGCACCGATCATTTTGGCGGCGACTTCGTTGGCGTAGAATATTTTTCCATCGGCATGGACAAAGATCCCTTCGGGGAAATTGTCCACCAAGGCCTGGAAAAATGCTTTCTGGCGGATGAGTTCCTTTGACTTTTCGGGTTCTTGATGACACGGCATTCCCCGGTCGTCCTCCTGATATTGGGCTCTTTTAAGGGAATCAAGTTTTTTATTATACCGAAACCAACTCGGGATACGTAATTTTCCAGCGTCATTCCCGCGAAAGCGGGAATCCAGAAAGTCATGGGAGATAGGAAGATCTCCCCCGATTCAGGCATTCGGGCGCAGGCTCTGGATCCCCGCTGAAGCCTCGTCATTCCCGCAAAAGCGGGAACCCCGAATGTCTGAATCGGGGGCGGGGATGACAAAAACTACGCATCCCAAAATAGCTGCGGTTTAAGGCGTTGCCTGGATCAGTCATTTTCTATATTAATAGATCCCAGGCTTGCTACACCAGGGCTGTCGCCAGGGTAGCAGATTCCGCCGCAAGCCACAAACATTTGGCAAAGACTTGGTCAGGACATCGGATATGATCGCCCTAATATTATTGAATGTCATCCTTGCTATTGCCTCGATTTTTATCCCGATCCTGGGGGGGTATCTGACCATTATCTCGGGAATTCTTACTTTGTTTTTTCCGGGACGCCATTACATTTTGGCCCTGTTCATCTCTGGGCTCAACTTGGCTAACATTTTGTTCATGTCCCCTTTCCTGCGAACCAATGCCGCCATTGCGATGCAATACCACGATGGTAAATGGGTGCTGGCCTATGTGGGCATTGCGGTATTTCATGGCATCGTTGCCCTGTTCATTTATTTTAAATATTTACGGCTGCGCAAAAAGAAAGGGCACGTTACAAAAAACATCTTTATAAAGACAAAATCAAGGGGACGCAAATCCATTTCTCCCGGAGAGGTTCCACCTGGTTTTCATCTGGATGATCCTGATGGCGTCTTTGTGACTCCCGTGGATCTGCCCGAGCCCGAGGAGGTTATGCCGAGACCCAAGGCAAAACCTGGAGCCGATAAGCCCATGAAACAAGCCTAGGCTGGGGTTTGCTGCCGGCAAATGTTCCTTATTGTCTTGATGTGGTTTAGCCATCCGTTTAAACTAGTTGTCAGACTGGTCTAAACGGGTTGGTAGCGTGGAGGATGAATCATGGAAACTATCGGTGCGTTTGCGGCAAAAACTCACCTTTCAGCACTCCTGGATCGTGTTGTCCAGGGGGAGCAGATTACCATAACCAGGCATGGCGTACCGGTGGCGGTGATGCTGCCATCCGATTCACAGCCAAAACAAACTTGCCGTGAGAGTGTTCAAGCGTTAAAGGAATTCAGGGCCAGACATAGTCTTGGGACAGTTTCACTCCGGTCTCTGATTGTGGAAGGGAGGGATTAGGGTGGTTTTAAGTTTTGTATTGGATAATTCGGTCTCCATGTCTTGGTTCTTCAAGGATCAGGGTGGGGATTATGGGGATAGGGTTCTTGATGCCCTTGTTTGTGGGAAGGCTTGGGTTCCAGGAATATGGCCATTGGAGATGGCCAATGTTTTATCCCGAGCAGAAAAAAAGAAGATCGTGGCCAGGAGTGATATTGTCCGCTTCCTTAACCTTGTGAAAGGATTATCCATTCAGGTTGCAGAGGATTCAACCCAACGTATTTTTGGGGAGATTTTGTCGCTGGCCACAGCACAAAACTTATCCGCCTACGATGCCACCTACTTGGATTTGGCCATGCGGGAAGGTATTCCGATAGCAACGCTGGACGATGATCTTCGTACAGCGGCGCGAAGAGTGGGTGTGGTCATTTTTGAATGACGTCTCTTTTTATTGCAAAAAAGTAGAACACGAAAGCCTGCACACCTCCCCAAGCGCACTCCCCGCCCAGAAATGAGTCACTTTTTTTTCCCTTATAGCCCCATGGCGTGGAATCCTGCCCAAAAAATTAGCATATGTATGCAAGTCATGCCTGCATATTAAGCATTTATGGGGCTATTAGCTGGAATAGATAAGGAAATAATGATATATATCAAAATTTTATCTCTATGGCACGCCAGTTGCGGACCTCTACTTGCGTAGACTTGGCAACCGCCACACACTGAACAATTTTCAGGCAGGCTCAGGAGAGGTATATGAAATGGGTAATCGCAATCATCAAGCCGTTTAAACAGGACGATGTCCGGGAAGCACTCATGGCGGTTGGCGTTACGGGGATGACCGTCTCCGAAGTGCGCGGATTCGGGCGGCAGAAAGGGCATACGGAATTGTACCGTGGCGCGGAGTACCAGGTTGATTTCCTGCCGAAAATCAAGGTGGAGGTGGCTGTCAATGATGATCTTCTCGACCAGGTTATTCAGGCGATTCGTACCTCGGCTGGTACTGGCAAGATTGGTGATGGCAAAGTGTTTGTTTTGAATATTGAGCATGCGGTCCGCCTGAGAACCGGCGAGACCGGCCCAAGCGTCCTATAATCTGGCAAGGAGATACCCAAATGATCAATCTGAGAAAACAGCTTTGGCTGTCACTGGCGGCTATGCCGATACTTGCTTTGCCTGCCGTTGCCCTTGCCGATGCAGCGCCAACACCACCCCCGACCTTGAATTCGGGGGATACCGCCTGGATGATGACCTCGACGGCCCTGGTGCTGTTCATGACCATTCCCGGTTTGTCTCTATTTTATGGTGGTATGGTGCGTTCCAAAAACGTCCTTTCCGTTCTCATGCAGTGTTTTGCCATTACGGCTCTGGTGTCGGTGTTATGGACCATTTACGGTTTTTCCATGGCATTTACCTCAGGAGGTGGGGCCAACGATTGGATTGGTGGCTTGGAAAACCTGTTCCTGATGGGTATCGGGGTGAGTACCCTGAAGGGAACCATACCCACTACGGTTTTTGTCATCTTTCAAATGACTTTCGCTATCATTACCCCGGCTCTGATTATCGGGGCCTTTGCCGAAAGGATGAAATTTTCTTCACTTCTGACGTTTATTGTCCTTTGGTTCAGCTTGGTTTACGTGCCCGTATGTCATTGGGTCTGGGGTGATGGCTGGCTGCAAAGCAAAGGGGTACTTGACTTTGCCGGTGGTACGGTTGTCCACATTAACGCCGGCATTGCAGGTTTGGTTGCCGCCCTGGTGATGGGTAAACGCAAAGGGTATCCCACCACGCATATGCCGCCGCATAATCTGCCCTTGACGGTTACCGGTGCCGGCATGCTTTGGGTTGGCTGGTTTGGTTTTAACGCGGGTTCTCAACTCATGGCCGATGGTACTGCCGGGATGGCCATGGCTGTAACCCAAATCGCGACTGCCATGGCGGCGATCGCCTGGATGACCATGGAGTGGATGCGGCATGGCAAACCCAGTGCCCTGGGTATTGTCACGGGTGCTGTGGGCGGATTGGTTGCCATTACCCCGGCCTCTGGATTTGTTGGCCCGGTGGGCGCGTTGGCCATCGGTGCGGCGGCTGGTTCCATCTGCTTCTTCGGTGCAACGACTATGAAACGCTCTTTCGGCTATGACGATTCCCTCGATGCCTTCGGCGTCCATGGTATCGGCGGCATCATCGGCGCTGTATTGACCGGGGTCTTTGCAGCCACCAATTTGGGGGGGGTGGGTTTTGCCAAAGGGATCGAGTCCATGGGGCAACAAGTCATGGTACAATTGATCGGTATTGGCGTCACGATTGTCTACTGTGCCCTGGTTACTTTCATCATCCTCAAAATTATTGGTGCCATCATGGGGCTGCGGGTGGACGAGGAGGAGGAAACCATGGGTCTGGATATCGCACTGCACGATGAACGGGGGTACAGTATCTGATCTTTGTAGTCCCTCGCCAGTTTCCAAGCCGGGAGTTTCCAGTCCTCCCGGCTTTTTTTTATGGCAAAAGCGGGAGGGGCCAGCAGAGGAACGTTTCATTTCTTTGCTGAGTTGGTTTAAGATGGATTTTTTCGCTATTTTGGCAATTCAAATCTTCCAATGGTATCGAAGACTGGGCTCCCATATGAACTGGCGTAGAATGAATCCCAAAATCAACGAATTCATAGTGGTATTGGCGCTGACCGTGTTCTTCACGATCGGATCCGGCAGTACGGGGGCTGAGACGGTACATCGATACAAATTTACTCTGGTCACCGATCCCGTTAATGCTCAGGTTAAAATACATGAACTGAGTGACCTCTATACGGCGCCCCTGACCCTTCCCGAAGGCCGTTACCATATCTCTGTCACCGCCCCGGATTACCAGGCTGAGCATGGCACGGTCGATATCAAGGGGAAGGATTGGTCTGGCCTGGTCCGATTGATTCCCATCCACGGCGCGGTCACGCAACCAGAAGGGACACCTGTTCAGGAACAATGCTCGGAAAAATTGCTCAAGGAGCAGGAAAAACTGAATGAGGAGCGGTTGCAGCTGGATGAAAGGGAGAAACGTCTGGAAAAGGAAGAGGCAAAACTGGATGAAGCCCTGAAAAAATTGAATAAAGATTCCAATTCTCTGGCAGCCAAGTGGAAAAAGGTGCGCAAACAGCATGCCCCTTGTGAGCAAGTCGCAGCCGTCACTGCCAAGCCTGAGGGTTCCGCCAAACCTGAGGGTTCCGCCAAACCTGAGGGTTCTGCCAAGCCTGAGGTTTCTGCCAAGCCTGAGGGTTCTGCCAAGCCTGAGGGTTCTGCCAAACCTGAGAGTCCTGCCAAACCTGAGAGTCCTGCCAAGCGTGAGAGTACCGCCAAACCTGAGAGTCCCACCAAGCCTGAGAGTCCCGCCAAGCCCGAAGTAACTGTCAAGTCGGAAGAGGTTAGCAAACCGGAAGAATCGAGTAAATCGGAGACCCCTGCTCCAGTCGCAGGGGCGTCCAATACGACCTCGGGGTTGGCATCCGCAGCGGCGGACTCAGCAATCGAAGAGGTTCAATCGGGGGTCAAACGCCTGCTGTCGCATCTCCAGGATGCGGTTGCCCAGCAAAAAACCAATGCAGCGGCCATGAATACCCTTCTCGAACGGTTGCTGGTTCTGGCACCCGACAACCCGGAGGTCCAAAAGATCAAGCAACTCTTTGACGAGCGTTACGTCATCTACGTAGGAACTTTTTCTTCGGACGCCAAAGCCAGGGAGATTGAAACCAGCTTGCAATCCAAGTCCATTCCCGTATTTCGGCAACACTTCGTCATTCAGGGCCAGAAAATGTTGCGTGTCTGTGCTGGTTTGTTTGGCAAACGCCAGGAGGCCACGGACGCATTGGCTGTGATTCAGAGTGAAGTCAACGTCCAGGATGCCATTATTCGTAAATTTACCCGTTAATTAATTGCAATTGAAGAGATATTGAAAGAAAAAAGGGGCCTGGGGGATTGCCCCCAGGGTTTGGTTCCAATAGGCATGATTGACCTTCGACATGGCGCACCTTTTGTAGAGTCTGCAACATGTTGTAAGGATAGCAGGATTGATTAACGAAAACTACGAAAGCGCGATTTGGCCATTCTCGAAGCCAATCTCAAGCGGGACATTGAGTTTATCCGGCGTGATATGAAGGAGATGGAACAGCGTTTGGTGATCAAGCTTGGCGGCATATTGTTGGTGGCCGTTGGCGTCATTTTCACCTTGATCAAGATTCTTTGATCTGGTGTTCAGGTTCTTCCGGTTGAAGGCCGGGTTGCGGGGGAGTTATTCGCCAAAGCGGAAAACGATTCAACGATGCGGGATCCTCTCCATCGCTGATGACCGCAGCCAATTGCGCCAGCAGTTCCGCCCGTGGATCGTTTTGTTCACGGGCAATGGCCACATGTCCCGATAAATCCCATCCGGGTGAACGGACACCGTCAAGAATCAACCGTTTCAAGGTCGAGAGTGCTTCCGGGTAGCGATCTGGGTCATGGGTCGTGGCATAATAATACAGTTCCAGCTGGAGTGGAGGTTGCTGCAGTAATCGATCAAACGCAGCCTGCAACTGTTCCAACCCTTCTTCTTTCCGCTTCTGCGTCAACAGGAAACTCGCGAAATTGCCAAGAGCGTTCGCATCATTCGGGTCAGCTTTGATGGCGCGTTGGTAAAGTTGTTCCGCCCGGTCATGATCTTTCCGAATATCGGTCATGAAAGTGGCGAAATTGCCAAGAATGTTCGGATGATTCGGGTCAGCATTGATGGCGCGTTGGTAAAGTTGTTCCGCCCGGTCATGATCTTTCCGAATATCGGTCATGAAAGTGGCGAAATTGCCAAGAATGTTCGGATGATTCGGGTCAGCATTGATGGCGCGTTGGTAAAGTTGTTCTGCCCGGTCATGGTCTTTCCGAATATCGGTCATGAAAACGGCGAAATTGCCAAGATTTTTCGCATTATTCGGGTCAGCGTCGATGGCGCGTTGGTAAAGTTGTTCTGCCCGGTCATAATCTTTCCGAATATCGGTCATGAAAACGGCGAAATTGCCAAGATTTTTCGCATTATTCGGGTCAGCGTCGATGGCGCGTTGGTAAAGTTGTTCCGCCCGGTCATAATCTTTCCGAATATCGGTCATGAAATTGGCGAAATTGCCAAGATTTTTCGCATTATTCGGGTCAGCGTCGATGGCGCGTTGGTAAAGTTGTTCCGCCCGGTCATAATCTTTCCGAATATCGGTCATGAAATTGGCGAAATTGCCAAGAGCGTTCGGATGATTCGGGTCAGCATTGATGGCGCGTTGGTAAAGTTGTTCCGTCCGGTCATGATCTTTCCGAATATCGGTCATGAACTTGGCGAAATTGCCAAGAGCGGTCACATGATTCGGGTCAGCATTGATGGCGCGTTGGTAAAGTTGTTCCGCCCGGTCATGATCTTTCCGAATATCGGTCATGAAAACGGCGAAATTGCCAAGAGCGTTCGGATGATTCGGGTCAGCATTGATGGCGCGTTGGTAAAGTTGTTCCGCCCGGTCATGGTCTTTCCGAATATCGGTCATGAAATTGGCGAAATTGCCAAGATTGTTCGCATGATTCGGGTCAGCATTGATGGCGCGTTGGTAAAGTTGTTCCGCCCGGTCATGATCTTTCCGAATAACGGTCATGAAAGTGGCGAAATCGCCAAGATTGTTCGCATCATTCGGGGCAGTGTCGATGGCGCGTTGATAAGCGCTTTCAGCTTGTTCAGGATCCTTCTTGGATAATGCTTCGGCGATGTTGATCCAGTATCCAGGCCACACTTCCCACGAAGGGTGCAGGCTTTCCCCCGTGAGAGGGGCGGTCAGAAACCGTTCGACCCCTTCGGCACCATTCACAATCATGGCCCAGTTTCTTTGATGGGACCAGTAAAAATGCAGAAGTGCTTTCCCATGTTCTTCCCCAAAAACTGAGAACTTTTGGCGTTCCTTATCGAAAATGTCCAATAGTTCATCGACCTGATCCTGAGACAACGATGCAGCCTTTTCGAGGATTTGCTGTTTTTCATTGGCATCAAGGGATATCGACCAGGATAGTTTTGTCAAAAACACATCCTTGTCTACCTTGATGTCAGGACTGAAGGAAATTAATTCGTTACACTTATTAGTGCGTTGGTCGATATCTTCCTGTATTTCTCGGGGCAGGGGCCAAAACCAGCGGGGAAGACCGACCGAGGGGCTGGAACGTCTGGTGATGGCGGAATCGGGCAAACGGGTCAAATCATTGGGCTTCAGAAAATCTCCGGTTTCATCCAATTGGTCCTTGAAGCTTTCAACGATGCTGGCGGTGCGGAAGTCACCTTCCAACCATTTGGCGATATTGCGTACTTCTTTGACATAAAGAAGATGTGGGTGGGTGGTGACCAAGGGGGCATCCCCGGTTGCCAACCGGGGGGTATAGTGCAGCAGGGAGGTTTCGGGTGGACTTTCCCGTACGTCATTGCGCGGGTCGATGCGCATCGGGGATTGCAACAGTTTTTTACTTTCCTCCAGTGCCGCAATCACGTTGTCCTCATCATCGGTCCGAGGCACGGGCGAGAAGACTACCCGCAAGGCCCCCGGAAATTCCCCGATGGGAATACGTTTTTGCAGGGCGGTCAACAATTGACGCATCCCTTCCCGGTTTTGTTCATTGAGTCCGACGACCATGACCATGCGCGAAGATAAATATCCGAGACTCAATTCCAGGAGTTCAGGCAAACCGGTACGGCAATCAATCAGCACTCGGTCGATGGAACGACCACCGTCATTCCATGAGTCCAGATCTTCCCGGATGGCAAATGCCAGGGCGCGCAACGAAAATTCTTCCTGGGTTTCGTTCTCGCCCCGACCGGTTTCGGGGGGAATATCCTTGATGATGGTCAAAGATGAGATTTTTTCCGAACGGGCAAGGGAATCCCGATGAAGCGGTCTCGATTGATTTTCTTGTGATTCCTGTGGGGTTGCAGGATACGGAATGGTTGCGGTCCCGGCACCGATGGCCAAAAGACGCCCCCCCTTTTCCCATCGTCCTCCTTGCAAGGGCATTCCATTCTTGTCTGGAGGAAGAACTTCCCGCATCAACAGGTGGGGAGGCATGAAGTGGAGTTCACCGGGATCTTTGTTTCGTCCCCGGTAATAGGTCGCTAAAAGATCACTGAAACTGCTATCCCGACCTTCTGCATGGAGGTAATCACCTAAAAGTGGTGAATAGGACAGTCCCGGTGCCGAAAGATCCATATCGATCATCAACACCGTTTCGCCACGATTGGCCCAATAAGCCCCGATGTTGACCATCAATGCCGTTCTGCCAACACCACCTTTAAATGAAAAAAAACTGTAAAATTTCATGAAGATGAGCCGACATGTTCTTGGTTGCTTGGGGACTTTTTAACAAAATGGACCGCTTTTAATGCTCCGGCAATTGTTTCGTTTACTCTGCGAAGATCGTCAACGTTGGGTTGGGGTAACTTACTTGGTTGGGGAGATATATTGGGTCGGGGAAACTTATTAATGTTGGGACGGGGTGACCCCTTGCACCGACAGACACCATCTTCATGCATGGCCTGCAAATCCTTTTTCAATCGACGGACACGATCAAGAAATTCAATGTAAGTGGTTTCAGGAACAAAATGACGAATGCCAGTCTCAAACAGGTTTTCAACCAGATCCAGAGCGCCCCGTTCATAGAAGGAAAGACAGACAAGGGCATAAGATTGAATCAACAAATCGGAATCAATGCTGTTGCTGCAAAAGGTCGCCAGCCATCCAATTTCTTTCATGCGGTCCAGTTCGTCCAGCCATGTCTGGGAATCCTGTTTATGGTCCAAATAGCGACAACCGGTTCGTCGGCCTTGATCCAAAATCTTCTGGGTGGCCTCTTCAACAAGCGCAATCAGTGTTTCCTGGGAACCCAGGGTGGTTAAAATCCGATTTCCTTTTGTCAGGGGTTCCATTGCATCCTGAAGGTGGATGGGGAAACTATTTATTTCTTCTTCTGGATTCAATGCTGTCCGTGTTTGAACCACGATGGGGTCTGGTGAAGGCCAGGGAAAAGGTTCTCCGCAAACTTTTTCGTAGGTGACCAGGAACGAGGGGCGGGCAAAGAATGCCATGTCGTGGCGCTGTACAGGACTCTCTTGCTCCAATGCCGTAATCCGATCTTCCTGAATCATCATCTTGAATTCATTCAAATCGAACAATTGTTCACGATCCGTGTGTGGAGGGGACGCGGAACTCCCAAATTGTGGCGGATCGTCCGACAAACGAAGGATCACATGCTTGAGTTCGCAGGGCGTTTCTACGGAACCGAAAATGCCAACGGCAGGGAACGTTTTTGATGGGCTCATGGAAGGTTTGATTTCTTTCCTGAAAACAAACGGATGATGTGTTGTTGAAGTGCGTGGCAGGGCGTTTCCGATGTATTCGGCCTGATCCATTTTTTGGAGAATTCTTTAAAGTTGCCCGCACGTTTTTTGGGTTTGACCTTTCCTTTCATGTCGTTGAGCTGGTGCACGATCTCCTGCAATTGGTTGACCGTGCAGCTCCAGGCAAACAGTCCCTTTTCGACAGGAAGGAGTTCTTCGATGCGGACTTCCCAGATCCATGCGCATAATTGTTCATTTTTACTATTATTCGATGGCAGTCTGGCATCGCCCCAGGCGCTGGGTGTTGGCGGTCGTTCTCCTTTCAGGTAGGACAACACATTACCATGATAACATGTATCTGTGAATGTGTTGAACTCTTTTCGCCAAGTGGAAAGATCGATTTTTGTCATTTCAATGAACTGGCAGGAGTTTTTCTTTCTGGTTTCCTCGTCGGTGGGGGTGGTGCCAGTCGTGCCAGTGGCGAAGGGGTGCATCTTTCCAAGGTACAACGCCCCGGTATCGAAGGGGTTGGCCGCCCCATTTCGCTTCTTTTCATCCTGTGGCTCATAGGCAAACGCAGTTTCACCATATCGGTCAATGGCATGCCCGGCATAGAAATATCGGCAGCGTGGGACTACCACATCATTGTTTTTGGCACACACTCTTTCGATCTCGTTGGCCGTTATGTGTTCACTGGCAATCGAATTCCATCGCGCGCTTGCCTTGAGGATATGCATTAATTTTATGCTTTTTTCTACGGTGACCAGGGGCATAAAAGGATCTGCCGCTGTTCTGACAAGATTGGATGGTTCCATTGGTCAATGCCATTTCTTCTTTGAGCAGGATTTTTTGGAATGCACAAGAACAAATCCCATTCTATCTTATCCCAAGGTTATAGATCAAGGGAGTTCGTTTGTCGGACCCGTCCGCTGTTGCCAGCACCGGTCCGGAACTGTAGGAACACCACCGGCTTGAAAATGCGAGTGGGATCTTCTTCTCTTCTTCAAAAAATCAGATAAAGAAATCTTTTTTCTTCCCTCTTTTTTTTCTTTTC
>PEAK01000033.1 GCA_002753515.1 Magnetococcales bacterium
GATGATAGATCCTGTCATGCCTAAAAACTCCCGCCCGAAGGGCGGAACCTGCTGTTAATGAACACTGGGTGCTACAGTAATTTTTGAACAGAAAGTGTCCCATTTTCATTGACACATTCCGCTTCAGGAGTGTGGTTTGTAAGGAACCTGTTTTTGACATGGAATTTGTTAAAGTCCCGGGTGGAAAGTTTGAGATGGGGTGTGGCCCATGGCAAACGGACTGTGCAGATAATGAAAAGCCTTCACATTTGGTTGCGGTAACAGAATTGTGGATTGGAAAATACGAGGTTACACAGGGGGAGTGGCGGAAGGTGATGGGGATGGATCCACCAGCTTTAATTTCCAAGCAATGTGGTGATGCGTGTCCCGTGACCGGTGTTTCGTGGGCAGAAGTTCATGAGTTTCTTAGAAAGATGAACAAAGATAAGAGTGAAAAAGAAACTTATCGTATTCCCACTGAAGCGGAGTGGGAATACGCCTGCCGAAGTGGGGGAAAGTCGGAAAAATTTTGTGGCGGGAATGATCCTGCCCTTTTGGGTTGGGTGGCCAACAATAGCGAAGGGGTACCCCACAAGGTGGGTACCAAAGCCCCCAATGGTCTCGGCATTTATGATATGAGTGGCAATGTATCGGAGTGGGTGGAAGATTGGCATGAAGATGGTTATTATGCCCGCTCCGCACCGGAAAATCCCCATGGCCCGTCAGGGGGTGTATACAGGGTGAATCGTGGTGGTGGATGGGATCTGGCCCCTGTTTTCATTCGTTCCACAGCCCGTAGTTACGCCAGTCCAGACAATAGGGGTACTAATTTGGGCTTTCGTGTCGTCCGTGACAAATAGGCAGGCATGATTCCAGGTGGATGTGTAGCCGTGCCCGTGGATTCCTATCAGACGCATTTTTTTATGCTGGCAAGTCTTCTTATCCGGGATTTGGTTGTTATAGTTGTCACATTGTTGGCAACCGGACATCAGGGTCTGTAATCAATCCCCTCCCTTTCTGTTTTCTCATTCGACCCCATTTCAGGCGCACTACGAGATTATCCCGATGGATTTCATTGGACGGGAAGGTCGAATTCCTGGACAATCCTTGAAGCCATACAGGTGCTTGGGGCAGGGCGTGGAAAAATGCAAGGGAATCGATATTGAATGGAAGAACACCATTCCAACGATGAATTTGACGCCCCATGGAAAGATATCCTGGAATCGTATTTCCCTGAGTTCCTTGAATTTTTCCTCCAGGAGGCCTTTGACGGTATCGATTGGGAACGGGGATTTGAGTTTCTTGACAAGGAGTTGTCCCGCATCACCCGTGCGGCCAGCATCGGTGACCGACGCATGGACAAACTTGTCAAAGTGTGGCGTCGTGATGGTGTTGAGCTATGGGTTTTGATCCATATTGAAATTCAGGGTGATCGAAAGACGAACTTTGCCGAAGGCATGTATGTCTACCAATACCGGGCGTATGATTTGTACCAGGTGCCTGTGGTCGGTTTGGCCATACTGGCAGATGAAGAGGACAGTTGGCGACCGAGCGAGTTCAGTTATACCCTTTGGGGGACGCGGCAGAGTTATCAGTTTACTGCAATCAAGTTGTTGGATTATTCGGAATACGCGTTGGAACAATCTACCAATCCTTTTGCCATTGTGACGTTGGCGCATCGGCAGGCGAAAAAAACCAAGCATCGGACCGAGGATCGCTATCAAGAAAAACGGCGTTTGATTCGCAGGTTGTATCAACAAGGTTATAGCCGCCAGCACGTGATCGATTTGTTTCGTTTCATTGACTGGGTGCTGCACCTGCCGGAAGAACTGGATGATCGATTGAACGAAGAAATTGTCGTATTCGAGGAGAGCCAGAAAATGCCTTATATTTCAAGCATGGAACGGTTTTTGGAAAAACGCGGCGTGAAAAAAGGTGAGGCCATGATATTGACTCGCCAGTTGCAACGGCGCTTCGGTACCGTACCCGACTGGGCCAACGAAAAAATTGCCAAAGCGGATTTGCCTTCTCTGGAGGAGTGGAGTCTCCGATTTGTTGATGCATCGTCACTGGACGATGTTTTTTCGGACAAGGGATGATGTGGCCAAGGGGAGGGGATCGGTTTGGAAACAAAGGATGACTACCGTTCCAACGATGAATTTGATGCCCCATGGAAAGATATCCTGGAATCGTATTTTCCTGAGTTCCTGGAATTTTTTCTCCAGGAGGCCTTTGACGGTATCGACTGGGAACGGGGATTCGAGTTTCTTGACAAGGAGTTGTCCCGCATCACCCGTGCGGCCAGCATCGGTGACCGACGCATGGACAAACTCGTCAAAGTGTGGCGTCGTGATGGTGTTGAGCTATGGGTCTTGATCCATATTGAAATTCAGGGTGATCGCAAGACGAACTTTGCCGAAGGCATGTATGTCTACCAATACCGGGCGTATGATTTGTATCAGGTGCCGGTGGTTGGCTTGGCCATACTGGCAGACGAAGAGGAAGGTTGGCGACCGACCGAGTTCAGTTATACCCTTTGGGGAACGAAGCAGAGTTATCGGTTTACTGCGATCAAGTTGTTGGATTATTCGGAATACGCGTTGGAACAATCTACCAATCCTTTTGCCATTGTGACGTTGGCGCATCGGCAGGCGAAAAAAACCAGGCATCGGACCGGGGATCGCTATCAAGAGAAACGGCGTTTGCTTCGCAGGTTGTATCAACAGGGTTATAGCCGCCAGCAGGTGATCGATTTGTTTCGTTTCATCGACTGGGTGCTGCATCTGCCGGAAGAGCTGGATGATCGATTGCTCTCGGAGATTGTCATTTTTGAGGAGAATCAGAAAATGCCGTACATTTCGAGTGTGGAACGGATAGGGGAAAAACGGGGTGTGAAAAAAGGTGAGGCCACCATGCTGACCCGGTTGTTACAACGGCGCTTCGGTACCGTACCCGACTGGGCCAATGAAAAAATTGCCAAAGCGGATTTGCCTTCGCTGGAAAATTGGAGCCTTCGTATTTTCGACGCCCAATCATTGGACGATGTTTTTTCGGACAAGGGGTGACGTGACGAAGGGGAGGGGATCGGTTTGGAAACAAAGGATGACTACCGTTCCAACGATGAATTTGATGCCCCATGGAAAGATATCCTGGAAGCGTATTTCCCCGAGTTCCTGGAATTTTTCCTCCAGGAGGCCTTTGACGGTATCGATTGGGAACGGGGATTTGAGTTTCTTGACAAGGAGTTGTCCCGCATCACCCGTGCGGCCAGCATCGGTGACCGACGCATGGACAAACTCGTCAAAGTGTGGCGTCGTGATGGTGTTGAGCTATGGGTCTTGATCCATATTGAAATTCAGGGTGATCGCAAGACGAACTTTGCCGAAGGGATGTATGTCTACCAATACCGGGCGTATGATTTGTACCAGGTGCCGGTGGTCGGCTTGGCCATACTGGCAGACGAAGAGGACGGTTGGCGACCGAGCGAGTTCAGTTATACCCTTTGGGGGACGCGGCAGAGTTATCAGTTTACTGCGATCAAGTTGTTGGATTATTCGGAATACGCGTTGGAACAATCCACCAATCCTTTTGCCATTGTGACGTTGGCGCATCGGCAGGCGAAAAAAACCAAGCATCGGAGCGGGGATCGCTATCAAGAAAAACGGCGTTTGATTCGCAGGTTGTATCAACAAGGTTATAGCCGCCAGCACGTGATCGATTTGTTTCGTTTCATCGACTGGGTGCTGCATCTGCCGGAAGAGCTGGATGATCGATTGAACGAAGAAATTGTCGTTTTCGAGGAGAGTCAGAAAATGCCTTATATTTCAAGTATGGAACGGTTCTTGGAAAAACGCGGCGTGAAAAAAGGTGAGGCCACTATGCTGACCCGGTTGTTACAACGGCGCTTCGGTAGCGTACCCGACTGGGCCAACGAAAAAATTGCCAAAGCGGATTTGCCTTCGCTGGAAAATTGGAGCCTTCGTATTTTCGACGCCCAATCATTGGACGATGTTTTTTCGGACAAGGGGTGACGTGACGAAGGGGAGGGGATCGGTTTGGAAACAAAGGATGACTACCGTTCCAACGATGAATTTGATGCCCCATGGAAAGATATCCTGGAAGCGTATTTCCCCGAGTTCCTGGAATTTTTCCTCCAGGAGGCCTTTGACGGTATCGATTGGGAACGGGGATTTGAGTTTCTTGACAAGGAGTTGTCCCGCATCACCCGTGCGGCCAGCATCGGTGACCGACGCATGGACAAACTCGTCAAAGTGTGGCGTCGTGATGGTGTTGAGCTATGGGTCTTGATCCATATTGAAATTCAGGGTGATCGCAAGACGAACTTTGCCGAAGGGATGTATGTCTACCAATACCGGGCGTATGATTTGTACCAGGTGCCGGTGGTCGGCTTGGCCATACTGGCAGACGAAGAGGACGGTTGGCGACCGAGCGAGTTCAGTTATACCCTTTGGGGGACGCGGCAGAGTTATCAGTTTACTGCGATCAAGTTGTTGGATTATTCGGAATACGCGTTGGAACAATCCACCAATCCTTTTGCCATTGTGACGTTGGCGCATCGGCAGGCGAAAAAAACCAAGCATCGGACCGGGGATCGCTATCAAGAAAAACGGCGTTTGATTCGCAGGTTGTATCAACAAGGTTATAGCCGCCAGCAGGTGATCGATTTGTTTCGTTTCATCGACGGGGTGCTGCATCTGCCGGAAGAACTGGATGATCGATTGTTCTCGGAGATTGTCATTTTTGAGGAGAACCAGAAAATGCCGTACATTTCAAGTGTGGAACGAATCGGGGAAAAACGGGGCGTGAAAAAAGGTGAAGCCACCATGCTGACCCGGATGTTGCAACGGCGCTTCGGTACCGTACCCGACTGGGCCAACGAAAAAATTGCCAAAGCGGATTTACCTTCTCTGGAGGAGTGGAGTCTCAGATTTGTTGATGCATCGTCATTGGACGATGTTTTTTCGGACAAGGGGTGATGTGACCGAGGGGGGGATCGGTTTGGAAACAAAGGATGAACACCGTTCCAACGATGAATTTGATGCCCCATGGAAAGATATCCTGGAAGCGTATTTCCCCGAGTTCCTGGAATTTTTTCTCCAGGAGGCATTTGACGGTATCGACTGGGAACGGGGATTCGAATTTCTTGACAAGGAGTTGTCCCGCATCACCCGTGAAGCCAGCATCGGCGACCGACGCATGGACAAGCTCGTCAAAGTGTGGCGGCGTGGTGGTGTTGAGCTATGGGTTTTGATCCATATCGAAATTCAGGGTGATCGCAAGACGAACTTTGCCGAAGGGATGTATGTCTACCAATACCGGGCGTATGATTTGTACCAGGTGCCGGTGATCGGCTTGGCCATCCTGGCAGACGAAGAGGAAGGTTGGCGACCAACGGAGTTCGGTTACAATCTTTGGGGAACGAAGCAGAGTTATCAGTTCACTGCGATCAAGTTGTTGGATTATTCGGAATACGACCTGGAACGATCCACCAATCCTTTCGCCATTGTGACGTTGGCGCATCGGCAGGCGAAGGAAACCAGGCATCGGAGCGGGGATCGCTATCAAGAAAAACGGCGTTTGCTTCGCAGGTTGTATCAACAAGGTTATAGCCGCCAGCGGGTTATCGATCTTTTTCGTTTCATCGACTGGGTGCTGCATCTGCCGGAAGAACTGGATGATCGATTGTTCTCGGAGATTGTCATTTTTGAGGAGAACCAGAAAATGCCGTACATTTCAAGTGTGGAACGAATCGGGGAAAAACGCGGCGTGAAAAAAGGTGAGGCCATGATATTGACTCGCCAGTTACAACGGCGCTTCGGTACCGTACCCGACTGGGCCAACGAAAAAATTGCCAAAGCGGATTTGCCTTCACTGGAGGAGTGGAGTCTCAGATTTGTTGATGCATCGTCATTGGACGATGTTTTTTCGGATAAAACGTGATGCGAGCGGGAAAGGCGCTTTGTATCATTTTCCGCTACAATGGCATCTTGGAGTGACGCTGGTTGCAACACCGGAACCAAGGAGGCGATCTCATGGGCGACATGGTCAGGCAAGCCGCAGTTGCGGGATCCTTTTATCCCAAGGATCAGAGAGCCTTAAAAACCATGATCCATCGATTTCTCGATCAGGTTCAATCGCCGCGTTCATCACAGCCCCCCCTGGCCCTGGTGGTCCCACACGCAGGTTATGTATACTCCGGTCTGACCGCAGCCCACGCCTACCATCACCTGCAACCCGCCCGGGAACCGCAACGGGTCTTTATCCTGGCACCCAGTCATCGGGTCTATCAGGATGGCGTATCGGTTGGTCATTACGCAGCTTACGCCACCCCTTTGGGTGAGGTTCCCATTGATCAGGAAACAACGGCACGTTTGGCGCAATTACCCGATGTGACCCGGGGGAACGCTTCCCACGAAAAAGAACATGCTGTGGAAGTCCACTTGCCGTTCCTCCAGGAAACACTGATGCATTTTCGTTTGGTCCCCATGGTCTATGGCGATATCAGCGGCGGACACCTGGCCGATATCCTGTCACGGGTTTGGCAGCCCCGGGACCTGGTGATCGTGTCCACCGATCTTTCGCATTATTTCGATTATGACAAGGCCAAGCTTTTGGATGAGAAAATCTGTGCTGCCATTGCCACCGGCAATCCAAAGAGTGTGGAACAGTGTGATGCCTGTGGTTCCAAAGGTATTGCCGCCCTGTTGGAATTGAGTCGGCGCCACCGCTGGCGCTCAGAGTTGCTGGACTATCGCAATTCGGGGGATACCGCCGGCAGCAAAGATCGGGTCGTCGGCTACGCCAGTTATGTGTTCCACCCACAATTTTCGGAAATCTCGACCACCATGAGCAACACGAAACAATCACCCGCGACTCCTGTTTGGGAGCAATTGCCGCAACTGGCCCGGAGACATCTGGAAGGCTTGTTGGCGGGCCAACCGGGGACGATCGATAAAAATAAATGGTTGCAATCCTGTCCCGAGTTGGCCCAAACCGGGGCCTGTTTCGTCACCCTGACCAAGAAAGGGCGTCTCCGGGGGTGCATCGGTTCCCTGGAAGCGCATCGCAGTTTGTTGGACGATCTATTGGACAACGCCGAGGGTGCAGCCATTCGGGATCCCCGCTTCCGCCCGCTGCTGCGCCAGGAATTGGACGAAACCAATCTGGAAATTTCCATTCTCACCCCGGCAGTGCCCCTGCACTACGTCAATACCGAAGATTTGTTGAACAAACTCAAAGTGGGTGAGCATGGGGTGATCTTGTCACAGGCGGGACGGCGTGCCACCTTCCTTCCCCAGGTTTGGGAGCAATTGCCCGATAAAATAACCTTCTTGACGCATCTGTGCCAGAAAGCCGGATTGCATGGCGACTGTTGGCGGCATCAACCCGCTATCCAGGTGTACACGGTCGCCAAAATCAAGGAAGCCTCGGTATAACGCCCATGGCCAACTTTAAGGTTCACTGTATCACTGCCGCCGTTGCCGGTGGGGTGGTGGGTACCCTGTTGCTCAAAGAACATCTGTTGGAGCCCTATGGCGTGATCACAGGATTTTTTTTGACAACACTCGGTGGTTTGCTGCCCGATGTGGATGCGGATAATTCCACCCTGCTCGCAACGTTCCTGACCATCGTCGCTGTCATCCTCTCCTTCCTGGTCATGTTCAGTCAGAGCCAACAACGCACCGGTATGGAACTGATCCTTTTGTGGCTGGGGTGCTATCTTTTTTGCAAGTGGGTTGTCTTTGCGTTGATCACCCAACTGACAACCCATCGCGGTATTTTCCATTCGTTGCCGGCCGCTCTCCTGGCAAGCCTTGCCACGGTGATGCTCTTGTATCACCTGTTCGGCTGGTCCAATCGTTCGTCCTGGTTGGGGGGCGGATTCTTGGGGCTGGGTTACCTGCTCCACCTGCTCTTGGACGAGTTCGCCAGCCTGAATCCGTTCGGTATCACCGGCATCCGCCACTCCCTGGGGAGCGCATTGAAGCTCAGGAGTCAGGATCTCCTCCCCACCCTGGTGGTCTATCTGGCCATAGCCGGGATCTTCCCGTTTCTTCCCGAGGGTATTGGCGTATGGCGCGATTTTCTCCGGATTGGCATCTGGTCCGGCATGGGCTCTGGCTGACGTACATGATTGGCACGGGATGTGGATCCCAATGCCTTCCATGAGTATACCTTAACCTTCCAGGTCATGCATCATCCGGATTCCCCCCCCCACACCATCCAGGGAGTGTCCGTCCCGTGATCGCGACAAAAAGGATCGGACCATGGCCACGGGCATCTCATGGTTGGTCCAAAGGGTGAAAGCCGCAGCGGCCTGATGGATCAACATGCCCAGCCCATCCATGGATTGTCGGTGATGGCTCAGGGCCAAACGGGTCAAAGGGGTATCCCGGGGACCGTAAACGATGTCATAAACAAAAGCATCATCAGGGAGTCGGTGCCACGCCACCGGCAGGGAAGCCTCACCATGAATACCCAACGAGGTGGTATTCACCAACAAGGTGATCGTTTCCCAGGGCAGCCGATCAACATCCAGGGGCATGGGTCGAATACGATGCCCGGGATCATGGGGGGCGAAAAATTGCGCCAGGGCTTCCGCCCGACCAAGGGTGCGATTGGCCAGGAACAGGGTCTGACAACCCGTGTCCAGCAAGGCCGACACCACACTGCGTGCGGCACCACCCGCCCCCAACACCAATACATGATGACCATCCGGCAAATCGGGGCGCACCTCTTGAAGGGCTGCCAAAAAACCATAGGCATCGGTATTGTGGCCAATGAGTCGCTCCTGACAGATGACGGTGTTGACGGCACCAATGCGCCGGGCTTCGGGGGTGAGTTCGTCCATCAGGGGCAACAGGGCTTCTTTGTGGGGAATGGTCGCATTGAAGCCAATCCCACCCAGGTTGCGAAAGCTTTGCAAAGCACTGGGCAATCGTTCCGGCACCACATGAAACGGCAGATAGCGATAATCCAATCCCAACAGGTTACATGACAGATTGTGGATAACCGGGGAAAGGGAATGGGCGATGGGATCGCCAAAAATCCCGAGCAGGCGGGTGCCGCCACTGCCCAAACACGGTGTCGGCCACAGACGGGGATCGGTGAGGGGGGGAGTCAGGGCGTCACCCTTTGTTGGGGCGTTGATAGATTGTAGGGGCGACCTGAACCAGGGGTACTTTCAGGTTGTTAAGTGTTTCCGAATGGCCGACGAAAAAATACCCTTCCGGGGCCAAGTGCCGACACAATTTATTGACGATGGCCTCAGTTGTGGGCCGATCAAAATAAATCAGGCAATTGCGGCAAAAAATGATATCCATGGTCTGTGTCACATTATACGTGGCATCCATGAAATTCAGGTGCTGGAAACGGACCATCTGCCGCAGTTCCTGTCCCATACGCACTTTGGGTTTGGCCGGATCGCGACCACGCAGCATATATTTTTTCTTGATCGCGGTGGGCAAGGTGGCGACCCGGTCCATGTCGTAGATGGCGTCCTGGGCATGCTTCAGCGCCCGGGTGGAAAGATCGGTTCCCAATATTTGCGCTTTGTAGGGTGTCAAACGCTGATTGGCGGCAAATTCCAGGAGGACGATGGCCATGGTATAGGGCTCTTCGCCGGTGGAACAGGGGGCCGACCAGATTTGCACCGGACGGCGCAGTCCCGCCTGTTGCCTTCGGAGCAATTCCGGAAGCGCTTCCTTGGTCATGTAATCGAAATGTCCGGGCTCACGAAAGAAATCGGTTTTATTGGTGGTGATGATATCGATGAAATTGATCAATTCCTGCCCGGCGGCGCTGGGATCGAGTACCCAATCGACATATTCGGTAAAGGAATCCATTTTGAGCAGACGCAGACGCTTTTGCAGGCGGGCGGTCACCAAGGATTTTTTCGAGGGGGGCATTTGAATGCCGCACTCGCTCTGGATAAACTTGGCCAGCCGATTGAAATCCTTATCGGACAGGCCAAACCTGGGTTCCATGTAAGGGGTATCCTGTGCCATGGGCCTCTTTAAAAAAGTACGGATGAGCCAAATTGATCCCGGGCCGACGAAAGACAACACCACTCCGAACGATCGAAACAATGACGGGGTGGGATTGTAACGCAGGTGTAAAAAAAATGGTAGCCCCAAAACGGGATAACGGCTTCCCTGCCAGTCTCGAACACGCCCCTTTCCATGGGCGCACGCCACCTGATTTCGAGAGCCGTCAAGCCAACGAATTGTTGTAGACTTCAAAGGGTGAAATCCGGGACAATCCTTAGGTTAGGAGGGGAGTGTTCCGCATGGCCGGAAGGGAGGGCAACAATCGCATTGAAAGGGAGTGACGAAAAAACCCATTGGCACCGTTTGGTCGGTGAAATGCTGAAAGTGTTGCTGGAACCCGTCGGCATCGAAGTGCGCATGGAAGTCCCTGTCGTTCCCGCACCACCCGTAGCGGATCTCATTTTGATTCAGCGCAGGATAGTTGGAAACAATGGCTGGACGGATGAACAACGTTACCGCTTGGCCGATGGGCTGCGCGATCTGGATGCGGACCATATTCTGCTCGAATTGAAAATAACCGAAAGTTTGAACGAAAAAACGCTCTCATGGCTTTCAATGTACGATGCCTTGTATTTGGATGCCATGAAATTGCAGCGGCATTTTTATCGGTTTATGGAGGTTGAGAATGAAGAACACCTTGGATAGCCCAGAGATGGAGGGGATCACGCCCGAGTATGTCATTCAGCTCGGGAAGAAATGGTTCGCGTCGATGGTGGATACAACACCGGAAGAAGAACTGTTTTCCCTGCCAAGGCTTGGGCATCGCCTGGTTCAAGAACATCGGGAAGGTGAAATCGCCGTCCTAACCCGCCAGTTGCAACGCCGCTTCGGCATCCTACCTGAGTGGGTGCGTGAAAAGATTGCCAAGGCTGATCAACCCTCCCTGGAAGAGTGGAGCCTGAGATTTGTGGATGCCCAAACGCTGGACGATATTTTCTCGGACAAGGCGTGACACGCTTGTCGCCTGTTCATGGTACAATAATGGGAAGCATTGACCCCTCACGCACCACCAATCCCATATCTTAAAGGAGGGCAACAATCGCATTGAAAGGGAGTGACGAAAAAACCCATTGGCACCGTTTGGTCGGGGAGATGCTGAAAGTGTTGCTGGAACCCGTCGGCATCGAAGTGCGCATGGAAGTCCCTGTCGTTCCCGCACCACCCGTAGCGGATCTCATTTTGATTCAGCGCAGGATAGTTGGAAACAATGGCTGGACGGATGAACAACGTTACCGCTTGGCCGATGGGCTGCGCGATCTGGATGCGGACCACATTCTGCTCGAATTGAAAATAACCGAAAGTTTAAACGAAAAAACGCTCACATGGCTTTCAATGTACGATGCCTTGTATCTGGACGCCATGAAATTGCAGCGACACCAACTGCGGAGCGTTATCATCAGTTCTAAAACATCACAGAAAGAGTTCCTGGCACGATACGCATTCAAACCTGTAGGGCCGTTGGGGGTCTATGAGAGCATGCCCATTTGGGGTGGCGTTGTTCGTTTGATCTTTCTGAACGAATTGACGGACGAGGTTCACAATGCCCCATTAAAATGCTTTGCCAGTCGTCAAAGCGAGCAAAGAAAAGCGTTCGAGACGATCGAACACACCGGGTTGTTCAATCTTTCCGCAGCATTTGGCCAAATTTTTATCGGTTTATGGAGGTTGAGAATGAAGAACACCTTGGATAGTCCAGAGATGGAGGGGATCACGCCCGAGTATGTTATTCAGCTCGGGAAAAAATGGTTCGCGTCAATGGTGGATACAACACCGGAAGAAGAACTGTTTTCCCTGCCAAGGCTTGGGCATCGCCTGGAACAAATGCTACAGGAAGGCGAACAGATAGGTGAAGCCAAAATGCTGACCCGCCTGTTGCAACGCCGCTTCGGCATCCTACCTGAGTGGGTGCGTGAAAAGATTGCCAAGGCTGATCAACCCTCCCTGGAAGAGTGGAGCCTGCGAATATTGGATTGCCAAACGCTGGACGATATTTTCTCGGACAAGGTGTGACACGCTTATCGCCTGTTCATGGTACAATAATGGGAAGCGCTGACCCCTCACGCACCACCAATCCCATATCTTAAGGAGGGCAACAATCGCATTGAAAGGGAGTGACGAAAAAACCCATTGGCACCGTTTGGTCGGGGAGATGCTGAAAGTGTTGCTGGAACCCGTCGGCATCGAAGTGCGCATGGAAGTCCCTGTCGTTCCCGCACCACCCGTAGCGGATCTCATTTTGATTCAGCGCAGGATAGTTGGAAACAATGGCTGGACGGATGAACAACGTTACCGCTTGGCCGATGGGCTGCGCGATCTGGATGCGGACCACATTCTGCTCGAATTGAAAATAACCGAAAGTTTAAACGAAAAAACGCTCACATGGCTTTCAATGTACGATGCCTTGTATCTGGACGCCATGAAATTGCAGCGACACCAACTGCGGAGCGTTATCATCAGTTCTAAAACATCACAGAAAGAGTTCCTGGCACGATACGCATTCAAACCTGTAGGGCCGTTGGGGGTCTATGAGAGCATGCCCATTTGGGGTGGCGTTGTTCGTTTGATCTTTCTGAACGAATTGACGGACGAGGTTCACAATGCCCCATTAAAATGCTTTGCCAGTCGTCAAAGCGAGCAAAAAAAAGCGTTCGAGACGATCGAACACACCGGGTTGTTCAATCTTTCCGCAGCATTTGGCCAAATTTTTGTCGGTTTATGGAGGTTGAAAATGAAAAGCTCCTTGAATAGTCCAGAAATGGAAGGGATCACGCCCGAGTATGTCATTCAGCTCGGGAAGAAATGGTTCGCGTCGATGGTGGATACAACACCGGAAGAAGAACTGTTTTCCCTGCCAAGGCTTGGGCATCGCCTGGAACAAAAATTACAGGAAGGTGAACAGATAGGTGAAGCCAAAATGCTGACCCGCCAATTGCAACGCCGCTTCGGCATCCTACCTGAGTGGGTGCGTGAAAAGATTGCCAAGGCTGATCAACCCTCCCTGGAAGAGTGGAGCCTGCGATTTGTGGATGCCCAAACGCTGGACGATATTTTCTCGGACAAGGTGTGACACGCTTGTCGCCTGTTACATGGTGCGATACTGGGGACCACTCCCCCCTTCGGGAGGACTCCAAAGAATGGCGTCATCGGGATCCTTGATCGAGCAGGTTTGACAATGCAGACAGCGGTGGGGACTGAGGCGCATCGTTGGTGCGTGGGAAGCACCGGTCAGGGAAAAAACGCCTGCGGGACAGTAGTATCGTTCGGGGGCGTCGAACTGCCGGATATGGTGTGCCAGGGCATCCGGGGTGCGGGTCACCTGGATATGACCCGGTTGACCCTCACGATGCCGCACCCCGGCCAGAAAAAGAAACCGATCACGATCCAGAACCGTGTCGCCCTGACAAGGGGGCTGAGGCGGCGTTGGCTTGGCGTGGCGCAGTTTTTCCCGGTCTGCAAGCCGGTGACGCCAGGTCCACAAGGCGCGTCCCCGAACAATTTTCTGGTCGAAAAAACCATGCGCCATCCCCAGCCACAACCCGCGACCCAGACCGGGTTGTACATTTCGGGCATGCCTCAGGTCGGGCAAGACCAACGATTCCAATTCACGACCGTAAAGCAAGCCCGATTGCCGCCAATCCGTTGGGAACGCATGGATCGCCCTGGCGGCAGCGATGCCTGAGAGCAAGGCTTGATGGATCCCTTTCATGCGGGCGCCATCCAACAATCCCGCCGCATCCCCCACCAGCAAGCCCCCGGGAAAACTGGTGTTGGGCAATGCTTGCAGCCCCCCGGTCACCAAAACCCTGGCCCCGGCTTCCAGGGGGCGTCCGCCAGCGAGGATGGCGCGCAACCAGGGATGGGTTTTCCAGCATTGCAGCAGTCGGAAGGGATCGGTTTGCGGGTTGCGGTAGGACAAATGCACCACCAATCCCAGATCCAGGCGTCCGGGTCGCACGTGATAAAGAAATCCCCCCCCATGACAATCCGGGGCCAGGGGCCAGCCCAGCGCATGCAGGATGGCTCCGGGTTTGGATTGATGGGGTTCGATTTCCCAAATTTCTTTGAGACCCAGGGCATACTGTTGTGGTGCCCGGTGACGATCCAGTTGGAAATGCCGGATCAACCGTGTAGCCAGATGGCCGCGTGCCCCTTCGGCAATCACGGTGATGGGTGCCAGGAGTCGCACCCCGGGTTGAAAATGCCTGCCGGGCACACCCTGGGCGTTCCGTCCGACATCCGCCGTGACAACCCCTTGAAGGTTCCCATGGTGATCCCAAACGGGTTCCACCGCTGGAAAACCATGAAAGATCTGCACCCCGAGGTCTTCGGCACGACGGCTGAGTCCCTGGCACAAGGGACCAAGGCGGACGATGAGACACCCTTGATTGCGCATCACGTTGCAATGGGGCAGGGCGTGGGCCTTGGTGCGACTCAAAAAGAACAAGTGTTCCTGAGTGACCGGGGTGGTATCCGTTGGGATGGTATGGCGCCAGTCGGGCAACAAAAGATCCAGACCTTTCGGGTCCATGACAGCCCCGGACAGGATGTGGGCACCGGGATGCGCCCCTTTGTCCAGGAGGCAAATCGTGCGCTCTTGACCTTGACGGCGGAAAAGTTCTGCCAGGTGAATGGCCGTTGCCAGCCCCGCCGGACCGGCACCGACAACAATGATATCGAAGGTGAGTTCTTCCTGATTCATGGGAGGAAAGATGTCTCTCTTCTTGCAGATGAATGGCAGATAAAATATGCTGGTGGCACATACAAGGGAGAGTGACCATGCCGCATCCAATATACACTGTACATCCTGGCGTTACCATCCCACCCTTTCTCCTCCCGGAGGTGGTCGCCAAACTGGCCTACGTCGATCCCCTGATCACGCAGGTCACGGTGGTTGACCAGGGTGACTTGTGCTTGCAGCTGCGCCGCACCCCGAGCGATGCGGAAACAGAGGCGCTCCAGTCCAAGGTGCAGCGCTGCATTGCCCTTTTGGTGGCCACCACGCGGGAACCACCGAAAAAAATTCTTGAAGAATGGGGTGATTCCCCCCTATCCTGCCGCGAGGATCCCACACCCCTGCTGCTCAGGGAGGGGCATATCACCCAGACCGGGGATGGTTTGTTTTCCCTGGGTCCATTGGTTGCCGCCCTGTGCCGCTACTTTGAAGAACACTTGTTTCGCCTGGGTTTTGCCCAGGGGGGGCATTGCTACCGTTTCCCCGCCCTGATCCCCGCCCAATTCTTTGCCAGGATTCACTATTTCAAAAATTTCCCCCACTCCCTCGGCTTCGTGGCCCATTTGCAGGAAGACTTGGAAATCATTGAAAAATTCGCCAAAGAGTGTCGCATGCGGGAGAATGCGCTCGCCATACCCGAACATTCATTCGCCCCGATCAAAAATTTACTCTCCCCCACCGTTTGCCACAATTATTACCTCATGCTGGCCGACAAAACACTGCCGCATTCACCGATGATCGCCACCGCCCAGGGGCAATGCTTCCGCTACGAATCCATCAACATGCACTCCCTGGAACGACTCTGGAACTTCACCATGTGGGAGGTGATTTTCGTCGGCAGCGGTCAACAGGTCAAAGAGTGTTTGCACCGTGTCGGCATGGAGGTCAGCCGCTTGTTGCAGGGCTGGGGTGTTCATTACCGCCTGGAAAACGCCAACGATCCCTTTTTCGTCCGGGAATTCGGTGTGCAGGCAAGCTTTCAACAGATTTATGACTTGAAACAGGAATACCGGGCATCTTTGCCTTTCAAAGAGGGCACTTTGAGTGTTGGCTCCCGCAATTATCACATGGATTTCTTTGGCAACAGCCTGCACATCACCCTGCCCGATGGTACCCCGGCCCATTCCGGTTGTATCGGCGTGGGCCTGGAGCGTCTGGCATTCGCCCTACTGGCCCAGTATGGCACCAACCCGGATCAATGGCCGGAAGCGATTCGGATCGGTACCTTGAACCAGGGACGTTGATCGGCCATTTCACGAAAGGTTCCCCCCATGACACCCGAAGACATCCTGCAACGCTTGCAACCCATCATGCACCAGGTATTCCAGGACGATGGCCTGATCGTCACCGCAACCTTGTCCCTGGAGGAGATCCCGGCCTGGGACAGCATCAGTCATATGGCCTTGATCACCGCTACCGAGCAGGCGTTTGGCTGCACCTTCAGCCTGGATGAGCTGGTCAAAGTGGGATCGGTGGGTGATCTGTTGACGCTGATCAGGGCCAAACTGGGATGATTCCTTCAATCTCGTCCCATCTCTAAAGACCCCAATCACCCACATTTTGACTGCAATAAAAACCATTGTCCGCTATCGGCTGGCCACCCTTGGGAGGGAAATAATAACCGGACATGGCGGGGATTTCGCGGCTGATCGTCATTTCTTGTAACAAAGCGGCCATAACAGGGTGATAGTGCGGCATGCGCAGCACCGGTATGCCACGTTTGCGGGCCTCATCGGAAGCATGACACAACAAAGGCATCAGGTTTTCCCGGTCCGGGGGTGCGGACCAGACATCCAGCATATAATAACTTTCCTTGTCTGGCCAGTGGTGGGTGGACCTGACGGTGAACAAACCAAACGCCACCAGTTCCCCCTGCCGGCGATGGACCAGCAGATCGATGGGGTGACGTTTCGGGTTTTGTTGTAAGAACCAGCGCAAATCCTGGGCGGCACGGACGTTGGTGAAGGAATGGCGCTGCCGGGTGCGCTGCCACAAGCGATCGAATTCGGCATCCGGTGTGCTCACCGTTGACAACTCCCCCCGGGTTCGCCGCGCTTGGTGAAATCCGAGCATTTGTCGGGAATAATTCCGGAACGGTCGCAGTACGGCATGCAATCGACCGGGGGATGTTTGCCAATTGTTGTACATACGGACAATGTTTTTGAGCGAAGACCACAAAGAAGCACCGGCAAAGCTTCGTATAAACACACTTTCCGCAGTCACCCCCCTGGAAAAGTGGACAAAGGGCACCCGTTTCAGGATGGCCTCCACCTCTTTGGTCGGTGTGGTATTCAGTAGGGGATAGGGAGCGGCAAAGTCCATCAGGGCCATGAACATTTTCATGCTGTATTTGCGGCCTTCCGGCAACACCCGCCAACAGGACATGTTGGCCGCCACTCTTTCCCCGGTTTGGTAGACGATCCGCGATGGGATCAAGGCAAACATGCCGACGATGGTTGCCCCGGCAAGCAACACGCATCCCCTGGGGAAATCAGGGGAAAAACTGGGATTCTCCTCCCACCAGAAGAAAAACCGCTGTCGCCAAAAGGCAACCGGACGGGTTTTTTTGGGGAATGCGGCGCAAAATTCCGCCAAGGCGGAATAGTCAGAGGCTTGGATGGAGCGCAGGTCGAACGTCATCTCAGAAGGCATGGCTTGGCTCGAATCCTTAAGCTGCTTTAATTCTACTTTGTCACATTGGAACGTACACTCTGGATTCCCGCTTTCGCGGGAATGAAGAAGCAGAAAATCCGTTGGATAAAATTAACGGTCATTCCCGCGAAAGCGGGAATCCAGAAGTCACAAACTCCGAACTGGAAATGTGACAAAGTAAAATTAAGAGATCATACGGTGAAATCTTTGACTTCGTCCTCTTCCACCTCTTTGCCTTCTGCCAAAAGCTGCCGGTATTCGCGATGGCTGTGAAACGCGGAGGCGAGATAGAACCAGCTTAACAGAAACAGGGTTACCGCGAGATGAATGGTCAAGACGGCGAGAAAGACCACCACGCCCACCAGGGTCAGGAATGGACGGGATTTGTGCCAATCCATATCCTTCATGCTGCGAAAGCGAATATTGCTGACCATGAGGATGCCCAGGGCATAGACCAGGATCAGGGGCAGCCAGGCCCAGGCGCCAATGTCGCCGCCGGTCGCCTTGGGCAGTTCCCAGCCCATTTCCACGTGGAACAGGAGTGTGGACACCAGAATGACGGCGGCGGCGGGAATGGGCAGTCCCTGGAAATAGCGTTTGAAGACCCGTTCGTCGCCGACGTAGTGTTGGACATTGAAGCGCGCCAGCCGCAGCGCCCCGCAGACGGCATAGAGAAACGCCCCGGCCCAACCGACGCGATTGAAGGGAACCAACGCCCATTGATGAATCAGGACTGCGGGTGCGATGCCAAAGGAGAGGAAATCGGCCAGGCTATCGTATTCCTTACCGAAGGCACTGGTGGCGTTCATCGCCCGCGCCACCCGTCCGTCCAAACCATCGACGATACCAGCAGCGACAATGGCCAGGGCACCGCGTTCATACTGCCCGGTCAGGGCGGCCATGATGGCGTAGAAGCCAAAGAACATCCCCCCCGTGGTCAGGAGACTTGGGAAAATATAGGCGGTTCTTTTTCCGGTCATCTCCACGACCTTCACCCTTCCTGCAACCGGGCGAGGATGGTTTCCCCGGCCCTGGTTGTCTCACCCAATGTAGGGACGATCCCGGCGGAGAGCGGCAGGTAGACATCGACCCGCGAACCGAAGCGGATCAAGCCGAACCGGCTGCCACGTTCCACGCGTTCGCCTTTTTGCAGGCGACAGATGATACGCCGTGCCACCAAACCGGCCACCTGGACGAAGACGATACGGGTATCGCCCCCCTCCAGCATGATCTCCATCCGTTCGTTGTCCACCGAGGCTTTATCCAAGGCGGCATTGAGGAACCGACCGCGGTGATATTGCAACGCTGTGACCGCCCCCGTCATGGGGACACGATTGACATGGACGCTGAACACATTCATGAAAATGGAGATTTTGCGTGCCGGTCCCATGCCCAATGGCGCTTGCAAAACCTCTTCGACAGCCACCACCCGACCATCGGCTGGTGCCACCACAATGCCGGATTCCCGGGGAATGGTGCGTTCCGGATCGCGAAAGAACCAGACGCACCAAAGGGTCAACACCCAAAACGGCAGCCAACAACCCAAAGTGGGCAGGAGGGTGCTGGCCAACACGGAAACCAGGGCGAAACCCAGGATGAAAGGCCATCCCTCCTTGGCCACGGGACTTCTGCCAGCCATCTTGATGCCCTCACTTTCTCCCTGCGCACGGGAATTGGTCACATTGTCCCTTGTTGGGGAATGGGATGTGGCACGATCAGTTTTTGCTGCGATCCACCAGTTTGCCCTTTTGAATCCACGGCATCATCGCCCGCAGTTTGGCGCCCAATTCTTCGATGGGATGGGAGGCTCCCAAACGACGCAATGCCTGGAATTGTGGCCGACCCGCCTGGTTTTCCAGAATCCACTCCCGGGCGAACACCCCGGTCTGGATTTCGGTGAGGATACGTTTCATTTCCGCTTTGGTTCGGGCATCGACGACACGGGGCCCCCGGGTCAAATCACCGTATTCCGCAGTATTGGAGATGGAATAGCGCATGTTGGCGATACCACCTTCGTAGATCAGATCGACGATGAGTTTGGTTTCGTGCAAACATTCGAAGTACGCCATTTCCGGGGCATAACCCGCTTCCACCAACGTTTCAAAGCCCGCCTGGATCAACGCCGTGATACCACCGCACAGCACCGCCTGTTCCCCGAAGAGATCGGTTTCGGTTTCCTCGCGAAAACTGGTTTCGATGATACCGGCCCGTCCGCCGCCAATGGCGGAGGCGTAGGCCAGGGCGATGTCGAAAGCCTTGCCCGTGGCATTTTGGTGGATGGCCACCAAAGCGGGCACGCCACCGCCACGGGTGTATTCCGCCCGTACCAGATGTCCCGGCCCCTTGGGTGCGGCCAGGAAGACATCGACATCCTTCGGGGGTTCGATTTGACCGAAATGGATATTGAATCCGTGGGCAAAGGCCAGGCTCGCCCCTTTTTTCATATGGGGTGCCACCTCATGGCGATAGAGTTTGGCCTGATGTTCGTCGGGCACCAGGATCATGACCACATCGGCCGCGGCCACCGCCTGCGGCACTTCCAGGACTTTCAACCCGGCCCCCTCGGCCTTTTTCCAGGAATCCGAACCCGCTCTGAGACCCACGACCACGGAGACGCCGGAATCCTTCAAGTTTTGTGCATGGGCGTGCCCCTGAGAGCCGTAACCGATCACGGCCACCTGGCGGTTTTTGATATGTTGCAGGTCTGCATCCCGGTCGTAAAAAATCTTCATCGCCTTAAGACTCCCTGAAAATCCTGGGTTCGTTGTTTGGGAAAAATCAATTTTTAATCATGCCCCGATTGCCACGACTGAGCGCCACCTGACCGGTTCGCACCAGTTCGATCACACCCAATGGTTTGAGCAATTCCAGGCAGGCATCCAGTTTGGTGGCGTCACCGGTCACTTCGATCATGAACGAGTTGGGCGTGGCATCCACCACCCGGGAACGGAAGATATCGGCGATACGCAGCACTTCGGCGCGAACCTCCTTTTCCGCCGTCACCTTAACCAGCATCAATTCCCGTTCCACATGGGCACCTTCGGTAAGATCCACCACATGGATGACGGGAATCAATTTGTTCAATTGTTTGATGATTTGTTCGATGATTTCGTCATCCCCCTCGGACACCAGGGTGATGCGCGACGTCTGTTCATCCCCTGCCGGTGCCACGGTCAAGGATTCGATGTTGAAACCGCGGGCGGCAAACAGTCCCGCTACCCTGGACAATACACCCGCTTCATTTTCCACCAATACGGAAATGACATGCCGCATGGTTCGCACCCCTCCTGACCTTAGAGCAAAATCATTTCGTTCAGCGCCTTGCCGGCGGGAACCATGGGATAGACATTGGATTCCTCGGCGACACGAAAATCCATGACCACTGTATTATCGATTTCCAGGGCTTTTTTGATCACGGGTTCCACCTCCTCGGGCCGGGTAGCCCTCAGGCCGACGGCACCGTAGGCTTCCGCCAGTTTGACGAAATCGGGACCGAAGGCCATGTGGGAATGGGAATAGCGTCCCTCGTAGAAGATTTCCTGCCACTGACGCACCATACCCAGATAATTGTTGTTCAGGATGGCAATTTTCACCGGGATATGGAATTGGCGACAGGTGGCCAACTCCTGGATGTTCATTTGAATGGAGCCGTCGCCGGTGATGAGGAGAACGGTTTCGTCGGGGCGGGCCACCTTGGCACCCATGGCGGCGGGGAGGCCGTAACCCATGGTCCCCAGGCCACCCGATGTCAACCAGTACCGGGGGCGATCAAAGGGATAGAATTGGGCCGCCCACATTTGATGCTGACCGACATCGGTGGCGACGATGGCCTCCGATCGGGTCAATCGGTTCAATGTTTCGATGACGAACTGGGGCTGGATCCAATCCTGTTTTTGCGTGTAGTTGAGACAATGTTTATCGCGCCAGGATTGGATCTGATCCCACCAGGGTTTGAGATCGGGCTGATGGTCTCTGGCGCCCTGGGCCTCCAGCAGGGCGTTCATCTGCCCCAGGACGTTTTTGACATCGCCGACGATGGGGAGATGGACCTTGACGTTTTTGGAGATGGACGTCGGGTCGATATCGACATGAATGATTTTGGCGCTGGGGGCGAACTGGGAAATTTTCCCGGTGACCCGATCATCGAAGCGGGCACCGATGGCCACCAAAAGGTCGCAATGGGAGACCGCCATATTGGCTTCGTAGGTTCCATGCATCCCCAACATGCCGACGAACTGGGGATCGGTTGCCGGAAATCCCCCCAATCCCATCAGGGTATTGGTAATGGGTGCCCCCAGGAGGCGCGTGAAGCGGGTCAATTCCGGGGCGGCGTTGGCCAGGATGACCCCACCGCCGGTATAGATCATGGGCCGACTGGATTCCAACAGCATGGCCACCGCTTTTTTGACTTGGCGCGAATTGCCGATCACCGTTGGATTGTAGGAACGAATCTTGACTTCGCCGTCCGTATGGACGTAGTCGCATCGTGCCGCCGTGACATCCTTGGGCAGGTCCACGACCACGGGTCCCGGGCGACCGGTGCGGGCGATATGAAAGGCTTCGCGCAACACCCGCGCCAGATCCGCAACATGGCGTACCAGGAAATTGTGTTTGGTGCAGGAACGGGTGATGCCCACGGTATCGGCTTCCTGGAAGGCATCGTTGCCGATCAAATCCACGGGAACCTGTCCGGTCAGACACACCAGGGGGATGGAATCCATGTTGGCGGTCGCGAGGCCGGTCAGGGCATTGGTGGCACCGGGTCCCGAGGTCACCAGGGCGACGCCGACCTCACCCGTGACCCGGGCGTAGCCATCGGCGGCATGGACGGCTCCCTGTTCATGGCGGCAGAGGATATGTTGTATTTCCGGTGTTTTGAAAATGGCGTCATAGATGTGTAACACCGACCCACCGGGATAGCCGAATACATGCCGAACACCCAGGTCCAAAAGGCTCCTGACGATGATTTCCGCCCCTGTCAATTCCACACGTCCACTCCTTGAAGGCTCCATGGTTTGAAGATCGTTCGACCTGCTCCCCGAGCTTTATCCAAACGATACCCCGATACATTATCATACCTTGGGCGCGTGCAAACAGGGTGATTGTGAGCGGCGGGTCATGTGCGGCATGAGCCGGATCAAGAAGCCCTTTTCGTTGCCACCCCTTGGGGTGCCATCCGATCGGACCATTTTCGAGTCGTCAGCGTGGCGCTGGAACCGGGGCGGGAGCCGATGGTGCGGGAGTCGCGGGTGATGCCGGTATCGGGGATACCGTTACGGGTGGTGCCGGTGCTGCGGGTATATTCTTTTCCTGGGTACCCGGGTATGGGACGTACTGCACGGGTAAAGGCCAGGCACGCATGAGTCCGAACACGAGGCCGATGCCACCCAGAATCATGGCACCCATTTTAATCACCATGCGAAGTTCCAGTTCCTTGAGGCGGGTTTCGGTTTTGGTGTCAAGTTCTTTGATGTCCCGCTTCAGGTTGGATTCAATACTTGCCATGTCCTTGCGAAGGTTGGCTTCCACATCGGCCAGATCCCGCTTGAGCGCATGCATATCCTGTTTGGTCGCGAGACGTTCTTCAACCAAGGCGAGAATGGCTTCGGCCTGGATTTCCGCCTGGTGTTCGTCCACACCGGCATCCCGGAGCTTTTTGACGTAGGCATGTGTGTCAAAAGCGATGGTTGTACTCATGACGGTTACCTTCCAGGGTGGATCCAGCCGCTATCAAACCCCGGGATGATTGTATGCCGATTTTACAATTTCGTCACGCTTGGACATTGAAGTCACACTTCAAAAGCGGCTTGTCCGAAGAAGTCGGTATGTCGTTTCGGGTGCTTCGCCAACCGGCGTGGGGTGTTCGCCGGTTGGCGCCCGTTTCGGGGAGGGAATGGGCTCAGGGCCGGCGATGCAACGGTATATAATCGCGTTGCGGGGCACCGACGTAGAGCTGCCGGGGTCTGCCGATGGACTCTTTGCCGGCGATCATCTCCATCCACTGACAAATCCAGCCGATGGAACGGGCAACGGCGAATATGACGGTGAACATGTTGGTGGGGATGCCGATAGCCGATTGAATGATGCCCGAATAAAAGTCGACGTTGGGGTAGAGTTTCTTTTCGACGAAATAATCATCATTTTGGGCGATCTGTTCCAGTTCCAGGGCCAGTTTGAAGATGGGATCGTCCTCCCGTCCCAGTTCGGCCAACACGTCATGGGCCGCTTTTTTGAGGATGCGGGCGCGTGGGTCGTAATTTTTATAAACCCGGTGACCGAATCCCATGAGGCGGAAGGTGTCTTTCGGATCTTTGGCCCTTTTGATGTACTCGCCGACCCGCTCGATGGAGCCGATTTCGTGCAACATGTTGAGTACCGCCTCGTTGGCACCCCCATGTGCCGGTCCCCACAGACAGCTGATGCCCGCAGAAATGGCGGCAATGGGATTGGCCATGGAGGAACCCGCCAAACGTACCGTTGCCGTGGAGGCATTTTGTTCATGGTCGGCGTGCAGGATGAAAATTTGTTCCATGGCACGCACGAGTACCGGTGACAACACATACTTCGCGGTCGGAACCTTGAACAACATGCGCAAAAAGTTTTCAATGTATCCCAGATCGTTTCTGGGATAGACAAACGGTTGGCCCACGGAATATTTATACGAGGCCGCAGCGATGGTGGGCAGTTTGGCGAGCAGGCGGAATGCGGAGATTTCCCGGTGGCGGGCATCGTGGATATCCAGGGAGTCGTGGTAAAACGCCGACATGGCCCCCACGGTTCCCACCATGATGGCCATGGGGTGGGCATCGCGCCGATACCCCTTGAAGAAATTCAGCATTTGCTCATGGAGCATGGTGTGTTCCGTGACGATCCGGGTATATTTCTCATATTGTGGGCGCGTTGGCAGCTCGCCCCACATCAGGAGATAACAAACCTCCAGGAAAGTGCTTTTTTCCGCGAGCTGGTCGATGGGATAGCCGCGATACAACAGGATGCCCCGGTCGCCATCGATAAAGGTGATCTTGCTTTTGCACGATGCGGTGGAGAGAAAGCCGGGATCCAGCGTGAACAAACCAAATTCCTTATAGAATTTGGTGATATCCACGACGGGCGGACCTTCGGTCCCGGTTTGAATGGGCAGTTCCACACTTTTTCCGGTGCGGTTGTCAATGATGGTCAGAGTTTCTGCAGCCATGGCGTCACCCCATTGTTAGTTTTATGTGAATATTTGATGTGGGTTACAATAATCCATCTCGCACCCGGGATACGGAATGGTGTATACCAATCCGAGTGCCCAATCTTATTATCTTGTCGTGGAGCCTCCTCATGTTCAACAGAACCGCAAGCCAGATCGATCGGCGCATCATCAGCCTTGAAAAACATCTGAAATCGGAAAACCCGGTATTATTGCAAGTCGTACAAAGTTTTCGCGACCTCGACCGTGTAGCTTACCGCATGGGACTCCTGGAAAGAAATGAATCTTTTGCAACCCAGGTCCCCTGGTGGCCCATGATATCGGTATTGGGTACGTTTTCCTCGGGCAAATCCACATTTATTAATACCTATATAGGGCAAAAAATTCAGCGAACCGGCAATCAGGCCGTTGATGACAAATTCACCGTCATCTGCTTCAGTCGTGAGGAAAAGGTACGAACCCTCCCGGGGTTGGCCCTGGATGCCGATCCCCGCTTCCCATTCTATCAGGTTAGCCGGGAAATTGAAAAAGTCAGTCAGGGGGAGGGGCAGCGCATCGATTCCTACCTGCAACTCAAGACGTGCCCCACCGAAATCCTGCGTGGCAAAATCCTGATTGATTCCCCTGGTTTTGACGCCGATGCGCAACGCACCGCGACATTACGCATCACCAAACACATGATGGATCTCTCCGATTTGGTGCTGGTCTTTTTCGATGCCCGGCATCCCGAGTCGGGGGCGATGAAAGACACCCTGGATCACCTGGTCAGGAACACCATCAGCCGTGCCGATGCCAACAAATTTCTTTTCGTCCTCAACCAGATCGACTGTACCGCCCATGACGACAACCTGGAAGATGTCGTCGCCGCCTGGCAACGGGCTTTGGCCCAGTACGGATTGACGGCGGGACGATTTTTCCAAATATTCAACCAGGACGCCGCCAGAAGTTTTCCCAGCGAAGAGGTTCGGGAACGTTACATGACCAAATGTCGGGATGACATGGAGGAGATTTCGGGGCGGATGCATCGGGTTGAGGTGGAACGCGCCTATCGCATCATCGGCGCCCTGGAACATACCACCCGCATCATCGGTACGGAAATCATCCCCCGTCTGAAAGACATGTTGTCCCGCTGGCGCAAACGGGTACTCATCCAGGAGTTCGTCCTTTTTTCCATCCTGTTGCTGATCGCGGGTTGGCAACAACACACCCACACCTGGCCCTTGTGGACCTGGATGAGCAAGGGATTGTGGTTGGCGGGCCCCTGGTGGCAAAGTCTCCTGGCGGATCTGGGGGCATTCTCCGCCGTGACCGCCGTACTCCTGGTCCATTACGGTCTGCGGCGCATCAACGCCGATCGCATCCAGGCCGACATCGCCAAACAGGTTCCGCAAGCCGACATCCAGGAACTCCTGACCAAAGGTTTCGTTTACAACACCCGGGCGATGCATTCGGTATTTTCCGCCACCCCCGCCGGGTGGGGACGATCCGCCAATCGCCGTTTGCAGAAGGTTCTCAAGGAAACCGATCATTATGTACAAAACTTGAACGATCAGTTCGCCAATCCCTCGGGCAAGGATAATGTCCCCAATCCCAAGATTGTTCTGGAAGTCGACTGATATGGAAGCCAACCGGTTGATCCTGCCATGAATGCGCATCTGGCGCGATTACCGCTGACCTTCAAAGCCTTTCTGGCCACGGTAGCGGTGGGTGCCGCCGTGTGGTTCACTTTGGACGAATGGCAAACGCGCCACATTCGCGGTTTGTTTCATGCCCGACTCCAGGAAATGGTCGGCGAGCGGGCGATGCACAACCGTATCCGTTTCGATCATCACATCAAAGCCCATGCGCGCATGGTGCGGTTGCTGGCCGGACAAAAAAATCTGGTGGAACATTTCGCCCGCTTACCCGACAGTGCCCCCTCCCCCGTCTTTCATTCCGACCCCCCCGCCTGGCTGCCGGGAAAGAGTATTTTACGCAGCTTCATCCCTTTGCGGTACATCCTGGTCATTGGGCCGGACGACAAGGTGCGGGAAATCTACAGTGGTCACGAGGAACCGGTGCCGCCGAGCCTTCTCAATCCCTCCCCGACGCTCATGCAACTGAGTTTGCGCCAGGATTATCTGACCACGCTGGACAGCCGGCCCTTTCTTTTGACCTCTGAGGAAATTTGGAGTCCGGAGCGGCAAAAGACGGGCACCTTGATGCTGGCGACCCCTTTGGACGAACGTTTTTTGACCGATATCGCCTTGCCGTTGGCCGACTTCAACGGCCTGGTTGCCATATTGGAGGGGAAGAAATCCCAGGTCATCGCCAGCAACATGCCCCAGCGGGTTGCCACGGGGACGTTGCTGGAACATTTGCGCGAGCATTTTTTCGTCGCCGGGGAATCCTATTTCGACTATGGGTCATCCGACTTGTTGTTGCAATTGGTCACTTTGGTATCCACGGAAGAGTTCGAATCCCTGGGGGCCTCGATCCTGATCGCCGAACGGTCACAACGTTTGATGACCGCCCTGTCGTTGATTTTTTCCGAGCTGATACTCGTCTTGTGGATGACGGGGAAGATCAGCCAGGTTACGCGTGAGATCACCCGATTTTCCCGGAACATCCTGGGCAAGGCCCCGGAAAAGACGGAAGCGGGTGACGAACTGGTGGCGTTACAGGATCGTTTTCAGGGATTGGCGCGGGAAATCGTCGCCACCCGCGATGCCCTGAAGGCTAAACTTGAAGAAAAGAAACGGGCCGAAATCGAGATCAGCAAATTATCCCAGGCGGTGGAACAAAGCCCGGCACCGGTCATGATCACCGATGCCCAAGCCACCGTCATCTACGTCAACCCGAGCTTTACCCGGTTGACGGGTTATCAAACAGCGGAAATCATAGGTAAAAACGCCAACATTCTCCAGTCGATCGACACCCCCCTGGAGGTTATTGACGACATGTGGAGCGCCATCAATGCCGGCAAGGTATGGCGGGGGGAGTTCCACAATCGACGCAAGGATGGCACCACCTATTGGGAACTCAACACCATTTCCCCGATTCAAATCCCCGGGGAGGAGACTACCCACTATCTGGCCATCAAGGAGGATATTTCCCTGCGCCTGGAGATGGAGCGCACGCTACAGCAGGCCCGGGAGGCGGCGGAAACGACCAACCGTCTCAAGGATAATTTTTTAACCAACATCAGCCATGAATTGCGAACCCCCCTCAACACCATCACCGGTTGCACGGATTTGTTATTGGGTGCCACCTTCGGCCCCATCAACGATACGCAAAAAAAATATCTCCAGGATTTGCGCAAAGGTTCCGACCGTCTGGCGGTTCTCATCGATAATCTTTTGGAGCTGTCGCGGATCACCAGCGACCAATTCATACTTGAAACGCGCATTTACAGCGTTCACCGCCTGATCGCCGGCGTCGAACAGGTCATGTTACCGGAAGCTGAAGAAAAAGGTTTGTTTCTTTCCACCCATGTCGCACCCGAGGTTCCCTGGCGTCTGGTCGGGGACCCGGACCGTCTGCGGCAAACCTTGTTGCATGTGGTACGCAATGCCGTCAAATTCACCCGACGCGGATCGGTCAACCTGAGCGTCTCCTACATCGATCAAGGTTACAAACCGGGTCAGATCCAGTTCACCATAACCGATACCGGAATTGGAATCCCTGATACCTTGCAAGGGGCTATTTTCGATCCCTTCACCCAGGTTGACCCGACGCCATCACGCCGATATGAAGGGACCGGGCTCGGGCTGGCCATAGCCAAACAAATCGTTGACATCATGGGTGGGAAGATCAGCGTTAAGAGCCAACTCCATCAGGGCAGTGTCTTTTTCATCACCCTGCCCTGCACGCTCCCCGACCCCGACTTGTCGGCACCAGACGCCGCCAATCGGGAACCCTGGGTCTTGATTTCGGGAAAAAACACCATGAACCGCCGTATTTTCGTGCGGCTATTCTCCTCCATGGGTTTTAAGACCCGTGAAGCGGATCATTTCTCCCTGGTTTCCGACAGCATCGCCAACGTGGGTCAGCAACAATTCATCCTCCTCTGCCTGGATTGTTCCCACGCCCCCGGCAAAGCCCTGGAAGAAATACAAAAGGTACGGGAAACATCCGACTGGAATACCCTGCCCATTCTTCTGTATACTTCCGCCAAAGAGAAGGCCATGGAGAAGGCGCACGCCGCCTCGGGGGTCCATGTTGTTACCAAACCTATAAAAAGGCAACAATTGTATGATACTGTGGAGCAAGCCATGATTGAGTTCGGCTTGGACATGCCGCAGGTGACGGAAAGGTATTGACCGCCTCCCCACCAAACCGAAGGCAACCTTTGACGCCGCCACGATTGGTGTAAGACGGTTAAACCTCGCTTTTCAAGGGATAACAGGAGCGTTTCATGCAACCAAACCGAATGATTGTTTCTCTTGTTCTGGTGTGTTTTTTGATCCCGGGCCTGATCCGGACGGGTTTGGCAGCCGGCTGGATCGGCATGACCATTGAACCCCCGCGTGGCGTCCGGGTGGGGGAAATCATCAAACAAGGACCGGCTGACAAGGCGGGGTTGCAGCGCGGTGATGTCATCCGCAAAATGGACGGCCAGGAAATCCTCTCCATGGAGCAGTTCATCCACTCCATACGCAGCCGCAATCCCGGCACCGTTTTGACGCTGACCGTATTGCGCAATGGCCAGGACATGGAGATCAAGGCGACGCTGGAAGATGGTTGGGAGCATCAGTCCGTGGCGCAAACGCCGCTGAGTCATCTGCGGCCTGATCCGGGTTCGCAATCGTCGTGGCCGGAATTCGCCAACGCCTTGCCGCCACTCGTTGACTGGAATCCCGCCTATCCGCAACTCTTTCAGGATCATGCAACCCAATCCACGCCACCTGCCACCTGGTTGGGGATTGCCCCGACCATGGCCCAAGGGGGGGTTGGGGTCATGGCCGTGGCCCCGAATGGTCCCGGGGACAAGTCGGGCCTGAAGCCGGGGGATGTGATCGTGGCCATCAACAATCAAGCCCTGGCAACGCCGCAGGCATTGATTCGCTTGCTGGGAACGTTCAAGCCGGGGGATGTGATCGAAATCAATTTCAATCGTGCCGGCCAGGCGCAGACCATTCAGGCCAAATTGGAAGCCCCACCGTCTGCGCCCACTGCCAACACCGCACCGTCCGCCCCTCCCGCTCCCACCACTCCGGGCGGTTCATGATCCACATAAAAACCGCCGATGACATCGCCGCCATGCGCTTGACCTGTCGCTTGGCCGCCGAAACATTGCTGATGATCGAAAGTCATGTGGTTGATGGCATCACCACCCAGGAAATCAATGATATTTGCCACAATTTCATCATTGACCACGGGGCGATCCCATCACCACTCAACTATCGAGGTTTTCCGAAGTCAATCTGCACGTCGGTCAACCAGCAGGTGTGTCATGGCATTCCCGGCAAACGTGTCCTGAAATCCGGGGACATCGTTAACGTTGATATCACGACCTACTACAATGGTTTCCATGGCGATACCAGCAAAACGTTTCACGTAGGTCAACCGACTCCGAAAGGGTTGAAGATCTGCCAGGTCTCGAAAGAATGTCTGGATGCCGGCATCCGCGCCGTGGCACCCAATGCCCGCCTGGGCGATATCGGCTGGGCTATCGAACAGGTGGCCCAGGCCCATCGTTGCTCGGTCGTGCGCGAATATTGTGGCCATGGCATCGGTCGCGAATTCCATGAGGAACCCGCCGTGTTGCACTATGGCAGGCCCAATACCGGGGCAGTTTTAAAACCGGGGATGATTTTTACCATTGAACCCATGATCAACCTGGGCAAACCTGAAATACGTCACCTCCCGGATCGCTGGACGGTGGTGACCCGGGATCATTCCTTATCGGCACAATTTGAACACACCATCCTGGTTACCGAGACCGGATGTGACGTATTGACATCGCTGGATGGCGAATACCTGACATCCTAGGATCATTGCCAAAAACCGGCTACCGTAGCCAGGGAGCGAGAACCGTTCATGTCAGGACCAACCGTACCAAAATCGGGACACAAACCGGGATACAAATCGGGATTCGTTGCCATCGCCGGTCGCCCCAATACCGGCAAGTCCACATTCCTCAATAAAATTCTTAAGCGTAAAGTAGCCATAGTCACGCACAAACCACAAACAACCCGTACCCGTATCCTGGGTGTGCATCACCAACCCGGGGGACAGGTGGTTTTTTTGGATACGCCCGGGATTCACGCCCCGGGGGCATCGCGATTGAATCGAGCCATGGTGGCAACTGCCCGCGAAGCCTGTCGTGATGTCGATATCGTTTTGTTCTTTTGCGATTTGCCCAACGGCCTCACCGAGGATGATTTACAAATCCTGCACTCTTTGCCCATTGGCAAGGCACCCGTATTTTTGGTGTTGAACAAGACGGACCGCATGGAACATGGCGCCTTGTTGCCGGTATTGAAACGGGTGGAGGAACACGCCGGTCGCTTTGCCCATGTGTTGCCCATTTCGGCGACAAAAGGGGATAATCTGGATCAACTCTTGAATCAAGTCCTGCAAACGTTGCCCAATGGCCCGCCGTATTTTCCCGAGGGGGTGGTCAGCGATCAACCGGAAACCTTCATCATCGCCGAAATCATCCGGGAAAAATTTTTCCTGGCCTTGCATCAGGAACTGCCCTACGTCCTTGGCGTCCGGGTGGAAACCTTCGCCCCTCGCGACAATCCCCCCGGGTTGTGGGATGTGGGAGCCGTCGTCCTGGTGGAACGCGATTCCCACAAAGGCATTGTCATCGGCAAGGGGGGAAGCCTGCTCAAACGCGTGGGAACCCAGGCGCGCAAAGAATTGGAGGAACTCCTGGGAATACGGATTCATCTCAATCTGTGGGTGCGGGTGACCCTGCAATGGCGGGAAAACAGCGGATTGTTGCGTTCCATGGGGTATCCCGATCAGTGGAAGACGGCTGACTGAATTGTCTGTACGGATTCGCGATCACGGATGGATCCTGCAACGGGTTGCCTTTCGGGAATCCTCCCTGGTGGTGCGTCTTTTCACCCGGGACCATGGCAAGCAAACCGTGATGGCCCGGGGGGTGCGCCAAAACCATCGCGATGGACGGCGGGCAGCACTCGCCGGCCTGCACACCCTCGAAGTGGAAGGTAGCGCCCGATCCGCCTCGGCAATGTTGGTTCTCACCCGGGTGGACATCGTCAAACCCAGGTATCGTCTTTTGCAACGTCCCGAATCACTTCTGGCCGCCCAGGTGATACAGGAGTCGATCCTGCGCCTGACCGCCGATGCCGATCCTTTGGCAGAGGTGTTTGATTTGAGCGAATCCTTGCTGGATCTGTTGGACCATGGGGAACACCCTTTGCCCGCTTTGGCGCTCTGTTTGGGACGGATGATCCACCTTTTGGGCTATGGGTGGCGGTTGGATGGGTGTGCCGCTTGTGCTTCCGGGAAAGATCTCACTTTTTTCTCGGTTAAAAGACAGCAGGTGGTGTGTACCCCCTGTGGTACACCGTATGCCCCGCGTCTCCTGCCGATAACCCCGGAAGTCCTGGACGCCATGACCCTCCTGCCGTGGCCGGCGCACTCCTTGTCCGACCAGGGGGCCACAATGCTCTATCGCATCATCATGAACTCTTTGGCCCGTGTGACGGGTGGACCCCTGTTGACCGATGAACCGTTTCGCGCCATGATGATCCCATCCCCGGATATCGGGAGCCACTAATAAACCGACTCCAACAGGAAACAACGAATGATTGACAAGGAACTTTTGGCCATTCTGGTGTGTCCCCAGTGCAAAGGGGAGTTGATGCTGGATTCCAAAAAAGAGGAACTGGTTTGTCGCGTTGACCGTCTGGCCTACCCCATCAATAATGGTATTCCCGTCATGCTTATCGACGAGGCGCGGCGGTTGGATGATGAGGGAACGGCGTAGAACAACGCTTCGATGCGGGACCGGAGTGGAACGGTAAGCCGGGTTCTGTTCCCATCCCCCTTCCCGGGGGGGATGGGCGGTGGCCATTCCTCTGGGATGACCGTTACCGATCACCTCTAGCAACCTACCCGGGGACTGGATGGGCCATCCTTAATCGTCCCCCTATTTGGTCTTGCTCCGAATGGGGTTTACCATGCCGCCCCCGTTACCGGGAAGCGCGGTGCGCTCTTACCGCACCCTTTCACCCTTACCGGTGGTGTGTTGCATCCCGACCGGCGGTTTGCTTTCTGTGGCACTTTCCCTGGGGTCGCCCCCGCCGGACGTTATCCGGCATTCCGCCCTGTGGAGCCCGGACTTTCCTCCAGCCTGAAGACTTCCAGGCCAGCGGCCACCTGTTCCACTCCGGGATCATCCCTCATTGTGCCCGGTATACCCCTGACAGCGCAACTGATTGCGGCTGAGGGTGGGGATACCGCCGGGTACGATGCCCGGAACAGGTCTGAGGTGGGTCACCCCTTTCTCCGGTCTCATTCCCCTTTGATCCGGGCGATCCGGGGCAATATGCCCGCGAATGCTCAAAATGGATTCCTGCGAGAGCCCGGACATTTCGATTACATGACTTTGGTGTTGGGAGCGGGTGGTGCTGCACGATGCGCTTCTTGGTTGATTGAAATAAATATTGAAAGAAAAAAGGGGGCTGGGGGATTGCCCCCAGGATTTTGATTTTGTTTTTTTTCGCCCCCCTTGACACGAAGCATTTTCGCGTTTTTTTGCGAAAGGGATCACACCTCATGCCGGGTTTTAGCCAGGGATTCGTTCCACTTTGGTTACATTTCCCAAGATAACTGGGGTTCAGCTTCCCTCCCTTTGTATTTCTACTTTGTCACATTTCCAGTTCGGAGTTTGTGGCTTCTGGATTCCCGCTTTTGCGGGAATGACGGTTACCTTTTTTCAACGGATTTTCTGCTTCGTCATCCCCGCCCCCGATTCAGGCATTCGGGGGCAGGCTTCAGCGGGGATCCAGAGCGTACATTCTAATGTGACAAAGTAGAAGTATCAGCCACCTTGTTTTCGTTTGTTTAATAGATCGTTGCATTTATCAAGATTTCTTTGAAACATCTTAATATAATAGCCAGCCCCGCTTGCCTTGGCCACATCGAGTGCCATTGCAAAAGCCGTCATGGCTGCTTCCAGTTTTTCCGTACCGCTCTCCCGCTCACCTAATGCCCGGAGCGCATTACCCAGATTGTTTTGCACCCTGGCCCAATCCAGGGGCACACGACTTCTAGGTTGTATCTCCAAAAGTTTGGTACAGACCTGGATCGCTTTTTTCAAAGCCTCATTATCGCCAAATTCATCCCCCTGTTGGTACCAGGCATTTGCTTCCTCTTCCTGATACGCACTTTTTTGCTTTTCCCGGGATGGGGGCAGGGCGTCAGCGGCATGGGCAAAGTATTGCGCCGCATCCTTATAACGCAAACGGGTCATGGCCAATTCCGCCCGACTTGCCCAAACCGATGCCGTCTCCTCCCCTTGTAACGCCAATAACGCAGCCTTCTCCTCCCCTTGTAACGCCAACAATTGGTCGAAAATGGCATCGGCGTCATCATAACGGTATTCCGCAATCGCCTTTTTCACGGATTCCTTCAAGGCAACCATCTTTGGACTACCCTTGGGCAACGCCTGGAGTTGCTGCAGCAAGGCATTGTGCCTTTCGGCGATCTCCTTCAACTTGCTGGGCCATTGCTCAGGAGGAACGTCTTTCTCGCGAATAATGGCCAGAAAACTGCTGATAGCCTCCCTGTTGACACCAAGCTCCTTTTCCTGCTTCTGGATGATCTCCTTTTGTTCCTGCGTCAATTCTTTCCAAGGGGCAGCTACGGTTTCCCCTAAGGATTTGATGATTTCAGGGGTCAGGCCATTGTGAATCGTCACATTTCCAGTGTTACCAACAACCACGTTGTTGCCGGATCCTGTAGTTGTTGTGCCGGAGATAACACTGATTGGAACGGGTGAAATTGGTTGTGGCGGCGGTGGTGGTGATTGCAAAATCCACGTTATCCCCCCCCCATAAAACCGGAACGGCACACACAATCGCGGTGACTGTTTGCACAATTGTGGAGTGATCTTCGAGCCACTTCCGGAGTTTTGCCCACAACATGGCCATCCCGTTTCCCCCATTTCCAGGCATTAAACAAGACCACAGGTTATCAAGATTCAATGCAAAGGTCTACCGTAAAACGCGCAAAGGAAACGCGATCTTATAAGATTTAAACCGCAACCAACACGGGAAACGTAGTTTTCCAGTGTCATTCCCGCGAAAGCGGGAATCAAGAAAGTCAGGAGAGGTAGGAAAGTCCTCTGGATCCCCGCTTTCGCGAGGATGACAATAACTACACATCCCAAGATAGCTGCGGTTTAATCATCGAGAAAATAAAGAAAACAAACATTATGACGGAAAAGGGTCGAGTAACGGAAAAAAAGATTTTTCTGCCTCATGGTTCTACTTTGTCAATTCGATACCCTGAACGGATGGCTTTTCATTCTATTGATCTATATTACTTTTAAAAGAAAAAAGGGGTCTGGGGGATTGCCCCCAGGGTTTTGATTGTAATCCCTGGCTAGAACCCAGCATTAGGTGTGATCCCTTTCGCAAAAAAACGCGAAAATGCTTCGTGTTAAGGGGGGCGAAAAAAACAAAAGCAAAACACTGGGGGCAATCCCCCAGACCCCTTTTTTTTTCAATATTTTTTAATCAACCATGAAGGGCGAATGGGACCAGGTCTGAGGTGGGTCACCCCTCTTTCCGGTCCCATTCCGATATGTTCCGTGTGAATGAAACTGCTCACGAGTTGTCGGCAGTCGCTGCTGAGATCACTCTTTCCTTGCAGACACAAGGCGTCGAAGCGGAGCAAAAAGTTGTGCAATTGCTTGTTGACGACTTCCAGGCGTGACACGAGTTGATCGTGGCGGGTGCTGGCCACCTGACCGACGATGGCGATCCGGTTCTGCCGGATCTCCTCGTGCATCTCTTCGTAAAAAAAACTTCCCATGACAAACGCCGAAATGCTCATGAGAAGGAACATGGCCAGGGAGTACCTGGCGACGATGGAGTTGGCGATGTGAAAGGTTTGCATCTATTGCTTGTCAGAGAAGGAGGCTTCGGGAACTGGCGACTACTCCTAAAACGGCTGCCGCGTTCCATGCTTGGGAAGTGATCAACTTTGATTTTAACACGGCACACACTGCTGTACTGGCTCACCGGGAATTGATCAAACACCATTTGCCTTCAATAGGCGATAGCTGCTATTTCCGGGTCCGCAAAAGAGACCATTAAGAAGTGATTGGGGGCCGTTATCAGAAATAATGCGCGGACGGACCTCCGGGTGTTGTTCCTTGGCACGTTGGATGATAATCCCCACATCTTCCTCTGTCATGGATTCCCGGATCTCCCAGTGGTATGGTCCGGCATCACCCATCCAAAAGGCTGCACAAGTAGTAAAAGGTACCACTGATGTTCAGATGGGACACGTCCGTATGTCAGTACTCATGTGGCATCAAGTGTTGAACAAAACCAGTCTGCCGACCGTGATCACCGCCCACCTTGCAACGCCACTGCGGCATGCTCGAAAAGGGCTCACTGCCAACGGGTAACCATGGTCGCGTGACAGCCGGTTTCGTCACACAGATCCGAGAGAGCTTCTCGTTCCACCAAGTGCCGCTTCAGAATAATCGCCTTCTCCTCACAGGTGTACTGCCGTCTCTTTTTTCTCATCTCTCTCCTCCTGGTCGATCATGCTTCATACGCTTTTTTCACGATCAATTCCAAGTGGACTAAAACAGTCCGAGAAAACGTTGTCCAGGGACTGGGCATCGAAGATGCGAAGGCTCCAATCTTCCAACAACGACAGGTCTGCTTTGGCAATTTTTTCGTTGGCCCAGTCGGGCACGGTGCCGAAGCGACGTTGCAACTGGCGGGTCAGGATTTTAGCCGCTTCTTTTCTTTCTCCAATCTGTTCCCCTTCCTCCCGTGCCAGTTCTACGCGCCCACGAGCATCGGCGATGGCAATTCCAGCTTTGTCATACAGATCCAACTCATCTGCCGTCATGTTGGCAACCCTGGCTTTTTCAAAAGCATGCCGAATGGGGTTGGCCTGCATTTTTTGAGGAATCTCCTCAAGGGTACTTGCATACTTGATGAAGTAGAGCCACTGGTCAAAAATGCTATCACAGGAGTCAAGATCTTTGGTGAACTTTGGCAACTCGACAAAATAATGAACGATATCGGTGAGGTGGGATTGACCGCTGATCATTTCGCGGGATTCGTGAACCGATGCGCAGTGTTCAAAGCTGTCAAACAGGATAAAATCCGTGATTGTGACGGCAATGATCTGTTTCAAGTTCGGGTAGTCTTCGCCCCGGCTGATCTGGTTGGCATATGCTTTGGCGCTGTTGTACTGGATTCTTTTCAAGAAGGCAGTGACCTTCTCGACCTGCATTTCGACGATATAGGAGACACCTCGATGGTCCTTGCAACGCACGTCCAGGATGGTGGATTTAAGATCCTTGAGACGCGGGACCAGGAAAGGATCCATGATGGCCAACTCGGCAATACATCTGTCGCCTTCAAGGCCAAGCAGGCTTTCCAAAAAACTGATGAGAATATCCTTGGCATCTTCGCTGCCGAAGATTTTTTTGAAGGCGAAGTCGATTCTCGGGTCGATGAATTTCACTTGGAGGGCCTTGAGCTGGATTCATGATCTCAAGGCTGATTTTCGCTGAAATTGGCGCTTTCGTCCACAAAAATCCGCCGCAGAAAATCCTGAGGCTCCATCGCCAAATGGTTTGGGAATGGGGCCAAAATTGGATCGGATGGGGTTTTTGATAGGGACAGATCACCCCGGAATTCGCGCCTGCATAAACTTGAACCAAGATCGGCCTGGTCGGTCGAATCGTTGGAGAAAGCGGAAAAATCTCCTTGGTCCATCATGTCTTGTCCGTGAAAACGTCGTCCAAAGACTGGGCGTCGAAGATGCGAAGGCTCCAGTCCTCTAGTGAGGACAGATCCGCTTTGGCTATTTTTTCGTTGGCCCAATCGGGTACGGTGCCGAAGCGGCGTTGTAGCAGACGGGTTAGGATCGCGGCTTCACCTTCCTGCCGGCTTTCCATCTGCGCCTTCACGATTATTGGCCGGAATACATCGTTTTCCATTAAGTTGAAGGTCAGTGACATTTCTTCAGCCTCCTCTTTAACGACCGTTTCCAGTCTACGTAATCTGGATATGATAACCAATTTCGTCAGGGCATCTGCCCTGGCTTTTATCGGCAGTTCGCTTATTCGATACAAGATTTCCTGGATCACCTCTTTCTGGTTGTCGATCCGACAAAGGATGGCCAGGATGTTTTCTTCCAAGGACGGGCTGTCCAGCAGCTCTCTGCAATCAATGCTGCGGATGTCAATGACCTCATAATGGAAGGATAAATTCGGTTCTTCGATGCTTGATCCGCTTTGCCACTCTTGCAGTCCGACATACAGCACCTTCTGAATCAGGATCCTGTTCGGATAACGCTGACGTATGACTGAGTAATACATCAGCATGCGCCATTCCATGACCTCAGGTCTGCCTTGCAACTCCAGATGAGTGATCGAATCATCCTGCATCAAGAACAGCAGATCGGGAAGGCGCTTTTGGGTGGAAGCGAACTCCACCGACAAAAGCTCTACAGCTTCCCGTCCGATCAGGATCTGCAACAAACGTTGCGGCGGCTTTTCAAACAAATCCTTGAGGGTGGTATCGTACTGGGACCGGTTCTTTTCCTTCTGATCTTCCATGATTCCTGTTGGCTTCAAGTCAGCAGTGGCACCCAGTTCCCACGTCAGCAGACCACCCATATACATGACGTTCAAAACTTGATACCGAGATATGTCTTCCACAGTCAGATTGTCCAGGATTTCACCCTGCCAGTCCACTGGAAATCCGGGGACACTATACCCATTTTGCCTCGGAGCCGGGTTTGAAAGATTTTTCCCTTCCCGCCAACCAAGTTGACTCTCGAACGAGTCCAATATCAGCGACTCATGTTAATCTTTGATATTACGCTTGAAAAGTGAGTCCTGTTTTGTCGGACTCACTGGGGGGCGAGTCCAGAGCTTTTGGAGAATATTGGCAGAGAGAGAAAGAAAAGGCAACTTCCGACTCCGGCGGGTCCGGCTGGGGACCAAATTCTTTTTCGAACCCCGTCCGCTATCCTTTGGAATTATTGTCTTTTTTTTAAACGACAAAGCCACCCCGAAAGGTGGCTGCGTCATAGAGAAAACCTATTGAAAAAAATTGGTGGAGCGGTCGTTACCATTTACGCACTATTCTCTGTTTTTGCTGCGGTGCAGCATGAAAAGTCAAGAATCTGCTTCTACGCTACATGTGATTGAAAATAAATGATATTCTACATGATGAAAAACACCCGGAAAGATAAGGTTCGTTTTCGGTATCGACTGGGTACCAAATGATTTTGGAAAACCTTTTCCTCGGTCCGTCACGCCTTGTCCGAGAACACGTCATCCAACGAATGGGCATCTACAAATCGGAGGCTCCACGCCTCCAATGAGGACAAATCCGCCTTGGCTATTTTTTCATTGGCCCAGTCGGGTACGGTGCCGAAGCGGCGTTGCAACAGGCTCATCAGGATTTTAGCCGCTTCTTTCTGTTCGCCTTTCCGTTCGCCAATCTGTTCTCCTTCCTCAAGCGCCAATTCAATGCGCCCACGTGCATCGGCGATGGCAATTCCGGCTTTGTCATACAGCTCCAACTCATCCGCCGTCATGTTGGCGACCCTGGCTTTTTCAAAAGCGTGTCGAATGGGGTCAGCCTGTATTTTTTGGGGAATCTCCTCAAGGGTGCCTGCATACTTGATGAAGTAGAGCCACTGATCAAAAATGCCATCACAGGAGTCCAGATCTTTGGTGAACTTCGGCAACTCGACAAAATGGTGAACGATATCGGTCAAGTAGGATTGCCCGTGAACCGTCTCGCGAGATTCATGAACTGATGTGCAGTGTTCAAAGTCGTCGAACAAGATAAAGTCCGTGATTGTGACGGCAATGATCTGTTTCAAGTTCGGGTAGTCTTCGCCCCGGCTGATTTGGTTGGCGTAAGCCTTGGCGCTGTTGTACTGGATTCTCTTCAGGAAAGAAGAAACCTTTTCGACATGCATCTCAACGATATAGGAGATACCCCGATGGTCCTTGCAACGTACGTCCAGGATCGTTGATTTGAGATCCTTGAGACGCGGAACTAAAAAAGGATCCATGATGGCCAATTCGGCAATACACCTGTCGCCTTCAAGGCCAAGCAGGCTCTCCAAAAAACTGATGAGAATGTCTTTGGCATCTTCGCTGCCGAAGATTTTTTTGAAGGCGAAGTCAATGCGTGGGTCAATGAATTTCACTGGAAGGGCCTTGAGCTGGATTTACAATTTCAAGGCTAATTTTCGCTGAAATTGGCGCTTTCGTCCACAGAAATTTACCACAGGCAAATACGACCCGCCTGCGGCGGGCAGGCAGAAATCTCCCCCCACACCCCTCGAAAAGATCCAAAGCGGCCAAGCACCAAAGAACCTTCCAACTAAATTGGCATTATCACAAGTTAGCTCCCATGCCTTCCCGGGCGCGCCCGGATCCCCCACTACTGTCCACCCCGCACCAACCAGACGTAACCAAAACCTGACTTGGTATAGGTGACTATGGAACCATAACGAAAGTCAATATGCCAGACGGCACTTGTGGGGTATGCGGCCCCTGTAGTACTTGACCAGTAGTAGTTGTTTTGCACACCTGTAAATGGATGATCTGTCGGCAAGCTCGGATTGCTGTGCCCAAAATCGATTAAACTTTCCAGTTCATTGATTGATGGCAAACGCCAGTCAGTATCAGTACCGACATACCCTGAACAGGTTGTCAGACCATTATTAAAATCGCTTGCCTGGGTCGATGCCCCATACCAATCCATGTTCCCAAAACAGTCGGCATTCTTCATCCAAATGAGACCAGTCAATGCGTCATGAATTGTACCATCTCCTTGGTCATGAAAGCGACTTGCATGCCAAGGAATACCTTCTTGCATAGCGCCATCATCTCTGGGACCATAGGAAATGGTTTGCCCGCTCATGGGTACCGGCGTAAGAGCGGATATCGACTCACCTTTCACTGGAAGAACTTGGTAAGCATTCGTTTTTGGTCTATAATATCCGCTACCACCTTCAATAAATCCATAGAACGCGCTTGAGGTGTCGTTGTCACTTGTCGTGCTTGACCAATAGAAATCTGGCTGCATGCCAGTAAACGGGAGGTCTGGACGCACTATTAATTGTGAATACCCATAATCACTCAAGCTTCTAAGTTCTCTCAGGTTGGGAAGACGCCAAGCTCCGGTTTCTGAACCATCGGTGAGTCCACAGGATCCACTGGCCAGGGCGTTGGCAGAGGCGAGGGCGTTGGTCCAGGTTTGAGTGCCAAAACAGTTGGCGTTTTTTAGCCAGATCAAGCCAGTAAGGTTATCGGTAATCGTACCATTACCGTTGTCGGTAAACCGGGGATCGGGCCAAGCCACTCCTTTCTGCAACGCGCCATCGTCACCCACCGCGTAAGAGGTGGTCTGACCGGTTTTCGGAATGATTGGTGTACTGATAGTCAGTGTATGTGCAGATTGATTCCCCAAGGTAGCATAGGTCGGAATACCCAAGGTAAGAATGATCGTCTTTCCATTGCCAGCGGTAGAACTACTATTCATAGTAATATTCCCTGACGTATTACCTGCCGATATCGTCATGGGACTGGTAGTGAGACCAGTATAGTCAGTTCCAGACGCGGCGGTACCAGAAACTGTAAAGGGAATAATGGTATCCATACCGCTTGCTGCAGAGAGCTGAAGACCGACTGTCACCGATGTGCCTTTGGAAATAGTTTCCGACGCCGATGCAAATGTTACTGTGGGCATAGAATCATCATCAACAATCGTCCCCGTCCCTGTCGCTTTCGCAATCGAAGCATTGACTGCATTGCTCAAAGTGACATTAAAATTCCTGTTTGTTTGGTATTTGGTATTGCCAATAACAGGTACAGAAATCGTCCCACTGGTTTGCCCGTGAGGGATCGTCAGGGTATTTGTCGTCGTTGTGTAATCGACGTTGGCAACGGTGTTGCCCACAGGAGATGTCGCATAACTTACAGTGATGTCCTGGCTGCTTGGTTTATCCAGGATGACAGCAAAATTTGCTGGTGTCGTACCCGAGTTTTCCTCGTTAACCGAAACATCCCCAATAGATAAAGACGATCCAACATTGACGACAAAAGTTTTTGTTGTATTTTTAGTCCCATCGTTGACCGTGACTGTCACGTTGGCTGAACCCACTTGGCCAGAGGCAGGGATAATGTTTAAAACACGATCCGATCCGGCACTGGATAAGAATATATTGCCATTGGGGATCAAGGTAGTATTGGAAGAAGAGACCGAAAGCGATAGATCCTTCGCTGTTATCTGCAAATCGCCGATGGAGAACGGGATGGATGCTATGGCTGTATTGATATCAGTTGTCTGGGCTGCAATGGTCGAAACTTTCGGTGATCCGTCGGTGGGAAAGACGGAAGGATCCAATATTTTTGCCAAAAGTCTGCGCCCCGAAGAATCATAATAATTGACATAGGGGGGTAGGCCACCCGGCAACAGCAAAGAAAGATTATCTCCTCCGGTGGTTTCATCAACGTTGTCAATTTGGAAAAACCGAATGACCATATCGGTGTTACCGGTCACCGTGGGGGCAGTAAAAGTATAGGTGTAGTAAAACCGTTCCGCCACAACGCCATGATATTCCCAAGTCCCGGTTTCACTGGACGTTGGTGACAGATTTCCTGAGTTGGCAAAGGCATCGGTCAAGTTGGAACCGCAGGTAAGGTGCCTACGATGGTGATGGCGTGGGTCGCAATTGTCCCGGCCTGGGCGTTGACTGGAATTCCCATCGATAACACAATGTTTTTATTGTTATTGGCCCCAGAATGGTTGGCTATTGGAACCGAAAGCAATACAGAACCCTTTCCTGCTGCGATGGTTGCTGTATTGACGGGAAGGGGATCGGTAAAATCGCTCCCTTCCGAGGCATTACCAGCAATGGTGTAAGGGACGCTGACATCGAGATCTACCGGTTGCGTCAGCAACAACTCAACCTGGGCATTCGATCCCTCCAATACTTTTTGCTTTGGAGATGAGAAAGAAACCGCAGGAGAAACAAAGACGGTGACCGTCTGAATATCAGAATAGGCGACACCATCGAAAACCTTGAAAGTAAACGAATCGGAGCCGTAAGAGAGGGAATTGGGGGTATAGGTGTACTTCCCAGTCGCCGGATCGGTCAAGACAACGCTCCCTTTTTTGCCATTGGTAACGATGCTGTAGGTCAAGGTGCCGCCATCAGGATCGGTGGCATTCAAAGTTCCGGTACCAACAGTATTGCCACTGACAGTCAAGGCACCATTTGTCGCAACAGGTGGATTATTGGTCTTGCTCAAATTCAACGTAAAGATCGTGTTGGACGTTCCGCCATGACCATCATCAGCAATTACCTTGAGAGCAAGGGTAGTGACGCCGTTGGGCGGATTGCCAGAGAAGGTCCGGGTGGTTGGGTCAAAGGTAAGCCAGGATGGCAAAATGGACCCATCGTCTAGAGTGGCAGTATAGGTCAAACCATAGCCATCGGTCGTAAACGTTCCCGCCGGAACCTGGAATGTCCATGTACCACTGCCACTCCAACTCTGCGGAACAATGGGCGAGGCTACAGAGGGCGGATCATTGGTCGGGCCACTGAACACCAAATTAAAGGTGCTGCTTGCGGACCCTCCGTAACCATCGGACACCGTTACCTTCAGAGAAAAATTGGTAATCTCAGCAGGAGGATTGCCGGTAAAGGTCCTGGTAACCGGGTCAAAGGTCAACCATGCGGGCAGGGGTGAACCATTTGCCAGGGTGGCGGTATAGGTCAGGATATCGCCATCGGCATCTGCAAACGTATTGGCCGACACCTGGAAGCTCTTGATGCCGCTACCGCTCCAGGTCTGATCCACGATGGTGTTGGCCACCGTGGGCGCATCGTTGGTGGAGCCACTGAACGCCAGATTGAAGGGAGCGGCCCCCGTTCCGCCGTGACCGTCATCAGCAATTACCTTGAGAGCAAGGGTAGTAACGCCGTTGGGTGGATTGCCGGAGAAGGTCCGGGTTGCCGGGTCAAAGGTCAGCCATGCGGGCAGAGGCGAACCATCCGCCAGAGTGGCGGTATAGGCCAGGATATCGCCATCGGTATCCACAAACGTATTGGCGGGAACCTGGAAGCTCTTGATACCACTACCACTCCAGGTCTGGTCCGCGATGGTATTGGCCACCGTGGGCGCATCGTTGGTGGAGCCGCTGAACGCCAGACTGAAGGGCGCGACCACTGTTCCGCCATGACCATCATCAGCAGTGATCTTGAGAGCAATGATAGTGATGCCGTTGGGCGGATTGCCGGAGAAGGCGTGGGTAGTTCTACTTTGTCACATTTAACCTTTTGATTTGTTACGGATATGTTACAATATTTGCATCCTTAAACGCAAGGTCAGGAACTCGAAAAGAATGAGCGGAGCAGACCCACCAACAAACC
>PEAK01000034.1 GCA_002753515.1 Magnetococcales bacterium
GAAAAGAAAAAAAAGAGGGAAGAAAAAAGATTTCTTTATCTGATTTTTTGAAGAAGAGAAGAAGATCCCACTCGCATTTTCAAGCCGGTGGTGTTCCTACAGTTCCGGACCGGTGCTGGCAATCGGAGCATGGTTAGGTTAACGTAAGACACCACCCGATTTTCCACGATGCTCCAGTAGCGATGAATTTTGCCGTCCTTGCGGCGAATTTTTGATCGAAGAAACATGCTACCGATTTTTCCGGATAATCTTATCCGGGTCAAACAGGTAGGTCGGCACCACAAAACAATTGAAGACTTTTTGGAAATATTAACCGTTGATATACCTTGATTTTTTTGTCCGGATACCAGGAAATTTTTCTATGTCGGGAGTCGAATCGCGAAAGACGGGCTAGGCTGCGATAACCTTCCAAGTCGTGTGTGAAAGATGGGATGGGTATTGATCACATGTTGGGAGCATTGATGCCGATCTAGGCTGCGATAACCTTCCAAGTCGTGATAACATGCATAAAAAAACTTTTGAAAGGAAAAGAAAAAATAAATTGGAAAAATGGTTGAAAATACAGTAGATTCAGATTCGTCTGCTAGGTTGAGAATTTTTACGCGGTAAACTGGGGAAATTAGTTGCTCCAGTCGCTGGTCAATACCTTGGGAAGCGACGGCAAGTCGGTTACACTGGTTACCAGGCAGTCACGTATTTTCCAAAATCTAAAGATGACCAGGGTAGCCCAATAAAATCAGGAGAGGCCTTTATGAAAGCGTTGTTTCTGACCAAGGAATATCCACCCAATGTGTATGGTGGCGCCGGCGTTCACGTGGAATATTTGTCCAAGGAACTGGCCCGCCTCATGGACGTCGAGGTGCGGTGCTTTGGTAACCAAAAGGAAACTTCAGGCTCTTTGACAGTGCATGGTCTGGATTTTGTCCCGGAGATTTTCGCCCATACCGACAAAAAATTAAAATCACCGTTGACGGCCATGCACAATTGCATTTCCTTTAACGCCAACCCCATTGATGCCCAATTGGTGCATTGCCATACATGGTACAGCCATCTGGGTGGCATCGTTGCCCAAAAGGCCTACGGCATTCCGTTCTTTCTGACCACGCACTCATTGGAACCGTTGCGGCCCTGGAAACGGGAGCAGTTGGGGTTGGGATATGATTTGTCGGTGTGGATTGAAAAAACCGCCATGGAGAGCGCCGATGCCATTATTGCGGTTTCCAACGGCATGAAGGAAGATATCCTTAACTATTTCAACGTGGATCCTGCACGCGTCAGTGTCATTTACAACGGTATTGATATTGCGGAATACCAGCAAACCGACAAGGTTGATGCGCTGGAACGGCATGGTGTCGATCCCTCCAAGCCCATTGTTTTGTTTGTTGGTCGCATCACCCGGCAAAAGGGGATTGTTCATCTGGTCAATGCCATTGAACACATCAACGACGAGGCGCAGATCGTCCTGTGTGCCGGAGAACCGGACACCCCCGAGATCAAACTGGAGATGGAAGAAGGGGTGAAGAAGGTGAGCGCCAAACGGAAAAACTTTTTTTGGATCCAAAAAATGTTGTCCAAAAAAGATGTGATCCAATTCTACTCACACGCCTCGGTATTTTGTTGTCCCTCCATTTACGAACCTTTTGGCATCATCAATCTGGAGGCCATGGCTTGCCGGACCCCGGTGGTGGCCAGTGCCGTAGGTGGTATCGTCGAGATCGTCCAGCAGGGCCAGACCGGCTATCTCATCGAGTTCGAGCAATACAAACAAAGTCCGTTTGAACCGGTCCATCCCCCCGAATTTTCCAAGGCCTTGGCAGGAGCCATCAACAAGATTCTGGATGATAAGGCCCTGATGAAATCCATGGGTGACAAGGGACGGGCGCGGGTTGAAGAAAAGTTTAGTTGGGCCAGCATCGCCAAGCAAACCTTTGAACTCTACAAGCGCCACGTCAAGTGACATGGTGAAACATTCCGATCGACCGTCAAGCTGGAGAGCCTTTAGTATGAGTATGAGGAACCCTTCACCCATCGTCATCGAACAGGTCACACCCTCCGTGGATGGTGGGCGTTATCCCATCAAGAGGGAAGTTGGAGATAATATCGTGGTGCGGGCTGCGGTGTACCGTGATGGTCATTCCGTGGTCAAGGTGTTTCTTAAATACCGGGAAAAATTTGGCGGCAAGATGTGGTCGGAAACACCGATGCGCCAGATCAACCCGGGTTTGTGTATCTGGGAGGGTAATTTCAAGCCGGAAACCAACGCGTTATATGTGTTTACCGTGGAGGCGTACACCGATCTCTTCGCCACTTGGCTTCAGGATGCCAAAAAGAAAAGTGACGCCAATGAAGATGTCCGTAGCGATTTGATTGAAGGGGAAGCTTTGTTGCGGCAGATTGCCAGCAAGGCTACCAAAAAGTCGGAGAAAAGTTTCTACCAGGGGTTGCTGACGCGTTTGGCTGCTTGTTCTTCTGATCATGATCGGTTGGAGTTGTTGGCCAATCATGAGGTGGGTGAACTGGCCGCAGATATGACTATGCGTGATCCACCGTTGGAAGTTTACGTGGATCGGGTGCGGGCCAGATTTGCCGCTTGGTATGAATTCTTTCCCCGTTCCCAAGGGTTGGAGCCGGGGCGGAGCGCAACATTTGACGATTGCATCCGCAGACTTCCGGACATCAAGGCCATGGGATTTGATGTGATTTACCTCACGCCCATCCATCCCATTGGCCGTACGGCACGCAAGGGGGCGAATAATTCATTGGTTTGTGGTCCCGAAGAACCTGGTTGCCCTTACGCCATTGGCAATGAGACCGGCGGGCATTACGCCCTTGAGCCGGGTTTGGGGACCATTGATGATTTTCGACACTTTGTCCAGGCGTGCCGGGCGCAGGATTTCGATGTCGCCCTGGATTTTGCCATCAACTGCTCTCCGGATCATCCCTACGTCAAAGAGCATCCCGAATGGTTTTTCAAGCGGCCTGATGGCACGATCAAATATGCTGAGAATCCGCCGAAAAAATATGAAGATATCTACCCGCTTAATTTTAGCGCCCCAGATGGGCATTGGAAGGCGCTGTGGCAGGAGATGAAGAACGTTTTAATGTTTTGGGTTGGCCATGGGGTGAATACCTTTCGCGTCGACAACCCGCATACCAAACCGGTGGCTTTTTGGGCATGGTTGATCAGCAGCATCCAGGAAGAGCACCCCGAGGTGGTGTTTTTGTCGGAGGCTTTCACCAAGCCACCCATGATGAAAATGTTGGCCAAGGTCGGGTTTACCCAATCTTATACCTACTTTACCTGGCGCAACTTCAAGCAGGAATTGACTGAATATTTAAAAGAGTATACCGAGACCGACATCAAGGAATACATGCGGTGGAACTTTTTTGCCAATACCCCCGACATTCTGCCGCGCATCCTGCAAGAGGGGGGGCGTTCCGCCTTCATGAGTCGTTTTGCCCTGGCGGCAACGATGTCCTCGGTTTACGGCATCTACAGCGGTTATGAGTTGTGCGAAAATGCGGCGGTTCCCGGCAAGGAGGAGTATCTCAATTCGGAAAAATATCAATACAAAATTTGGGATTGGGATCGCCCGGGCAATATCAAGGAATTCATCACCCGGATCAATGCCATCCGCCGGGAAAACCCGGCGTTGCACCATGCCAAGAATTTGAAGTTTTTCCGCTCTGACAATGCCAATATCATCTTTTACGGCAAGGCTTCCGAGGATTGGAAAAACATCATCCTGGTTGCGGTCAATTTGGATCCGTTCAACCGCCAGGAGGGGGAAATCTTCATCCCCACGGAGGCTTATGGTATCGGTTATGGGGAAAATTACGAACTGCATGAGTTGATTTCCGGTAATCGTTTCGCCATGCAGGGGAGCCATTTTTACATCAAGATAGAACTGGACCAGCCTGCCTGGATGATGCGTATCGAACGCTACGGCGACCGTAATTTTGGTACGTTCATGAGGTAGGGGTGCTTAGTCTGACACTGAGAAGGGGGGGAATTTCCCCCCCTTTCGTGTTTTGGGGAAGAGATGAAAATTTTGTCACCAACGGCCATTCTGGGCTATGGTTTTCCTGATGCATCTTTTGCCGAGGGGATGCGACGCCGTCCGGATGTACTGGCGGTGGACGGCGGCAGTACCGATCCGGGGCCCTATTATTTGGGATCGGGAAAACCTTTTGTTTCCCGTGCCGGGGTTAAACAGGACTTGGCTCGCCTTCTACAAGGTCAGGCCGAACTTGAAATACCTTTGATTCTTGGTACTGCCGGTGGCAGTGGGGCGCGAGTACATCTGGATTGGACCCTGGAGATCATCCAGGAGATCGCCCGGGAACAACGGGTCACCTATCGGCTGGGAGTGATCCCCGCCGATGTGACGCATGACGCCGTTGTGCAAGCGCTTGGGGAAGGCCGCATCTTCCCGCTGACCAACGTCCCCCCCTTGACCGAAAAGGGTGTGCGTGCTTCAACGTCCATTGTGGCACAGATGGGTGCTGAACCGGTTGTGGCCGCTTTGCAGGAAGGTTTTGATATTATTATTTGCGGGCGCTGTTATGACCCGGTACCGTTTGCCGCCTTGGCGTTGTCCAAGGATATGGATCCAGGACCCGCATTGCATTTGGGGAAAATTTTGGAATGCGCCGCCATTGCCGCCATGCCCGGCAGTGGCAGTGATTGCGTCATGGGTATCCTGGACGATCACGGTTTCACCTTGGAGTCGCTCAACCCGGAACGCCGCTTTACCAAGGTTTCGGTGGCAGCGCACTCTTTGTATGAAAAGAGCGATCCTTTGTCACTTCCCGGGCCTGGTGGGGTGTTGGATTTGTCGCAGGTGAGCTATCGGGAGTTGGACCAGGGGCGTGTCCGGGTCGAAGGGAGCCGATTTGTCCGTGATGCGAAATATCGCATCAAGCTGGAAGGAGCCCACTGTATCGGCTATCGCACGATCAGTATTGCGGGAGTTCGTGACCCGGGTCTTATCTCGGCGCTGGATGAGGTGCTGACCAAGGTTCAGGAACAGTGTCGCTCGCGGATGGATCCACAGGCGAAAGTTCATTGTCACGTGTATGGCCGCGATGGTGTCATGGGCTCTTGGGAACCAGAGCGCAAAATGGCACACGAGCTGGGTTTGGTTTTGGAAGTGTTGGCACCCGATCAGGCTGCTGCGGATAACGGTTGCTCGTTATTACGGAGTACCTTGTTGCATTATGGTTTTCCCGGACGATTGACTACGGCGGGCAATCTGGCGTTTCCTTACAGCCCGTCCGATATCGCTGTGGGTGCCGCCTATGAGTTCAGCCTGTATCACCTGATGGAGATCGACGATCCTTGTTGTCACTTTCCTTTGAGTGAACGGATACTCATGCCATGACCTTGATTCCCGTGACTGAAGTGGTGCATGTCATTCGTAGCAAGAATGCGGGTCCCTATGAATTGACACTGGATATTCTTTTTAAGGATCAGGCTAATTTTGCAGCCACTCGTGATGCTTGCGTGGTGACCCCCGAATCCATAGCCCGACTTTATGGGATTCCCGTTACCGATGTATTGAAGGTTATTTATTATGAACCCGCCTTGGCCATCAAAATCACCCTCAGGCGACTAATGACTTCGGGGGCATTCGGAGAAACCGATGTCTACGGTGCGCAGCAACACGCCCCATTGTTGCGTTTGATGGTTCCCGCTGGAAATTCTCTTCTCTAATGCTTCATCCTGGATAGAAATGATTCATGAGAAAAAGTTTTGCAGCGCGGTTTTTTGCCATTTTCCTACTTTTGACCCTATTGGCGCTGGGTGTTCATATCGTTTTGAACGGATTCTATTGGGATGCCCATGTCCAGGAAAAAGCACCGGCTGCCTTTTTCTCCATCTTGATTACCAGTTGGGCACTGTCGCAAGCTCCCGGAATTTTTCAACTGGTTAAAGCCATTTTTCCTTGGTTGATGGTGTTTTTCATCGTTTTTGCAGGTTACGTGTTTCGCCACGATCTTTCGGGTGTAGGTCAACGGTTGCAAGGGGGACTTTTGCCACACGCGGGTCAGGAGGCGCAACCCGGATCGATGCGTTTTACCCGTGCCAACGATGGTCATTTCCATATTCAGGCGCGGGTCAATCAGGTACCCATCACCTTTCTCGCCGACACCGGGGCTACCGATATCATCATTGACCAGACTACGGCCAGACGCCTTGGCATTGATGTTTCGCGACTGCAACTTACGCAAATCTATCACACCGCCAATGGAACGGTACGTGCTGCCCCGACATTCTTGCAGCGGTTTCAACTGGGTTCACTGGAATTATTTGATCTTCCGGTTTCCGTCAATGAGGTACCCATGTCGCAGCCACTTCTTGGTATGAGTTTTTTTAATCGTCTCAAGCGCTTTGACATGCAGGAAGATCAATTGACCATCCATTGGAATGTGGCGATTCCATCCCGTTGATGTTTTTTTTGACCAGCGATAATACAATCGGCATGGTGTTTTTCGCAATGATCCATTACCATGGCCACGGTAAGGATTATTGGTCAACTTGCGGCGGGGGCATTCTGTGATTATTTCGGTAATGAACCAAAAGGGTGGGTGTGGCAAGACCACCATCGCTGTCAATTTGGCCGCCATCATGAAAAGTACCGGGCTGAACACAATCGTTCTGGATGCCGACCCGCAACTCTCCGCCAGCCGCTGGGCCAAACAAGGTGGGGAGGAATTTCCGCTCACCATCCATCCTTTGGACATGACCAAAGGGGCGCGAAAGGTTAAGACCGACATTCGTGAATTGACCCAGTCCGCTGATGTTATTGTCATCGATTGTCCCCCCGAATTGCGTGAACCAGCCATGTTGGCTTCACTTTTGGCGGACATGGTGCTGGTACCGGTAACGCCGTCGCCTTTGGATATTTGGGCTGCCGAAGCGGCTACGGAACTGGCGCAGGATGCCCGTGAACTCAATGGCAACAACAAACCGTTGGTGATTCTGGTCCCCTCCAAGACCAATTCGCAGACGGTTATCGCCAAGGATTTGGGCAAAACCTTGGCCTCCTTGGAGGGACAGGTGGCCCCGGTGAATATCGTTCAACGTGTTGTTCTGGCAGAGTGCGTCATCGCCGGCTCGACCATCGACCGTTACGCCCCCAACTCGCCCGCCTTCAGGGAAATGCAGGCACTTTGTCAATTCGTCCTTCAATTCAAGTAACGCCAAAGGAATCCGGTATGCCTCCAAGAGCCACCCTGGCCAAGTTGAAAAAACAGATGGATGCCCCGAACAGGTCGAATGCCAAAGCGGACGATCCCCCGGAGTTTTCCCAAAGCGACAAACTCAGTGCAATAGAAAAACGTTTTATCGCCATGGAGCTGCGTCTGGAAGAAATGGCCAAGGTGTCTGCGGCACCTCCCCCGGAACCTGTAGTGGTGCAATCGCCGGTGATGGATGAACGTATTCACGCCATGGAGCTGCGTCTGGAAGAAATGGCCAGGATGGCTTCGACGCCTCCTCCAGAACCAGTCGCGGTGCAATCGCCGGTGATGGATGAACGTATTCACGCCATGGAGCTGCGTCTGGAAGAAATGGCCAGGATGGCATCGGCACCGCCCCCGGAACCTGTTGTCGTGCAGTCGTCTGTGACGGATGATCGTGTCCGCGCCATGGAGCAGCGTCTGGAAGAATTAACCCGGGTGGTTGCGACGCCCACGCCGGTGTCGAGTGATCCACCAACGATTGTGACCCCCTTGGTTGATGAAGGGCGCATTCAGGCCATGGAACGGCGTATTGAAGCTTTGTCCCATACTGTTGCGACCCTACCTATTCAGCAGGCCTTGCAGCCCATCACAAAGGTCCCCACTCTGGAACCACCGATGCTGTTTTTTCCGGTGGTGTATGGCGCAAAAATGACTGAAATGATGATTCGGTGGTGGTTGTCACCCATGCTGTTTCTTTCTTTCATGCGCCAGCCCTCTTCCAACAGGAATGGGCGTTGACCCATACCGGCTTATGCAAGGGCGCGTTCCTTTCATTCCCGATTTGATATTGTGTATAGGCAGATAGAAAACTGGCAATCTTCTGGTACTGGTTGGGGTAACGGTCACTTCTTTGCGCATATGAGGGATCAGCAAAGTATAAACCGAGGGGGCTCTCCATTTTAGTAGCTTGCTGTCTGTTGCTACCGTTGGCAGCGTCTGGAAAATCAAAAAAATGAGGAAAATATCGATAGAGGAAAAAAGGTTGGAAGTGTGCTACAGAAATGCGGATGGGGCATCGGAACGTGCGTCCTGTAACAGAAGATTCCTTCAGGATGCCTTGGAGTACAACACCGGCTTTGCCATGGAGCTTTGTTACAAATATGCTGGGAATTTACTTGGTGGCCTGACAGTCATCCAGTCGCCAATAGTTGCAAGCTCAACAATTCGATTATACCCCAAGAGTGGTCCGTCAACCCTGCCGCCATGGCGGGTGTCCGGTAGTGATAGTGCCGATCTCCTAGTGGAACCCGCAGGGTGCGCGGTAGCCAACAAAAATTATAATGGGTTACCATCAACCAACTCATCGCCCCGTGTTCCTCTAACTTCTTTGAGAATGAATATGTTTTTCTCTGTTTTCTGGCGTTGAAGTGGCGGGCTGTCCCATTGTACCGCTCAACAAATGACGTGTTGATCGTTCCAGAACAGGGTGAAGCATCCAAGGCATTGGCCAGAGTTTCCTCACTGCCAGCCACGAGTACCGTACTCACATCCACTACCCACCCCTTCTTTCGGGTTTTCTTGACGGTGGCGTAGTTCATGCCCTTTGGCCAGCGCTTCCTCAGCTTCTTCTTCGGGCCTCGCCTACCGCCTTTACGCCGTGGGCGATAGGGGATGCCGTATACCTCCAGCAGAGATGCCTCATAAGCCGCATGCTCATCCGTGGTGACCAACTCGGGAGGCCGGCCATGTGTGCGGTTGGCGAAATCCACCACCAACCGATCACTGGTTTCCTGATCCCTGTGAGGCCCCTGGACCATGGAGATCACCAGTTTGCTGGCAGGACATGGCAATATGATCCCACACGCTGCCTGCATTACCTTCAAAGCGTTCCTCTTCCGTGCAATTCTTGTCCTTTTTTTTCCACGAAGGACCACATCTCGTCCATCTGGACTTCCGAAACATCCAGGTCGGTGACCAGTCGGCCATGAATCTCTCGGGCATGGCTGCCAACCCGCTTGAAAATTCGGCCAACAGTGTCTCTGGATACTCCAGTCAACCGGGCTGCCTTGCGTACTCCAGTTCCCTCAGCCAGATGGCTGACCACCGCCACGATCTTCTCCTTGGGGATCCGCAGGTCGTACAGGGGCGTACCATTCCGTTCGGAAAACTCATGCTGGCAATGACGACAACGATGAAAGCGAATTCCGCCGGCTCCATATCGGCGACGGACCACCACATTTCCCAACCCCTTGATCCCGTAGTGTTTGCATCCATGATTCACGCATCCGATATCTAAAACGACTTCCAGACTATCCATAGCCTTTCCTCCTCCTTATTGGGTCGGAAAAGCCTTTATACCACAGAACGTTGGCATACAGTAACAATGTCAGGCCACCAAGCAAAACGATGATCAAGGCATTTTATTTCACAGTTTTGAAACAATCTCATCGATTGATTCGCGGCAATTTAGAAGATTACTTTGATTTATTTGTATCCGTCGATTTCCGATATTTAAGCGGCCAGCAGTTAATTGGAAAAATGGACAGCCTCTTGCAAATGATACAACGCCAGTAGTTTGGAAGTCTCTAACTTCTACCACACCATCTGAAATTTTTGTGAAGGAAAAAAATGGGCTATGGCTTGACAAAAGGCTTGATACATCTGTTTCAATTGTTCTCAACACAGCCGCGTAGGCAGATGCTGGTCCCATGTACTGTGTAATACGGTTTTTTAATAATAAATGAACTTTCGGAAGCACTCTTTTTGCTTTTTCTAGTTTTGTTCCAAAAGCGTAAGTTGCATAAATCGGAGAGGGAAGATGAAGACCATAGACCAATGACAGAGCATTTTGAATAGCCCTTCTTGAAGAATCATCAGCCATAATAGGCAAAATTATTCGATCTGTTGCAGAAATTGCAATTTGAGTATAAATTGAGAAACTAGGATTACAATCCATGAAAATTGTGTCGTATTTTTTATCTTTTATTCCATTTATTAAATCGTTAATCCAATCTATTACAGATATCCATGTGTCAGTGCCAGGAATTTGAGTATTTGCAAGTGTGTTTATTGCGTTGCTCTGAAGCTCAAGTAAAGGATCTCCACAAATAAGATCAACATTAATTGGCACATACTGGTTCACAGTGTACGGGTTCACAATAAACTGTGCAATGTTAAGTTGCGGAATAGAATAAGGAGAAGGAAGCCGGAGCTAAAAATATCCCCCAATACTTTTACGAGGATTATCCCCATGGAAAGCTAGTAGATTGCGACTGCCATTATTTTCAAGACCACCAAGTAACAATTCCGATAAATTTGCTTGCGGACAAACGTTAATAACAAGAATCTTCTTGTTATAATTACTCTCTGCATATCGACAAATTGTCTGGAATGCTAAGCTAGATTTTCCAGTTCCGCCTTTGTTGTTCCAAAAAGTCTACTTGACAGACATTGTGTACCTCCATAAGGTTAATATGCGTAGGAAAAAGCCACAAATGGACTCCACCATGGATTAAGAAGACATGTCAATATCCAAATTACGCCACTTGCAAGTCTTTTTATGCCTTGGTACGACGTCAAACGCATTTAAACTTAAATTATCGCATACGAAAATAAATTTTATCGCAAACCAGGGACATTTGTGAACGCTTGGCGGCAGCAGGCGTCGATTTCGATGTCCATACTTCATGGAATCGCGAACGCCTGAACTGGGCAGTTGGCATCAGCCGCGTTACCTCCATGGAAGTTCGCAACGAAACTGAACTGGCATCGGTCGCCCAGCTTGCTCGCAGCAGAATTCTGGGTCAAACCATGCTGAAAGCAAAGTTCCCGGGGTATCGGTATGGTAAGGCAAACTGGTTTCGTGAGCAGAAAATTGACGAGGAATCGGTATGACAAAGAAACCCACCCGGAATAGCCTCGTCCGTTCCTCGGCGGCGGAATATCTGACCTTTGTCGCAGCCAGCGGTTCGTCTGAAACCAGTGTGGAAATGCGTTACGAAGATGAAAACATCTGGCTCACGCAGAAGATGATGGCCACGCTCTATGACGTGTCAGTACCGGCCATCAACCAGCACTTGAAGCGCATTTTTGCCGATAACGAACTGGACGAAACGGCAGTTATTAAGCACTACTTAACCACTGCGGCGGACAGCAAAAATTATCGGGTCAAGCACTACAGCCTCCAAGCCATCATTGCCGTTGGCTTCAAGATCGAGAACGAGCGTGCCGTACAGTTTCGCAAGTGGGCCAACCAGATTGTCATGGATTACACTATCCAGGGCTGGACGATGGATGTGGACCGGCTGAAGAGCGGTGGCAGCATCCTGACAAACGATTTCTTTGAGCGGCAACTGGAGAAAATCCGGGAAATCCGCCTCTCGGAACGCAAATTTTACCAGAAGATCACAGACATCTACGCCACAGCCATTGATTACGATCCCAGCGCCACAACAACCAAGCGTTTCTTTGCGGCGGTTCAGAACAAACTGCACTACGCCATTCACGGCCAGACGGCGGCAGAGGTTGTTGTGGACCGTGCCGACCATCGCAAGAAAAACATGGGGCTGACCGGCTGGGAAGGCGCACCCCACGGCAAGATTCACAAATACGATGTCACAATCGCCAAGAACTACCTCTCGGAGTTTGAGTTGGCGCAAATGCAGCGCATCGTTTCTGCCTATCTGGATATGGCAGAAGTTCAGGCCATGCGCCGTATTCCCATGACGATGCAGGATTGGGAAAACCGCCTGGGAGGATTTCTAGAGCTGTGGGATCGTGACATTTTGCAGGATGCGGGTAGGGTGAGCGCGGAAATTGCCAAGACCCATGCCGAGAGCGAATTCGAAAAATACCGCTTGATTCAGGATCGGCAGTACCTATCCGACTTCGACCGACTTCTGCAAATCAGCAGCGGCAAGGAAGGATGTGACGAATGAGCCACTAAAGGGAGGTGATGCGTTCGTGTATGATCCACCCCCACCATTGCGGAAGCCTATGGATTGCCCATAGCCGAAAAATCATAATGCTGTAGCCTATCGATAGAACGACTAAGAGTTGGATCCAGGGGGGCGGTAACCGTGACGCTCTCACCGGTGTACGGATGCGGGAAGATCAATGTTTGCGCGTGGAGAAACAGGCGTCTTAAGCCAATAGTTTTCATGAGACGATTAAAATCACGGTCTCCGTACTTGCCATCACCCGCCAAGGGGTGACCCAATGATTGCATATGCGCCCTGACTTGATGGGTGCGACCGGTATCCAAAACAACCTCAAGCAAGGCCGCATGGGCATAGCTTTCACGAACCCGATACCGGGTACGGGCTTTCCGTCCCGCCTGATCGGTGACCACCATGCGTTCTCCCGAACGCACGACCCCCTTGATCAGGGAAGTTTCGATAATACCCTCCTTGGGAGAGGGTATCCCTTTGACCAGGGTCAGATAAGTTTTATGCACCTGGCCATCTTGAAAAGCGCCGGTTAATACACGGGCTGCCGACCGGTCAGTCGCCAACAACAGACATCCCGAAGTATCCCGATCCAGACGGTGACACAATTCCGGTGTATGGGGCGAATCTTTCCACAGATGACGTAACCCATCGATCAATCCCACCGCCTGACCCGAACCCGCATGGACCGGCCAACCAGATGGTTTGTTGATGACGAGGAAGCCATCGCCCTCCAAAAGTACGGATCCCTCCAGAGCTTTGAGCATGGCGGCTGGTGGCGTCCTGGGGGTGTCGGCGGAATGGCTGGTGGACGGACGCACCGGAGGGAGTCGTACCACCTGGCCCGGCAACAGGCGCTGATCCCCTTTGACACGTCCGCCATCCAAGCGAACCTGACCGGTACGCAACAATTTTTGGATCAAACCCGGGGGCAAACCGGGCAACTGACGCTTGAGAAAACGATCCAGGCGCATCCCGGAATCAATTTCTTCAACTAAAACAATGGAAACGCCGATTTTTTCATTACCATGTCTCTGTGCATTTGCTTTCATGACGAACACTTTCTATAATGCGCGCATGAATGACACTCTCCAATGCGCAGAAGCCTTGTTGGTTAGCCCACCAGTGTACCCTATTTTTTTCTTTATTTCCCACACCATTCAATTGAATCTTGCCGCTTTGCCCGCCAGCGGATTACCGCAGTCGGCCCGGGCATGTCGGCCACATGGACACAAAGGAAAAACGACGAATGACCAGACGCATGCTGGTGGACGCTACCCACCCTGAAGAAATCCGGGTCGCCATCATACAGGACAACAAACTTGTCGATCTTGACATTGAAACCGCCAACAAGGAGCAGATCAAGGGTAATATCTATCTGGGTCGGGTTTCCAGGGTAGAACCTTCGCTTCAGGCCGCGTTCATCGAGTTCCACGGTGGCCGCCAAGGTTTTTTATCGGTCAACGACATTCACCCCAAATATTTTACCCCGGGGGGGCTGACCACCAAAGAAACGCCTGTCATGTCCATGCCGTTGGAGATGGACGACGAGGAGTCCGAAGAAAACGTTGCCGACCTTCCACCGGCAGCCCCGGACCCGGAGCCTTCCGCCGAGTCTGTTCCAACATCCGCTGAAGAACAAGCAACGGAGGATGCCGAAACCACCGTTATCGAGGATGCCGCAGGTGAGGTGCAGGCCGCCGTCGATGAAGCACCTCCCGTCGAAGAACGATCTGAAGAACGATCCCTTGACTCCGAGGAAGAGGAAGAAGAAGAGGAAGACCGCCCACCCCAGGAAGAGGTTCGCCGTCAGTTCCGGCGCCGTCCACCGCCCATTCAAAAAATATTACAGCGCAATCAGACTGTATTGGTACAGGTTGTCAAGGAATCCCGAGGCAATAAGGGGGCCACCTTGACCACGAATCTTTCCCTGGCGGGACGTTATACGGTTTTGTTACCGGAAAATCCCGGAGGGGGTGGTATTTCGCGCAAAATCACCGATGCGGCGGAACGTAAAAATTTAAAAGCTATCCTGAACAGCTTGGCGATACCACAGGAAATGAGTCTGATCATCCGCACGGCGGGCATGCAGCGCAATAAGCGTGAGTTCAGCCGTGATATCAGCTATTTAACGCGTTTGTGGAAGATGATTCTGGAGGGAGCCAACACCAAAAAGCCCCCCTGTCTGATCCATGAAGAGGGCGATCTGATCATTCGCACCATCCGCGATCTTTATACCACCGATATGGAAGAAATCCTGATCGAGGGACAGGAAGGATACCGGTTGGGCAAGGATTTCATGCGTTTGCTCATGCCGCGTTACGTCAAAGTGGTGCAACCCTACCGGGAAAGCATCCCGCTTTTCGCCCGCTATCAGGTGGAAAGCCAGATCGAAACCATGCACGATCGGGTGGTGCAGTTGAAGGCGGGAAGCTACCTGGTCATTGACCCCACCGAGGCATTGGTAACCATCGATATCAACTCCGGTCGCTCCACCCGGGAAAAAGATGTGGAATCGACCGCGTTCAAAACCAATATGCAGGCCGTGGATGAAATTGCTCGCCAATTGCGATTGCGCGATCTGGGCGGGTTGGTGGTCATTGATTTTATCGATATGGAAGATCGCAAACATGTCCAGGAGGTGGAAAAACGTCTCAAGGATGCCTTCAAAAATGACCGCGCCAAAGTACAGATTGGCCGTATTTCCCAGTTTGGCTTGTTGGAGTTATCGCGACAACGGTTGCGCCCCACATTCAGCGAAACCAACCGCATCGAATGTCCACGTTGCAAAGGTTTGGGAACCATCCGCTCGGTGGAATCCGCGGCGATTTACACCTATCGCTGTATTGAGGAAGAGGTGGCTCAGGGTAAAAATCAGGTCTTCAACTATTGGGTATCCCACGATGTGGTGAATTATCTGTTCAACCACAAGCGTGCCTCACTGGTCCGTTTGGAAGAGGTGGGTCAGGTCACGATCAACATCCACGCCGACATGGCTTTGCAACCACCGGAATTTCGTACCAACCACGTTGAAAAGAGCAAGAAAGATCGGGCGGATAAAGCGCAAGAGGACAGGAACCGGACACAAACTTCTTCATCTGCGCCGGAATCTGCGGCGGCATCCGCGCCCACTGCATCCAAACCAGACAACACGCAACAATCGATTGCTTCGGAGTCCGGGCAGCATCCCCCCCCGGGTGAATCGGGCGAACCCGGGAAAAAGAAAAGACGGCGCAAACGGCGGCGCAAAAAGGGTCATCAGCAGGGACTTGGCGATGGAGCCGTTGCCGTCCCCTCGGAAGCCCGACCACCGGCAGACGAAGACGATGACGATGTTCCCGAGCCTGCGGAAGTGGTTCGTACATCGTCGCCTTTGCCACCGCCCCAACAGGATATCAAAAAGTTGGAGGCCCTGGCTGTACGTTTTCCGGGGCTTTACACCTTGCACGAGGTCAGCCCGGGCCAGGGGAGTACCGATGCCATTCAGGATATGGACGACGACGAGGATGACATCGACCAGCAATCCCTGGGTCCCAACGCCCATGACCCCAGTTTGGGTCAGTCCAACAAAGGGGATCCGAACAAACGCAAACGTTCCCGTCGTGGCGGGCGCGGCAGAGGACGCAAAAAAGGCCATCCCGGCTCACGAGAGGGAGGCGAATCACGCGAAGCCTTTGGCCCCAATGATGCGCATCCCTCATCAGGGGGGGGCAACAGAAACGGGGGCGGACATGGGCCGGGGTCGGATTCTTTTCGTACCGATGACACCTGAGCTTGGTTCTGAACTGCGGGTGAAATGTATGAGACCCGACAAATGTATTTGGCTATCACAAGGAAGCTAACTGGAGGTACACATGTCGAAAGCATTACGTTATCTGGGAGCCGTTCGTCCCGAAGCAGCCACGCACCTGCTGAGTTTTTACAAACACAGCGTCAAGGCGTTGGATGAGAAAACCCGCTGCCTGATCCAGATTGTCACCAAGGTTTCCGTGGGCACGGAACGGGGGTTGCGCCAGTACGCCCCCAAGGCATTGAAGGCCGGGGCATCCAAAGAGGAAATCCTGGATGCGGTCATGATGGCCTTTCCCGCTGCGGGACTCAACAAAATGTTGGATGCCATCGAGGTGTTGATCGATTTGGACCTGCTGCCAGAGGCCCCGGGGAGTACCAAAGAGACGGGGGACAACCGCCTGGGCAGCATGGCGGACTTTCCTCTCAATAAAATGGCCTGTGTTCACAAACCCGATGGTGATTTGATCGTCTTTCGCACCGGTCCGGAAACCGCGCGGGTCTATTTGAGCCGGTGTCCCCATTCCAAGACCACGTTATGCAAAGGGGTGAACCATGGCGACCGGGTCGAGTGCCGGATGCATAACTGGGTTTTTGATTTAGCATCTGGTCGGTGCCTGGGACCCGATCCCGAAGGCAAGCCAGGGTTGATTGAGGTCAAGGTCAAGGTTGAAGGTGGTCAATTGGTTCGTGTGGGCTGACACACCACCTTTACAGGATGTTACCTTTGCAACTCTTTGCCTTTTGCCGTCCTGGATTTGAGTCGGAATGCCAGTCTGAACTTGAAGCTGCCGTTATCCAGAAAGGCGGAGGTGTGGATGGCGTGTGGCGTACGGATCCGGGATATGTTGTCTTCAAAACCAACAACCCGGATGATGCCTCTGTATTGGCGCAAAAAATTTCGTTTAACCAACTGGTGTTCACCCGACATCTCCTGGTTGGTGACGACGGGGTGGAGCCTTTGTCCCCCGAGGATCGGCTGACTCCATTGTGTTTGCGTCTTGAAAGTTTGGCGACCGGGGTCGGGCCATTTTCCGAACTCAGGCTGGGGTGGCCCGATGACGAAAAGGGACGGGTTTTGGCACCCCTGGGTCGAGCATTGCACGAAAGGATTCTGAATTGCCTGCAACAAAACTATATTTATGATCCGCAGGGTGGTGGTGTCCGGGCCGAGGTGGTTTTTCTCACCTCGGTGCAAGCCCTGGTGGGGTATTCCCTGCCCTACAACAGTTCGAACAAGCCCATGGGTATTGTGCGTTTGCGCTCCCCGCACAATGCCCCCAGTCGTTCCGCTTTGAAATTGCTGGAAGCCCTGGAATGGTTGACCCAACCCGGAAATTCCCATCCGGTACGGGCGCATTCCGGACAAACCGCTGTTGATCTTGGAGCCGCCCCCGGTGGATGGAGTTGGGTGATGGCGCAACGGGGGGTGCGGGTAACGGCAGTGGATCGAGCCGATCTGGCCGATCAGGTGACAGCCAGTAAGATGATAACCCATATCCGAGAAAACGGTTTCCACTTTCGACCCCAGGTCATTCCCCATTGGTTGCTGTGCGATATTGTCGACAAACCTCGCAAGGTTGCCGATCTTATCGCACGGTGGGGAGTGCATGGTTGGTGCCGCAACGCCTTGTTTAATCTAAAATTACCTATGAAGAAACGCCACGAAGAAGTTTTATTGTGTCGCGCACGTATTGTCGATACCTTGTCGGAAAATCGCATCCCGTTCCACTTGCAGTTTCGCCAGCTCTACCATGATCGGGAGGAGGTAACGGGAATCCTACGTTTGGGAAAACAAGGGTCGAACTAATCCCGCTGCTGGGTATCTGGAAAGTTGACAATGGCAATGTTTTGCAGGGTCAGCCGTTTGATGATTTGTGCCAGGACGATGTCTTTCAATTTGTCACGAACTTCAATCGACATGATATCCAGGTCTTCCTGAGTAACCTGAACCAGTCGGGTGCGTTTTTTGGCAATGACGTTGGCTGTGGTCAGTTTTTTGCTGAACACGGAGGTTTCCCCAAACATATCGCCCACTTTCAGCTCAGCCAGCAGGACATTTTTCGAGGTTACCGTAATAAAAACGCCCCCTTCAACGATAAAATACAGACTGCTGTTGGCTGCCCCCTCCTTGATGATGATTTCCCCGGCCTCGAAGGACTCCACCGATTCCAAAAGGACCGCCAGCGCCGATTTTTGATAGGGGGTCATGCTGGAAAAAATGGGATTGGTCTGCACAAATTCAAGGACTTCCCTGGAAGTGTTTTTCTTTTCCGCCAGATCGGTATGACGTCCCGCTTTTTTGCTCACTTTGAGTTCCGGGGGCAGTCTTTCCCGGAAAAATTCTGCAATATCAATATTTTGCTGAACAATGTTCGCCGATATCTGCCGAATGATTTGATCCTTGAATTTTTCCCGTATCTCCAGTCCAATATTTTCGTAAAATTCCCGATCAATACTCAGGAGGATCGTCGATTCTTTGGCAACGACATTGGCGGAACGCGGCGTGCCGGTTAGAAAGGCAATTTCACCAAAGCTTCTCCCTGGCCCCAAGGTATTCAGGGCGATGGGACTACCCTCTTTGAGAATCGTTACGTAACCCTTGAGAATAATGAAAAAATTGTTGCTGGCGTCATTTTCCTTGCAGATGGTCTCTTTTGGTTTGGCCATGACGAGCTTACTATGGAACGAGATAATTTGTTTTTTTTCGTAAATGGAAAACAGATCGAAGAAGGGTATGAATGAGAGGATGACCAATAATTTATCTTCGATGCCATCGAACTGTTCATTGGCGATGCATTTGGCGACAAACTCTGAATTTTTCTCGATATTTTTTGCAATTTTTTCTGCAGTTCTGTCAACTGCAGGGGGTTCCGGTTGCGGGGCTTCTGTCGGCTTGGGTGATGGTGGTAGCGTTGGGGCTTCTGTTTGTTTTGGTGCTGGCGGTGGCGTTGCAATTTTGTGATCAAACAGGAGCCGGTATAATGTTTTGGGTGCCAAAAAAATAAATTGATAGCGGCCCATGGCCACCCGATCACCATCGTTAAGCTGGATTTCCTTGGAGCCTATTGCCGTTCCGTTGACATAGGAACCGAATTCGCTTTGCAAATCTTTAATAAACCACCCATTTGGTTTTTTATTAATAACAGCATGTTTTTTTGATAAAGTATAATCAGGAATAACAAATTGATTATCTGCGGTGGAGCCAATGAAAAACATGCCGGGGGCACGCCGATTGGGATCCCGATTGATCAGGGGAAAGAGATAGTTCAATGGCACTCGGCTGACCGATTCCTGCTCCTGAGAAAAATTCAGGGATATTTTGTTGCCAATGTTGATGACCTCGATGTCAGCGATGCTGTCGCCATACAGCAGGGGAAAGGTGACCCAGCGCACAAACAATTCTTGGGAAACGTCGGCGAAGATATCCTTGAACCGGGTCCGTTCGATCCAACCGGCGCTGTTGATTTTATCGAGAAAAGTTTTAATTGGATCCGACATGGGAGGTCACGACCGGAAGAGGAGAGAAAATTCTTATTAAACCGCAACCAACACGGGAAACGTAGTTTTCCAGTGTCATTCCCGCGAAAGCGGGAATCCAGAAAGTCAGGGGAGGTAGGAAAGTCCTCTGGATCCCCGCTTTCGCGAGGATGACAATAACTACACATCCCAAGATAGCTGCGGTTTAAAGAAATCAAGAACGCCAATCACTATAAATCTTTTTGCGTGAAATTGCAAGATAATAAATATCTATCTATTTCATTTCCATGGAACATCTGAAAGCGCGGACATGATCGCATACATTGGCAAACTGGTATTGTGGATGCTTCTCTTCTGGCCACACCAAGGCCACAGCAGTGAGATCAATTTGAAGGACACAATCATAGCCGTGGATATCGGCCATACCTCACAACACGTTGGTGCCATGAGCGCCCACGGACGGGGAGAGTTTCAATTCAATCTGGAGGTAGGACAACAGGTCAATAAGGAGTTGGTCAGACGTGGTTTTGCCCATACCGTGCCCATCATCAATCCAAAAAATTTGCTCTCCAGAACGCAGATCGCCAAAAAAAACAAGGCCGACCTGTTTCTTTCCATTCACCATGACTCGGTGCAATCCTACTACCTCAACGAATGGACGTACCATGGTCAAAAATTGCACTACTGCGACCTGTTCCAGGGTTTTTCGTTACTGGTTTCCACCAGGAACAGCGAATTCCACAAAAGTTTGCTCCTGGCGACGCTACTGGGGCAAAAACTGAAACAACTAGGTTTTGTACCCACCCAGCATCATGCCCTGGATGTACCCGGTGAACGGCACGCTATGTTTCATGCCAATCTGGGCATTTATCGATACGACAACCTAGTCGTATTGCGAACCGCCGACATGCCTGCGGTTTTGGTTGAAGTCGGGGTCATCGTCAATCGACAGGAAGAGATCCGTTTACGTCAGGAAGAGACACAAAGTAAAGTCGCCCGATCCCTGGCCGATGCAATCCAGGAATACACCGGGATCATTGCATCCCGGAACCATTTCCAACCCTCCCGCAGAACACCGTAGCTCATTTCGGGGGTGAAACAAGGCCCGTGCTGGAGCCACACGGAAGGCTCAAAAATATTTGCATCATTGAAACTATCTTTGAGCTGAGGCCCCCAGCATTCGGCACTTGGTGACTGGCAAAAACGAACTGTCACACGCACGAAACATTTTAAAAAGTTCATATATTTCATTGCTTTTCATGGGACACAGCCTGCACTTTCCCAAGAATGGGCCAGGCTGGCATGATTCTGGCGGATTCCATCAGCATGATATCTATTTTCAAGAACGCCACCAATTTAATTCTTTGAGGATCCATTTTATGTTTCAGAACATACTGACCCGAGTCAAACAACAACGACGCGCCCTGCAACCTATTGATACCCAATCAGATGATGCATCTTCAGAGGATCATGCCGATGATACGCAATTATTACAAGTAGAATTTAATACTCTTTTGGAACGCTGCCATCTGATTCCCCATTTCATGCCCATCGTCGCCCTTGGCCAGGAGAAAATTTTCGGTCACGAAGCCTTGATCCGTGGCCCGGAGGGGAGTCCCCTGCATATGCCTTGCGCATTGTTCTCCATGGCCAACAAACTGGAAAGAACCAAAGATTTGGAAATCCTATGCCGCAAACTTTCCCTGGAACGATTCGCCCAACAGGACGTCCACTCCAAATTGTTTCTCAATGTCAGTCCGCACTGCCTTCTGGATCCCAGCTACACCCAGGGTACCACCACCCGCTTCATGCAGGAATTGGGCATCCGTTCCAACCAGGTGGTCATCGAAATTACGGAAAATCTTCCCATTACCGATTATGCCCTTATTGCCCAGGCGGTAGACCATTATCGCGCCCGGGGCTTTGAGGTGGCCATTGATGACCTGGGTGCCGGTCACTCCGGGCTCCGAGCCTGGTTTGAACTCAAACCCGACTATGTCAAGCTGGATCACTGTTTTTTGAAAGATATCACCACCAACCCACTCAATCAGGATTTTGTCCGCTCCCTGATCCGCATGGCCCATGATACCGGCTGCAAAGTGGTGGCAGAAGGTATCGAAACCCAGGAAATCATGCACTTGCTGTGTGATTTACAGGTCGATTTCATGCAAGGATTTTATATCGGCAAACCCAAGACGAAAATTCAGGAGGATACCGAACACCCCTGGCCGATAACAGCGCCCGGGGTCAAACCAGCCAACGATCACCAAGTCTCCGCTGGAATTTCCTCCCAAAGAGGAGCCACGTTGGCTGATCTGGTTCAATGGGTCAAACCAGTAGCACCCGATGTGTCGTGCCACGACGTGGTTGACCTGTTTCGCACCCGGGAAACCTTGCGCTCCATTCCGGTCGTATTGGATGGCAAACCCAAAGGTGTCCTGTTTCGTAACAGTTTTCTCGGTTTGTTCCTCTCAGCCTATGGCCATTCGCTGTATGATCGCAAACCGGTTGCATCGGTCATGGATGCCATCCACCCCATCTTTGAACAAGATACCCCGATTGAACAGGTGAGCCAAACCTTGACCAGCCGTCGCGGCGAGCTTCAGGAGGGTGATTTCATCGTGACGCACCACGGCCAGTACAAGGGAATGATCAATGTCATGGATCTGTTGCGCCGTATCACCCAATTGCAGGTATTGAGTGCCCGCAACACCAACCCCCTGACCATGCTCCCCGGAAACGGCCCCATCCAGGAAACCGTGGAGCTTTGCCTTGAGTACAAGGAACCGTTTGCAATAGCCTATTGCGATTTGGATAATTTCAAACCATACAACGACATCTATGGGTTTTCCAAAGGGGACGGCGTCATTCGGGCCACCGCCACCGCCTTGATGAGCCAATTGGATCGTGGCAAAGATTTTTTAGGTCATATCGGTGGTGATGATTTTATCATGATCATTCGTTCAGGAGACTGGGAGACGGTTTGCCGCGACAGTCTCGCAGCCTTCGCCACCATGGTCCCGGGATTCTACGACGAAGAAGACTTGGCAGCAGGCGGCATCCGCGCTGCCAATCGCAAAGGCAACCCCACTTTTTTTGGTTTGATCTCCCTCTCCATAGGCGTCGCCATTCCCGATGTCGAACGCTGCCACAACTATTTTGATGTGGCCACTCTGGCCAGCCAGGCCAAAAAAGAGGCCAAAAAACAGGAAGGCAACAGCCTGTTCGTCAACAGACGCCGTTTTGTTCACCCGGCGGAAAAATTGCCGGGCGTACAGGTCACCGCAACCCAAACAAAAGCGCCCTGAAACGTTTGCGCCCCCATCCTGATCCGAGCGTTTCTGTCATAGGGCAATGCACACGGTGACATTTTCCCCGGTCACCGGCCAGGTTGTCCGGGACACACCAGCTGTTTCGTCCGTGGTGACCACCCAACGGCGAACACGTCCCATTGCCGCATCACCGTCATCAAAACGCCGGTCCAGAGCGGCCGCTTCCAGGGAGGAAACATCGTCCATGCACACACTCAAACCCGGCTGACCTAAGGCATCCGGGACCAAACGCACGCCCCCCCCCCCGGCATGTTGCGGCTGCCCTTGCGGGGATGAAGGGGCCTGGAACAATCGGGCCAAGCGCAGGTGTGCCCAGGCATGCTGCGCTTCCATGGACTGCGGATCCAACCAACCATCACCGTTGCCATCAACAGCCCCGGGCCATCGGCTGCTGGCCCGGGGATCATCCCCGGGCAAAAAATGGTACTGCTCTACGTAAACCCGGATAGCCGAACCAATGGCAGCCTGATCCAATCCCATTCGTTGCACACGGGTGTCGTCCAGGATTTTTTCGCCGCGCAACACCGATCCCAGCAATAAAGTGACAATGATCAGGACAACACTTAACTCCAACAGGGTGAACCCAGCCGAACGTAAACAAGACGGATCGCGGTCACCCCGTGGCATCATCATCTTTGGATCATCCTTCGATAAACGCCGCTATCATGGCATTGGCTTGTTGCGGATTCTCGCTACACTCCAGCAAGGCGTTGAGAATCAAAGGGACAACCAGGGTGGCGTCCGACTCAATAACAAACATGGGCGTTTCGGTTGTTAGCTTGTCCCAGGTAATTTTTTCGTTGGGAGTAGCCCCGGAATAAGAGCCGTAGGAGGTTGTGGAATCGGATATCTGGCAAAAATAAGCCCAAGGTTTCACTTCTTGCTTGAGATCGTATTTGATGGAAGGAACCACACAAATGGGAAAATCACCGGCGATGCCCCCTCCTATTTGGAAAAATCCCACACCGGGATCTTGAGACAAGGAAAGGTACTCGTCATAAAACCAGGCCATGGCCTCAATTCCCGATTTGACAATGGCGGCGGAACATTCCCCCGTCTTGACGTAGGATGCGAAAATGTTGCCAAAGGTGGAATCTTCATAACCCGGGACAACGATGGGCAGGTTAGCATGGGCCGCAGCCAATAACCAACATTCATCCGGGAAACCGGTACAATCTTCCAAGGCGACCGACTGTATCAACTTATAGAAATATTGATGCCAAAACAACCTGCCGCCACTTTGCGAGGCCTCGACCCACATGGGTACGAGAATTTTTTCCACGGCACGGAATGCCTCATCTTCGGGGATACTGGTATCGGTCACGCGGCGCATATGCTGCTTCAGAATGGCATCGTCGTCTTTTTTACTCAAATACCGATACTCGGGGAAATCACGATAATGTTGGTGCGCAACCAAACGAAACAACGATTCCTCCAAATTGGCCCCGGTGACCGAAAAACCATGGACCAGGCCGGCACGAATGGCCGGGGCCAGGGAAATACCCAGTTGGGCCGATGACATGGCTCCCGCCATGGCCCAAAACATTTTTCCTCCCGCTTCAATGTGCCGCCAATAGGCCAACAAGGCATCGCGTGTTGCACGCGCATTGAAGTTTTTATAGTTTTTTAGCAAAAAATGCAAAATAGGCATTTGGGCAGAGTGAAAATCGCGCACGTGTTCCATATTCTCCCCGTTGCGGGTTTGTTAAAGATACCTTCGGGACGGAACGTCCCATGAAAAAACGATAAAGAACGACATCCGGAAATTTGGCCGATTTTGGCTTTTTCCCCAATCATTGTCTACACACTCCCCTGCCCGGTCAATGGCGTAGAGTCCAACTCGTCGTGTCCAACCCCCTTTTTTGCGCTGTGCAATTCACTTGCGTGGAAGGAGCCCTGGATGGTATTGGAGGAATGCGCCTGCAAATTCCCATGACTTATTCTTAACGCTTCCGGTAGGGTGACATGATCAATAACAACATGGCTTTGTTGCAAAGCCGACGTTTGGGTCCCTTGTTTGTCACCCAATTTTTGGGGGCATTGAACGATAACGTTTTTAAAAATGCTTTGGTGATGTTGATCACCTATCGCATTGCCGATCAGGCGCACCTGGATGGTCGTATCCTGGTGAGCCTTGCAGGGGGATTGTTCATCCTCCCCTTTTTCCTTTTTTCGGCAGTGGCCGGACAGTTGGCGGACAAATCGGAAAAATCGAGCTTGATCCAAAAGATCAAACTGGCGGAAATCGCCATCATGGGATTGGCCATTCTTGGATTTTACCTGAATAATCTATGGTTTCTATTGACGGTATTGTTTTTATTGGGTGCCCAGGCCACGTTTTTTGGCCCGGTCAAATACGCCATTCTCCCCGACCATCTGGCCAAGGAAGAATTGATCGCCGGGAATGCTTTTGTGGAAGCGGGAACGTTTCTGGCCATACTCCTGGGTACCATCGCCAGCGGCCTCGTCGTTCTCAGGGAACATGGGGTGGAAATCATCATGGTATCCATCCTGGTTTTTGCCGTAGCCGGATGGCTGACCTCACGCTTGATCCCCCTGGCATCCATTGCCTGCCCCACCCAGATCATCGAATCCAATCCGTTCAAAAGTACCTGGTCCATCCTGCGCCAATCGGCTGAACGCCGTGAAGTCTTTCTCGCCATTCTGGGAATTTCCTGGTTTTGGCTCACCGGAGCCACCTACCTGACCCAGTTTCCAACCTTTGCCAAGGATGTCATCGGCGGCAACGAGGAAGTGGTGGTGGTTTTTCTCACCATTTTTTCTGTGGGCATCGGTTTGGGATCATTGCTGTGCAACCGCTTACTGGCGGGAGAGGTCAGCGCACAGTATGTCCCCCTGGGGGCCTTGGCCATGGCCTTGTTTTCCATCGACCTGGTACTTGCCAGTGAACGGGTCGTATCAGGTCATCTGATCGGGGTGCTGCCCTTTCTCAGCCACCTGCCCAATTGGCGCATCCTGCTGGATCTTTTGGGATTGGCGATGGCGGCTGGGGTCTATATCGTCCCCCTCTACGCCATCATGCAAACGTTGAGCAGCGAAAATAACCGCTCGCAAATCATCGCTGGCAACAACATCATGAATGCATTGTTCATGGTGGCCTCAGCGCTGGGTACGGTATTTTTGCTCTCCCTGGGTTTTTCCATCCCCGGTATTTTCATGGTCATGGCCCTCGCCAACATTGCGGTGGCACTCTACATCTGCAAACTGCTCCCCGATGCCTTGATCAAAACCTTGCTTTCCCGCCTTTTCGGCCTCCTGTACCGGGTGGAACTGCATGGGTGGCATCATTGGGAATCGGTACATGAACGTGCGGTCATCGTCGTGAACCATGTCTCGTTTTTGGATGCGGCACTGTTGGCAACCTATCTGCCCGGGAAAACCACTTTTGCCATCAATACCACCATGGCCAAGAAAAAGTGGATACGACCGTTTTTATCCCTGGTGGACGCCTTTCCCCTGGATCCAACCAATCCCTTCGCCATTAAATCCCTGACCAAACAGGTCAAGGAGGGAAAGCGTTGCGTCATTTTTCCCGAAGGTCGGATAACGGTCACCGGAGCGCTGATGAAAATCTACGAGGGGCCGGGATTGATCGCTGATCGCGCCGATGCCCTCCTGGTCCCTATTCGCATTGATGGTGCCCAGTTCACCCCCTTTTCCCGACTGCGCGGCAAGGTACGACTGCGTTGGTTCCCCAAAATCACCCTGACAATGCTCGCCCCGCGCCGTCTGCAGGTGGACGCCACCATCAAGGGGCGGGAACGCCGGCAATTGTTGGGGCAGGAACTCTATGACCTTTTGAGCGCAATGATCTTCGCCACCAGCCCGTGGGAGCGAACCATCGACCAAGCTCTGCTGCACGCCCGCAGGGTCCAGGGGGGGCATTTCCCGATCTTGGAAGATGTGGAGCGCCGCCCTGTCACTTATGATCGTCTGATTACGACCAGCCGCGTTCTGGGCCGCCTTGTTCAAAAGTATGCCGCCAAGGGCGAATGCGTAGGGGTACTCCTGCCCAACTCGGTCGCGGGTGTCTCGGTATTCTTTGCTTTGCAATCAGCGGGCTTGGTCCCCGCCATGCTTAATTTTTCCTCGGGCCTGGACAACATGCGGAGCGCTTGCATCGCCGCCAAAGTTGCGGTGGTTTTGACTTCGCGGCGTTTTGTCACATTGGCGCGTTTGACCGAGGTGGTCCAGGCTTTGGCCCAGTCTGTTGAAGTACGCTTCCTGGAAGACGAAGCCGCCCGATTGTCGCGTTGGGATAAACTGGCGGGATGGTTGGCGGGTCGCTGGGATGTCCAATGCGGGGAGCGGCGTCAGGCGGATAGTCAGGCAGCGGCGGTGGTATTGTTTACCTCCGGATCCGAAGGGACTCCCAAAGGGGTGGTGCTCAGTCACCGCAACCTGTTGGCCAACTGCCAGCAATTGAGCGCCCGTATCGACTACAATCCGACGGATATCGTCTTTAACGCCCTGCCCATTTTCCATTCCTTCGGATTGACAGCAGGCTTATTGCTGCCCGTGGTATCGGGAATCAAAACTTTTGTCTATCCATCGCCGTTGCACTATCGCATCATTCCCGAACTGGTTTACGACAGCAATGCCACTATTTTGTTTGGCACCGATACCTTTCTTAAAGGTTACGCCCGGGTTTCCAATCCCTACGATTATTACAGCGTTCGCTATGTATTCGCCGGTGCGGAAAAAGTCAAAGAGGATACCCGACGCCAATGGATGGATCGTTTTGGTTTGCGCATCCTGGAAGGCTATGGCGCAACGGAAACCGCTCCCGCGCTGGCGATCAATACCGCCATGCATTGTCGCCCGGGCACGGTCGGTCGCCTGCTGCCAGGAATTCTTCATCGTTTGGAGCCGGTCCCGGGTATCGACCAGGGTGGGCGCCTGTTGGTGTCGGGTCCCAACGTCATGAAAGGATATGTACGTGCCGAAAATCCCGGCATTCTGGAACCACCTCAGGATGGTTGGTACGATACCGGGGACATCGTCGATGTTGATTCCCAGGGCTATGTGACCATCCTGGGCAGGGCAAAGCGTTTTGCCAAACTGGCTGGGGAAATGGTGTCTTTGACTGCCGTTGAAGTCCATGCGGCCACACTTTGGCCGGGTCATGGTCATGGCGTTGTGGCCGTTGCCGATGTCAGGAAAGGGGAACAATTGGTATTGATCAGCGATTGCCCGCAGGCCAACAGGAACGACTGGTTGGAGGATGCCCGCAAAAAGGGTATCCCAGAGCTGATGATACCGAAAAAAATCATTATCGTAGATAAATTGCCCGTTTTGGGAACGGGAAAAACCGACTATGCCAGCATCGCAGCAATGACAATGCCACCTACCCATTCTCAATCGTAGTTCGTGCAGGGTGCAGGGAAAGAAGGGAATGTAAAGGAATCGCTACAGGAATCATCGTGAATCGGTGACAGACCCTCCATAAAGAAAGTTCTTCAATCCAAGCAATAATTTTGTTATCCTGTGCTGCACTTGCTGGTTGGCATGGTGAGGGGGAGGTATAGCCCGGTAGAAACTTCAAACTGGTTGGCAATAGAGTTGGGATAGAGGGGGAGAATGCGGGGTAATTCTTCCCGCAAGGCGCCGGCGGACGGCAGCGAGACCTTCAGAGGGGGGGGGGAGAGCCTCGCACACCATCCACCGACATTCAAAATGGTATCATGGGAAATTATGAACCCGCAAGCCATGAAATGGACCTTGTGCTTTTTTTCTTGCATCTCCTTTTTTATTACTTTACTCATTGAGCACCCCGACCCTTCTGACAGCTTTAGAAATTGAATATTAAGTTCCAAGCAACGGTACAAACTCACCCGCTGGGGGTAATGGTTTGGATGGAACAACCAACAGATAGTCTCGAAAGTGCGCGTCCGACTCGTTGACGTGTGCCAAAAACCAAATGCGAATAAAATCTTTGACCAGCCGGAAAGAGGGGTGTCCTTGACGGCGGCAATGGTAAATGAAACCATCCAACCGAACCAGGAGCAGATCGTGTTCCTCCTGGTGTTCCTCAATCTGGGGATAGCCTTTTTGACGCATCAAGTTCTCTTCGATTTCGCAATGTTGCGCCAGAGAGTCTCGTATTTTCATAAATAGATCGATGGTATGCACCCTGATTTCCTTGTTGCTTGGCTCCCACCTCTTTTTCTTTAATAGATCTGCCAAATGGATGAGCAGGGAGAGGATATCGTGGTGATGGCCATCCAGGATGGGATCCCCAATATTCCGCAGGACGTTATAGCTGATCCGATAGGGAGACCCCAACGTACTCTTATCTATAAACATTTCTGACATGTATCATGTCTCCGTTCATTTGCCCGCCTTGGAAAATCCATTTCAAGAATTACAATGATTATTTCCAGAGCATACAGACAAACTGACATCTTATATACAAACGTTCGGTCATAATATTGCCTACCTGAACACCGTAGATGCGATCGCTATCAGAACGTTATGGAAGCCACGGAAAAGAAATCCGGCAAATTCACCAAATAAAGATGCTAACAGGTGGGTTACCAATTTGCAACTTTTTTGCGTGAGTTTGTCACACATCTTGACGACAATGCACAATATTATACATTATATTTTTGTTATTATGCTTCTGAAATAACAAATTCTTCTGGTTTCTGAAGGTGTGATGGGAAAGATGTTGCCACATCCAACCTTGGGCGGAAATGGATAACTATATGGAATAATTTGCGCTTTATTAAACATCAATCAGATCGCTGATGACGGGCTGACGATGGTCAATTTGAGCCATTATGAAATTTTGTAGAATATTGCATTCTGTGGGCAAATAGGATAAAATTAACAAAAGATTTGCGTGTTGCCTTGATCATTGATCGGTTACATTTTGTGTGATCTCAAGTTTTTACCAACCAATAGAGGTATATGATGAAGACTTCCAAAGGCTTGATCATCGGAGTGACGATGGGTTGTATGGCGCTTTCCAGTGGAGCGCTGGCCGATCCGGAAACGGATTACCGATCTTTGGTCATGCAGATCAGTAAATCGCACTTCAAGGCCATTGAAGGCATTTTATCGGGGGTTGTAGCTCATCCCGAGACGCTGCACCGTCACGCCAAGGGACTTCAGGTCAATACGGAAATTTTGCCGCATTTGTATGACCCTTATATGAAAAATCGGCAAAAATCCGGACAACCCACCATGGACAATATTACCTTCTTCAAGGCGGTGGAGGAGAGTCAGGATGCAATGGCCAAGTTGACGGCAACCGCCACCAAATTTGTGGAAGCGCGTTCCCATGTCAAAAAGGGGGCGAGCGACACGACGGAAGTGAAGCAGGCATTCGACAAGGTGAAGAGTAAATGCATGGCCTGCCATACAGACCTTGCGGACTAGGTTGCCGAAAATTTTCCGGTTAAAAAAGACCGCCGTGGGAACCGGATACAGCCCCGGCGATGGTGATCAGACTGCCCGCCAGCAGGACGATGTGGAGCAAAAGCATGGCTGGGAATATGTTACGGGTGCTGCTCGGAGATAGCTTGGCCACCACTCTGGGAAGGACAAAAGGCTCGATGATGAAGAGCATGATGGAAAATAAAACCCAAATGGTTACCATGCCATACAACCACCAGTTGCCCGGATCGAGAAATCGTGACCAACTGTGGGTCATCTCCAGCATGATAACACCACTCATGGCGGTCAGAAGGGTAGTAACCCGGGCTTGCGCGGCAAACCTTTTCTCAATGGCATGAAACGTTTTAAGACCATCAACGTCCCTGGGCATGTTTTTAAACACGGGGATCATAACCGTGGTCACCATGGAAACGCCACCGATCCACAAGACAACACACACAATATGAACGACCCGCGCTAACAGGGTGAAATCCACGGTATAATCCCCTTGGAGAATGTCTGGACGCAACAATGGACCAGGAATGCGTCCTCAAGGTTTCCATTTTTGCGGTCCATCGTAGACCGCCATGGTGGAAATTTGTTTGAGCGATAGCAGAGGGCCACCCAGATTGGCAAAACTGATGGTGGTCTCCTTGGAAGACCCGCTGGCCGCATTGCTGTTGCCATAATCGGCCTTGCGCATAACAGCCCCCTCAAGATTGGCGTTACGCAAATCGGTCTGACGCAGGGTGGCCTGGGACAAATTGGCGTTTTGCATCTGCGCACCATACAGATTCGCCAAGCTCATCTGCGCTGCGGTGAGACGGCTGTTGTTGAGCCAAGCATGCTGCATTTTGGCCAGGCTCAGATTGGAACGGGTCAGATTGGCACCAGAGAGGTCGGCGTTGTACAGTGTGGCCCGGCTCAAGTGCGCCCGTCTCAGATCAGCCATGGCCAGATTGGCATCCTTGAGATTGGCATGCCAAAGATTGGCGTCCGACAAGTTGGCATCTTGAAGATTGGCAGACCGGAGGTCGGCATTGGCCAAATATCGTCGCGACAAATCGGCTCCCGATAAATCACAGCGGCGGCACTCGTTGGTACGCAGCAATTTTTCCAAATCTTCCCGGTTATAACTCCACCCCGTTGCAGATGGCCACCATAAGAGTCCCGCTACCAGTGTCATTTTCCAGAGTATTCGCAACATTTTGGCCTCCATGACAAGGATTGAAACGGTCACCCGGAGTAACTTGTCGGCCAAAGAAGCCTGGTGGGTTAATCGAAAAATGGTGACCCCCGTCTTGAATCAACACGGTTCGGGATGCATCGCATACACTTGCCAAGATGGATGGCAATCAGGTTACTATTTGCGGAAGCGGGTTCGTGGGTTACTGAGGAGGATGGTTCGGTGTTGCGTAAAGCGGTGGAAAATTCTTTGTTGTTCCGGGATGTCGATCCTGACCTGTTGGTAGCGGCATTGACCCCCGGCGGGACACGAAAAATTGCCCCCGGAGAAGTCTTGATCGCCCCGGGACAAAACAACGATAAAGTTTATCTTCTGATATCCGGGCACTTGTCCATCCATCTGGACCGGCTGGAAGATCCCCCGATCCGAATGGTCAAGCCTGGCGAAACCGTGGGAGAATTGTCCCTCATTGGTTCCACCAGGACTTCGGCGTGGGTCGTAGGGGCCGAAGAAAGTGATGTTGTGGTTATCGAACAGGAAACGCTTTGGTCTTTGATCAACCGTGAAACCATGGTTGCCAGAAACCTGCTTCAGATCATTTCGGGTTGGATCGTCTCTGGCAACAAAAAGGCGATTGCCACCAACAGGCAGATTGAAGAATTGGAGGGCATCGCCCGGGTCGATAGTTTGACCGGCGTATACAATCGGCGTTCTTTTGATGAATCCTTTCACAGACTTCTGGCGCGTTGTCAGGTCAATGGATCGCCATTCTCCTTGATTCTTCTAGATGTGGATCATTTTAAAAATTACAACGATACCCAGGGGCATCAAGCTGGGGATCGGGCTTTGATGGCTTTGGCCAATGTGATTACCGACACCATCCGCCCCGGGGATCTGGCTGCCCGCTACGGAGGTGAAGAATTTGCGGTGATTCTTCCGGAAACGATCCCACAGGATGCGGTTAAAGTGGGTGAACGAATGCGTTTATCAGTCCTGTCCTGTTCGATTGCACAATCGGATGGCACACCGTTACCGGGCATAACCATTTCCTTGGGGGTAGGTTGTTTGCGTGACGGGGCCACCGAGCAAACAATCCTCAAGGAAGCGGATGACAATTTATACCGGGCCAAAGAAGGCGGACGCAATCGGGTTTGTTTCACCGCTTGATTTCCAACTCCGCAATCATGCCCTGAAGGATGATTTCGTTTGGCTCCAGGGGTCTGTCCTGGGTGGATGGTTTGATCCGGGATAGAAAGAGGGCGGTTTTGGATGGGGGAGATGCCGTTGCTGTGACAAAGCCCCGTATCCTCTCCTGCCTTAGAAACACGGTCAACGCGGCTTGGGCCTCTGACCGGGTGCCAAAACTCCCGACCCATGCCAGTTGACGTGAGCGCCCTTGGGAATCACGCACTTCCCGGACAAACAGTTCATAACCCTTATGACTCAGTTGCTTGATAAGAGCCTCGGTGGACTCTTCCTGCATGAACTCCCCCACCTGAATGGCGAATGGCAACAGGACAAATGTGTCTTGTTCGTGATTCTCCATGAGTCCGATGTATTCCAGCAATGCTTTTTCGGTCAAGTCAGCCCATTCCTGCAGGGAAGGCTCGCCGGTTATTTCCATGTTATCCAAGGTGGCGGACCAGGGAGGTGGATCCTTCTGGAACTGCGTGGGAAACAACAGGTCGGTGTTGGCCAGGATCAACGCATCGGCACCGAGTATATCGCCTTCGGTTATGGGTAGACGATGCTGCGGGGGCAGCGAGACGGCCACAAACTGGCCATCCGCAGCAGGCAAGGGTGGCTTTTGCGCCACGGTTTGCAGTGCCGGCGGTGGGGAATCGCCACCTTTGTCACGTGTGGTTGCCTTGGTTTCCTGCGTTTGCGGTTGCTTATTGACCACAGAAAATCTGCCGGGTTGGGAATCAAATTTGGCCAGGGTGTCGGGCAGAACCCCCATGCTGGAAAGTAACTGGCAGATGGAAAGTTTTAGTTTAAACTGTTGATCCACCAAAGAACGCTTGGCGGTGAAAACATCATTCAGGGCATTCAGGGCATCCAGATGGGACCGGGTCCCGAGGGCGTGTTCTTCCTGGTAGCTGGCAGCCACATGCTGACGCACATCTAGATTTTTTTCCATGAGTTCGAGCAGTTCCTGGCCAGTCTTGACATCATGCCAGGCAGAAGTAACCTCTTTGGTGATTTGTCGACGAACCTGTTCCAGGTCTTCCTGGGATTTGTAGACCCGATTGGCCAATTCCCGGCGATGAAACCAGTCGCTGCCACCACGAAACAGGTTGTATTCCATCCGTACCATGGCCGAAGCGCTTTTGGTATAGCTGGGGGTGCCGGATGTGTTGGCATCGTCGCCCAGACTCATTTCCAAATTGACCTTGGGCAGCAGGTTGGCATTGGACATTTTCTTTTCCGCTTCGACGGCATCAAGCTCCGCCTCGGACACGCTGACCGTGGGCGCACGGTGTAACGCCTGATTGATAGCCTCCTCCAGGCTGCCAGGCAACAAGTCTGGGCGAATGTCGGGCACGACCAATGATTTCGGGGAACTTCCGGTCAATTCGGCAAACCGGGCGTTGGCATCATGCCATTTTTTTAAGGTTCCGGTGCGATCGGATCGTGCCATCACCAAGCGGCTGCGGGATTGGTTGGCATCAACTTCGGTACCAACACCAATCGTGACCATCTGCTCCGTTTTGGTGACGATTTCACCCAAGACGGCTATGGCCTCATCGTCAACAGCAAGCATTTTGGTTTGTTTCAGCGCTTCCAGGTAGATATCAATGGTATCGAGAGTGACCTGGTTAATGGTTTTTTGCAGCGTGGCATCGGATGAACGGGCTTGAGCCCTGGTTTGGTCCACACGATTCAGGGTACTCAAGCCATCGAACAACATTTGATTGACGGTCAGCCCCATTTCGCCGCGTTCCATGCCGATGCCACCCTGGCCACCAAAGCGAGTTGACGGACTTGAAGTCCATTCGCGACCTGTTCCAAGACGACCGTCAATTTTTGGCAAAAAGCCGGAAATGGCCTGGTTGACACGTTCGTTTGATGCTTTGTGATCGTTGAAAGCGGCCATTATTTTTGGATTGCTGGCCATGGCCTGACCCACGGCTTCCTGAAGGGTTTGCGAATTGGCCTCCATCAGGGAGCCCAAAGCAACCAACCCTAATGCCGCAGGGGCAAACGTCCGAAAGAGTGGGGAAACCGATTTCACCTGTTTTTGTTCACTATCAATGGGTCGGAAACCGAAGGCAAATTGCCATTAATGTGGGCAAATAATGCAACATACATGCCGTTAACAGCATATTGCAATTTGCCTGGATTGGGTCAGTCGTCGCAATGTTGTGGAGAATATAGGGATGCCCTCGCCAATGGAATGATGTTAATATACATTTATAAGCGGATAGGTTCCATTCGGTTCGCCAAGTCTGTTGGCCTGCGAGTGGCAAAGGAGATGATGGTTCAGGTATGACAGCCAAGGATAATTTCTTTGCCGACAAAGGTTGGCCGGCACGATTGACACCGTTTTCCATGGTTTCGGCGGTGATGGGGGATTTGTTTTTGGTCTCCTTCATGATCAATCTGCTGGGATTGGCTTTGCCGCTGACGCTGTTGCAGGTATATGACCGTATCCTGCAATTTCAGGCAGTCAGTACCTTAAGTTTTCTTATCCTTGGCGTGGCCATTGCGCTGATGCTGGAGGGGGTGCTGCGTATGGGGCGCTCTTATATTGGCGCCTGGCTGGGGGCACGGTTTGAACATTTGGCAGCGTGTAGCGCCATGGAACGACTGTTGACCACCAATTTGGCCGCCTTTGAACGAGACGGCTCCGGTGTGCATCTGGAACGGCTTAATGCCCTTAATATCTTGAAAGATTTCTATGCGGGACAGGCGGTGGGTGTCATTCTGGACATCCCTTTTGTCGCCATCTATCTGGGATTGATCTATCACCTGGCCCAAGGTTTGGTTCTGGTCCCGGTAATCGTGTTCATTCTCTTTGTAATATTTGTTCATCTCATTGGCGAGCAGTTGCATAAACTGGTCGGGGCGCGCATCGAGTCGGATGATCGCCGGATTAACTTTATCATCGAAATCCTCGGGGGTATTCACGCCATTAAATCCATGGCCATGGAAGCGATGATGCTCAGGCGCTACGAACGTTTGAGCGAGGCTTGTGCCAAAGGGGCTGAAGAGGTGGGATTGCAGGGGGCTGATTCGTCCAACATCGGATCCTTTTTCGCACAGGTATCCATGGTGGGCGTGGTCGCTTTCGGGGCAATCCTCGTGGTGGAACACCAGTTGACCATCGGTGGACTCTCGGCATGTACCATGCTTTCGGGACGCGCCCTGCAACCGTTGCAACGGGCCGTGGGCATATGGACCCGCTTTCAGACCATTCGCCTGGCCAAGGATCGGGTGGCCAAAATATTCGAGCTGCCGATCGATGAAAGCATGGACAAACCACCCATTCCCAAGGTGGTCGGTCGCTTGACGCTTGAGGATGCCTCTTTTGGTTTCGACGATAAAAAACCACCCTTGCTCCATGATTTGAACCTGGATGTGGCACCCGGGGAAATTATTGGCATCTCCGGAGACAACGGCAGCGGTAAAACCATTTTGCTGTGGTTGATGATGGGTGCCCTGCGGCCTACCAAGGGGCGGGTATTGATCGATGGTTACGATTTGGCAACACACAATGTTCGCAGCATCAAGGATTCGGTCTCCTACCTCCCCCAGGTCGGAATGTTGTTTCGCGGCAGCATCCTGGAAAATATTCACATGTTTCGCAATCAATATGTCAATGAGGCGATCCATGTTGCCAAACTCCTGGAATTGGAAGAATTTGTTTCCAAATTGCCCAAAGGTTTTGAAACCGTCATCGACGATGGTGCCGATGAATCGATCCCGCGGGGTATCAAACAACGCATTACCCTGGCGCGTTCCCTGGTGACCCATCCCAAAGTGGTGTTGTTTGACGAAGCCAATACCGGTGTGGATGGTCGCGGTGATGAAAATCTTAAAAATGTTTTGTTGGGGATGAAAAACCAAGCCACGATCATTTTAATCAGCGCCAGACCATCGTTGCTCAGTCTGGCCAATCGTTCCTTTCTCTTGAAAAACGGAACCTTGATTCCCAAACCACCCCAGGGGATCAAAACATGAGTGGTATGCCTTTGAGCCGGGATGAGGAACTGGAAGCCATCGCCCGCAACCTGCGTCCCCAGGAGGGGATTGGCGGATTGTTGGCCGAATTCGGTCAGATGTCTGATTTTGGTGCGTGTATCGTACCGTTGCTGATGGCTATCGGCTATCGTGGTGATTTTCGCCATGTCGCCGAATCCCTGCCGCATTTCGCCGAAACATTGGATCTGACCGGCTTTCGCAACATGATGGCCAACATGTCCTATATCAGCCGCGAAGGGCGGATGAACATGGCCAGGCTGGATCCCAGGCTGCTCCCCTGTCTGTTTGTGCCCGACAAGGGGGGGGTGATGGTTCTCTTGAAACGAAGCAAAGATTCAACCATCTGTTATAATGGTGAATTGCGGCGCGTCGAAAGGTTGGCTCTGCATTCGATTCCCGGACGGGCTTTCTTCTTCAGCCCCCTGGATTTGGAACAATGGGAATCAACGCAAAACCGATTGGGATGGTTTCGCATGATTGCCGAACGGTTTCGCACCATTATTTCCCTGATCCTGTTGGTTACGTTTGCCATTACCTTGTTGCAAATCGGTACCCCGTTGTTTGTCCGCTCGGTATACGACAAGGTGGTGGGGAGTCGTTCCATTGCGACGCTTGTCAATTTGCTGGTGGGTATTGGCATCGTGATCCTGTTCGACTGGCTGTTGCGTAAAACCCGAACCCGCATGCTCATGTATGTGGGGGCACGCTTCGATGCCATTGTCAGCAACGCCATTTTCATGCGCATTCTTTCCCTCACCCCCAGTTTTACCGAACGGGCACCGGTGGGCGCCCAGGTATCCAGAATCAAAGACTTTGACACGGTTCGGGAATTCTTTACTGGGCCGTTAATGATGGTTTTCTTTGAAATGCCTTTTACCGTGGTTTTTTTCGTAGCCATCGCCATCCTGGGCGGTAACCTGGCCCTGATCCCCATGATTACCATGGTATTGTTTGTCGCCTTGTGGGCCATCATGATGCCACTGGTTGCCAATCATGAAGCCAAAAGTCGGCGCATGTCCGCAAAAAAACAGGAATTTGCCGTCGAAGCATTGGGAAAGATACGAGGTATCAAATATGCCGGTATCGAATCCATTTGGCTGGAACGGTATCGGGAATTGGCGGCCACAACCGCCATGACCAATTTCAGAACGGCCATGATCAATGCCGCGGTCGCAACAATTTCGCATGTGTTCATCGTCGGTTCCGGGGTGGCTACAATCGCCGCCGGGGTCTTCAAGGTGTTGGACGGCACCATGACAACAGGTGACCTGGTTGCCACCATGATATTGGTTTGGCGGGTGTTGGGACCGATGCAGAGCGCCTTTATGGCCATGACCCGGTTGGAACAGGTGCAAAGCTCCATCAAGCAAATCAATGGCCTGATGAATGTGATCCCGGAACGAAAGGAACATGCCCCGATCGAACCGATCAAAAGCTTACAAGGCTATGTCTCATTTGTCCGGGTCAGCATCCGCTATAATCCCGATTCGGAACCCTCACTCATGGGTGTTTCCTTTGACATCAATCCGGGTACCATCGTCGCTGTCATAGGCCGCAACGGCTCCGGAAAGTCCACCGTGGTCAAATTGATCGCCGGACTCTACCAACCACAGGCGGGCAGCATTCGCATTGACGGCCAGGATATCCGTCAGATGAACATGATCGAACTCAGGCATGCGATTGCCTACGTGCCACAACGCTGTTCGTTATTCTACGGAACCATCAAACAAAATTTGCTTCTGGCGCACGCCACGGCTTCGGATGAGGATGTGGAGCGCGCTTGTCGCATGGCGGGGGTCTATGATGAAATCATGGCATTACCACAAAAATTTTGGACTCGCGTCGGCGATCAAAAGGCTACGAGTCTGCCGTCGAGCATGATTCAAAAGATATCTTTGGCACGGGCCTATCTGAAACCATCGAAAATCATGTTGTTTGATGAGCCCGCCAACACCCTCGACTGGGAAGGGGATCAAATGTTTATGAAAGTTGCCCGTTCGTTGCGAGGGCAGCGTACCATGTTTATCGTCACCCATCGCCCAAGTCATATCCGCATGGCGGACCAAATTTTGTTTCTGGATCATGGTTATCTGAAGTTGGCGGGATCGCCCGAGCAGATTCTTTCCAAAATTCCTCACGATTTGGTGTGAGTCCAATTTCATGAACGAATCCAGCCAATCTGAATCGGGAGTTGCAGAAAGGGACAGGACGCCTCAGGGAAAGGAGCCGTCAGCAAAATCGGGTTTGACGATTCGCCTGGGTCAGGGTAAAGCGGTTACATCTCCCAAAAAGACGAACGTGGTCATAGCCCCCCCTCAGAAAGTCGACAGGCCATTGGAAAGTGCCCCGGTACCGGATTCGGATGCGGTTGAGCCCCTCCCCGACCTTCAAGTTGGTAACCTGAAGTCCGGTGAAAGGGGCGCATCGAAACAACCGGCGCCGCTGACGATTGTACAAAAGCCCGCAGCGTCCCCGCAGCTTGACTCCCCTGCTGGACAAACCGAAGCATCGGTAGCATCCAAACCGGCTGCAACCATGGTCATGAAAATTGGCAATGCTGCCAAGGTGCCCGCTTCCGCAGTTGCGGATAAGCCTGCGGTTGATGAAGTACCCCGGAAGCAAATTGAGGTATCGGCTGCCCCCAAGCCGGCTGCAACCATGGTCATGAAAGTGGGCAATGGGCGCAAGGAACAGGTTTCCGAGGGTGCTGACAAAGCGGTAACCAATGCCGTGGCCCTGAATCAAATCGAGGTATCGGCTGCCCCCAAGCCGGCTGCAACCATGGTCATGAAAGTGGGTAGTGCGGGCAAGGAACAGGTTTCCGAGGGTGCTGACAAAACGGTAACCAATGCCGTGGCCCTGAAAATTGCCCCGAGTAGCCCCGCTGCAACAGGTATCGGCTTAGCAGCACCACGGACGCAAGTAGCTGGCCCGCCTGTGATCCCCCAAGCATTGAAACCGCTGCAAACAGCAACCAGGGAACTGCAACCAGGGATTGTTCCGACCGCACCCAAAGCACAACAAAACACGCCCGGTGTGGCTGGAACCGTACCAGTGCCACAGCAAGGGGTACCGACGGCACCGACCGATACGAAAAAAGAGACCAAGCCCGATTGGCTGGTACTGACCCGCCAGGAACCGGAATCGCTCCATGCCCTGTTGGAACCAGACCCTGAGGAGATTGCCCGGCTGAAACAGGGTTACAAACAGCATCGTTTCATGGCTCAGTCGGTCATTCTGGAGGAGTCTGGACTTTCGAACCAGGTCAGATCAGCCTTGTTGGCTGTCTCCTTGGTGATTGTCTCATTTATTGTCTGGGCCTCGTTTTCCACCATGGATGAAATAACGTCCACCCAGGGCCAAGTGATGCCTGCGAGTCCGGCGCAACTCATTCAGCACCTGGAAGGGGGGATCGTTCGGGAAATATTTGTGGTGCAAGGACAGGTGATCAAGGAAGGGGCATTGATTGTCCGTTTGGACAAGGAGGGGGTTTTGGCCGACTTGAACCAACTTCGAGCCAAAGGGGCTTCGTTACGCACACAGGAAATTCGTATCCGGGCCTTTCTGGCCGATGCCGAGGCTGATTTTTCAACCATACCGGCGGAATACCAATCCTTTGTTCTGGGACAGACGCGTTTGTTGCAAGCGCAGCGATCCGCTCTGAATGGCGAGCGGCAGGTGTTGGAATCCCGTATAGCCAAATCCGGTGCCCGCATTACCAATTTGCAGGAGCAGATTAAAAGCGCCCGTGGACAAAAACAATCCCTGGCCCAACAGCTCGCTATGAAAAGTCAGGGAGTCGAGAAGGGCGTTGTTTCCCGTTTGGTGTATCTGGACAGCAGGCGGGATATGGACCGGGTTGAGGCGGACGAAGTGCGTATCCAGGGGGATTTGGCGACCGCAAAAAAAGAAAAAGATGAAGCCATGGGTGAGCTGGAGGAAGTGGTACGCAAGGCTCGGGAAACCAATTTACGGGAATTGGGAACCGTGACCACCGATTTGGCGCAAACGGAGGAACAGATTCGCCGTCTGAGTGATCGGGTCAAACGTTTGGAAGTCCGATCGCCGGTCTGGGGGGTGGTGAATAATCTTCAGGTGGAAACCGTGGGTGGGGTCTTGGCCCCTGGAGCTTTGATTGCTGAGATCATCCCCATGGATTCGACCCGACGGGTGGAAACCCACATCAGTCCCAGGGATATCGGCCATGTTGCCGTGGGTCAAAGTGTAACCGTCAAAGTGACCACCTATGATTTCGCCCGTTATGGCGGCATCGGTGGTATCCTCGAATCGGTATCACCCACGACGTATAAGGATCCGCAGGAGAAGGAACCCTTTTATAAAGGCATCATCCGCTTGGAAAAACCTTATGTGGGGATGAATGAAAAATTAAACCCGGTATTGCCGGGGATGACGGTTCAGGCCGACATTGATACCGGCTCTAAAACATTGATGGAATACATGCTCAAGCCGATCTATGCCTCGGTGAACAAAGCGTTCCGGGAAAGATAGCACGCTGTTGTCGGCGACCGATGGAAACGATGATTCTCAATGCAAATCAGCCTTGCCTGACGTACTGATTCAGAGGTTGTACCTGGTCTGCAAAAACGATTCGATTACTTCAGCCAGAAGCAATAGTAGAAAAAACACATGGGTGCCGCTGCAACGGCATCCTCGACCTGTACACTTGGATTCAAAAAAAGAAGGTCCATAATAATTCAAGCAATATTGTCAAATAATCGCTAGAAATCCCCACTCTCAAGTGGCTGCCATCCGCATACCCGGTTTAAATCAACTGACATTCATTATCGAAGCAATAGAAATTTCACCATCAATGGGAAATCAGAGCAAGAGCTTATTCTTTTTGCAATTTAACATCTACAATCTGGTCAACATGACCAAGATTTACCCATTGACGAATCGAATGAAATCCGGGCAGGCTGACTTCAATGTGATAACTTCCCTGAGGCAATTTCATGCCTGGTTGATACCTGGGACTGATGTTGAGAATGCGTACCCGGGCTTCCTTGGGACTGGTCACAACCGTCAGACTGAAAAGATTGCCGGAGTTTCCCATATCCACGGATTGGGGGGATGGCGGCGTTTGCAAAGGTTGCGGTTCTTGAAGGTTGGCCGCAGGTATCGGGGCTGGATGGACCGGCGTGGTCTCCGTGACATTCCGATCGCGGACTGATTGCCAAGATAGGCAGAATAAAAATGCCAGTAGCGAACTGACCAACAGGATGAGAATCAGGCAGCGTTTTTTCCGACCCAGCTTTATAAGGAATTGATGGGGTGACCGCGTTTGTGCCGCCTGTGCCTGCGTAGTGGCAAACTGGGTCTCCTCCGGCGCACGCAAATACTGCAACCACTCCGGGATATCTTTCGGACGCTGTTCGTAATCGATTGCCAATGCGCGATCAATGGCTGTCAGCAGGCGGGGAGAATAGCGTCCAGACAATGTTTTTGCCACTGAAACCATGGGGTCCGGACGATTGGCCATCAGTTCCTTGATTCTTTCCCCCGATGACGGCGGGGAGGAATTGGTCAGCATCTGAAACAATACCGTTCCCAATGCATAGATATCGGTCCAGGGACCTTGATCCCCATCTTCCATAAACTGTTCCGGGGGGGCGTTGGCCGGTGTGGCGATGATCGTCATCTTTGCATCCCGCCCCTGATGCAGCATGAATTGCCGCGCCGCCCCGAAATCAAGCAATACCGGCTTACCATTGGAACGGATGATGATATTGGCCGGCTTGATGTCGCGATGAATGATTTTTGCTGCGTGCATCAGATGGAGACCAGAACACAGATGTCGTATGAATCGAAATATCTCTTCGTTTGTAAAGCGCACCCCACGAAAAAAAGATTTATGTTGTTTAATATACTTGGTCAAGTTGACGCCAATGACATACTCCATGACCAGATAGGCGGTCCCATTCGCCTTGAAAAAATGAAAAACGGACACAATGGAAGGGTGCTTGAAGTTGACCAATGTCTGACCTTCCAAGGCAAACCGCTCCATGCCAGCACCGGTCCGGAACTGTAGGAACACCACCGGCTTGAAAATGCGAGTGGGATCTTCTTCTCTTCTTCAAAAAATCAGATAAAGAAATCTTTTTTCTTCCCTCTTTTTTTTCTTTTC
>PEAK01000035.1 GCA_002753515.1 Magnetococcales bacterium
ATGGAATCCATTGAGGCACGTTTGGAGCGAAAAAATGGCCTCGAGTGGTGGTCAATAAACATTTATCCCATGACTGGCTCATCGACTGGTTTGGGATAGTTTATTTTTTCCTCGAGCCTTACATCAAGAATGTGGAAGCCCTTGCCAGACACTTCCGGCGTTCTCCCACCGATCTTGCCGAAGAAGAGGTTCGGCAGTACTTGGTGGATCTGATCAAAATTGGCTGCTGTTTAAAACAAAATATTACCCAATATCCAAACCCGGGCACTTTGATTGGTACCGTCACTATCGGTTCCCGTGGATGTTGGATTGGGATTGTGACCCACTTTCTTCGACCACGTCAGGTGCAGACCACCATGGGCATCGGTGACAATCGCCGCCCCCACACCCACCCCCGACAAGGTATAATTGTTGGGGGAGGACGCAGGCAATGCGCGATCCCACAAATGACGGTATTGAATGATCCTGCCGGTATCAAAAAAGGTAAACAATTGCGGCTCGCCCCAATCGGTCTTACCAAAACTGTAACGCAACTCGGTACTGCCCAGGTAACCGATGTCGCCCAACCCTTCACCCACCGGATAGGCCCGTACCCCAGTGGGACCACCCAGTTGAAACTTTTCCGCACTATCCAGATTGGTGGATCCTAGCATGCCGTTCGCCGACACCAGCCACGACAACGATTCGGTCCATTGCGCCTTACGTTGCACACTCCACGATAATTTGCCAAATCCCCCCTCGGTCCGAGCCGTTGCCGCATCGGTCTCCTGGTAGGACACATTACCCCCCAAATCCAGATTGCCCCCGCCCAGGCTGGCACTCCAACTCACCTGACCATCGAACGGATCCATCAGATCCCCCGCAACCCCCAAGGTAACCAGGTTAATTTTGCGATCATTCAAATCCTGGCCGTTGAAACGGTTGTCGATGTGCTTGCCGTCATAGTTGAGCGACAGCCAAAGGTTTTCTTTGCTGCCGCGCCGCACGGGATAACTGCCAAACACCGAAAACACATCGGTATCACTGTTCAAGTTAAGCGGCACAATATTCGGATTGATATCCAACGCCAGCTTGGAATACGATGTCCCCCACTTGCCGCCGGTCGCCCCCACCGGCATTTGAAAGGCCAGTTTGCCGCTCTCCATGCCACTGGACTTGGAAAGGTTGAGGGACCATTGATCGCCAATCCCCCCCGGGCTGTTCAGATTGAGCTGGGCATTCAGCCGGCCATAGCCGGTATAGCGGCTGCCATAATTGTCCCCCCAGAGGGTTCCCGTAACCAGAGAACTCTCCTCCACCTTGGCCACCACATGGGTCGTACCCGGCTCCGTACCCGGTTCAAGCGTTGTCTTGACGGATTGGATGCCCGGAATTTCATTGGCCAACAACACCGCCCGTTCCAAATCATCCAGCCGCAACGGCTGACCCGGTGTGGCACCACTGGCCAAAAACTCCTCCATCACCGATGGTTTGACGATCCGTCCCCCCCCTTCCACCGTCACCCCCTTGCCACCCTTGCCACCATCCACCACCCCTTCCTGCACGACAATCTGCACCTGCCCGCCATCGATCTTTTGTGGCGGCAAATAGGCCTGTACCAAAGGATACCCCTTGGCGCGCAAATGATCGGCCACCGAATCCGAAGCCTTTTTGATTTCCTCCATACTCAAGGCTTTGTTGGTCATGGGCCGCAACAGATCGTCGATCTCCTGCAAACTGGCGACCGTAACGCCACTGACCTGGAACGCCTTGACTTCGATGCGCGGCACCACTTCTTCCCCCACCGGCTTCAAAGCCAGTTGCGATGCCGGCACCGAAAGACCCTGAATGGCCACCATCACCTTGCCCTTGGCAACTACCGCCCGCGACAGTTTGACCTCCGCATTCGGATGCCCGTGCTGGCGCAAATACTCGGCCACGGCATGGACCGCTTTTTCAAACTCCAAAAAGTTGATTTCCCGTTTTTTCCAGGGTGCCAGTACCTGTTCAATGGCATCGGCGGAGACCTCCGACACCCCTTCGACGCGAAATTCATCGATGGAAAGTTTCAGACGGGTCAACGATGTCGACACCGACGGCATGGCGGCACGGATCACCGTCTTGCGCGATTCAGCCGGATGCATGGCCCCTTTCGCCGCCTCGTCGGCATGACGCTTGATCTCTTCCTGCAATCCGCCATCCGTATAGCGATCCACCGTGGTGGCCATCGCCACGACCAGCGGGGTGGCAACGGCCACAAGGCCAATCCCCCGAGCCGCAACCTTCAGCCGTCGGCGCATGAGCATATCGTTCATCATGGGGCGTTTCCAAGAGGTTCAAAATTGATGGAACACCGTTGTCCGGAAGGGAGTTCAAATTTGGGATTGGCCGCCAGCAAGCGGACGCGAAATGTCGAACTGGCCGCGTCAATGACCCGGTCGATGGTGGCCACCTTGGCGCGAAACGGCCCACCCACTACTTTCGGAATCACTTCATACACCTGGCCAATGGCGATGCGCCCAAAATAAGAGGCCGGCAGCACCGTTTCCACATGCAGCGGATCGAGTTGGGCAATGCGAAAAATTTTTTCTTGGCGCACAAGATCCCCCAAATTACGATAACGATCCACTACGATACCACGAATCGGGCTGAACAAGCTACGCAATCGAATTTGCTCACGCCGCTCCCGCAACTCAAGCGTCGCCAACCGGCGCTCGGTGGCGATTTCATCCAATTCCTGACTCGATACCAACTGGCGCTTGTGTAAATCGACATTGCGTTCATAACGCCGGGCACCATAGGCCGCCTTGGCCTCCATGACATGCGCCGCCGCCTCCTGCACCGATGTATCCAACTGCGCCAGCAGTTGCCCCTGTTCCACCAAATCCCCCCGATCCGCCTTGACCACTTTCAACGTACCATCCACCGGCATCCCCACATTCACCTCCAACGATGCTTCAATCAGGCAAATCGTGGCATTGTCCACTTTGGAAATCGGGGGAGGTACCTCCGCAGCCCCGGCCGACATCGTCCCCAAAACCCATACCGCACAAACCATCCACCCGATATGTTTCATTCCATAGTCCCCGAAAAAGAGAGTGCCTGCCGCATCTGAAAATCAAAATCAAGCTGACGGCGACGAATACGGCGATGCGCCCGTTCGGTGCGCCATTGGGCAAAACGATACAATCCACGGGCAAACCATTGCAAAACCGGGCTGTCGGGCCAGGTAGCGATGGCATAAACCAACACATTTTTGCACGCCGGAACCACCCTGGCCAGCAACTCGTCCTCCAACGACAACAATCGTTCCGCGCTACCGGGATCCCCCTGGCGGGCACAACGACCCATCATCTGTCGATCCACGCGGGCATTGTCATGCCCCTCGGTCAGTATGACGTGCAACCCCCCCGCCGCCAACACCCCATCGTCGGGTTGGATGTCGGTGCCGCGCCCCGCCATGTTGGTGGCAATGGTCACTCGCGGTCCCTGACCCGCCTGCCGGATGGTTTCCGCCTCGGTTTTATCCTGCTTGGCATTTAACACCAGATGTTCGACACCCGCCCGCGTAAGCCGTTCCGACAAGGCCTCGGAGGCTTGCACGGTGCGCGTCCCCACCAACACCGCCTGCCCCGCATCCCGCGCCCGCTTAATCGCAACAACAACAGCCTCCCAGCGCCCTTCGGCAGTCGCAAAAATACGGGTCGGCAGCAGGAGACGCCGGGATTTGCGATACGGTTGGATGCGTACCACCCCCACGCCATACACATCCACCAATTCCCCAGCCACCTCCCGACACGTGCCCGTCATGCCGCAAAGTCGCAGATAGCGACGAAAAAACAATTGATAGCTGATACGCGCCAACACATCCTTCTCGGGACTGACAGGCACCCCTTCCTTGATTTCGATCAGTTGTTGCAACCCCCGCTCCCACGAACGATCCGGCATGACCCGACCGGTGTTTTCATCAACAATCATCACCTTGGCGACCCCATCGTGTTCACGGACGATGTAATGAACATCGCGTTGAAAACCGTGCAAGGCCCACAAGGCCTGTCGAACCGCTTCCTGGGAGCGCGTGGCACCACGCCACAATCCGCCAAGCCCCGCTGTCCATTCCTGCAAACGCAAGCGCCCCCCTTGGGTCAGGTGGGGGACGCGCCCTTCCATGACATAATCCTGTCCCTCCTCCAGGCGGCCCGCCCATGCAATCGCCTCGGCGTGAAATTGTTCGGCACCCGCGTCCCGACGCTCGGCGGAAATGATCAGCGGCGTGCGTGCCTCGTCGATAAACACACTATCCGCCTCATCGACAATCGCCAATTGCAAACCACGCAACAATATCGACCCCCGGGTGCGTCCGGTCAGACGATCCACCGCCATGATCAATGGCTCAATATGCCTACCAAGGGTGATGCGATCCCGTAAATAGTCAAACACCAGCGTCTTGTTGGTACAGTATACGATATCGGCACGATACTGCTCCGCCCGCTCCGAAGCCTGGCTCCCCTCAAGCACCAACCCCGTTGTCAAACCAAAAGCGGCATACAGGGGCCCCAACATTTGGGCATCCCGTTGGGCCAGATAATCGTTGACCGTGACCACGTGTACCGCCATCCCGGCCAGTGCCGCCGTAATGGCCGGCAACGTCGCCATGAGGGTTTTGCCCTCCCCGGTATCCATCTCCACAATCCTGCCGTGCAGCAGGTGATAACCACCACGCAACTGGTGCGGCAGATGTTGCATACCAAGGATTTCCCCAGCCCGCCGCCGCACCAGGGCAAACACCCGTGAAACCCAAACATCATCCAATCCATCACGTCGCAAACGGCGATACATGTCAACCAATATAACCTGTAATTCCCCCTCCGTCAGGGTGGCCAGAGCGGCATGCTCCCTCTCAACCCGCCGCAAAAAAGCCTCGACACGCGCCTGATTGGCGAACAAGCGCCGCTGCACCACCAAACGCATGCGTTCGGCAACCCGATCCAGCCACGGCAGTTCCCCCCAGCTCCGCCGCTGTGGATAGACATCGCCGATCAAGGTTTGGGCCGGACTCATCGTCATACCGCAAACTTTTTCAAAAATAACCGCCGGATACCACGATACCACTGCGCCGCCACAGGTGCCTCCTCGTGGACAAAACGGACATGAATGCGATTACCCAACGCCTTGGGAACCTCCCCCCCGGCAAACGCCAGTTCAAATTGAAACAATGGCGCCAACGCTTTGGGCTCGGAGCTGTCTGGGTTCAGACCGATTTTACCCCCTCCCGCCAACGACAGGGCAAGGCTTGGCAACTCCTGGGTGGCCGCCGGAACCTCCCGGACGATGCGGGCCGGCAACAGCTCCCATATCCGATCCACCGAACGCAATTCCACCAGACGAGTATGATGGCGTACCAGATCCACGTCCCCCTGGGCAACCACCACCAACAGGGTGAAACGCGCCGGATCCAACACATACCCCAGCACATCGCCCCGTTTAAGATACCGCCCGGGATAATCACCCGGAGACGCCATGAAAAAAACACCCGCATGCGGGCTTTGCATGGTCATGGCTTGGCGACGGGCCTCGATATCCACCAATTGCCGCGCCACATGCCATAACTCCAGGGCGACGATCTGGCCTTGCAGACGGTCCACCGTAGCCGCCAATTCCAGGCGGGAAGCCACCTCCCGGCGCTGCTGCGTCAATTGTTCATAGCGGGCATCCAACTCTGGATCCACACAGGAGAGTAGCGCCTCCCCCTCCTTGACCGTTGTCCCCGGGGGGCGGAGAACCTCCGCGCCAAAACACCCCAATGGTGCCCGAACCCGTGATTCCTCCGGCATCCACAAGACACCTTCGGTCATGCTCCATTCAGGAACCGGAACGAAGACCGCCACCCAGACAACCGCCAGCACCCCGAGCACCACCAGTGACCCGGCCCGCCAGCGCCGCCCTTCCAACGCATTATCGGCCAACAGATAGCGCACAGTGCGCACCAGCGGCTGTCCCAACATCCCCCAGGCCGACCAAAGCGCCAGCAACACCCCGACAAAAAAATAGTTGCCCGCCACCAACAGGATGATGGCAACGGCAACGAACATGCGATAAAAAAACGAGGCCACCGCATACACACCCAACCAGCCCGCTTCCCCCGGGGTCAGGTGGGGCGGAACGCTCTCCTTGATACCCAATACATACCGCTTGACCCAGTATCCCAAATATTGGTTGCCTTTCTGCCCCAAACCAGGGATCTCCAGGGCATCGGCCAGGATGTAATAGCCGTCAAAACGGATCAACGGATTGATGTTGAAGACCAACGTGGTCAATCCCGCCAACAGGATGACCTCATGCAGCATGGCCCGGCCCAGTCCCGGACTGATTTCGATCCACAACCAAACCGCCACCGATGCCACCGCCAGTTCCGCCATCATCCCCGCCGCCCCGACCAGCATGCGTTTGCGTTTGTCGGCAAAGGCAATGGTGGACGAGGCATCGATGTAGGGTACCGGAACCAGGACCAAAAACATCAATCCCGTTTCATGGCAGGCCCCGCCAAATCCCTTGATCGCCAGTCCATGACCCAGTTCATGAATCGCCTTGAGCAGCGGAAAGACAAACCATAACAACACCATGTTTTCCATCGTAAAGGCACGGGCGGTTATGTCACTGGTCAACTCCTCCCAATGCATGCCCGCCTGCACAACCCCCGAAAGCACCAAGCCCAACCATAACCAGGGAAACAACACCGCCAGCCAACGTGGCGTCCAGGCAATGATACCGGTCAATAGCCGATCGGGATCAAACAAAGGAATTTTCAAGGAGAGCGGATTGGCCAGATAGGACTTCAATTTTTGCAGGCGCACCTTGGTGCGGCGCTCGTCCATATCTTCCAGATCGGGGGGGCGATCGGTCAACAACACATTGGCATGGTGCAACTGTGTCAACAGGTGGACGATCTCGTCCTGGGTCGGCGCTTGATCGCCATCGCGGTCAATCAAAAACTTCCAGATTTCGTCCAAACTCAAATGGCCGTCAAACATGGCCACCACCGCATACGCCGCAGCATTCAAACGCAAAAAACGACCGCTGGCCCGATCCTGAAGGATGTGCCAGCGTTCTCCACGATAACTATGACGCAACACCCGCGCCTGACTGCGCAGACGCGGTTTGAGCAGCGCCACACGATACCAGGAATTGGAAAAAATAGCGGAAGACACGAGGCTATATCCCCAACCAGGACCACGCCTGCAAACGCAGCCAATCAAAGAAGCGATGTGTCCAGATCCAGATCAGCAGCTCGGAGCCGACCAGGATCTTGCCGACCCCTTCCATCCCGGGCCGCAAGCGGGGATTCCCCTGCATCAGGGAGGCTTCGACGCGAAAATGATTACGCCCTTCGGTCACACTCGCCACAGGGGTCACCAACGATATCACAAAAGGAAACGACACCCCCGGTAACGCCGCCAGCATCAACTCCCCATGTTGCCCCACCGACACCTGACCAATGTCGAACTCTTCCACCTGCAACACCACACGGTAGGCATCCAAGGGGGCGATTTCAAATAAGGTCTGCCCCTTGTTCACCGAACCGCCCAAATGTTGCGACAGATCGCCGCTGACAATGACGCCCGCGAACGGGGCGACGATGCGGGCCCGCATCAGCATCGCTTCCGACAATTCCCGTTGTGCCGCCGCCTGTCGCGCCTGAGCCTGGGCAATCTGAATCTGCGCCAGGTTATGCTGCGCCTGGGCATCGTCGCTTTGTTTCTGGAACTGCGCCTGCTGACTCGCCCAACGCGACACCTCCAGGCGCAAATCCCGATCATCCAACAGCACCAGCTCCTCCCCGGTCTGCACCACTTGGCCGGCACGCACCCTGGCCTGAGCCACATAGCCATCAAAAGGGGCCGCAATGATCCGCCGCACACCCCCCTCCAGGCTGGCTTGGGCCGACAGACGATATTCCCCCTGAATCCAACTGAAAAACGCCAGCATCACCACAACCAGCAACACCGCCAGCTTGCGGTACCCGCGCATGGGACCCGTCAAACGTTGCACTTCCTCCCCGCTCCCCTCGGTAAGGCGTGCAAACCAACCGCGTTCAGCCCGGCGTCGGTGCAAAAGTACCCGACCCAGAATGGGTGTCAACCCTTCCGCCTGCCGTATCCTGACTTCCGCCACATCCGGCTCAGGCCATTCAAACAAAAACACGCCAACGCGACGGGTTTCGTGCTCACCTGCCGCAAAAGGGACCGATAAAATGGATTCGGCACCAAAATCGCGAATCAACCGTTGATGTTCCCTGATGTTGATCCAGTCGGGGCGCCCCCCCCCCGACTCCCCTGCCGAACCTTGCCGTTCCTCACGCAAACCAACGTGAATGGGCGTCGATTGTTCCAAGGCCTCGTTCATGGCCGCTTCGATGGCATGGATCAATTCAATGCGCCGTTCCACTTCCACCGAATGCGACAACGCGGCAAACACCACCTGGGCATCTTTGACGAAACCCACCGAAACCCGGTCGCACTCCAGGCGATTGGCCGCCTCGGTGACCACGGCATGGATCGCCGCATCCACCTTCGGGGCATCGAGGACGATCATGGTCAAGTCCAACGCCAGGAGCAGGCGTTCCCGCACCTCCGTGGCCCCTTCGTCCTCTCCCTCCAGCCACCCCCGCTCCAACCACCCCTGTCCCCAACGCAGCCACGCCATCACCTGACGTGGAACCGCTCCGCCAAAGGCCAATCCAACCACACCCTTGAGCGTGTCGTCATACACCAGCAAGTGGGCCATCAACCCCCGCCCACGCATTGCCGTCAATGACATCCGCTTGTCCAACGCCTGCTCGGACAATTGCGCCAGATCCGGACTGATCGGATACCTTGGCCACACCGCCACCGGATGGTACTTACCCGATGCCGCATCCAGCAACACCAATGCCGCTTCCCGAACCTCACCACCCAACCCCGCCACCAGACAAGTCAGCCAAGTCGTGAAAAAGTCGGGATCCCCCTCCCGGCCAAGAATCAACCACGGATCGGAAACCTGGGTGGATACTTCAGTTGCAGCCATGGGGGAACGACCGGAATATCTTAAAGTTTCAATTCCCCATAGCGCGACTCATACTCACGCAATCCCATATCCAACAAGGCCAGCAAACGTTTCGCCGCATAAGGATTCAACACAACACGGTTGGACAGCATCACCTTGACCTCTTTTTGTTCCGCCTGCCACGCCTGGTTGGCACCGAACAACACCATGATCTCCTCACGCGTCCCCATGACGTTGCACACATTGGCATACGTTGTCTGCATCTGGCTGTCATCCCAAACAATCTGGGGTGTCTGAGCGGTGCTGTTGTTGACATTGGTTACTTTAATCTCATCGGAAGCAGCTGCCATCGTCACTTACTCCTGTCATTTGTTGCTCATCCTTGAAAAATAAAGTGGCGTCCTGCCTGTTCTACCATACCTGCTTCAGCCATCAACCACGGTTCTCAATTTCCCTCCCCTGCCCTCTAGCTTCCACTTTTCTTTTATCCCTGAATAAGCTCTGCCCGAAATCATCATGGCGCAGCCTGCGTCAGCATGTTCCACTGAAGCGCACGACGACGCCAATGCTCTCCCATGGATTGGGTAAAATCAGCCCCCACCAGCTTGGCCCGGCCCAGACACTCCTCCTGGGTCTCCCGGCGCACTACAACACCCTCCATCATCCCCGACCGATAACGACTCTTCTGAGTCGCCAACAATCTCCGCAACTCAGCTAGCGTCGTCCGCCCGCGAAACATCAAGGGCACAACTGCCAACCCCAACCGTTCGGCCAGGGCATTACGCCGCTCACTCCCCCAAAATGTTCCGCTGTCCCGGTCATAAACGTCAAACACCAAAAACCAATCGGGCAAGGCGTCATAATCAAGGCTATGCCTAGCAGCACACCATTCGCCAAAAAGGATACAACGCTCGTCCAGGCCAGATTCGATCTGGTAACGATGTCCAGCCAACCAAGATTTTAAACGGGAAAATTGCCCCGCGAAGGGGTCTAACAAATAACCACCGCGATTCTGCACACGGATCTCCCCCTCCCTCAACATCGAAATCCCCAGATTGGCACCATCCAGTTTTTCCTCGACCCTAACCTCCCCGGTCAACATGGTCGTCACTTCTCGGGGAGACATGATTTTATCCTCCCTGGGATCCCCCGTTCCCAACCAAGCCAAATGGGGAGTGTGCGGAAATCGAAAAAAATCGTTCATTTTTTTTTCTTTTGATTTCCCTTTTGTCGCAACCAATCCTCCAGCAAATTTTCGACCCTCACCCCATGACGGTCCAATGCCTCGGCACAATCCAACCAATCGGTGTCACAGGCATTAGTCAATTGACACGAGTAACCAAGTTTCATGGCTTCCAGGACTGCGGCCACCATTTTGCGATCAGACAGATCGGTAACCTCTTTCTCAAGATCTCGGGGAATTCGCGCATAACCATGAGCATCCTTCTCATGAACATCAACCCATACCACTTCTCCTCGATCCCATTTGGCCATGATCGCCACCGGGCCATAATCCTGGTTGAGATCCAACTTCTTCCCATACTCACCCATGATATCCCATCCTTGGTCCAGAACCACGTGTCGTTTGGCATCCTGCTCAAAGCCCACGAGCCACTCCAAAACACGCATCCGCAACGCTTGTTCCTCCACGGGAGTAGCCTCCTGTTGAAACAAAGAGTCCCCATCAGCAGCACTGGCGACAATCAATACGTTGGTGTCAACCACACGCGACTCAACCACGGTTCTGACTCTCCATACGCTGTAATCTCGCCTCCACCTGCTTTCGGGTTTCACCTAAAACATCGCCAAAAAAATATTGGGGCCAGTTTTTTACTTTCCCGAACTCATCCACTTCCAAAGTACGTAAACTGGCCTTCTTCCCGTTACGTTCGACAAAATACATGGCAATCTCGTCTGTAGTCACACTTGCCTGAGCCAATAACGTCTGCATCCGCCGGAACAGATGCTCCGAATGCGTTTCCACCAATAACTGTATGCCACGATTTCTACTTACCTCGACAAACAGATCCGCCAATACCGATTGCGCCAGGGGATGCAAATGAATTTCCGGCTCTTCAAGAACAATAATGCTCTCACGTGGCGCGAAAAAAACAGCCGTTAAAACAGGCAAAACCTGAGAAATGCCAATCCCGACATCGCGTAAATTGGTCCTCACCCCATTACGGTAAACTGCCAATTCATAACGCGACCGACCTAATTGGCCCACTTCCAACTTTTCCGCCACATCCATCCTTTTCAACCAATCAGAAACCCCCTGAAAAACCTCTTTATGACCCTCGTTTCTGCTTAAGGAGCTTGACAACAGGATATCAATGGCCCTATGGCCATCGTTACCCATCTCACTGGGCGTTGCTTTATTCCACACGTAATCTCTCTCCGGTTTGCGACGCAACGGCCCCAAATAAACAATGCCCTCAAACTGGCGATAGATCGCCAAACTCAAATCTTGTAAAAATTGGCTATTTTCCCCAAACTTGGATGCGGCGACCATTGGAAAGAAGAGAGACCGTTCCGGCGTCAAATCACGACCTTTCCCAAGTACTCTGGAACTGTCACTGTAAAACAATTGGTAAGCGTCACGCTCTCCGCGCTTACTCTTAAAAGAATGCACTCCAGAGGATAGGACAAGTTCATCCGCGACCACCGTCCCTTTGGAGTCCGTTGTAAAAGTACAGGAATAAGAACTCTCATTAACACTGGCCTTCTCGTCCGTCCATTTAAACTCCAGCCCTATATGAAACTGACGCCTCCTGGCACCTTGAAACAAGATGTTATCAAAATCGCCAAAATTAAATAAATGGTTACTTTCGTCCCCACCCAGGTTCAGATGAATTTTCCGATCTGGAGACTGTACCGTCTGTTTTAGCAACAATAAACTTTGGATCAACGACGACTTGCCCGACGAATTGGTCCCCAGCAGCAGGGTTACCGGCTTCAACGCCACTTTCCCGGTATCCTGCCATATTTTAAAATTTTTTAGCTGTAGGTTGGTTACCATCTCAATCCTATCTTCTATCATACACCAACGCCGGGATGGGACCTTTCACGACATCCAATCCACGACACCGGGGCACCGAACACAAACAAGGAACAGAACCGTTCGTGGATGCCCGCCGGGAACTGGAAGGAGGCTGGTGCGAAAAGCAACCCGTCAGACCGGCTGGTGCGCCTTGAGCCAATCCCGAAGAACATCGTTCATTCGCGTTTGCCAGCCTTTTCCGGATGCGCGAAAAGCCGAAATCACGTCAGCATCGAAACGTACCGTCGTGGAAACTTTCGCAGCATATCCCTGGGGATGTCCCTCATAACGCCTGAACAAGCTTAATTCATGATCATTCAGCGGCAGGTTATCTGGATCGCTCAAAGCAGCGGCATGGATAGCCGCATCTTCTTCCGGTGTAGGGATCTCAATCTTCATCTTCAAATGCTTCGACATAGCGCATTACCTCTTTCACATTAGCCTTGCGCAAACTGATAATCCGGCGACCATCCGTCCGGTCCACGAAAACCACCACATGAACGCGCGTCCCAAGAACGGCAAGAGCTACCTGACGGGCTTCACCATAGTCGCATCGGGTGTCTTCCCAGATCAGCGCCTTATCCCAGTCCAAACGCGCAGCTTCCGCCAGAGAGAGACCATGCTTTTCCCGGTTGGTGATATCCTTGGCCGGGTCATGGATGATCCTCATGGAAGTCATTGTAGTAACACTATTCTCTGAATGCAACCATAGTGCATCTCGGTCAATGCATTCTCCCGGATGACCTGCAATTCCCGGTCAGCGTCATCATGCCCGCGTTTGGCGTGTCCCCAAGGAAACCACGCGCCGTTGTTGCGGCAACGATGACTTCGTCGGTTGATCCCAAACAATACGCTGGCCCTGGCCGGAGGAGACAATCGCCCCCACCACCGCCCCGGTCATAGCGTTGTAGGCAATGATATCCCCTGATGATGCCTCGGCGTCCGCACCAGCATCGGCAACACGGGTCGGCGACTCCAGGGCGGCCCCCTGTCCATCTGCAGGCGGCTGATCCTGCGGTGTGGACGGCTCACCCGATTGCTGCGGCTGTTGCCCCTGCGTCCCTTGTTGCCCGCCTTGCTGCGGCTGTTGCCCCTGATCCCCTTGTTGCCCGGGTTGCTGCGGCTGTTGCCCCGGTGATGCCGCCTGACCCTCCGCTGGGGGTTGCCCCTCCGCTGGCTGTTGACCTTGTGTCGGCTGTTGACCTTGTGTCGGCTGTTCGGTCGTCGTTGTCGCCTGCGCCGGTGTCGTCACCGGGTTAGGCGTCGTTGTCGGCGTTGTTGCTGCCGGAGTGAACGCGGTGCCAACAGTGGGAGTCCCCATGATCTGCGGTTGCAAACCAGTGGGTCCACCCATGGTTGGAGCTGGTGTCGTCAAAGCCGCCGGTGATGCCACGGACCCGGTCGACGCCGACGAAAAAGATGATGTCAACGGCTGCGCGGGAGCCGACGGCGTCACATAGCTGGTCGTCGGGGCCTGGAAAAACGTGGAACTGCCCACTGTCAACGACACCGGTGCCGTCGACGATACCGCATTGGCCTGTGGCGCAGTCCCACCACTCGAAGCCTGTGTCGCCGCATTCGTGGTCGTCACCGAAGTCGACACAACCTGTCCCGAAGTCCCGCCACCACTCGAAGCAATACCCCCAACAGCCGCCTGTCCACCCAATCCTCCGGTCACGTTGTTAGTAGTCGTCGTTGTGGTGGTGGTCGTCACTTGCGCCGCAGAAACAGACGCCAGGATTGTCTGCGTCACAACATTCGCCGCCACCTGTTGTTGCGCTGTCACAGGATTCGCCACCGCCGGACTCGGCGTCGATGCAACCGATGGGGCCGGCGTAGTCACCACCGGCGGACTTACTACCGGCGGATTGACCACCGGATTATCCATTCCCTGAATCGATATCGTCACATTTTGGGCGGAAACACCGTCCACACCCATGACCACGAAAGAATCCAACGCCACCTGGCCGGTCTTCAATCCTTGAACATCAACCGCATCGTTGGCCAGGGTGTAATTCCACAATCCCGCACTATTCAGCGCAAAGGTTCCGTAGAGTCCAACCGTCCCCTTCTGCGCCAGGAAAGTCCCTTCATTCTGGTCAGGATCGGCAATGTCCAGCTTCCCCTGGGCCTGCAGCGTCCCATTCTTGCCGACCAGACCCATCGTATTCCCGGAAATGACGGCCACATCATTGCTGCCATCCACGGTCACCGTCACCAAAGCCGTCCCCCCATGCAGACCGGTCACCGAAAAGACATCGGTCACCTTGGCACCCATCGCCAACGCCGACACCATGGGGGAATCGTTCAGCAGGTTGTAGGTCCAGGATCCACTGGCATCGATATTGAATTCCCCATAGACACCCGGCGTTTGGGATTGGGCCGCAAACACGGCTTCACCCTGATCGGCATCACGGATATTCAAAACGCCCCGCGCCACCTGTACCCCATCCTCGCGAACCGCACCCTCCGTCATCCCGGTAATACTCGCAGGATCGTCGGCACCCTGTACCGTCACCGTTACCTGGTGTTCCGTACCATCCAAACTGCTCACCGTAAAGAGGTCGCTCACCATCCGATCCGCAGCCAATCCCTGGACATCGCTGCCAGCATTGGCCAACACATACCGCCACTGACCATCCGCTCCCACGCTGAACGAACCATATTTCCCGGACACATCCGTCTGCGGTTGGAACGAAGCCTCACCCTGATCGGCATCCGCGATACGCAACGCCCCCTTCGCCTGCAACACCCCATCCTCACTCACCGCCCCGGTCGCCACGCCACCGATCTCGGCCCGATCCTGAGCCCCGGTGATCTGGATGGCTATCGTTTGCGCGGTGCCATCCAGGCTTTGTACCGAGAATTGCTCCTGGGCCGTCTCCCCCGCTCGCAATCCCTGAACCTGGGGCAAGTCGTTCCCCAAGGCATAGGTCCACGCACCGTCCTTGCTGAAATCAAACTGACCATACCGCCCCGCAATCCCTGCCTGGGCCACGAACGAGCCCTGCCCCACATCGGCATCGGAGATGGTCAACTGACCGCTGGCCGTCAGAACCCCATCTTCGGAGAGCTGCCCCATCGACGTCCCGGCGATCACCGCCGCATCGTTGCTGCCCACAACCGTGATCGACACTTCCAAGTGACTGCCATCCAGGCTTGCCACGGTGAACACCTCACTGCGGCTATCCCCTGCGGACAACCCTTGGGCCTTCGCTTGATCCAAGGTGTATTGCCACTGGCCGGTCGCATCGACATTTAAAGCACCCCATGCGCCCAAAGCATCCGTTTGCGGTTGGAACGCAGCCTCTCCCGCATCAACATCGGCAACGGTCAACTGCCCCTTGGCATTCGGAGACATGCCATCCACCACCGTCCCGGTCACCTGACCACCCAACTGAGCTGCATCTTGAGCCCCGGTGATGGTGAGGGTCACCGCCCCGGCGCTGCCATCGACACTGGCCACCGTGAACACATCTGTCACCTCTTGGCCCGCCTGCAAACTTTGCACACCCGCGCCATCGTTGGCCAACACATACTTCCAGGCACCCTCCGCAGTCATGCTGAACGTACCGTATTTCCCGGCAACCGCATCGGCAGCGACAAAAGCTCCCTGTCCCGAATCCCCATCAACGATCGTCAACTGCCCGGTAGCGGACGTGACCCCATCCTCCATCACCGCACCCGTCACCACACCGCCCAACTGAGCCGCATCGTTAGCCCCGGTAATTGTCACCGTCACCGAATCCGTAGTCCCATCCACAGTGACGATGGTAAAACTGTCGGTCAGTGTCTCTCCAGCGTTCAACCGTTGCACCCCCTCCGCGCTATTCGCCAAAAGGTAGCGCCACGTCCCGGCAGCATCCAGATCAAATTGGCCATAGACCCCCTCGGTCCCTGTCTGGGCCACAAAAGCGCTCTCACCCAGATCGGCATCGGCAAGCGTCAACGTCCCCATTGCCGTCAACACGCCATCTTCCGTGACCGACCCGGTTTGATCACCGCCGATCACCGCCGCATCATTAGCCCCGGTAATCGTTATCGTCACACCCAGACTGGTACCGTCGATGCTCTTGACGGTAAACAGATCATTCGCTGTCACCCCAGCGGCCAATCCTTGCGCTTCGGCATTGTTCAGGGTGTAACGCCAAGCACCCTCGGCATCCACGTCAAAGGTACCATAAAGCCCCTGGCTCACCGTCTGCACCTGGAAAGCCGCCTCCCCCGCATCCACATCCTGGACCGTCAATTGACCTTCGCTGGTTGCAACGCCATCTTCCACCACCGTCCCCGTCACCACACCACCCAACGCCGCCACATCCTCGGATCCAACGATGGTAACCGTAACCGTTGCCGTGCCGCTGCCATCAACACTGGTGACAGCAAAGGAATCGGTCACCACCTGGCCCACCTGAAGCGCCTGCACACCCGTGCCATCGTTGGCCAGGACATAGTTCCACAAACCATTGACATCTACGGTAAACGTACCGTAATTCCCGACCACCTCACTCTGGGCCACAACCAATCCCTGCCCAGTGTCGGCCTCAGTCACCGTCACCTGACCCGAAGTCGTCAGCACCCCATTCTCCACCACCGACCCTGTCGTCACACCGCCCAGGAGTGCCGCATCCTGAGAACCCATGATCGTCACGACAACCGTTTCCGTTGTCCCATCCACGCTGGCAACGGCGAAGCTGTCGGTCACCTGTTGCCCGTCCTGCAACGCCTGCACATTGGTCGCAGCATTGGATAACGTATAATTCCATACCCCGCCGGAGGTGAGCGAAAACACCCCGTACGTACCCACCGTTGCCGTTTGCGCGACATACGCCGACTCACCCGCATCCACATCGGTCACCGTCAAGGTTCCAGCCGCGTTTAAAGTACCATCCTCGGTCACCGCCCCGGCGAATTCTCCGCCAAGGGTAGGTGTATCTTCAGCCCCGGTCACATTGACGGTGAAATCGGTAGTCACCGTTGTCACACCATCGCCTACGCTCAACGTAAAGGTATCCACCGCATCGGCAGTCAGGGCATTGACCTTGGCCGCATCGGGGACATAGGTCAGCGCACCCGTTTCCAGATCGACGCTCAACGCCCCATAATTGCCAGTCTTGTTCGCCACCCCATCGGTCACCGTCCCCCCGGAAATACCATAAGTGATCACCTGCCCCGTATCGGCATCGGTGGCCGTCAAGGTACGGGTAATGGTGTCAAACGTATCGTCTGCCGACGTATCCACAAGCGTCGCACCGGTCACCGCGGTCAGTTGCGGCAAATCGTTGACCCCGTTCACGGCAATTGTGATCGTCGTCTCGCTCCCATCGCTGGTCTCGACCGAAAACACCTCGCTGGGTGTCTCCCCGGCTTCCAAGGCTTGTGTCGCCTGGGACGTGTTGTCCAAGGTGTACGTCCAACTGCCGTTGGTCTGCATCACCAGAGAACCATACGTCCCCGCCAAGGTAGCCGCCACAAACGTTGCCTGGCCACCATCCAGCGCCGGAAAGGAAATATTACCGGTAGCCGTCAACGTCCCATCCTCACTCACGCTCCCCACCCCGGTGATCGTTCCGGTCGCACTGCCCGTCGAACCACTGGAGCCACCCGAACTCGAACCGCCTGATGATGAAGAGCCACCGGAAGAACCACCCGAACTCGAACCGCCTGAAGAACCTCCTGAAGAGCCACCCGAACTCGAACCACCCGATGATGCCTGCCCTTTGACCAATTTCAGGTCGGTGATCCCCATCTCGTTGTATTCGCCCAACATCACCACACTGATGATTTTGTTGACCGGATCAACCGTGCCACTCCCTGGCACGACAAAATGGTTCGTTCCGACGCTTCCCGACAGGGTATCCACCCCCGGCCCCCCGAAGATGATATTGGTACCGGCATTGCCAACAGTGATTGTATCCACGGCCACCGTGGGATCGACGGTATCGCTACCCGTGGTTTGCACCAAGATGGGTTGTCCCAATTGGGCACTGCCACTGGAGGTCTCGAAATTGACCTGGGCATTGTCCCCCGCCACCACGCGGATGACGTTGTCGGCACCACTGGCGGTCAAGGTGTCGTTACCCAAGCCACCCATGAGATACACTTCCCCGGCACCCAGATTGACGATATCCTTGCCGCCGGCGCTGGGTGCCGTGCTACCGATCTGCTGCAAACGTCCACTACCCGCAGGATCAAAAGAGATCGATCCGGCATCGCCAAACACAATGTTGCGATCTCCCGCCTGGGTACTGGTGTCGATACGGTCATCCCCCACCCCACCGGCCACCAGTTTGATTCCCGAACCGATACGGATGCTATCGTTACCCCCGGTGGTCGGTTGCAACACGTCGAAGAAGATGGACTGACCAAACAAATTGCTGGCGTCTGGACTGGTGCGCCGATAGTCCAGGTTATCGCCACCCACCACATCGATACTCCGGGTGACCCCGAAGATATTGATGGTATCGGCACCCATTCCCCCCGCCACCACATTCAAGTCGGTCAACGGACTGCCACTGGGGGCCGACCCCGCCATGACCACGGTCAACGTATCCGCGCCACCGGTTGAAGAATCGGCATCCGCCGTTGCAAAGGCGGTCATGCGCCCATTGGTATCGAAGTTGATGGTCGCGTTGTCCCCCGCCACCGCCCGTTCCATGGCCACCACGCCATCGCCCGCCTGCGATTGCAGATTGATGCTATCGGCACCAAAGCCACCAACGACAATCTGGTTGCCGTCCGTACTGCCCACCGCGCCCAGGTCAATCGTATCGTTACCCCCCTGAGCCGTGCCAATACTCGCCGCAGAAACCAATACGCCCGCAGTGTAGGTCACACGCGCCGAATCACCAAAAACAACACCCACCCCTTTACCAGCACGCAAGATATCCGCGCCCGCCCCACCCAGTAGCACATGATCCCCTGCCACTGTCTCGACGGTATCCCCGGCACCCTGATCCGGCAGCAGACTGACCACCGACAAACGCTGTCCCGTAATGCCCGTCGAACGTAAAATTTGACCGTTATCAGCCAGAATGGTCGATTTGATTATTTCCCCCGATATGCGGATGGTATCGGCACCCATTCCCCCGGCCACCACCACTTCCCCCATATCGCCGCTGATCCCGCCCACCGGGCCGATACGCAGGGTATCGCCACCGCCGGTCACCCCGGTTTGATCGAGGGTCAACAGACTCGTCAGACTCGCCGCCTGGTCGGCCACCGTCGCCGTACCGGAAAACAACAACTGGGCATTGTCCCCCGCCGCGATGCGAAATGCCGATTCGGTGGAATCCACCGCCAGGGTATCGATGCCATAACCGCCGATGAATGTAACATCCCCATCCCGAACCGAAACGCTGTCGTTACCACCGAACTGCGGCGACACGCTCTCCACCTTCAACAGGTTACCGCTGCCACCCAAGTCATAGGACAACTGCCCCGAATCCCCCAGAATGATCGAGCGCTCATCCTTGCCAGTTTCCCGGACCGTCACGGTATTGATGACATCCCCGGAAAACCCACCGGAGATAATCTTATCGCCGCGACCGGTACGAATTTGGTCGGCACCACCCAGATTCGCCACCAAGCTGCCGATCAACAGGGGGGCGTACCCCAAAGCCTTGCGGTGCAATTCAGCATTGTCACCGAACAATATATCCTGGCTGCGATAATCCTGACGCACCAGGATGTTATCCGCACCCATGCCACCCATGACCACCTGATAGCCCAAATCGGTACCGGCTGCCACATCCGCCTTACCCAGGGTAATGGTGTCATCGCCGCCGGTCGCGGAAATGGCGTCCAGGGTGTAAAAGTCGCTGAGGCCCGCCTTGACGTCAAACGTGGCCCGGGCATTGTCCCCCGACACGTAACGCCCTGTGCGCCCCGGCTTTTCGCTGGAGGCCGCCCCGCTGGTGGTTGGAATACCGGTCACACTGTGCAACCCGGTGGCAAAAGCAATGCTCTGGGCAATGATTTCAATCACATCGGCACCGATACCCCCCATCGCCACGGTAAATCCTTCACCCAACGTGATGATATCGGCACCACCCAGGGTGATGTCGGTGGCGTACATGTCGCGCAGCAGCCCGTTTTTCGCCACTTGGTCATAATCAAACTCGCCGTTGTCGCCAATGACCAGATGGGTGCCGTCGCCAGCCAGGATTTGATCATTGGCCAACCCGCCAAGCACCACCTTGCCGCCATTCCCCGTAGCGATGATGTCGTCATTCCCCTTATCGTTCACCTTGGTCATCGCCGATAGCATGACATTAGAAATGGCCTGACGATGAACCTCACCATTGTCGCCAATCACCAAATCTTCGCTCGAAGAGGTCCCCACCACCAATTTATTTGTGACGGTATTTTTGTAGGCCCCGGCAATGTAAATTTCATCCTTGCCCATGCCGCCAAGAATGAAGTCGGTCCCCAAAACATCCGCCGAGGTGGCCGTCGGCCCGACGATGATGATGTCGTTCCCACCCGTCTCCACCACGGTATCGGTCGTTGTCATATCGGTCATGTGACCGTTGGTATCAAAGTCGATCTGACCGTTGTCGCCGATGATCAAACGCGTGGAATTGCTGGTCGTGGTCACGGTGATGGTGTCGGAACCGAAACCACCGATGATGGTCTTATCCCCGTTGGAAGTCTGGATCAGGTCGTTGCCACCCTTGTCCAACTGGGTGCTGATCACCTGCAAGCGGTTTTGCAACACCACATCGGGAGTGGTCACCTGATTGGTGATGGTACCATTATCTCCCAGGATCACATCGACACTGGTGGCCGCGTTGGGGGTGATCACACCACTGACACTGTTCAGGCTCGCCGCCACCAATACCGTGTCCGCACCCATGCCGGCGATGATGAAATTATGGCCCAGATCCTGACTCGTCGCCGTGGGGGCGATGATGATCACATCGTTGTCCCCGGTCGTGGTCACCGTATCCAACGATGTCATCAGGTGCAACCCGCCGACCGTATTGAAATCCAACTCGCCGTTGTCACCCACCACCTGACGGATCGATGTCGAGGTCGTCGTCACCGTGATCGCATCCTGACCATAGCCACCAATGATGGTCTTATCCCCATTGGAAGTCTGAATCAGGTCGTTGCCACCCTTGTCCAACTGGGTGCTGATCACCTGTTGCCGATATTGCAACACCACATCCGGGGTGGTGACATTATTGGTAATCGTACCATTATCCCCCAAAATCACATCAACGCTGGTGGCCGCATTGGGGGTGATCACCCCAGTGACGCTGTCCAGGCTCGCCGCCACCAATACCTTGTCCGCACCCATGCCGGCGATGATGAAATTAGTGCCCAGATCCTGACTCGTCGCCGTGGGGGCGATGATGATCACATCGTTATCCCCGGTCGTGGTCACCGTATCCAGCGACGTCATCAGGTGCAACCCGCCGACCGTATTGAAATCCAACTCGCCGTTATCACCCACCACCTGACGAATCGATGTCGAGGTCGTCGTCACCGTGATCGCATCCTGACCATAGCCGCCAATGATGGTCTTGTCGCCATTGGCAGTCTGAATCAGGTCGTTGCCACCCTTGTCCAACTGGGTGCTGATCACCTGTTGCCGATATTGCAACACCACATCGGGTGTTGTCACATTGTTGGTAATCGTACCATTATCCCCCAAAATCACATCGACACTGGTGGCCGCGTTGGGGGTGATCACACCGCTGACGCTGTCCAGGCTCGCCGCCACCAACACCTTGTCCGCACCCATGCCGGCGATGATGAAATTATGGCCCAAATCCTGACTCGTCGCCGTGGGGGCGATAATGATCACATCATTATCCCCGGTCGTGGTCACCGTATCCAGCGATGTCATCAGGTGCAAACCACCAACACTATTAAAATCCAACTCACCATTGTCGCCCACCACATGGCGGATCGATGTCGAGGTCGTCGTCACCGTGATCGCATCCTGCGCGTAACCACCAATGATGGTCTTATCCCCATTGGAAGTTTGGATCAGGTCGTTGCCACCCTTGTCCAACTGGGTGCTGATCACCTGTTGCAAAAATTGATAGACGACATCGGGCGCAGTCACATTGTTGGTGATGGTACCATTATCCCCCAAAATCACGTCGACGCTGGTGGCCGCATTGGGGGTGATCACACCGCTGACACTGTTCAGGCTCGCCGCCACCAACACTTTGTCCGCACCCATGCCGGCAATGATGAAGTTATGCCCCAAATCCTGGGTCGTCGCGCTGGGGGCGATGGTGATCACATCATTATCCCCGGTCGTGGTCACCGTATCCAACGATGTCATGGCATGCACGCCACCCACGGTATTGTAATCAATCTGGCCGTTGTCCCCCACCACCTGCCGCAACGAATTGGAAATGGTTGTCACCGTGATGGTGTCCTGACCAAATCCCCCGACAATGGTTTTATCCCCATTGGCCGTCTGAATCAGATCATTGCCCCCCTGATCCAACTCGGTGCTGACAACTTTCTTTAAAATGTTGAATGTGGTCGCCGATACCGAATCCCAACGATCAATTTCGCCATTGTCCGCCAAAATCACATCGGTGCTGTTGGCCGCCCCGGAGGTTATCACCCCGGTTGTGGCATCCAGACCGGCGGAAACCATCACCTTGTCCGATCCCACCCCGGCAATGACATAGTTGATCCCCAAATAGCGCGCGATCAGGTCATTGGGACTGCCCACGGTGATGGTATCGTCGCCACCGCTGGCATTCACCAGATCCAGACTTTTAAACGTCACCACACCACCGTTGACATCGGTATCAATCCGGGCATGATCGCCGGCGATAAAGCGGAAATTGCCCCCCGTGGAACTGCCGGCAGTATAGGTGATAGCATCCTTTCCGGCACCGCCAAAGACGATCCCGGAACCACTCCCCAGGGTCACCGTGTCATCGCTACCAATACCTCCCGTCTCCGCCACCGGGGCCTCGATGAAATCCAACAGATGACTGCGCCCCGAATTGATGGCAAATGTCACCTTGATGGATCCATTGACCGATACTTCCGTGGTCTTGAACTGGATCGTACCATTATCGGTCAACACGATGTTGGTGCTGCTGGCGGCATCCATGCCAGTGATGATGTCGCGCCCACTGCCCGCCACCACCAGATTGCTGCCACTCCCCAGATTGATCGTATCGCCGCCACCCCCCTTGCTGCCAAAACTGGTGGCCGACAGGGCGGTGCGATAGTTGAAATCCACTTCGATCTTCCCCAGATCCGCCATGATGGTATCGTTGCCTTCGCCGCTGCCACCGACATTGATCTGGTCCCCGCCCAACGACCCCATGATGATGTCGTTGCCGCTGCCCCCCTTGAGAGTCTGCCTGCCGTTGATCGTCAGGTTCTTGCTTTCCAGCGTTTGCCCCTTCCAAATCCAGTTGCGACTCGCCAAACCAAATTCGGGCATCCCCGCCATCTGCAGGGTCAAATAATCGGTAACATTCTGTAAGTTGCCAACTGCCGACTGACCGCTCAGTAGATTCTTGTAAGTGACAAAGGTATCGGCCACGATAAGATCGTGAGCCGCCTTGCCTTCGAGAAAATCGGTGCCATCGTTGCCGACGATCATGTTGTTGCGGCCATCGCCCGACAGGTAATCCCCGTCAGAACCGCCGAAAATATTGTGGAATCCCCGTACCGTGATATTGGTTTCCCCGGCGCTGCCGAAGGCGCTGGCCCCCTCCTCATCCACGGTGACCGTGGTGGTATATTCGGAAAAGTCGATGGTATTGCGGGCATTGGCCACCTCATTACCCGAAGCTTCGTGGTACAATCCCCCCTCGGTATCGCCCACCAGCGAACCACTCACCGATGCCCCATCGCGGATACGGAAGACATCGCTCCCCTGACCGCCGATGATGTTTTCGATCCCCGTAAATTTAAACCCCCAGCCCGTGTTATCCCCCGCCGCCAGCAAGTCGGCATGGGCACTGGCATCAAAGGTGTTCTGCTGCTTGCCACTGGCACTTCCCTTGACCCACCCCGCATTGCTACCCGTCAGGGTGAGCAATAAATTGGCGGAATCACCAGAAAAATCGAGGATATCCTTGCCGCTCCCACCTTTGACCACATCGATGCTCACCGTGGCATCCCAAACCGCCTGATTCGCCCCCCTTTTGGCGGTAAAATAGGCATCGTCGAAAGTCACCGCTGCCGATTGCGCGGTAAAGTCAAGGATATTGTTGCCGGTCCCATCATCGCTGATGGTCACCATCCCCCAATCACCCAGAAAGCGATAAGTATCATTGCCCGTTCCACCCTTCATGGTGGTCGTCCCACCCCGGGCGATCAACAGGTCGTTGCCACCACCACCTTCCAAGGTAGCGATACCGCTATCGGAACCGATCAATATATCGTTTCCCGATCCTCCTTTCAGGATATCGGTCCCCGCCCCGGCGATGAACAACACCGGAATATCCAAAGCAGAGGCATCCATGGTGTCGTCCCCTGCCCCACCAAACGCCTTGACACGGCTCACTCCGGCAAATGTCTTGAGATAGGTCTGGCCATTGGGAAGCACGGCGCTGATATCGACCAGGCCACCACTTCCCGTCAAGGTAAAGGATTCATTGGCATCCGTTGTATCGCGACGGAGCCGATCCTTGGCCCCCTTGGCGATGGCATCCTGACCATCGATGCCGTCAACGTTCGATCCCATGTGCAACGTCAGCACCGAACCATCCATGGATCCCAGAACCGGCTTTTTCGCCGCCGGGTCGTGGTCCCAGGTGAACAGCGTCACATCCATGAAGGTCCATTCCCACACCCGCACCCAGTCGAAAATGACATTCACGTCCACATAGGCGGCAATATAGGCGGAACCACGCAGATGCATCTGCACCAAATCCAGGGGATCTTCCGATACGGCGGCGATAATCTCCGAGGCCCGCATCTTGCCATCGTTATTAACATCGTACAGATCCAGGGTCCCAGTGAGCTTGATGCCACCCTCCACACCCCCGCGAACAATGAAGACATTGAGTTCCGCAAAGGCGAACAACTTGGCCTCCAGGGTGATTTCTGGATTATCGACGCCGTTGACGATATTGTCGCTGACATAAAACCCATCGAGAATATCGATCGCGTTGTGACTGTCGAAAAATTTCCCGATGCCGTAGGTGTCGAATCCCAACGTCAAGGCCACCTTGATGTCGATACTGCCGCCCAAACCGACATACAACGGCGGATAGATCGGGAAGGAAACCCGGAAACCCACATGCAGATTCAAATTATTCGGGGTAAAGGTCACCAGATCCGCCGGTTCCCCGGTCAACAGGGCGATCACCGACCCGACCGTGTCGTCAAGGATGGGAAATTTCAGCGCACTCCCCGGCTTTTTCAGACGATCCTTGAAATCGGCAAAGGCTTGTTTTGGCGAAACGGTCTGTTGTCCCGGCATGTCGATGTCGGGCAAGTCAATGTTAATGTCCGGCAAGGAGGGCAAGCCGGGCAAACCAAAATCAAAGTTAAAATCAAAATCAGGCAACAGATCGGCCAAACTAATGCTGGGGAGCCAAATGTCCGGCATCTGCACGGTGATGGTCTTGCTGCTGTCCACCAGAGCCGACAGCAATCCCTCCTGGTCGGAAATAATACTGGACCAGCCCAAGGAAGTCGTATCCGTTTGCTTCCAAAGATACTCCTTGCCCAACCCGATCCAATGCACCGTTGGCCATTTCACCTGGATCTGCGGCAAAAACGCCGGAATGCTCGGCAATGGAATGGTCGGGTTGATGGACACCCCCAGATCAATCACCTTAACCGAGTTGGGATCGACGAATCCCTGCAAGGCCGTGGGCCAGTTCAACACCACCTCGTCACCACCAATCCAGGTCCAGGTTTTGCTGCCGATGGTCCAGGTGAGGGTGGGCAATTTCACCTTCAGCACCGGCAAAATTTGCGTGTTGATGGAGATGTTGGGCACGGTCACCGATATATCGAAGCGCGGCGCAAAGTTGCCCGACAAAATATCCGACAGATACAATTCCGGCCAACCCGCCTTGATGTTCAAGGTAATATCGCCCACCAAATCGGAGATGTGAATGTCGACTGGTGTGATATCAATATAGGGGGCCGGCACCTTCACATCGGCGTTCAAGGCAAAATCAAACTGCAACGGCGGCGTATTGCCCTTGAACACGTTCAACAGGGTCGTATCCTGCTTCCAGCCCACTCCCGCATAGAGACTGAATTGCAAATTGTCCTGGTCAATCTTGACATTGGTCAATTTTTTATAGGGCAGGGGTACCGGGATATCGATATTGGGCAGACCCGGAATGGTCGGCAATGCCGACAGATTGAGCTTGCGATCCTTGGTGCCGCTGATGACGAACGCCTGCGTTACCGGGATCAGCATACCCGCCGTATCGGTGGGCAGATGATTGATCACATCCACCATGTTGACCATGGCAACGATAAAATCAATCTGCGAAATACCGCCAAACATGGCCGACATGTCCGAGGCCAAATCCACCACCGAATAATCACGTCCCATCAAGTCGGACAAACCGGGTATCGGTGTTGTCAAGGCATCGATCACCGGCTGGATGGGTTCGGTCACGTTTTGGATCAAACCCACAATGGGATTCAAGAATTTGGTGAAGAAAGTCCCGACATCCAGATAAACATCGGTCATCCATAGATTGGGAGTACCGACATGGAACAGATTGTCATATCCAGACGAGAAAAACTTTTCTATTTTCTGAATGTTTTCATTCTTATTGCTCTTTTGGTAGGTCATATGGAAATCGCCCATGATCTTCGGCAAATAACCATCCCCACCAATCGAAAGTCCCAATTCCATGTGCAGATTGACCTGCGCCTTGGCTTCCCATTCCACGGCAACCAGGTCCGACAGCTTGGCGGTACGGAAATCGTTGAACGTCAACCGCCCATTGGTCAACATTGACAACGCCGAAATACCGAACAACCCTTTGTCTTTCAAGTCCACGGCCAGCTTCAACTGCAAGCGGGTACGGGAACCTTCCGCCCCCGTCTCACCATCAAACAAGGTCGTACTGCGGCCATAAGTGGCCGATTGCGTCCCCTGCAACCGACCCATGGAATCGGTGCCACTACCCCAAATGCCGGTATCGTTGTCCCGGATCCAACCATCCCAGTTGTCGGTCAAGACCCCTTGCAGAACCAACAATTGTCCACTCAGCCGCGCCGGTCCACCACCGCTTCCCGGTGCCAGGAACACATCAATCTGCGCCTGAATTTCCTTGACCGCCGGTGTAAAGGTCGGTTTGCCCACCAGCCACAGATTGTCAATATGCACATCGTGATAATTGTTCTTCACCCCAGTGGCGACCCCGGGATGAGCCGCATCATAAGCAGTGACCTCGCCAATACCGGCGGTGCCGGGCATGTTGGTAATCAGATAAAAGCCATCCTTGATATCGATGCCAAATCCAAGGTACGCGTTCCAATTCAGCTTCAGTTGAATCCCCCCATCCAGGTTCAACTTCAACCCGGGCACACCGATATCGAAACCCAGATTCAGGCTCGGTGTATAGGTTTGCCCCAAATGCATACGGAATTGAATCGCCGTACTTTGCGCCAGGGCCACCTGGGTCCCGATCTCTTCCGCCTTTTCCTTTACCGCCGCCTTCAATTCCGCCAAAGTAGCGGACACCACCACGGCATTGGGATCGCTCTGCCGCGCCAGCATGGTCGCCTTGTAATCCGCCTGCAACGCCCCCACCGAAGGGGTAAAACTCGACAAGACATCAGGTAATACCGCCGCCGTCACCCCGGCACCAAACACATCCCGCAACAAACTTTGATAGTTGTAGCCACTGGCCACCTTGTCGGCAATGAAAGTGACGACATTGGTCAGGGAGTCAAAGAAACTCTTGTCATGCCCGGTGCTTTGGACAAGCTGAAATATGTCGGATGCTGTCGCCGCCATGCTGTCGATGGAGCCGGAAATATCGTCCAATATTTTCCTGATGCTCGAATCAAGAACCACTTCTCCCGCTTGGCCGATATAACACTGTGTTCCATCGGCATGGAGGATCGGATCACCGAGACTATCCAGTCTGGGCACATTCGCACCCGAAGTCACCCAGGCGGTACGCTGCCCCGGCAAAATCGCCGGTACTGGCGACGATTGCGTCACCCCCAGATATTCGGCCAGGGCTGGATCTATCTTTGGCGTCCCCGTGCCAGCGATATACTCCACGACGATATCGTCGGGGGTGATCAATCCATCGCTATTGTAATCCTGCATAAAATTAAGAAACGGATTGGCGCTGACCTCGTTGGCCTCAATAATAAAATTATTATTATCGTCCGTGGTCAACAAATTAAACATGTACATGCGCAGGGTATTGTCCAAGCCGCCGTACACCTCGATGGCGGATGAGAGCGCATCTTTGATGGACTTGACGACGTTATGACGCAAATCAGCCACAAACTGGGTGGCCGACTTCAGTTGATCACCAATGATGGGCAACGACAACACATCACTGAAGGCATCCAAACCTTTTTGAATGGTCTCCAATACCTTGTCCACGGTATTGACAATGATCGTGGGATCGCGCAATAAAAACAACAACGGTCCATTGACAACCTTGGTCTCCCCTTCGCACTGCGCCCCGATGGCATGTTCCATCACCACGGTCAATTCCGTCTGCCAATAGGCGATGTCGGGGACGATCAAGCTGATATCGAAGCCGGTACTGGGAGCATTGGCCTGCGGACCAGCGGCGAACATGGTGGGCGGTGTCGAGGAGGAAACCGCTGACCCCGCCGTGGTCGCCCCGGCCCCCGCCGACGAGGAATAAAACGGGTTCAAATCCACCGTCGACAACCCGGATTCATCTTCCGAATCCACCGGTGCCCCCTCGGGGGTCGTCACCGCCACCCCATTACCGCTGCTGGGACGTTCCGGTAATGCCGACTGCACCACCTGGCTGGAAATGACCACGTCGCTGTTCAACGCCTCTGCCGTCCCCTGCAGCGTCAAGCCCGTCTTGCCTCCCATGGCGGCATACGTCGCCCCCAAATGGTCAAAGTTCAGCTCCATCTTGCCCAGCGGCAGCGGATTGATAAAACCATCAATCTGCTGCATGGCCAACTGTCCCAGATCGTCGGAAACGGTCAGGGTCAACGGCAATGCCACCGCTGCCGAACCATCAAAAAACACCTCAAAGTTGGCATGTTTCAACTGCGTGAGGGTGGCGGAAGACATGCCATCCACTGCCCCGAGATAAAGCCGACCATCACTGGCGCCATCGGCAGCATCCGACAGCAAGGAAACACCGCTGCTGCCAGCCAGGTTCAGCGTTGCCGTCCCCCCCGTCACCCCCAGGCGATAAATCCCTTGATTGGACTCAAAACTCATCCCCGAGGCAATAACCGACAATTGATCCAAACGGGCAAAGGTTCCCGAATCCCCGGAAAGCCCCGCCGCGCCAGCGTCCACTCGATCGTACAAGAACAACTTCCCCTTGTTGGGACTGGCGCCATTCAGGTCGATACCCAACGCCAGATTGAAGGTCATGTCGGCGTAAAGCTGACATTTTGATGTCCCCTCGGTATCCTTCAACTCCCTGAGCGCCCCGATCAGCGCCACCAATTCCGCCTTGGCCGCGGTAGACAGCAATCCCAGCAGGGCGGAATCATTGAATAACAGATCAAGCGGGACCGATTGGTTCAATACCACGCGGTAGGGAATGGTGATCTTCAACGCCTCCTGTCCCACCGTAGCATCATTCTCCAGAGTGATGACCCCCGGATCGATACCAAAAGCCGTCGCCAACGCCAAACGCAAATCCTTCAATCCCACGCTGTCCTGCGTTGCCAATTGCGCATCAGCCTTGGCAAAACGACTGGAAAAATCAAAAACCTCCGAAACACTGCTCCCCAACACCGGCAACGCCCGCCCCAACTCGCCAAACGGACCCAGGGCACCCAAGTTACCCAATAAACCTTTCAGCAATCCCAGGTCCGTCTTGACCGAACTCCAGCTTATATCCTTGATGGGGGTCAACGTCCCCAGGCCGTCAGCGGGAACGACCACCGCCACCGTCACCGCATTGGTACCACTCAAGGCCTGCACCATGTTGCTGACATCGATGGTAATGGTCGTAATGGGATTCAAACCGCTCGCCGTCACCCCAGTGGGCGTCACGATGCTGATTCCGGAAAAAGTCAGTTTGGCGGTGGGCAGAGTTCCCACAACCTCACCTTGATTCAGAAAAACCAGGGGGGTGATGTAATCCCCTCCCAAGAGACGACCCTTGATGGCAAAATTTTTCAGCGTGATCTCTTTGGCTGTAACCACACCCGCTTTCAAGGTCAACACCCCAGCGGTATTGCTCACCAGATCGGTAGCCGCAATCAGCGCGTCAATATTGGCTTGTACCACCGTATCAGTGGTGTTGCTGCGTGCAGAAGCCAATGCCGATTGAATGGCATCGGCAACCTGCCCCACAAGCTGATCCAACGAGGTGTTGGCGCTGGCCCGGCTGGTACGTACCAACACATCCACCGGCTGCGCCGACCCCGTCACCGCCACCGACAACCGCAGATCGGTCAACAGGGTCCCGTTGGTGGCGTTATAGATCTGCGTCGGATTCGCCGCCAACGTCAAAGTGGTGGTCGGAGCGGCGAAGGTCAAAACATTCTTGGTCGCCCCCCCCGTACCGGTATTAGTAATGGTGACAAAAGTAAACCCCACATAGGGATCGCTCCCCAGCTTGGCCACCAACGCCGCATGAATCGCCTGATCCACATCCGCAGCCAAATCATTCACCGTTGTGTTGCCCAAAGTCGATGACCGGGTCACCACCACATCCAGTGGCAGGCTGCCCACCGTCACCGCCAGCCCCACATCCCGCAGCAACTGGCCATTGCTCTGATACGGCACCGAAGTTGCCGATGTCGTGGCACTGGTCTGCATGCTGCCGCCAATCCCCAACAACGCCTCTTGCGACGTTGCCGAATCAAACAACGCATTCAAACTGATCCGATCATGGGCCGCACCGTTCAAACCATTGCGTAAATTGAAAGTTAAGCTTCCCTGATAATCGGCCCCCAGGGTGGTGAATGTCAGATCCAACATCCCCATGGTGGCCTGACCCGGTGCCGCCAACGTGGCGGGCGTGGCACCATTTTGGCCATGAATCACCCCGCTGTAACCACCACCAAGGATCGCATCCTGTAAAAAGACATAGGCCCCGGAAGTTTTGGCATACTGCCCCGGGGTAAACCCGAGTTCCGTCATCGCCTTGCTGTTGCCGTCGATAAGAATCTGCAACGTAGAGATCTTGGGGCTTAAGGTAACGATCTCCAATTGACCGTTGCGATAGATCGCCTGAACCACATCGCTCAACAGTGAAAATCCCTTGCCACCCGTCCCGAGGTAGGCATCACCCGCTACTGATATCCCTTGAAACGCCGTATTGAGATCCGTTGCGAAATCGCTCGGTTTGGTATTGGCCACGTTGGGATTGATCGTTACCGAAATGGGTGTTGTTCCCGACTGGTCAAACTTGAGCTTGAAGGTCGCTGCAGCTGTGAGTTGACCAGTACTGGCCAGGGTGATTGGCTTCGGAGCCATGTAGGCGGAGGAGGTCGACTTGAACCCCAGTTGCGTCACCAAAGGATTACCCAGGAGCGAAAATGTCGGCAATAACGTTGCCTTGGATATCGGGGCGGTAACAGTCAACTGGAGCTGTCCCGACGCACTCAATCCAACCTTCACCAAATCGCCCAGATGCGCGAATCCCAGATTTGCAAGCACCCCCCCACCCGTGACCGCTTGGGCATCGAATACCGCCTGGAACGAGGTCACCAACTGAGCGCGGGTCGTATTGCTGGCAGTGCTGGCCGCAGTCAGGGTCAATGAATAACTTTCGCCGTCGAACGTCATGGTAAACGGCGCATCAAACACCACGCTGGTCGCGGTCGTACTCTGGGCCGATGCCACAATGGAACCGGAATACGCCCCCGATGCCCGCACCGCAAACGTGTTCATATTGGCGAAATCGAAACCGATGGTGCTGATGAATTTCGACTGCGTCGATAAATCCATCGATGTACTCACCGACAACGCTGACAACGCCCCCGCGCCACTGGTAAAATGCAAAGGCACCGCTTGCACCGTCACTTCGGGAACCAACATCACGTCGAATAACAGACTCTTGGTGGCGGTATCAAAACGGGGATTGAGCGCAAACGTACTCCCCACCGGCAACATGGCACTGACCGCTTGCTGAAAACGGTCCATCATCTCATTGAAAGTAACAAATGTCGTGACGTTGGTGGTGGTGAAATCCTGCCCTTCCGCCAAAAAACCAAACCGGGTCATGGGACCAAAATCCACTCCGGCGGTGGGAACGGGGGAAATCAACTTTGACGTATTCAATACCATCTGTGGCAGGGTCTGCCCCGACTGATTCCCTGTAAACGTAATATCGAACGTGTTGTCCAGGTTCGCAACAGCGGACACGGTCAGATCACTTGCGGCAAAACCAGGGATCCCCTGAGCCAACATCGACACCAAGGCGGACTTGATCGCCGCCGCGCCCCCACTCAGATTGATCCAATCGCTTTGATAAAACATCGTCCCCAAGGTCACGCCAAACGCAAATTGGCCCCCTATGGCATTGGCAATAGACAAACGCTGAATCTCATTACGCACCGTCGTCGCCCCAACCGCCGCCGCCGGCTGTTGGATCACCGTCAACACCCCCTGGGCCGCCATGGCACTGCGCCACTCACCGTTGGATGTCGTATCCACCCCCATCTGCGCATAGGATCCGTACACCGTGGCACTCGACTTGCCAAACCCGATGTCGAAAACCTTGGTCCCATTATCCCCGGCATAATCGGCACTGACATCGGTCACCGACAACCCCGTCACCAACGGCAACACGGCACTCAAAGCCGCCGCAATGGTGGTCGTGGTGGCATCGGCAGCGATCAAACCCGTGGTAAACGGCGTATTGTCCACCTTGGTACCGGAAAGCTTAAACTGCGAACCGGCACTATGAACAATGGTCAACCGTTGCACCGCCTCGGTGGTATCGGTGCCGGGACTGATCTGGGTGACGCTCACCCCCGCCGACTGTGCCACGCGAAATACCTTGAATTCCCCGGGATTGGCCATGCTCAGGTTGATCCGGCCCCATATCTTGCCATCCGTCCCCTTCGACAAGTCGCTGGTGGTCACATCCACCACGCTCCCCTGGACGATATCACTTCCCTCCACCACGACCAAATCATCCACATTGGTCTGCGTCTTGGATCCAGTGAACTGAATGGTGTAATACTTGGGCCGCCCCGAAACCACCACTGTCCCCGCCCCCAGCACCGAGGTCAACGCACTCTGGAGTTCCGTCGGCGAGGCCAAAACCGAAATCGGACCCGTCAGCGTACCACCCGCCCCCAGTTTGAGCTGATAATTCCCAGCCGCCGCATGCACCTTGAGTGTTTGCTCCTCGCTGGTCAGGGTGGTCCCTGCCAGAGTCTGACCACCCTTCAGGGTTTCCGTCATCTCAAAGTTGGACCCCTGCCATTTCAGCAGGCCATTCACTGCCTCAGCAATCTTGGTCCCGATCAATTCCGCAAGTTCATTGATATGTTTAAACCCGGTCGTTTCAGTCTGAAGGACATTGATGGTCACCACCGACGCCCGGCTGTCCCCCGGGCGCTGCAGATAGAGATCAAACGAGGCATTGCCAGAATTCTGAGGATTGACCAGGATGTTTGTCCCCAGAAGAACGGGAGAAATAGCCTTGCTGGCGACAATGCCAGATTGCAGTGTATCGGCCAATTGATTATTAATAATATCATTGAGCGCGGTACTGAAATCGAGTGCATTACCCAGTTTCAACTCGGTATACGGCAACAGGGCATCGAACTCGCCCGAATCGCGCAACATTTGCAGGTAGGTCCCCAAATCCTGCATCATCTTGACCAATTGGGTCGAGGTCAGGCTTGAAAAGGCCTGCAACTGACTGAAGTTGGTTGCCGATGCCGTCAAGGTCTTGGAAGGCACCTCACTCCAATTGGAACCTGCCGAATTATTGAATGTCAGGTCGATATGCGGTACCCCACCCGCCACCGTCGCTATGGGTACCGTCTCGATGGAACCGGTTAAATCAAAGCTCAAACCGGCAGAAACCGTGTAAGGTACTGCGGTGTCAACAGTGAAAAGGCTTTGATAATTGGCATCGGAGGGGCTCTTGACATCAGCTGGAGCGCTGGCAGCAACCGCAGTGAAAGCGATCTTGCCAGTATCGAAAGTGATGCTGCCACTGGCATTGACATCCAGTATCCCCAGAACCGCCGGGGCACTCAACGTCGCCGACTGGGCCTTCACCCTGGCATCAAGTTTGCTGATGGATACCTTTCCCGCACCCAGATCATAGGTTGCCGTCAGATGAACGTCAGCCACCAGGGGAATCCCCTCCCCCATCTGAAACTCAAAACCATACGGTTTGAGTTTGTCGCCGAAGCCAAAACGGGAGACAAAGTCTCGCGACAAAGTCAGCGTCACTGTCAACGAAGTCGTTGAAGCGGAAAAAGAAAGGCTCGGCGTCCCCGCAGCATGACTCACCCACGATTCCAGACTGCTGTAAGCCCCGGTACCGTTCAGGTAATCACTCATGGTGTCCATCAGTCCACCCATGGTGGGACTGGCGGTGGAGGCGAGGTAATCGTCCAGTACCGTGGTATTAGCCAGCGTCTTGAAACCTATAAGATCGCCCAAAGTGCGGCCATCGCTGGTGCGGATGAGACTGGCAAACGCCTGATCCGCCATAGGCATGGTATAGCCCAGGTCGGGTGAGGCATCCAACTGCGCCCCCAGCTTTCCGGCAGCAGTAAAGGCATCCGTCGAAGTCGGCGTCGTCGTCGTGGTATCACCCGATTTGGTCGGTGTCACCGTTGCCATCAGATGGTGGTAATCAAGATCGGACAAGCTGACCGCCTCAATGCTGCCTGTCGCCTTTTCCAAAATCCAGTTACCGCCATTGGCCACATCGCCGGTGGCATCGGAGGAAGCGGCCACATCCAAACCTGTCCGCTCCGCCAATTGTCGGATAAAATCATCCCCCTGGGATCCAGCCGCTATGTCGCACCCATACAACAACAAATCGGCCCCGGGAAGCATGGCCTTGTTCCACTCAGCCAACTGTTGCGAAAACCCACCCAGATTGGCTTCTGTCACCGCCGTCGTCCCCAGGCGCCACGTGGCATCATCCCCGTGGCTCAGGACATGAACCGCCTGGATATCCTTGTACCCGTCCAACCACGATGTCATCTGCGCAATGCCATCCTTGGCCGGATCGATCACCACCACTTCCACCCGCCCCGGTTGCACCTGACCCGGACGAGACTTAAGCGCCTCCGCCAACAGCGATTGGTAATCCTTCACCGATGGATCGACAAAAATAATCTCGTTGGTATCATGTTTCGGTGCCGCACAGACCACAGCCTCCCTCTGATGCACGGCCCCCACCGCCGTCTCCCCAGCCGGTGCCACCCCAGGCTGACTCAACGGTGCCATCATCGCCTCCTCGGGCGTTGGCAATGGCGGCACGATCAACCCTTCCCCCGAAAGCAGATAACGCGGCTCCATCGCCTCTACGTGCAAGCGTCGCGGTCGCACCGTATCGACGCGGCGGCGGGATTTCGCCCCCCGGACCTTCTCCCACAAGTTCCGTCCGTCACCATTGGTCTTTACAGATTGGCGATCCTTACGCATAGAATCCTCCTTGTGGGTCCTGTCACCAACACATCTTTATTTGACACTCGGATACAGCAATCAAGAAGTCAACATCAATCTCTTTTACCCCCCTCATTCACCATTCAACAAGGCCGTCAAATCGTCCAGATCCGACCGACTCAGGGTGCCCACCGCCTGTTTCAAGCGCAACCGATTGTTCAAATAGTCGTAGCGCGCCTGCAGATAGTCGCGCTTGGCCGTATAATATTGGCGGTAAGCGTCCACCACGGTAACAATGCTCCCCACTCCCGCTTTCAATCCCTCCAAACGGGCCTGGAGGGCGCCATCCTGGGAGGCCACCGCCTTGCGCAAAGCGACCAAGGTTTTGGCACCCGTGTCCACGGCCTGATAGGTTAACCGCGTCTGCCGTTCCGTCTTACGCAATTCCATCTCCCGTTCCTGTACCGCCTTATCCCTACGGGCCAAGGATTCGCGCACCAAAGAGGAGGTCATCCCACCTTCATACAGTGGAATATTCAATTTTAGCCCGATTTCCACATTGTCGATCTTCTGCCCCTCGCCATACAGCGACCCGCCGCTATCCTGGCGACTCATGGTGCCCACCAGATTGACCGTGGGTAAATATCCCGCCTGCTGCCGTTTGACCTCCAGACGGGCGATCTCCATGGCCAAACTGCGCGATTGCAAGGCCAGGTTTTGATCCAACGCCGCCTGCACCCAGGCATCCACCAAAGGGGGTTGCGGAGGCGATGCATCAAAATCCATATGAAACCCGTGTATCTCCCCCACATCGTTGCCAACAATCTCCTTGAGCCCCTGGAGCGCATCCTCCAATTTATTACCCGCTTCAATTTCCTTCGCCTCCGTCAAGGCGAAACGGGCCTCGGTATCATGCATCTGGGTCACAGTCCCCAAACCACTTTCCAAACGTCCATGGGCCAATTCAAACTGTTTCTCCGTCGCCTCGCGCTCCGCCTTGGCCAAATCCTGGGCGTCCTTGGCAGCCAAAAGGTTCAGGTAAGCCGATGCCAGACGCATGATCAAATCCTGTTCCGCCGCCACCAGATTGATATGCGCCTGTTCAACAGCCAGATTGGCTTGGTTCACCTTGAGCAGGGCCTGCGCCTTCATCACCGGCTGCGTAATGGTCAGCGTCATGTTCTTATTCGGATAATTGGAACTCCCCGTAGAAAATGACGGGTTGGACGCCTTCAAAATCGTCTGGTAAAGACGCGTTGCCTGATAGTCAAAATTGGCCACGGGCAAGTGACCGGAACGGGCTTGAGGCACTGCCTCCTGGTTGGCTTCCAGATCCGATTTGGCCGCCTGATATTTGGGATCGTGAGTGATCGCCTGCCGCAACAAGGCGGTCAAACCCACCAGTTCTTTTTTTGCGGGTTTTGGTCCGGGTGCCCTCTTGACCCAATACCCTTCATGGTCCAGGCGTACCGGACGGATGACCACCACGGGCCGGGCACCGTCTTTGATGTCACGCCGCTGCTCTGCAGTAAGGAGATCCCCACCCTTCCAAGGGGAGTCATTTTCCTCTGCCGGGCTTGGCTTCTGTAACGCCAGGGTGACGCTTTGCTCTGCGCGCCCTCCCGGATCCAAGGGTTGGGAGTCCACCCTTTTGGCTAAGAGTGGTGCCGAACCCGACAATTCAAAAATCAACCGTCCCGAACCCAGGCGAGTCGTCTCCACATGCACCCCCCGAACCGCCGGATGGGTGGGATTAAAACCCGCCGCCGCCAACTTCAACCGTTCCGGAGACCAGCCCAAAAAGTCGACCACCAGTTTGGGCGGATCGTTCACACTGAAGGCGTTGACACGGCTGCCACCCACACCGGGCAGGGCAAAAGTCAACTGTCCCACCTGTTCGTCCGTAATGATACGTGCCAACCGGGACTCATCCCCCGTCGTTGCAACGGGTAGCGCGTCCGGGGCCAACCCGATCAAAATGCGACCACTCTCCTCTTCCAGCGCCCCCGCGCTCTCAATCAAATCCGCCGCCTCGGAAAGGGCGAAAACCAGGCGGCTGGTCTGTTTGTTGAGCGCTCGTACGGCAACGCCCTTGATCAATGGATTCGACCCCCGAAAGGTTTTGGCTACGGCCTGCAATTCCTTGTGTTTCACCCCGGGCAGATCCACCTGCAATTGAGGCGGATTATCGGTGAACGAAACCTCCGCCACCAAGCCCGTACTCCCGGTCAGGATCAGATCCGACCGCCCCTCATGCGCAATCAGGCTGATAGAATTCAGCGCCGGGGGTGCCAGGGATTGTTCGGTCAGTTTGGTGGCTGGCCCCAACACCAACTCCCAACGGGAGAGTTCCTTGCTGGCCGCCACGATGGTTTCATCGAGTACCGTTGACGGCGAAATCATCTGAATTTGCATGCGCGAGATATCACCCTTTCCAGGAAGGACGCGTAACCCGCGCACGGCTACGGCGGGCACCTTGACCTGTGCCACCAGATCCGACAACTCTTTGGCCGACACCCCTTTCAGTTCGATCACCACCTCCTGACCATGACCCGCGAGGGAGGCCCCATGGAATACCCCCACCTGGGTTTCCAGTTGAATCCGGACGATATCCCCATCGACCTGCATGTTAAAGTTGGATATCGCCCCCTCACGTGCCCAGGTCACAGACACGACAGCAAATAACAGCCAAGCCAGCAAAACCGTCCTGACCCAATGCCATCTTTCGCCTGAACGTCTATTCATTCCAGCAATATCCTTGTATCAATGAAAAAATTCACAACACCGCATGCGATATAGTGCCTCAATGTGGACAATTTTGTAAAGCTAGAGAGTGTAATCCACGCCTTAAATGGGCAGCACAATTCACTGAAACTGAATGTATATTAATATTTCCTTGCTGATAGAGTATTTCTTATTTTCGATAAGGGGCTGGATCGGGGTACCTTTTTGTGTCTTATTACGGTAGGGTGTTGGGCGGCGAGGGTGATCAATTCTGTTAACCTGTAACGCATTCGCCAGTTGCAGCACCCAGTCGTAAAATTAATATTTTTTATTTTGTTAAGTGGCATCAATAATGAATTTATAGTTTTTTTTCGTTTCACTCATTCGCCTTGCGAGTATATCCATGAACACATTCGGCAATGCCCAGCACATCGTTCGCCATTTCAGGCAAATAATCCTTTGGCCTCTGCAGTTGATCCCTTTGCCGGATGATGAACCTCGAAGCCAATGGCAAATTTTTGCCAGTCTGTGTGCTGATTCCCCCTGGGAACGCCTGGATAATGAAGGTGACAGCGAATCCGACGCCAAACAGGACATCCGTTACAAAGAATTCACAGTATTCCACCCCTATGTGCGGCGTTTCCTGTACGGAGAAAATTTCGGACCCTGGACGCATACTCCTCAAGACCCCCCGGGAAATGCTGCAATAAAAATATTTTATCGTTCGGATGTGACTGCCTTGCGCGTTGTCCCCAGGGTTGGTCTGCCATCGGTTCATTTTCAAGTAGAAAAAATAAATTTAATTTTTTTTGACGATACAAATATTTTATTTCTCATGTGTGAGCTATGTGGTGACAACCTGCCACTCACCACTGTCCATGAATTATTGTACCGTTTTGGTCGCGCTTATCCGACAGGCTGGAACGAGGAAGGTTTGGGAATTCACAATGTTTCCACAGCCGAATGGCTTGGTACATCCGGTGAAATTTTGGCTTCATCAGACTTTTCTGATCGCCAGAAATATTTGAAGTCCGTCAGAAACAATCGAGTTCCTTTGACTGCCGCACATTGGACATTCCTGTTGCATCCGCTTGTTTTCGCCGTTTCAAAAGAAATCGGGCAACTTCGATTTCATCTGATCGAAAACCATCACATGCCCAAAATAGCCTATTTGGCCATTGATAATCCCCGTTCCTTGACCCGCGAACAATGGTTACGCCTGGGAATGGCAGACTCCCTGCATCCCGATGAACCACTGCCAAAATATGACCCGGAAATCACCCATTTTGAAACCAGATTTTGTTTTGATCGCTATTGGAGCGATACGGAAACGGGACCCAATTGTCGATTCCTTTGCCATGGTCGCACCATGTTTTTGGTAGGTGATGCCCAGGAGCCCTATTTCATCGATAAACAGCGCGGCATGCTGGCACAATTTCAACATCATTATTTTACCGTCTTCCTGATTGCCCATCTGTATCGAGCTTCACTGTTAAATTTTTCGGAACAACTGGTTGATGCCATCCATGATCTGGATGTGCGCAACAGCCAATCCATCCGTATCTTTCGCCAACGCATTCACATGTGTTTTGAAGCCTTTTTACGTTTTACCCACCGTTATTGGTTTCACGAAGTCTCGGAACGTAATGATGTCCAGTCATTATTCTTATTGTTTGGAAAAAACCTTGGCAACAGGGGACTATACCAGGAGATCAAGGAAGAACTTCGCGATATGAGTCACTACCTGGACAACGATATGCAACGCCGACAATCCAAGACGGTCACGCAGCTCACTGTGGTCACGGCATTCACATTGATTGGGACTTTGACTACCGGATTTCTTGGCATGAACCTCATTGATGAAGCACATTCACCGCTATTTGTTCGTTTTTTCTATTTTTTTGTCACTACTCTGGCGTCAGCCGCCATCCTGATGATTGCCCTGGTGCTATCACAAAGGCTTTGGGATGTCATGGAAATCGTATCAGACGTTCAAAAACCGTTATCTGCACGATTTCGTCTTGTATTGAGCATGATAAAAAGCAAATAGGGCCTTCCCGTATTGATTGCGTGTTATTGAGAGGCTACAAAAAAAATGTTGACCATTGACGCCGCCGGGTCAGGACGATTACCCTGTCGTGGGAGGTTGGGGGATTATTTTATGTGATTAAGCTGAATCAATACTGCAAGCAGCCTTGTTGACCGTGGCTACTGGTTTGGACGCAGGCCACAAAACTTGGCAGGTCACCTGCTGGTCAAAAAGCTGCAAAGGATTGCAAACGCAGTAATTGACTTGGAGCATGCCTTGTTAAACATAACGTGGTAAACACATCATAATGAAAGACCCCAATAAATACTCTTACAATCATTTCCTGAAAATGAAAAAGAGAGTAGATACCGTCAGAGGAAAACAACATCCTAAAGAAGAAAATATTGATAATTCCAGCTTGCCCAAGCCTCATGTCGAGTATTACGTTATAGACCGAAAGATTATAATAAAATTTTACAGTTATTTATATCATAATCTTATCTATGAAACAAGATTAATATCAAAACAAATAGAACAATGTGATGAAATTGTCCTGGATTTAACCAAAGCTGATTGCGGGTCCATGACAGGAATGGGCATTCTGACATATCTTCTCATGGGATCACAAAGCCATCCGGAAAAGAAATTTTCAGTAATCACTCACGATCAAAAAATAATAGATTATTTCTCTAACGCCTGGACTAATATAACATTCATCCTTCATTCCTGATCATTCCATACCAAGGAATCAAAGCCGTAGAATGCTGCAAGTGGGTTTTCGCATAACAGGCATCAAAATCGTCCAAATCGTGCCTGCTCCCAATAACCTATCCTGACACCTGTTCTGAAGAAAATAAAATCATGAATGCCATTGAACCCCATCGCGTTGAGAAACCCGTTCCTGTATCATCCGACCGGGAATTTGGCTTGGTTATGGCTGCGTTTATGGCTGTAATCGCCATCTGGCCATATATCATGGCCCATGGAGCGGTGCGTTATTGGGCCGGCGCCATCTCTGTCCTTTTCTTATTGCTTGCCCTCTTTATTCCACAAATATTAAACCCGCTCAACCGTGCCTGGGGAAAATTGGGAGAAATTTTAAACAAACTAATCGCACCCGTAGTAATGCTCATCCTTTTTTTTGGTGTGGTGACCCCCATTGCCATGCTCATGCGTTTAACCGGCAAACGCCCCCTGGATCTAAAATATAAATCTGATGCTACAACGTACTGGATACAAAAGGAACAACCCGAACCAGATTCGATGAAACGTCAATTTTAATTTCCATGGCATAAACACCCGATTATTTGTCCTTCACAGCCTGCTTATTGACAAAATGATAGCGATCCATTTGGGCCAAAGTAGATACAAATAGTGTATACATCACATCATAAGCTTCTGATGCAATTATTTAAGTTTTACTGAGGAAACAGTGCAGCAGCATGTTTTTTTAGCGGGGAAAAGAATCAGGCGGAGATTTTGAGCAGACAATCGCTGTTTTAGGCTAACCGGTATTAAATAAACCATTTCTATATGCGTTTCAGCATTCTGACAGACTGATTACAGACACGCTATCCCTACCCCAGCATTATGCTTGAGATTTTTCGCAAAAAACGCGAAAAACCTCAAGCGAAGGAGTGCGCCCAGCGCATTTTTTCCGCACAAACCACGCGGAAAAAATGCTTCGTGTAAAAGGGGCGCAAACAAACAAAAAAAACCTTGGGACACTGTCGGTGAGGTAGGGACGGTCATTACTGACCGCCCCCCTCGCAGAACCGGACGTGCCCTATTAAGGCATCCGGCTCCCAGGTCTTGCATGGCATTCATCGGCGAAGCGCAGGCTCTGGCAGGCTAAACCACGGACGGCGCAAGACATTCACCCAGCTCAGGTGATGTCGTTGGCTGCGTTTG
>PEAK01000123.1 GCA_002753515.1 Magnetococcales bacterium
GAGGTAGTCCGTCAACTGGAAGAGCGTCACAGAAAGCGCCAGATCTCAATTGATTTAGCCTATATTAAACAAAGAGTTACACAGGAATCTGCATCTGGTTAATGAATGTGACAAAGTAGAATTAACTTGGTGGGCCATTGCTCAAGAGGAACGTCTTTCTCGCGAATAATGACCAGAAAGTTATGTTAAGTTGGTATGATTGTGGCTTTGATTTAAAAAACCATCGTATCAATCCCACCAACAATACCACAACAACACCGACAAACGCCCCAAATGCTTGCCAGGACTTAACATTATTTCCGAACCACTCCCATACTCCCACCAGCGCCTTTACCATCCCACGCACCCCCATTTCCAGATATCATAAAAGACTACATGTTATCAAAGTAAGACACGAAAGTATACTGTAAAACCTGCGGATAAACACGATTTCACAAGATCCAACCTTCGAAAAAAAACAAGAAAACCAGCATTATGTGGGATATTTTTCGCAAAAAACGCGAAAAATACCCCACGAAGGCGCGCGCCCTGCGCCTTTTTTTCCGCAAAAAAAACACGCGGAAAAAAAAGCTTCGTTGAAAGGGGCGCGGAAACTATCGAAAAAAGACCGTGGGACGCCGTCCCACACCCTGCCAGGAAGGGGTACACCCCTTCCCGGACCCATCCGCAATAGTTTCAAGATGTTATTCCGGCACGCACAATCCCACCTCCCGCAGTATCGGTTCCAACGATTCCCCAGCATCAAAAAGAACTCGGCACCGCCTGTGCAAATCAGGCAAATCCAAACCCCGGTCCAAAGCCCGTAACATGATCGGTCGGAATTGAACGACAAATTCACATAACCTCTCCCTCCTGGACGCATCACCGGAATCCTCAATCTGCGGACGCCTTAAAGACTCGCGAAACTCCAATTGACGCTGCCAATCATCGCGACACCAACGACAAATACTCAGGAATTCCGGTAGATTCGGCGGAAAACGCGATTCCCTCTGACAACATCGCCCCAACGCCATCTCCACAACCTGCCCCGAAAAAGGCAGCAACGCCTCATACCAATCCCGCGTCGGAACATCACCAAACTGAGAGGTCCATTGCGTTCCGTAAATTCCCATCATCCGTTTCCAAAACAAAAGAATCTTCTCGGGTAAATCCTCCCGGGATACCCTCCCCCCAGACCCCTTGACCTCTTCGGCATCGGGACAAAAGGTCATCGAGTTTCGCTGTGACCCTTGCAAAATTCCCTGGGCGATGATTCCCACTGATTGCATGTCTGTTCTCCTCAATGGCATCCATCCAGCGCTCCCCAAGCAGATAATTGGCCGGAAATGGTATGAAACGTAAGGTATTTTCCGCCAGCGCCCGTACCCATGGGGCATGGTGGCGACTGCGGTATTGAACATCTTCGATGATGGCCGTAGCCAATTCGGGCGTGCGTACCAACTGCTGCCAACTCTGCCGCGCCTTGCCATACTGCACTTTGTGCGGATAACTGGCCCAGAAATGGGCAAAAGCTGCGTCCGAATCCCAATCGACCGGCGCTGCCGGCACACTCGACCCCATCATGGGCGGGGTCACAATAACCAGTTTTTGCTCCACCGCCGCCGTCATCGACCCCACTATGGGTGGTGCGAAACAGGCGTCTTCCCACATCATCCGCTCTGAGGGGGTTGGGGGAGGGTTCTGTGGACAGTTCAGGTTTTCAGTGGATGGTTCTTCCTTATAGATGGGTGACACCATGTCATCCATGTGCATGACATCCGGTTCCACAACTCGGAACGATTTGTCATGCCAGTCCGTGACATCCACGCCCAACTCCGGGGCCTTTTTATCAGGCCGATCCACACCTTCCGCAACATGCAGCGTGAACAGGGATGAGGTTTGTCCCCCGCTCGGACGCCAGCGTTTTCGTTCCGTCACCAGCTTGGCTTCAATGAGAGATCGTAAACAACGGCTGATGGAACGCCGATGGCACTGGCACAAACGGGCCAATCTCTCCACGCTCGGAAAGCATTGGTGTTTCTGATCCGCATGCTTGGCCAGCATGATCAAGGTCAATTTGGTCAGTGACGGCAGTGATTGTTCCATAGCCCAGTACAATGTGGCATGACTCATAGACGTATCTTTCGGTTGATGGATTGGATCCGGGACCGCGTCCCAAGATCATTTATACAAAAAATAATGGCATTTATTCTTCAGGACATACCATGCACGGAATGCGATTGCCGCATCCAAAGACGTGAGCGTATCCGGTACAAGGGGGATTTGGCCCCGGACTCTCGCAATACCTGCAATGGATGAACAGAAGGCCCGATCAGGGAATGGGTGCTTGAGAGAAGGGCGACGCAAAGGCTGTGTGGAGGGCGAATCGACAGCGGGGATATGATGGGGACACGAACGCCCCAGGCTTGTGCATACGCCTAAGCCCCCTGGTTTGTCAACGTTTTTTTTTGATCAAGGCTTGAATGCGCCGGTTCAGGGCCGTCCTGGAAAGCCCCAGGCAAGCGGCTGCCTTGCCCTGTCGACCATCACTGCGACGCAAGGCTTCGAGCAGGAGCTGTTCTTCCATGTCCCGGAAGGTCGGCAGGGGATCGGCCAAAGTGGCGAACAGGGTATCGGCTCCCTGCCAAGGTTGTGGCGCCGGCACAGCGGCACAATTTCCCGGCAACGTGACGCTGCTCGTTCCAGACAAGGCCCCGGCGGTGTGGCAAACCATGGCATCGTGAACCAGGGCCTGGAGTTCGCGCAAATTGCCGGGAAAAGGATGGGATTCCAAACTGGCGAGCCAATCGGGGTCCGGCTCCGGGATCGACTTGTTCAAGGTCCGGGCGGAACCGGCGATGAAATGCCGGGTCAAAAGGGCAATGTCCCCTCGACGTTCCCGTAGCGGCGGTATGATCACATGATGGGCCACCAGTCGATAATAAAGGTCGGCGCGAAATACCCCTTCATCAACCTTGGTTTTGAGATGAACGTTGGTGGCACACACCAACCGGGCATTGCTGGATCGGGTTTGATCCGAGCCCAGGGGGTAGTAAACCTTTTCTTGCAACAAACGTAACAGTTTCACCTGGGAATCGTGGCTGAGATCGCCGATCTCGTCGAGGAACAACGTTCCCCCCTGGGCCTCGGCAACCAATCCTTGTCGTTGTTGTTCCGCACCCGAATAGGCGCCGCGCACATGGCCGAACAAGGTATCGGAAAACAAGTTGCCGTCGATGCCGGCAACGTTGACCGCGACCAGGGGGCCTTTCAGACCACTGGCCCGGTGAATGGCTTGCGCCATCAATTCCTTGCCCACTCCGGTCTCGCCTTGGACCAATACGGGTTGTCGGGAATCGGCAACCGCTGTCAAATATTGAAAAATGGCGAACATGCGTGGATCTTTGGTGAGGATTGCGGAAAAAGGGTGCAAGGCTTCCCGTTCCGGGGATGGGGGCGTTGGGATGCGACTATCGTGAATGCTGACGATCCGTTTGTACTCATGTTCCGCATCCAATGGTTTGACCAGGATATCGTGCGCCCCTTGTTTCATACAGGACACAACCCGTTCCAATTCGATCCGCTCCAAGAGGACGACAACGGGCACATCGGGGAAGTGTTGGCGGATTGTGGCCAATAGTGCTTCGGTCTGGCTCAGCCGCAGCGCCAAAAACACCAGGAAAACATGGGCGTGTTGCAGGTATGGCAATACCTTGTGGCCCTCTTTCAGGATAACCAGTCGGACGCCCGTCACCCGGGCTGTCGCTTGGCGCATGAGGCTCGCGGTAGCCGGGTCATCGTCGAAAAAAACGATGGTACCGGATTCGGTGGCCTGTTTGTGTCGGGTTGCAGGGGCCATGGGGGTGCTGGATGATTGATGATTTTCTGGAAGGGATGGGTCCGGGAAGGGGTGCGTCCCATAACACGAAGCGTTTCCTCCGCATGTTTCCCTGCGAAAAATATCAAGTATGATGCAGTGTTATAACAGTTTGGCAACGATAGAACCATTTTCTCTGAAATCGGACTGCAAGTCCAGGGGTATCCCATAGCCGTATGACCCGGGAACAACTGGCTCGCTTGTGCAAAACCACATTTTGTGTCATGGGCCATTATTTTCAACTTGATTATATAAATATTATTTGATATCATGAAATTTTTTTGATATAATCTTGCTCGTTCAAGATCGCATATGATCGGGGTGGGTGGTTGGATTATGAAAATAAAGAGATCGGCTGAAATTATTTTTACTATAATATTTATTTTAATATTGTATTTCATTGGATACAAAAACCCAGATTATTTTGATAAAATTATGCTGATAATTGGTACCGTTGCTGCGGTCGTCGGTACCTAGGCTCGAGGAAAAAATAAACTATCCCAAACCAGTCGATGAGCCAGTCATGGGATAAATGTTTATTGACCACCACTCGAGGCCATTTTTTCGCTCCAAACGTGCCTCAATGGATTCCAT
>PEAK01000036.1 GCA_002753515.1 Magnetococcales bacterium
GAAGGAAAAAGTTATCGAATGAAAGAAAAAATAAAAGAATAAATGAAGAAAATGGGAAGAAAAGGCGGGAAGAACAATTTCAAACCGCTGCTTTTATGACATTTCCAGGCCGATGTCCGCAGCATGGGCACCCTCATATCTGGCAAGCCTCAAAAACACGTCCCAGACCCACGCTTCCAGGGAGCTATTGGCTTGGTGGTGGATCGATGCCACCATCAGGTTCGGGAAGGGATTCTTGAGTTGGAATAGTTGGCTGACCAGCATTTTTTTAAACCCATAGGCGTTCTGGTCAAGCCGAATTTCCAAGCGTGTCACGGGAAAATCTGGCACAGGCTCTTTGTCTTTGGAGAAGACTGCCTTGGCGTTGTTTGTCTTGATCTGTGCCGTTTTGTCGTACAGGGCAACCAATTTCCCGGATTTATACTTTCCTCCCAGGTATTCCGTTCTCCCGCTTTTGGTGTTGACTTCGGTGATCTTGGTTTTGCCATGGACAAACAGAAGGTCGTCAATCTGCACATTGACAATATCAATAGCCAGATCCATTCTGGTGACAATCCCTGTCGCCATGATGTGATCCCACCCGAAGCCAACCGGCATCACCTGATTGACCTTGGATCGCAACTCAGCGATATCTGTCACCTTCGATGGCGTAAAGGTGAGCCGCCCGAATTTCATTTTTGCACTTCCATACACGGATGATTTCGGTCCAGCCTGCAACCGTGCTGTCGTGGTTGACACCATGGCAGACGGGGCATAAGGCAACCATTTCCTTGTGACAGAGAAGGAAAACGCTTTTTGGTACATACTGTTGCAATCATCTGCATACATCACCTTCAGTAACTGATTCTGATATTGATCTGGGACATTGAACGTGATCGACAATTTATCCATCGTAAGCGGGAATACCGTGATCTTCGTGCCCGACATCATGAAGATGACAGAACCATCTTTTTCCTTGATCGTGACCGGCATGCCCCCTCCTGCAATCAACTGCACCCTTCTCCTCCCTATTAGTCAGAGGGGGAGATGTTGCAAACCAAACAGCGTCCGAATGCTTATCTGGAAACACGGTGCTGATTGAGCCAAGCATCCAAATCTTCAACAAGATACCGGACCTGTAGGCCAATCTTGACCCATCGGGGACCGGGCGTTCTGTTGTCCCGCACCCCATTCATGCGGTCTTGACGAAGATAGGATCTGGACATGCCGATATAGCGGGCGGTCTCAATTTCGTTGAGTGCCTTTTTCCCGGCAAATTCGGTGGAGTGGTTTGGTGTAGTGATGGACATGCAGGTCTCCAGTGGTTGCGTGATGTTCCTGGAGAGAGACTGTACTACAAGCGCATTGACGGAATGGCGGGCACTCCGTCAACTTTTATTGAGAGAGGAAATTTTTTGTCTGATCGTATTTTCCGTTATCTTCCAAAGACCCTGCTTGACAATCCATTTGGCAACTTCACTTTTTGATGCCTCTGGACGCTTTTCCCAGTATGAATCAGCAAACTCCTGAATTTCTTGCCAAATCTCTTGGTAGTTTTCCACCCTTTGTTTTCCGCCCTTGCTGGCTGAAGCAACGGTATTTTTCCCTCTCTTGGCATGTGACTCTTCCTTGCGCAAATCCATCCGCATTGCGGATCGGGCAAAGTACCACATGATTTGAGCGGCTCTTGTTGCGTCGTTTTCTTGAATCGCTTTTCTCAAATGATGTCCACGGTACAAGATATCGGCAGCATCAGCGAGAACAGGAGGGTTCAAAGATGATATTTTACCGGGTAGTTTTTCAATATCCAACGTTATTCCGTTCTCTTGGAGTCTCTTTTTTGCCTTCTCCAAACTTATGCTGATATTGTCTTCTGCTTGTCCAAAACCTGACAGAAGAGTCCGAAACTCTGCCAATTCCTCCTCTCCAGAAGTGCTGTCAATGAGAAGCCTTTCCTGTTGGAACAATCCCGTATCGCTAATCTTTTTCGGCATCTGTTGACTTCTTGTACATAAGAAGAGTGTCAATGGCGATATCCTCATCCACTGATGCCCAATGAATCCCCACACCCCCACCGATGAATCGCCAATTCTTCCGTTGTTCTTCTGTTGCCTCCTGCAATCGCGGAAACCACACCAAAGGCGCGGCAACCTCGCGTCCATCCGCCAGCATCACCCGGAGCATATCCGCCGACACGACAACGTTGACTGCCAGGGGATGCATTGCCCTCATCGTCCTACAAGCCCGCATACGCCTCAACCGGAACCATGATCGTCTTCATAGGCTTCTTTCCGGTATTCTGAATGGCAACGAAATCCCTTTCGATTTTTTTCAAGACGACGGCTTCAAAATATCGCTCCCCACAGAATTCGCACTCCAGGCAGGGAACATCCGTGACCACCAAAAACCGTTCACCGCTTCGGTAAAGGTATTCAACCTGTTTGTCCGCCATGTTCCGATGGCCGCAGAAAGGACATTGTTCAGCCATGTCAGTCACCCCTTTCAAATGGTGTTTTAAACTTTGGCGGCGTGGGAATGTAGACCGTGATGATCACCATCCGGTTGCCCAATTTCCCGCACACCACATGCACGGGCTTGCCCCCATGCGTGAATCCGGCCACAAGGCAACTGTCACCCCGGCCCGTGTCTGCTACTGCTCCAGTATCCTGCCGTTCAGAATGGCCTGTTCCACCTCCTCAAGGCTCAGGGTATCGTTGTGCCTTTCTTGATCGCCATGGCGCGAATAGAGATAGGCGTCATCCCCCACGCATTCTTGAATCCACTCCAAAGCCAGCATGACATTCCCCCCTTCCTACTGCCCCATCGCCAGCAAGGCAACGGCCTTGGCCTTGTGGCCAGGAGCCAAGTGCGCATAACGTTCCGTCATCGTGATGGAGGCGTGCCCCAACAAATCCTTCACGACATACAAATCAACGCCCCGCATCACCAGTTTGGAGGCAAAATCGTGGCGGCAATCATGCAGATGAAAATCCGTGATGTTGGCCCGTTTCAGCAAACCGGCCCAGGCTGTCTTGAGGCTGGCCATTTTCTGGCCATTCCGGCCTGGAAATACCAACCCTTCTTCTTTTGATTGTTCGCGCCATTTCCGCAAAATCTCAAGCGCAACCTGATTCAAATGGACATGGCGCGTCTTGGCCGTTTTCGCGGTCCGGGCTGTTACCGTCAGCGTTTCTGTCTTGAAATTGATCGCAGACCACTCCAGCCCCAAAATTTCCCCGCGCCGCAACCCCGTATGCAGAGCCAACAGCACGATTGGCTTGAGATGATCGACAAAGGCTTTCCCCTCCAGGTTGGGGAGCGGTGCCATGCCCCTTTGCAGCAACCAGGCATTGTGTGACTCCCGCCCTTTGCGGATTTCCTCTTCCCGCGCATCCAGGGCATTCAGCAAGCGTTTCACTTCATTCGGTTCCAGATACCGTACCCGTTCATCAGTCTCCACGGCAAGCGATTGCAATCCCTTCAGGGGATGGACGCTCAACACGCCTTTCTCTTCAGCATAAGAAAGCATGGCCCGCAAGGCGTTCACATCCCGGTTGATTGTGGTGGGGGCTGTACCGGATTCGGCCCGTTGCTTTTGCCAGGAAGCGATGCGCCACTTGTTGATTTCGGCCATGTCCTTGTCGAACAGGGCACCGAAGCAGGATGTCAGCCGCTTGCGCGTCGCCTCTCCCGACCCCCGGGTGTTCAGGACATCGGGGAGATAGACGTTCTCCAGAAATGCCCCCAGGGTCCGGTTCTTCGCATCCCTGGCTTCCTGTCTGGCGATGGTTTTTTCCTGCTGCACATCCACCCCGGAAGCGGCCTTGCCGGATAGCTGAATGGCCTTGTCCCTGGCCTGGATGGGGGTCATCTCATTGGTCCGTCCGATCTTGATGCGCTTTTTGGTGCCATCCGGTGTCCGGTAAACCTGATAGTAGGTCATGCTCCCGGTGGGCTGAACCCGCAATAGAAACCCGTTGATCTCCGTGTCGATGACCTCATAAGGCTTCTCGGCGGGTTCCAGGGATTTTACCAGAGTGACGGTCAATTTTTTTTGCATGCCGTGTTTGCCCCCTTTTCCGCCGCAACTCCATTTAAGTCCATATTAAGTCCACCGTGAATGCACGGAACCGGAAATCCAGTGAACCGGAATGAACGCAGCATAGCAGACAATTGCAATCAATTGCAACAGGTTATCTGTTTGTCGAGGATGGGGTGATGTGCATGGAAGTGGACCGGAAAAGCCTATGGAAATGCCATCACACGGCAGGGGTCACAGGTTCAATCCCTGTGCCGCCACCATATAAAACAAATACTGAAATAGAGGGACACCTTACCGATTTCCCTTGTCCCCATAAATCGAAATCGAGGGACACCTTACCGATTTCCATTGCCAAATCTTTCTCTCTAGAAGTGCTGTCAATGACAAGCCTTTCCTGCTGGAACAAGCCAGTATCAACAATTTTTTTTGGCATCTGTTGGCCCAACCGCAATTGGCGAATCAATTCCTTGATGTCGAACACGCTCCTTTCCTTTCTTGCCATGGTGCGGCCTCCTGGGAAATCGGGTGAATTCCAAAAGACAAAATGAGATCATGGGTTCGAATTAAGGAAAGTCAGCACTGGTACACTATGGCTGCACATGGGTGGTACACTTTGGGTGGACACGGGGTGGTACATTAAGGGCGGCTATTGACATTTGTGGCATCCTTCTTGGGGAGGTACCCGGCAAGGGTGGTGAAGGAGTCCACCTTTTCGCGCCGTCGCGCTATGCCGGGTATTCGTGGTGTTATTTACTGGAAGGAGCCGGGGCACCGCGCAACAGGCCCTCAGTGCTGATATCTTCGTCAATTTCCTCCCAGTGAATGCCATAACTTCCCCCACACATTTCCCATTGTTCCCTCTGTTCTTGGGTCGCGTTGGCCAGTCTGGGAAACCATGCCAGGGGAGCGGGGATGGTCCTGCCGTCCATTAAATCAACATGAATGGCGTCATTGCCTATCTGAACGTTTTTTACTCGTTCATCTGCTCGAAGGGCCAAAATACCCATGCCATGCCTCCATCAAGGTGTGCGAATTCTGTTGAATTATTTTTCTAACCTCTGAAAGATCCTTTGCGGAATATCCAGTGTTTGATGACAGTTACAACGGAGAAATCCAAAATTTGGCAGAATTTCCATCCTTGTCTACATGAACATGCGCCGGTTCGTTGGGCTCATGGCTATAGAAATAGAATCGGTACCCACCATGACGTAGTAGGCACGTTCTACCCCTTTCCCCTCAACGTAACAATATTTTCCCTGGGCTCTCCAGCCAGTGCGGCAGCGATTTGGCCAGATATGCGATCCGCAATGAGCTTGAGGGGATCCGCCTATAGATGGGCATACCTCGCGGTTCGCGCTTTCAATTTGCTCTTCTCTGCACTAAAGAGGTGTTGCGTTTCCATCCCCACATCCATGATACCGCCAACGAATCAGGTATGGAAAGCATTCGTTGGTTAAGTCGCTACGGACTGCCGCATACGTGAGCCAAACCGCAATCACCACAACACCCAAGGGTACGGGAACCTTCTGAATGGTCAGCTTATTCCGTTTTCCGACCCGTAATGTTGATCATGCTGCCATTTTCATTTACTGCCATCAGCAAACTTCCTTTACCTCCGGATATGCCGCCATGACTATCATGTCGTTGAGCTTGGCGACTCTGGGTCTACTGCTCAATCTGAGCGAGATCGTGGGTGTGCGTCGGGAAATCTCGAGCGAACTGCGGCGTTTCCTCAAGGGTGAGACGGCGGATCAGAACAAGGTGCTATCCCTGTCAAGGCGCTACGGCGAACTTGATGGCAACATGTCCTACCTATACGCAACTGCTTTCGCCAAAGTGGGCCAAACCTTGAGTCCCCAGCAGAAGCATGGCTTGATGGCTATGCGCAAAGTTGATCCAAACGAGCCAAAGGGGCCATTCCTTTACTCGTCACCGATCGCAATGCCAAAGGTTGACGATGCAGACCGATTCTATGACGTCAAGAGGTGAGTGGGATATTTCATGGCGGTTTTCTGTAGCTGAGTCATGTAGACTTCTGGAGGTTTACGGCGTCCCCTATCGGCCACGGCGCAAGGACTGTGGGCGGGGCCGAAATAAGTTGAGGAAAGGTGGTCGAAAGGCATGACTCGCGCTACCGTTAATGAACTCGAAGGGAAGGGCGGGTTGTTGATATCACCAGCGCTCTCGTGACGGGCAGTGGGGAGACCTTGGCCAAGGCCATGAATGCCTCGCTTCAGTTCCGGAACGGTCAACGCCGCTGTTAACGTGCGACGAAGCCAAACGCTCTCGTGGTCGTGCCGAGATGGACGCCGGTGATGATTTGCAGGAAGTGTCCTTGGTGTGTCGGCATCGGTCTGGTGTCATGTCTGGGCAAGGAGGTTCACGGAGCCCTCATGGGCCAGTCCTGGCGTGGGAAAATAACATCCGTGAGCCATTCCGCCGATGGGCCAAAACTGATAACATCCTTGGATGTGCTTCACCATGTCCAATCCAGTGATTGACTTGCAAGGCATCTTGGCTGGGAAAGTTCCTTTGGCCAGGATGGTGGTGTGGCGCAGCTGGCAACCAGGAAGGGTATTGTCGAAGAGAATGACTGATTTTTTTTGAGGGGTTGGTGTTGAATATCGAGGATCTTGAATCCTCCACATCGTTATACCGAAACCAACTCGGGATACGTAGTTTTCCAGCGTCATTCCCGCGAAAGCGGGAATCCAAAAAGCTAGGGAATGGTGTGTAGGTTTCCTGGATCCCCGCATTCGCGGGGATGACAATAACTACACATTCCAAGATGGCTGCGGTTTACATGGTGCATTTTCTCAGTGTTACGTTCCGAAATTAGCATGCTGAAATCATCTTTTTGTGAATTAGATAATAAAATGCTATGAATTTCACTCTTGAGCGTGTTCCTGTCTTTTTGGTGGATGATCAGGAAATTACCGGGTATGTCCTGAATAAAATTTTTTCAGAAGATTCCCGGGATGATTTCATCCTGCATGCCACCAACAATCCCTTTGATGCCTTGCAAAAAGCGCAAGATGTCGGCCCTGCGGTCATACTGTTGGACCTTGTCATGCCCGGCATGGATGGATTGACCCTGCTCGAACAATTTCGCCAGCACCCCGATTTCGCCGATACCCCCATCATCATGTTGTCCTCGCAGGAAGAGTCTTTTTTCAAGGCCAAAGCCTTTGAAATGGGGGCCAACGATTATCTCGTGAAATTACCAGAAAAGATTGAATTGTTGGCCAGGCTCCGCTACCACGCCAGCGCCTATTACAATCTATTGAAGAATCGGGAATCCCATCGCATCCTCAAGGAAAAGGAATTGCAGTTTCGCATCGTCACCCAGTCCATCCTGGAAGCCATTGTCGCTTCGGACCTGGATGGAACCGTCCGCTTTTGGAACCAGGGGGCGGCAACACTGTTTGGATATACTTTGGATGAGATGATCGGCCAGCAGGTTGATCGCCTCTTTCCGCAATCGTTCCATAGCGAGTTTAAGGAAAGCTTTAAAGAGTTGATTGCCACGGGTGGTTTGCAGAAAGGTGAACTGCGTGAATGGCAGGGGATCCGCAAAAACGGCCAGGAATTTCCCATGGAAATATCCATCAATTCCTGGACCGAGGAGGGGAGGACCCTGATAGCCAGTGTCATGCGCGATATCACCCAGCGCAAACATGAAGAAGATCGTATTCGTTACCAGGCCAATTATGACCATCTGACCGGTTTGCCCAATCGCAATTTTTTTGTACAACACCTCGACGAAAGCATCTCTTTGGCCCGTCGCCAGTCGGTCTTTTTTTCATTGCTGTTCATCGACCTGGACAGGTTTAAATGGGTCAATGACACCCTGGGGCATGAGGCGGGTGATTTATTGCTCCAGGAAGTCGCCAAACGGATGAAACATTGCATACGCACGACGGACACTTTGGGGCGCCTGGGTGGTGATGAGTTCACGGCCATCCTTTACGATGTCAGCCCGCATGGAACCCGTCTCGTTGCCAGAAAAATTTTGGATGAGTTGGCGAGGTCCTTTTGGTTGCAGGGGAACCACGTGCAGATCTCCGGGAGTATTGGTATCACCCTGTATCCCAATGATGGGGAAAACAAGGAAATCCTGCTGAAGAATGCCGACATGGCCATGTATGTCTCCAAAAATGCGGGCAAGAATCGCTATTGGTTTTTTAATCCCAATGAAAACCAGTAAAGAAATGTCTTGACGGAGGAGGGACGGTTCGTGGATCTTGGATGGGGGTGAAATAGAACACATAAGGGGAAACCATGAAACTTTGTGACACGTTGAGCCGTCGGTTTTTCCTCAAATCTTCGTTGGCAACAGGTGTCATTCTGCCAACCATTCTGGGGATGCTGCCCAATCCGGTTGGGGGGCGCGCCCTGGCGCAATCGGAAAAAGGGATTGCCAAGGGATGGTTGGAACTGGCCGCGCGTCGTGGGGAGCCGACGGGAAAGTTTGGACGCATCGGTGATCCGGTCACGTTGACAGTGGGATATCAGCCTTACTGTACCCCCTATTGGACATCAACCGTCAACAAGCAGGCGGAGTTGTGGGCACGTTATCTCCCCAAAGGGAGTCGGGTTCTTTGGTTTCGTGCCCTTTCCGGGCCGCTGATCAACAACAATATGAATGCGGGAGTCAATCAATTCGGTTATATGGCGGAGACCCCCGCCCTCAGGGCCGGGGATCTCGTGGCGTGCGACCTGGTTGCGGCAACCGGCTATGACACCGGCGAGACCGGAGCCATTGTAGTGCGCAAAGATCTTTTGGACTCGGGCAAGGTCAAAGCGCCGGCAGACCTGGGGGGAAAGCCGGTCGGTACACCGTTTGGCTCCTATTCGCACCGGCAATTGTTGACCTGGGCGGAACAAAACAAGGTTTCGATGGATTTAAACGATCGCTCCATCGAATTGCAGATGAGTCAACTGAAACAAGATCTCCTGTGGGCTGGTGCCCTTTGGGAACCTTACCCATCGTGGATGGAATATCGCAAACTGGCCGGACGCTGGGCAACGGGACTGGACATGCCCTGTACCTGTGCCACCACCAACAAGGGGGCGACCCAGCATACGTTTCGGGTCGTGGGTGCGACCCTGGCCCTCCAGGATTGGTTACGGGAACGACCTGATATCATTGCAGGTTATCTCAGGTCGGAGGAGGAAAGTCGCGATTTGCTCACCCACGACCCGGACTTGGCGACTTTCCACATATGGAGTGACATCCCGGAGGTACCACCCCCGGTGATCCGCTCTTCCTTGGATATGATGGTTTGGGATGGCCGTATCGCCCCGGAAGTCCGCGCACACCTCAAGGGGTGTGCCAGAATGTGGCGGACCATTGGCCAGCTGAAAAATGATCGTACCCGTGATGCCGATGCCTATATCGATGAATGGGCCCAGGGGGGGTATCTCGACCTGGCCATCAGCGAATTGCAGTCGGAGGGGCGCTGGACCTCCGCTTTGCAACCCGGTTTCCCAAAATTGCTCCGCGATGATCAGCGGAAAACGCACGATTGGTCGCGTTACGCCGACATTCAGGTTCACAATGCACCTTGGTCACCGACCAGGATATAATCCAGACAGAGCGGCCTGATGACATTTTCTTGATCGGGCCACATCCAAGCCTTTCGGCTACGGGGAGATGTTGTGTACCTTCGTCTTTCGCTACGAAAAAAACTCCTATTGATATCTTTGGTTATTGGACTATTGCCTGTTTTTGTGATGGGGCTCATAACCACTTACCAGGGTGCCAAGGCGTTGCGAAATGGCGAATTGGAGCATTTGCAGCGCGTTCGTGACCTGAAAAAAGCGCATATTGAACAATTTTTTCAAGAACGCAAGCGGGATATGAACGCGCTGATGGATATCGCCCAACTGTTGCAAAACGAGGCCAGTGCGCGTTTGCAAAGCGTTGTTGAAAACAAAAAGCATCATGCCGAATTGTTTTTCAAGGAACGTTTTATCGATGCGAAAGTGTTTTCGAGTAGTGAATCGCTTTCCCAGGCGGTGGACCAGTTCACCGGTGCCTTCAAGGTGGAGAAAAACCGGGCTGCCGGAGTGGCCTGGAAGGCCGTTGAAGACCGCTACGGCAGTGAAATCAATCAGTACCGCACTGAACGCGGCTTTGCCGATGTGCTGCTGTTGGACAACGAAGGTGATGTTATCTACAGCAGCACCCGGGGAAGCGAACTCGCGGGTAACGTGTATCGGGATCCCCTGGATCAAACCCCTCTGAAAGCAGCCTTTGTCGCTGGATTAAAGGGGATTCACATCGAAGATTTCGCCCCTTATGGACCCATCGATGGGGCGTTGTCCGCCTTCATCACTGCGCCCGTGTCCCGTTTTGGCGAGGTGATCGGAGTGTTGGCGTTACGTCTTTCCATGACCCCCGTGCATGATATTGTCCAGACGTCTGCAGGCATGGGGCAAAGCGGTCGCGTCTCTTTTCTGACTCCCAGCGGCCCCCTGCCACGTCGGCCCTCCGATACCAGGGATCGTCCCTCCGGTGGGGTTCGCGATATCGCGGGAATCCCTACCGGGATGCCTTCGCGCCAGTATGTCGTGGAGAGTGGCAGTGGAACCGTAAGTTTGGCCAGTGTGGTACCACTCGCCATCCCGGGTCTGGAGTGGCGTTTGGAGGCGGGCGTCAATCTGGATGAGGTCATCAACCCTGTCGGTGACAAGGCCGATGAAAGTTTTTTGACACGCTATATTCAAAATCTGGGATATGACAACCTGTATATGGTGCAACCGGGAGGTCGCGTATTTTTCGCCGCCCGACCCAACGATATCCTGGGTGTCAATCTTTTGGAAGATCCAAAATACAGACAAACCCATCTGGCAACCCTGTTGCAATCGGCGGTGGCGCAACGTGCGGAGGGTATCAGTGATCTGCTCCCCTTTGCCGCTTCGGGTGGGGTCCCGGTCAGTTTCATCGCGCGTCCGTTGCTGGTTCAAGGTAAAGTGGCGCTCGTTATCGTCATGCAAATGGCCGATACGTTCGTCAACGCACTCATGAAGCAGCGCAATGGTCAGGGTGACGGTGGTGAAACCTACCTGGTTGGTCCCGATTATTTAATGCGTTCCGATGCCATTCTGGACCCTGAGCATTATTCCGTGCGCGCTTCCTTTTCCGATCCGAGCCGAAGGGCCGTTACGACCCCTGCGGTCAAAGAGGCGCTGGAACATCGCTCTGGTGCCATGGAGAGTGTCAATTATCATGAAAATCCAGTTTTTGTCGCTTTTTCCCCGGTACAGGTGGGAGGGGTCACCTGGGCGCTGCTGGCAGAACGGGATCGGGAGTCGGTGTTGCGACCCGTTCAGAATTTGAAACTTATTTTTATGGTATTGTCTCTTTTTATTACGACCTCTGTGGTATTGCTCAGTTGGTGGACTTCGCGTCGCATCGCCAAAACACTAACCATGGTTTCCCGGGAAACCGTGGCTGCGGCGGGAGAAATTGCGACCACTATTTCCCAACAGGGGCGTATTTCTCAGGCACAGGCGGAAGCCATAACGGCGGTCACGGCGGGTATGGGGAGGTTGTTCGACACGGCGCGGCGTTCCGTGGAACAAGCGGATGCCGCTGGTGCCGGTAGTGAAAATGTTTTGGCATTGGCCAAGACAGGGGAGGAACGACTGTGGGCCCTCCAGGGGAGTATGGATACCAACAGCCACAGCTCCGAGGGGATTGCCCAACAGATACGCTCTTTGAGCGACAAGTTTATCCAGATTGACGAAATCAGCGCCATGGTGACCGACTTCGCCGTCGAAACAAAGATTTTGGCCATGAACGCTGCCGTCGAGGCCGTGCGTGCCGGAGAGCAAGGCAAAGGGTTTACGGTATTGGCCGAGGAGATACGTAAACTGGCCGAGGACAGCAAGCGTTCCACAGATCGCATCAACAATCTGGTTTTGGAATTGCGGCAAATCACCTCCGGGACGGTCAAGGAATCGCACGATGGGGCGAGGAGAGCCCAGGAGGGACTCGCCATCATCCGGGAAACGAGTGAAACGTTCAGCCATGTGACGGAGTCGGCGGAGAATGCCGCCGCCAATGCCAAACAGATTACACTCAATCTGCGCAATGAAGAGGAGGAGATCAAGCAGCAACTGAAAAATATGACAGAAATGAAGGTTTCAGCTCAGGAAAATGCATCCGGCATTGCTTTAATCAATAAAGGGGTACAAAACCTGAACCAGATTGTCGGGGTGCTGGATGCCCTGATCCATGGAAAACCATCGGCGGGCAAGTTATGAGTGACCACTCGATTTCTCGGGATGATGGGTTTTTCAGCAATACCGGGAATGCTGCGGATCCTGATTGGTGGAACCGCCTGTACACCTTGCTGGAGCAAAAAACCGGACTGCTATTGACGCTTTCCCGAACCATGGTGTCCCATTTATTGCAGGATCGGCTGAACGCCCTGGGTTTGTCTGATCTTGAGAATTATTTTTCCTTGTTGAATGACCCTGTTGCAGGTCAGCGGGAGTGGCCGAACCTGTTGTCGCAATGGACAGTTAATGAGAGTTATTTTTTTCGTGATCCTGATCAACTCTCCGTCATCGAAAAGCACCTGTTGCCGGAACTGTTGGCGCAGAACGGGAGGGTCCGCGACCTGACCTTATGGAGTGCCGGTTGTGCCAGTGGTGAGGAAACTTATACCTTGGCCATGATACTGAACAACCTTTTATCTGAATCTGCGGGTGCAGGGTGGCGGATCCGCATATTGGGCACCGATATCGATGCCGATTGCATCAAACGGGCGCAACAAGGGTGTTACCGATCCTGGTCCTTCCGACACATACCCCAAAATATTTTGGCAACCTGTTTTCGCAAAGAAGCGGATGAATCGTATCGGGTCGACCCACGTTTGGCCGCCTGGATCCAATTCATGGAACTCAACCTGTTGGATGCGGGTGCTACCTTGGGGTGGAGGTTTCGATTCGACCTGGTATTGTGTCGTAATGTCTTTATCTATCTCTCCCCCCGGGCGGTACAACGCATTTCGGCGACGATCCATACCTTGCTCGCGCCAGGGGGATATCTGGTGACCGGGCATGGGGAAGTCGATCGACAATTCATGGAAAGAATTGGGTACGTGTTGCGAATGTTTCCCCACAGTCAGGTCTATCAGAAGCCCGTTGCCGAAAGTGGCCTCTCTCCTTCAGTGCGTCCTGTTACCCTTCCCGGTTCCACTATTTGTTCAACCTTGGTTAAGCCAAAAATATTCCACTCTCCTACCGATAATACAAGAAATTCACCTCCCCCTATAGAGGATATATGCAATCGAATGCGTCGACTCATCGCGGAGGGGAATAACGCCTTGGCACAAATTGAGGGGGAGTCGTCGTTGTCGATTTATACCAACGACGCCCACATTCGCACTTTGCTGGCCTGGGCGTTGGCCAACCTTGGAAAGCTCGCCCGGGCGGAAGAAACGTGTTGGGCGGCGATACGCTTGGATCCCACGGCTTCGGCACCCCACTACCTCCTGGGGCAAATTTTGTCTGATTCCCAGCGCTTCAGCGATGCCTTGCAGCACTTTCAGACAAGCGTCTACCTCAATCCCGGCGAAATTTTGGCGATGATTGAATTGGGAAACACTTTGGCGCGACTCGGCAGACGTCAGGAAGCCCTCCGGGAATGGCAAGCGGCGTTGGATCACTTGCTGCGAGAACCTGCAGATCGTTACCTTGGACCCCTGGATCGTTGGCCGGTGCAAACATTGGTTGATGATCTCAAGCGTATGATCCGTGAGAGCTTGTAAATGGACGCTTTCTCTTTCCAGACGACCAGCGTTTGGCCTTACCTGGTGTTCCAGCTTGGTGATAAACACTATGGTCTCAAGGCGGAAGTCGTGCGTCAGATCGTACGCCTGCCCGAGATCGCCCCCTTGGAGGAGCTGCCGCACCACGTTGCCGGTCTGGTTAATGTTCGCGGTCGACTGGTGCCGGTCGTCGACCTGGACGCCCGAACGGGAGCTGCGGAAAGATCATGGAGTGTCTCCGACTTTCTCATTATCATTATTTTGCACGACGAGGTCGATGTTGCCGTCATGGCCAATCACATCGTTGGCATTCTCGATCTGCAACCCAGGCAATCCAAAGAGCTTCGTCTCCTCCTGGGGGACGAGGAGGGCAACGGCATGCGCCATGGTTTTCTGTCCGGTGTGGCCAGTATGGACAATCAGGTCGTCGCCCTTTTGGATCACCATACCCTTCTGTCACCGCTGGATCGGCAAACCATGACGGCCATCGGCGGCATGGATGAACTAGAACTGCGTACACGCGGACAAGCAGCGCATCCCCGCCGTTTCAGTCCTGGTTCCTCGGAAAGGGAACACAGCGTGTTTCGCGAGCGCGCCCGACGTTTGACGCACCCGTTGCGCGCTACGGACACGACGCTGGTGCAAGCCTTTGCCATCGTGCAACTGCATGAGACCCGGCTGGCCCTGGCCATGGAGACGGTGCGCGGATTTGTCACCACAACGCAAATGACGCCCATTCCATGTTGCCCGGGACACATCGCCGGCATCATGAGCCGCCGGGGGGAAATGGTGACGCTGTTGGATGTGTCCAGACTCCTGGCCATTCCCATCAGTGCCACTCCCATGGGAAAAGCCGTGCTGGTGGAAGTCCATGAGGATGAGATCCTTGGTTTTTTAGTCCACCAAGTGGTCGAGGTCGTCTACCAGGATGCCGAAACCCGCTTTCTCCCGGGAGTTCAAGATGGGGGGCCGGATCATTGGCTGGGTTCATTACGTTGGCAGGGAGATGTGTTGTCGGTCATTCATCCGGCGAGATTATTGTCGTCCCCTGAACTGGTCGTTGATCAAACGCCTTGAGAATCATCCCTTTGACGGGTTGCGGAGTCCCTTGTCCCATGAAAATAAAATTTAAACTGTCAAGAGTGATAACACAGGGGTTTCTATTGGCGGGGGTGCTGCCCGCGATTTGTATCAACCTGTTCACTTATTTTGCCCTGACGCCCACCTTGAAGGGAACCGCCACGCATCAGCTCGCTGCTGTTCACCTGAGTAACGCCAGGGAGCTGGAAAGATATTTCTCAAATATCACCGATCAGGCCATGACAAAGGCCGAAAATCTCATCATCGCTCAGTCCCTGGTGGAATTTGCCCGGGCCGTGGAGGGGATCGAGGCGGAATTGGGTCCCGGATTCGATCGGGAAAAAGAGTTGCGTACCAATCAATTACGCTCCCGCTACCACGAACTGGCAACCCGAACGCAAATGATTCCAGAGGATGCCGTGAGTCAGTTCTGGCCACGCAGCCGTACCGGGTTGTTGTTGCAATCCCGCTATATCGGTGAGAATCTCCTCCCTGGTGGCAGCAGGGCCAAACTGGACGGCAATGCCAAGGATGGCCCCTATGGTGCGGCCCATCTGCGTTATCACCCCCTGTTGCGTAATTGTTTGCTGCGTTCCGGTTTTCATGATTTGCTGTTGATCGAACCCAAGGAATTCAGAATCGTTTATTCGATTCAAAAGGAACTTGATTTTGGCCTTAATTTAAAGACAGGCCCTCACGCCGGGAAATTGTTGTCGGAAGCTGTGGCCCAGGCCATGGCCCAAACCACTCCGGGCAAGGTTTTCTTCGCCGATTTTGAACCTTATCCACCCACTTTCAATCGTCCCAGTGGTTTTGTTGTCGTCCCGGTTTTCATGGATGGGCAAAAGGTTGGCGCCCTGGCGTTGCAGCTTTCCGTTGCCCCGATCGAAGCCATTACCCACAATGGGGAGCGTTGGCAAGAGATCGGTTTGGGTATGACCGGGGAGAGTTTCCTTGTTGGGCCAGACCATATTTTCCGCAGCAATATCCGCCTCATGCTTCAGGATCCCAAAAATTCGCTCGACGCCCTTAGAAATCGCGGGGTGAACGAGGCCGTCCTGGCGAAAATACAGTACTATCATAATGCAACCTCTTATCTCCCCTGGACTTCCCCCCATGTGGATGAAGCGGTCCAGGGAATGCGGCATGCCGCCGAAGAGATGACCGATTATCTCGGGCGCAAGGTGTTGACCAATCATTCCCCGATCACCCTACCCGGGGGGCAGAAATGGGCGCTCTTCACGACGATTTCTCTGGGTGATGCTTACCAATCGTTGTTTCTCATTCAATGGGGAATCGCCATCATCAGCGTGATTATTGTTTTGTTGTTGTGGTTTTTCAGTCGGCGGATCGGCCTGGGCATCGTGTTGCGTCTGCAGGAATTGTCGCAAACCATCTCCTTGTTTCTCGAACAATTGCGTGGCCGGGTTTCGCAACAGGAGCTGACCGCCAGTCAGCAGGCCTCATCCGTCAATGAAACCAACGTTACCCTGGCGGAACTGGACAGTTCGGCACGAAAAACTGCGGAGCATGCCGCTGAAACGACCACCCTGGCTGAAAATTCCCGGGATTTCGTTGCTTCTGGCATTGGCCAGTTGGAATCCTTACGCAACAGCATGACCGACACCAAGGAGAGGGTTTCCCAGATTGCCAATCATATCCTTGAACTGAGTGAACAAACCGACCAAATCCGGGATATTTCGCGTTTGGTGTCTGATTTCGCCAATGAGACCAAAATGTTGGCTATGAATGCCGCCGTGGAAGCGGTACGCGCCGGGGAGCATGGCAAAGGATTTTCCGTCCTGGCCCTGGAAACCCGCAAACTGGCCGATGAATCCAAATGGTCTACCAAACGCATCAATGCCCTGGTGGGCGAAATTCAAAAAGCGACCAATGCCACGGTGATGATTACCGATGAAGGGAGCAAAACCATGACGAAGGGCGTCGAAATGGCCGAAAGATCGGTGGTCGTCCTGCATGAAATCGCCGAAGCCATGGAAACCGGCCTGGAACGAACCCAGCAGATTTCCCTGAATGCCAAACAACAATCCCTGGCAATCACGCAGGTTGTGGCTGCCATGAATGCCATCAATGCCGGAGCGCGGGACAATGAGGAGGGCCTGGCCCAGGTGAACGCGGGGATCCGTTCTTTGGACGAGGCAGCAGCCAAGCTCCGGGCTATTCTATGATATTTTACAGGTATATTTATTGTATCAATTATCATTATAATGTCAGCACGCCCCAGCCACCTTCCTTCGCAAACGGTCGGAACCGTGAAATTCGAGGCCTTTCAATCCGGCAAGCTCCATCAGCGGTATCAGTACAAGAGCTTCCACCCTGCACCCATCAACCAGGAGTGGTCCTGGGACGACCCACGCATCGGTACGTTGCTGGAGCGGGCGTCCAAGGCGCTGGGCGAATTGAACGCCTTCACCATGATTGTGCCCGAGGTGGATCTGTACCTGCAAATGCACGTTCTCAAAGAGGCCAACCTTTCCAGCCGCATTGAGGGCACCCGCACCGAGATGGATGAGGCGGTGCTGGAGGAAGAGGAAATCCTACCGGAACGGCGCAACGATTGGCGCGAGGTGCAAAACTACGTCCGCGCCTTGAATGAGGCCATCGCCAGTCTACGTGAACTGCCCCTTTCTTTGCGTCTGTTGAAGCAGACCCACGCCACCCTCATGCAGGGGGTGCGCGGCGAACGGAAAACGCCGGGCGAGTTCCGCCGCAGTCAGAACTGGGTGGGTGGGGCCACCCTGGCCGACGCTGCTTTCATCCCGCCACACCACGACGACCTGCCCGATTTGCTGAGTGATCTGGAGGCCTTCTGGCACAACGGTGCTATCCTTGTGCCGCACCTCATCCGCTGTGCCCTTTCCCATTATCAGTTCGAGACCATTCACCCATTTCTCGACGGTAATGGCCGCATTGGTCGCCTGCTCATCACCCTCTATCTGGTAAGCCACGGACTGTTGGCCAAGCCCTCTCTTTACCTGTCCGCCCATCTGGAAAAACACCGGAGTACCTATTTCGACGCACTGACCCGGGTGCGGGAGTCCAACGATCTCGGCCACTGGTGTCGTTTCTTTCTCCAAGCCGTGGAGGAGACCGCCGAGAACGGCAAGGAGACCTTTCGCCAACTGTTGGTTCTGCGTCAGGAGATCGACGGACACATCGTCACCTTGGGACGACGGGCGGAGAATGGGCGGCGATTGATTCAATACCTTTACCGACGTCCAGTGGTCAACATCGGGCAAGTGGCGTCCGAATTGGGACTCCAATACCAGGCCGCCAATCAACTGGTGGCGGCACTTGGCGAGTTGAACTTGTTGGAGGAGGTCACTGGCTACCAGAGGAACCGCTTTTTCCGGTTTCGGCCCTATCTGGATATTTTCCAAGCCGAAAAATGAATATGGAATTCCTTATTGTGATTTCGCGCCACGAAAAGATAATAATGGAATTGTTATGGTGATTTCGCGCCACGAAAAGATAATAAGGAAAGCGTTGTAGTGAGCGGTGGGATTTCCATTTCCAAAACAGCCGAAATCCTTCACGATGCCTATGGATCAGCAAGGCAGAGCATTCGAGGGCGTTACCATGACCAATCCCGACAATCAGAGCCAGCCGACAGAGTATGACTCACCGTGGAAAGAGATCTTGAAGGCGTACTTCAAAGATTTTTTGGCATTTTTTCTTCCAGAGGCTCATGGCGGTATTGATTGGCAGCGTGCCCCGGAGTTTCTGGACAAAGAACTGGACCGGATTACGAAGGAGGCAAAGGCTATCAATCGCCGCGTGGATTTGCTGGTCAAAGTATGGTTGATCCATGGTGATGAACTTTGGGTGTTGATCCACGTCGAAGTTCAGGGGGGGCGGGATGCCGATGAGGAGAATCAAGAGATGCCGTATATCACGAGCGTGGAGCGGATTGGTGAGGAAAAAGGGAGATTGCTGGGCATCCAGATTGGCGAGCAGAGAGGCATCCAGATTGGCGAGCAGAGAGGCATCCAGATTGGTGAGCAGAAAGGGGAGGCTGCGATTCTAACCCGCCTGCTGCATCACCGTTTCGGTGCTGTACCCGACTGGGCCAGCGAAAAAATCGCCAAGGCCGAGCTGCCCTCCTTGGAAGAGTGGAGCCTTCGCATCTTTGATGCCCAGTCCCTGGACGATATTTTCTCGGACAAGACATGACACCATCGACCAAGTTACCACTATAAAATATGATCAAGGACCGAGAACTTCGCAACCTGTTTCGCTCCGAAAGTACCGAGCGATTGGAAAAGCTTGGGGCCGGACTATTACAATTGGAGCAAAACCCCCAAGATTCTACGACTATACAAGGGTTGCTACGCGATGCCCACAGCCTTAAGGGTGCGGCACGCATGCTTGGTGTCACAGATGTTGAAAAAATGGTGCATTGCTTTGAAGAGGTGCTACGACCCTGTTTTGAGGGACGCGTTGTTGTCAATCGCGAACTGGCGGACAGGCTCAATCGTGGCCTTACCGATGTCGAAACCTTGATACAGGCTTCCATTACAGGGAAGGAAAGTACCCTGTCGGTTCAGGAGGCTACAAATCGTTTGCGTGGCTTGAAACCAATAGCCCGGGAACATGGCACCTTGCAGCCTCCCTCTGCACCTGTGACGGAACCAGCCCGGGTCTATCAACATTCTCCTCAACAAAATCAGCATGTTGTAAAGATTGTGGCGGAATCTCCCCTCTTGTCGATACCGGATATCGTTACTAAACCAATGGCACCGGATGTCGTTGCGAAACCGTCGGCAGCGGATGTCGTTACAAAACCATCGGTAGCGGATGTCATTACAAAACCGGGGGAGAAGGAATCTCGAACACCTGCGGAAGGCGCCACCACGGGTGAATCGGTTGAGCGTATCCGAACCATGCGCGTCGATGCCGACAAGTTGGACCGTCTGTTGAGCAAGGTTGGCGAATTGCTTGTCGTGCGCAACCGGGTACAGCGGCGTCTCGAAGACGTCAATGAGTTGATTGCGCAGTGGGGATTGTTACAACGGCAGGGAATGACGCAAAGGCGCAACCTGGAGGATGCGCACCGGCCCATGGAGCATGTGGATCGGGGATTGGAGAGCCTGCGTCGGGAACTATTCGAAGATAATACCATGCTGGAACTGGTGGTCGGGGAGTTGGAAGAGGGGATTTGGAACCTGCGCCTCATGTCCCTGTTTGAGTTGTTCCGCATGTTTCCCAGGATGGTACGGGAGATGTCCCGACAACAGGGTAAGGATGTCCGTTTGCTGCAGGAGGGCATTGAAACCACTGTCGACAAGCACATTGTGGAGGCTTTGAAGGATCCATTGACGCACTTGGTACGCAATGCCCTGGATCACGGGTTGGAGACGCCAGGGGAACGTCTGCATGCGGGCAAACCCCCTCAGGCAACGCTTTGGCTCAAGGGTCGAAGCTTCACCGACAGGGTGGAAATCGAGGTGGCCGATGATGGAAAAGGTTTGAATACCGCCGCTATATTCACAAAAGCCCAGGCCGAGGGATTGCTGCATGGGGATGAGACCCCCGAGCTTTCCGACAACCGGTTGATCACGATCCTGTGTACTCCAGGTTTTACCACGGCCAAGTATATTACCGACATTTCCGGGAGGGGGATTGGGATGAATGTGGTCCGGGAGCATGTGGAACAGCTCAACGGTCAATTGCAACTCATCAACCAGCCCGGCCGAGGATGTCGCTTCATTCTTTCCATTCCCAACGCACTCTCTTCGACTCCCGTATTTGTCATTTCCCTGGGAAGACAACGTTTCGTTATTCCCATGGAGTGTGTACAATTGGTACGGCGAGTCAGTTTGGATGCCATCTTTCACCTGGATGGGCGCGATACCCTGGATCTGGATGAAAGGCCCGTTGCCGTCAGCAGCTTGGAGCGCTTGCTCGGCTTTCCCGACACGATGCGGGAGCGCCAGGAGTCACGGCATCGTCCCTGCATCCTCTTGCAGGTGGGTGGTGAGCGTCTTGGACTGTTGGTGGATGAACTGGTTGATCAGCAAAAGTTGGTGCTTAAACCATACGCATCACTTTTGCGACGGGTACCCAATGTGTCGGGCAGTACCATCCTGGGAACTGGAGAGGTCTGCATGGTATTGTCGGCGGAGGACCTGATGGCAACCGCGAAAAAAGGCGGTCACGCAACGGCCATGGCGTCTCCGGCTGCCGATAAAGGGACACCTGCCAACACGGAAGAGCGGCGCCGGGTTATCCTGTTGGTGGAAGATTCCATAACCACCCGGGTTCAGGAAAAAAGGATTCTTGAAGGGGCCGGCTATCAGGTGATCACAGCCGTCAATGGCATGGAAGCCCTGGAGAAACTGAGCCAATATCGCGTTGATGCCGTGGTCAGCGATGTCGAAATGCCGGAAATGGACGGTTTGACGCTGACTGAAAAGATTCGCGCCTCGGGAGCCTTGCAAAAACTGCCGGTTATCCTGGTTACTTCTCGCGCTTCGCAGCAGGATCAACAGAATGGTCTCATCGCCGGCGCCAATGCCTATCTGACAAAAAGTGGTTTTCAGCAGGATCACTTGATTCAAACCCTGCGGAGACTGACATGATCCGGGTCGTGGTAGTGGATGATTCCCCCGTTGCCTTGAAAATATTGCAAGCGATCATCGAAGCCGATGGCGATATTGTCGTAGCGGCTACTGCGGCGGATGGCGTCTTGGGGTGGCAGTGTATCCAGGAGGTTCACCCGGATGTGGTCTGTACTGATTTCCACATGCCCAACATGAATGGTCTCTCATTGGTGCAGACGGTCATGTCGCAACATCCTTTGCCAATGCTGGTGATCAGTGTATCGGTGGAGGAGGATAGCAACAGCACCACCATCCTGCAGGTGTTGCAGGCAGGGGCCATGGATATTCTGGCCAAACCACCGGGAGGTCCCAATATTCGCAATCATCGTTGGGGAAGGCAACTTCGGCAAAAAATTCGCGTCTTGGCCAATGCCAAGCCGTTGAATCTGATACGCCGCCCAGCCCTTATGGAACCCAAGAGCGATATTCCCCCGAAAAAGGCTATTGCCAATACCGGAGGGATTATTGCCCTGGGGGCATCCACTGGCGGTCCCCTGGCGTTGACGCGTATTCTTCAGGCTTTGCCTCGAGATTTTTCCTGGCCCGTGATCTGCGTGCAACATATTGGTTCCTCTTTTTTGCCGGGTCTGGTCACCTGGCTCGGCAAGGCAACGCCCCTGCCGATCATGCACGCCCGAACCGGTGATCGTCCCCGCCCTGGCGTAGTCTATTTCCCCCCCCCTGCCGCAGACCTTTCGGTTTCGGAAATGGGGCAATTCCGCTGCCACCCCCACGACCCCGGTCAGGATGGCACGAGCTTATTTTCCATCGACCTGACCTTTAAATCTTTGGCGCGCTGTTTTCAATCCTCTGTTTTAGGAATACTCTTGACGGGAATGGGAAGTGATGGCGCCAGAGGTTTATTGGACATTCGTCGGCAGGGCGGGGCCACCATTGCCCAGGATGAAACCTCTTCGGTGGTTTTTGGCATGCCCCAACAGGCCATTGAACTTGGAGCCGCCCAGACTGTCCTCTCACTCGATGACATTCCCGGGGCCATACTCACCTGGTGCAAAACCGGGAGATTATTATGCTGAATATTCTCTTGGCAGATGACAGTCTGGTGTTTGCAAAGCTTTTAAAGCGCCGCCTGGAATATGATCAAAGATATCGATTGGTCCACGTCGTGGATGATCAGCAATTGCAGTTGGCACTTGCGAATGGACATGAATTTTTACTCGCTTTCGTAGAACTGTCCCTTCCCGGTGCCCGGGATGGCAACGGAATTCGCCAAATCATTGCCAGGCAGATCCCCGTAGTGGTTTTCACCTCCCTATTTGACAATCATTCCGATTCCTTGCTGTTACAGGATTATGAAATCGTCGACTATGTGACCAAAAAATCCATGAATCTGGATCCCATCGTCGAGATTATCATGCGAATGGAAAAAAATAGTGATTATCCACTATTGGTCGCTTATGGTTCCCGCGCCCAGGAAGATGGGATCTCGGGACCGTTGCATCGGTATCGTTTTCCGATCTATATGGCGCATGACGAACGGGAAGCCATGCAAACACTGACCGTCCATCCAGAAATTTGCCTGGTTGTGATCGATTATGCCACACCTGGTTGTGATGGTCTGAAGCTCCTGGAATGGATCCGCCAAGACCTGAAGCGAACCCGGGACGAGCTGGTGGTTATCGGCATATCTTCTCAAGGGGATGAGGCCTCGGTACGTTTCATCAAGGAGGGTGCGAATGATTTCCTCGCCAAACCATTCCAACGTGAAGAATTGATCTACCGGGTACACCACAATATACAACAACTCGAAAACCAGCGAACACTGGATGCCGTGACCTGCATGGATGCTGTAACCCGGTTGGCCAATGCACGGTATTTTTTGGATGTCGGGGCCACACTCCACAGCAATGCGGTTCGTGAAAACATGTCTGTTACCCTTGCTATCTGTGCCATTGATGGACTTGAATCATTGACGGACAGCTATGGGGAATATGCGCGCATGTTGGTATTCCAAAACATTGGCGAATTGTTGGTCGGCGCTTTTCGCAAAACCGATCTGGTGGCCAGGCTTGACGACGAAACCTTCGGTATATTGATTGCCAATCCACAACCAGATAATACATTCATGGTGTTCTCGCGCTTGAAGAAACGTATTGAATCCCAACAAATACCATACGAAGATGATTTTTTTCAAATCAAGGTGAGCATGGGCATCACCGCTCAATTGCTTGGATCTTTGGCAGACATGATGACCCACGCCAGAGCGGTCCTCAGACAAGTCCAGCGAGAAGGGGGCGGTATACTGTCAGGGTAAAATGTTGCATGGTAGCAATTTCCGTTGCTATCATCGAGCTAACGGATATAATTGGTTTAATATTACCCGCCGGGGCTAAATCGCAGCCAACACGGGAAACGTAGCTTTCCAGTGTCATTCCCGCGAAAGCGGGAATCCAGAAAGTCAGAGGAAGTAGAAATGCCTTCTGGATCCCCGCTTTCGCGGGGATGACAATATCTACACATTCCAAGATGGTTGCGGTTTAAACTTTTCGTAAGTACCCTCAAACTGGCGGGTTGCTTTTTTGAGGAACCCGATTGAACCCATGAGTGACACAGGCAACGAGCCCAAGCGCATACTCCTCATCGACGATCAATATCTCACTTATAAATATTTGGATCGGATGCTTGACGTCGACGATCTAAAACTTTTTTTTTGCCAGGATCCCCGCCAGGCATGCCTGGAAGCCGAAAAAATTCGACCCATGGTCATCCTGTTGGATTTGGTGATGCCCAATGTGGACGGAATGACCTTGCTACGTCAACTACGCGAACATCGTGTCACCAGCAACATCCCCATCATTCTCCTGACCTCCATCGACGAACCCCAGATCAAGGCGGAAGGCTTTGCGGCTGGCGCCAGCAATTATCTGGTTAAATTCCCTGATCGGGTGGAAATGATTGCCCGCCTGCGTTACCACGCCCATACCTTCGTGCGTATGGCACGTAAATCCAGGGAGTGTGAAGCGTGTTCCGACATTCTTCAATCCGATATCAAGGGCATCGTTTTGCTGGATGTCGTCTCGAAAACCATTATCGATGCCAACGAAACATTTTGTCAGATTATCGGGTTTGAGCGCCGTGCCTTGCTGGGTCATGAGTTGGGCGAATGTGTCCGCTTGGAGGATCGGGATTCGATACGTCGCGTCGTCAATCGGATCCCGGAACCGGATCATCGCGTCTATGACATTTTTCTCCGACACATTTCAGGGAGTGACATTCGGGTACGCTTTTGCGTGACCATCGACACCCGGTTTCAGGGTGGTGATAAAATCTCCGTCTTCTCCTTCGTCATGGATCGTTCCGATACTTCGGATGCTTCTGATTCGGACTACAGTACGCAATTTCGCCTGCATGCCGATATGATTCCCGGAATGGTATGGATGTGTAATCGGGAGATGAAACGCACCTTCTTCAATGATGGTTGGCTGATTTTTACCGGTAAAATCATGGCGCGGGAATTGGACGATGGCTGGCTGGAGGGCGTTCATCCCGAAGACGCCGAGGATTTGCGGACCCGTTTCGCCGAGGTTTTTGCCAAGCGCCAACGTTTTTCCATGGAATATCGTTTACGCACCAAGGATGGGTCTTATCGCTGGGTGTATGACACGGGCTTCCCTTTTTTTGCCCAGGGGGAAAATTTTCTCGGATATACGGGCAGTTGTGTAGACATCAATGAGCGTAAGGGCTTTGAAGAACGACTGCGCAATTTTAACATGGAATTGGAGACTCGTATTCATGAGCGGACCATCGAATTGCAAATGGAGGTGGAAGAGCGAAAAAAAGCACAGATGCGAGAGCGCCATGCGCGTGAAACGCAGAATACCATAAGCAACATGTTGCGTATTGCCCTCCTCTCCATCCCGTTGAAAAAAAAGCTGGAAACGGCACTGAGCATGATCATCAACGCCCCCATCGGCAGCCTGTTGGCCAGAGGGGCCATCCTGCTCAAGGATCGGGATCAGGAATCCTTATCGATGGTGGCGCAGCGCGGATTCAGTGAGCTGTCCCCCCCACCCTGCGCCCATATCAAATATGGTCAGTGTCTGTGTGGTATCGCCGCCCGTCGTCACGAAAACATATTTGCCACACAGATCGACGGACTGACCGACATTCGTCCCCCGGATGGGGAAATCCATGGGCACTATTGCCTGCCCATTCTTTCTGAAGATCGGTTGCTGGGGGTTCTGGCCATCTATGTCAACCATCGAACCGAGCATGATCCAGACGAGGAACGCAATTTTCAAGCATTCAGCAACACGCTGGCCACTATTCTGGAACAAAGTCGGACCGAAGAGTTGCAACGGGAAAAAATGGCTGCCGAAGCGGCCAATCGCGCCAAAAGTCAATTTTTGGCCACCATGAGTCATGAAATTCGTACCCCCCTGAACGGCATCCTGGGTATGACCAGTCTGCTATTGACCAGCGAAATGACCGACGAGCAGCGCCGGCGTCTGCTGCAAATTCACCAATCAGGCAATAACTTACTTAACATTCTCAATGATATTCTCGACATCTCCAAAATTGAAGCCGGTATGATGATCGTGGAGTCGCGCCCATTTGTACTTAACGAGGTCATCCGGGTGCTGTCCAATCTGCTGGAACGCAAGGTTGCGGAAAAGAAATTGATCTACAGTGTCACGATCCATCCCGATGTACCCCAATTTGTCAAAGGGGATTCGGTTCGACTGGGGCAGGTATTGAATAATTTGCTGGCTAATGCTGTTAAGTTCACTCAGGAAGGTCGGATCACCCTGAGTATTACCATGGATGATCTGCAATTTCATCAGGGTCTGATACGTTTCACCGTCGAGGATACCGGCATCGGTATCTCCAGACAGGCCCTCGCTGGATTGTTTCAACCATTCACCCAGGCTGATGAATCGACTACCCGGAAATATGGCGGAACCGGTCTGGGTTTGGCTATCAGCCAACGATTGGTGGAAATGATGGGGGGGAGAATCGAAGTGGACTCGGAACCGGGTCGGGGTAGCCGCTTCTCTTTTACCGTACGTCTCGGGATCACCCGGGAATCGCCCTCATCATCCATACCCGATCCGGTTTCGCCCAAACAGCTCGTCGTACAAACCCGCCGCGTCCTCAAGGGGGGACGCGTGTTGCTGGTGGAAGACGATCCCATCAACATTGATGTGGCCCGCGACACCTTGGAGCAAGTGGGTTTGCAGGTCGATGTGGCCCGTAATGGTGTCGAGGCATTGGCAACCATCATCGGAGATGGCGTTTCCAATACCCAACGTTATGATCTGGTGCTCATGGATCTCCTGATGCCGCGCATGGACGGGTTTGACGCCACCCGTCTGATCCGCAAACATCTCACCAAGGAACAACTACCCATCATAGCCATGACTGCCAGTGCCATGAGTGGTGAGCGGGAACGGTGCTTGAGTGCCGGCATGAATGACCACCTGCCCAAACCGGTCGAACTGGAAATGCTCTTTACCGTCCTGTCCCGATGGATACAACACACACCCAACGAATCGGAAGAAAAATCTGTCCCCATGTCATCTGCGGGTCAAAGGACCAGGGGAGATGATCTCGCGGGTGCCGATAACTTCGACGCCATCAAAGGCTTCAAAACGATCGATGTGGTTACAGCAACGCGCAAATTTGGCCATAATCCCAAATTTTATTTGAAGCTGCTCCGCGATTTTTGCAAGGGGTACGCCGATACCGGCAAAAGCATACGGGAGGCGTTGGCTCGGGGTGCCTTTGAAGATGCACGTCGACTGGCCCATACCATGAAAGGGGTATCGGGCAACATTTTGGCCCGTGATCTTTCTCAAGCAGCCCAGCAATTGGAAATCATTATCGCTTCCGATCCAAACACCGAGGTGTGCAACGAGCCCTTGCGGCATTTCAACGACGCATTGACAAAAGTACTTCGGGAACTTGATCAGATCGCTCAGGAACATGGCCTTGAGGTCGACCCCCGGGAGGATGTGTCTATCGGCGATTTACCCACGGGTCTGGGCCAACTGGTTGTTGATCTGCAAAACAACAACGCACGCGCCCTGGATCTGGCGAGGCCGGTCAGTACCTGGCTCAAGGCAAAGGGATTCGCGGAAGAACATGACCATTTCGTCACAGCGATGGACAAATTTGACTTCAAAGGGGCTTTGCAACAACTGCAGACGGTTTCCGGCAAGCTTGGCTTCAATATTTTGGAAGGCTCTCCATAATGCTCCCCACTTCTCAGCGTCGCATTCTCCTTGTTGACGACGATGCTCAAAGCATTCGACTGTTGCTGGAGGTATTGCGCCCCCTTAATCTGGACGTGCTCGTGTCCACCAATGGCCAATCGGCCTTGGAAATTATCGCCCAACAAACCCCTGACCTGATCCTATTGGATATTTTGATGCCCGAATTGGATGGTTACGATGTTTGTCGGGCCATTAAAACCAATATCGAAACCAGAGACATACCCGTTATCTTCATTTCCGCCATGTCGGAAACAGAGGATGAAAGTGCCGGTCTGAAGCTGGGAGCGGTGGATTACATCACCAAACCGTTTCATTTCGATATAGTCCGTTCCCGGGTGCAAACTCACCTTGAACTGCGCACAGCCTACCGGGAGTTGGCTCGGATCAATCATAACCTATTGGAAGAAAGACGTCTCATTGAACGGGTATTGGCCAATACCCGGGAATCGGAACAGTTTGACCGACGCTACCTCGCCACCTATATCGCCCCCAAGGAAATTTCCATGGGGGATATCCTCCTGGCAGCCTTTCGCCCGGACGGCACGCAGCATGTCATGTTGGGAGATTTTACCGGACATGGGCTGACCGCCGCCATTGGTGGTCCTTTGGTAGCCGATCTTTTTTATGCCCGCACCGCCCGCAATGATGGTATGGGGGGTATCGTTGAAGAAATTAATTTAAAGTTGTTTCGCACGCTGCCCGAAGGGATGTTCATGGCGGCCATTTTTTTGGAGATCTCCCCGGATCGTCGGAGGGTCACCCTGTGGAACTGTGGCATGCGTGAGGCTTATTTGTTTCGCGATGGACGTTGCCAGGAAAAACTTTCCTCAACGCATTTCCCCCGTGGATTGATGCAGGTTTCCGAACCTTTGGGGATTGAAATAGAAGTGCGTCCCGATGACAAACTTTATCTCTATAGCGATGGTTTCGTTGAGGAAATGGATGCGGAAAAGCGCATGTTCGGTGCGGAACGGTTGCTGCAACTGCTGCAAAAGATTGCCCGTGGTGAGGAAACATTTGATTTTTTAGCCGATACGTTGGCTCGTTACCGGCCCAAGGGAGAACCTCAAGGCGACGATATGTTCATGGTAGAGGTACGCTGTTAAACCGCAACCAGTACGGGATATGTAGTTTTTCAGCGTCCAGTACGGGATATGTAGTTTTTCAGCGTCATTCCCGCGAAAGCGGGAATCCAAAAAGCTAGGGAATGGTGTGTAGGTTTCCTGGATCCCCGCTGAAGCCTGCCCTCGAATGCTTTAATCGGGGGCGGGGATGACAATAACTACACATTCCAAGATGGCTGCGGTTTAGGAGCCATAAGATACCTTTTGTCACCCGTTTCCTGGAAGATGGATACCCCAGTGATCTTTAATGGACGAACGAAGAATGATACCCTACGATAAAGTTATCACGGAACAAAATGGGACGGTTCTGATCATTCATCTATCGGGCTGTTTTGGCTATAAACTGATCCCCAAGTTTCGCGATGCCTATAAGGGTTTCGCGACGCATACGTCTGTAAGAATCGACCTGGAACGCGTCTATCAGATCGAAAGCTCCGCCCTGGGAGCACTTATGGTCATGCGCAATTTTTTTGGAGGCGACAAAGCCGATATTTCGCTGGTCAATCCTTCGAGTGAAATTCGTAAAATTCTTGAACTATCACAATATCATCGGGTCTTCAAAATAACAAACGGTCCCCACCCGTCCCAAAGTGGGGAAGCGGTAGCCTGACGGCAATGGCGTCGATGGAAATTCATGCTCGGGAGGTGGAAGGTCCAGGGATGAGCCAGTCAATCAAAAAGTCAACAGTCCTGATCGTCGATGACATGCCCAACAATATTCGGACGTTGGCAGAAATATTGAGTGATGATTACCAGGTACTTGTCGCAACCAATGGACAGGATGCCCTGAGCATTATCGCCTCGGAGGAGATTGCGGTTGTTCTGCTTGATGTCATGATGCCCGAGATGGATGGCTATGAGGTCTGCAAACGAATCAAAGGGTCGCCTTCGGGCAGAAAGATTCCCATTATTTTTGTTACCGCCCTGAACGAAAAATTGGATGAGGCGCACGCCTTGTCTCTCGGGGGGATTGACTTCATGACGAAGCCGGTCCATGGAGCAGTGGTGCGTGCAAGGGTCCGCAACCACTTGGCCATGGCTGACATGATGCGGACCCTGGAGGAGCAAAAAAACCAGATCGAAGAATCGGCTGCTTTCAAGGAAGAGGTGAATCATATCTATCAGACCGACCTCAGGGGACCTCTGGATCATATCGTCAGTATGATCAACATGCTGGCCTGGAATACCAGCCTGACCAAGCAACAGGAGGAGTTGGTCCTCCCCATTCTGCGCTATACCTATAAACTTTCCAATCTCATCAATTTTTCTATCGAACTCCACAAAATATCCCGAGGACAATACCTGTGTAAGTTTACCAGTTTTGACATTCTGGCCCTGATTGACGATTTTAAAACCATCGAGGGCGATTTTCTCAAAAAGAGGGGGTTCAATCTGGAAATCCTCCTTGATAACAGCCCCAGACGCGAGAACCATGCCTTCAAGGTACGGGGTGATGTCCGTCTGTGTTACTCGATCATCAACGCCATTCTGATGAACATATTCAATGTTTCCGGTCAAGGGGACAAGGTGCGCATTGTTTTGGGAAGTGTTGAAATAGATGGTAGCCGCTTGGCCTGCGTGCAGTTCCATACCCGACATCTCTTCGTTTCACAATCCCCGGAATCAGCCCAGAAAAAACTACCCATTGGGAAAAAAGATGAAATGCGGTGGGAGTACGACCTTTACGCTGCTTCACGCATGATGAGAATTCAACAAGGCAATTTGGATATGGAGACTTCTCGTGAAACCGGAACCATGATCGCTCTAATTTTTCAGCTCCCGAACTGAGGGGGGATCAGTTGCTCCGGGAACAGGAACAACTCAGAATTATCAATGAGGTCCAGGCTAACTACATTGGCATGCAGTCGGTCACGTTGGTATTTGAAAAGGCGTTGCAGAACATTTTGCGTGTGACCAACAGCGGATATGGGGTCTTCATTGCATTCGCGCATGGGGATGTTGTCAGTAATCCTCTCATGGTGTCGGCCACGTTGCCGTGTAGCGAAAAAAAACGCGATGAATGTGACCTTGGTGGGGAAATCAGGATATGCGACAACGTTGGATCTCTCTGTGCCCAATATGTCATCGCAGAGACCCCGTTCATTGCCAACCAGTCGGACCAGATACCTGTGGAAATACTGGCATGTTTCCATGGGGGACCTCCCGCACAATCCCTTCTGGCGATGCCGTTGGTGTCCGACAGTGGCGTTGTGGGTTACGCCCTTCTCGTTAACCGACCACAAGGTTACAACACAAAATTAGCATCCTTTCTACAGCCCGTTGCAGATTGCTGTGCCCGAATCATTGGTCGTGAGCGTAGCGAACGGATTAAGAACGAAATCTTGAACGAGGCGGAGCGATCCAGTAAGGCAAAGAGTAATTTTCTGGCCCATATCAGTCACGAAATCCGCACACCCATGAACGTCATCCTGGGTATGGGACAACTGCTGTCCAAAACCGAACTGACCCACAGACAAAAAGATTTGATCTCCAAGAGCCAAAATGCCTCCGAATTGCTTTTGAACATTATTAACAATGTCCTTGATTTTTCCAAGATAGAAGCCAATCAACTCAATCTTGAACATGTGCCGTTTTCCCTGTCGGCACTGATGAAACGTGTGTTGGCGTTGATTTCGCTGCCGGCCATCCGGAAAGGATTGGAAATTCTATTGGACGTGGATGCCAATGTACCGCCCGTCCTGGTGGGAGATCCCCTGCGTTTGGAACAAGTGTTGACCAATCTGGGTAGCAACGCCGTCAAGTTTACACAAAAAGGGCAGATTGTCTTTCGTATCACTGTCATTTCCTGCACGGATACGCGGATCACCATGCGCTTCCAGGTACAAGATACCGGTATCGGCATGGACAAAGAGCAGTCTGCCAAACTTTTTCAACCGTTTCATCAATGCGACTCCTCCACGACGCGACGCTATGGTGGTACCGGGTTGGGATTGGCGATTTCTCAACATTTGGTGCAACTCATGGGGGGGCGAATTGATGTCGAAAGCCAAGCGGAAAAGGGCAGCCTGTTTCAATTCGTTCTGACACTGATGCACCATTCGGATAAGGAACTGACCAACAAGGAAATACCAGGAGATGTAGATGGGCTGCATATTTTGGTCGTGGACGATAACGATGATTCCCGTGCAATTTTGGCGAGCATGCTGAAGACGTTCTCTTATTCGGTTGTCACCGCACCTTCTGGGGGAGAAGCACTGAAAGTTGTGGATGCTCTTCAGTCCAAGGGTGACGATCTGGACCTTGTCATCGTCGATTGGCGCATGTCGGGCATGGATGGCGTGGAAACCGCCCAGCGTATCAGACAGAAATACCAATCCCAAAAACAGCCGAACATCATTCTGATGACTTCCTTTGGTTGGGACGAAGTCGCCAGCGATAAAAATGAGGAAATTTTTCAGGGTTTCTTGCGCAAGCCCACCAGCTTTTCCACCCTATTGAACACCATTTTGGAAACAATGCATGGTCGGACGGTTCGGCCCTACGAGACGCTGGAGGTTCAACGGGTTCCCGCTTCGGTGATGCAAAAAATTCGCGGCATGCGTGTTGTTGTCGTCGAAGATCATAAAATTAATTGGGAAATAGTCGAAAATTTCTTGGAATACGCTGGTGTGGCTGCCCGATGGGCACAGAACGGCCAGGAAGCCGTGGAGATTGTACTCCGGGAGAAAAACGATTGCGATGCGGTGTTGATGGATTTACAAATGCCGGTCATGGATGGCTATGATGCAACCCGGCTCATTCTAGAGAAGCGTCAAACGACCCGGCCCGCCATTATTGCCATGACCGCCCATGCGATGGGGGAGGAACGGAAAAAATGCTTCGACATGGGAATGTCAGATTTCATCTCCAAACCGGTGGATGCCACAGAACTCTATCTGGCTCTGGCCAAGATCGACAGACCAACATCGGCTTTCGTGGAGCCGGTGTTCGGTATGACGCCGCAATCGGACAAAGGTATGCAGAAAGAGCATGCCTTTCCTCTCGAACTGCCTGGTATTGATGTCCAGGATGGATTGGGACGAATGGACGGCAAAGCCGATCTGTTAAGTCGGTTGATACGCGATTTCGCCCACCAGAATGTCACCTTTTTCGAGGAACTCACACATCTGCTACAGAGCGGCGACCTCTATGCCGCGAAGAAAAAAGTTCATGACCTCAAAGGATTGGCCGGGGGGATTTCCGCCAGGAAATTATGGCTCCTGGCTATGGATTTGGAAGAGGTTTTGGTTGAAGAAAGCCCGGAACGTGATGACCTGTTGGTTCGAATTCGGGAGGCGTTGGAGGAGGTCATGGACAGTGCGCGCCGCCTGGAAGCAAACGCGTATGGTGGGGATGGGGAAAAGGGGAAGCCGCTATTGGCGACGGTGTCGCGCTCCGAATTGTTGGCACAACTCCTGACGTTGAAACAATTGGTCGATCGGGGCGATTTTCAGGCGACAACGTTGTTTCGACGCATCAAGCCGGTATTGGTAGCGCATGGATATGGCAGCGCCGCCACCGGCCTGGAAACCAGTCTCGATTATTTTGATTTTATCGGTTTTAAAAAATTGTTAACCGACATGATGACAGAACTGGAAGAAGAGACGGCGAACATCTGAGGCGCGACCGGTCACTAGTGGAACTTTCAATGGCCTTGTTCGTGGATAGATGGAAAAGGTGCTTCCATGATGCTCGTCACATAGCTGTCCAACCGATCATAGAGCGCCTTGGAATCCCTCTTTAACAATTCCACTGTTGTCAGATTTTCTGCTGTATAGGGATGTCTTGCCGTCAAAATATTTTCCATGCGGACCAATATCTGATCCGCTTCCTTTGGGGCCATGTTGACCAGCGTCTGATTCATTTGATGATTGGTCCGCACTATCAGCGAGGGGTATCCGTGTGTGCTGAAATCGGTCTCCTTTTGCCGAATACGCAAGAATAACGAACTTATATCACGAAATAGTGTTCTGACCTCAACCAGACGCTCATCCAACAGATCCGCGATGCCTTCGACCTCCTTCCAGCGTATTATCTCTTCTTCCCGAACTTTGGCCAGTTGCTCGTTGGCTTCCTGAAGCAGTTTCTGTCCCTCTTTTATAAGTTGTTGTCCGAAATTTGCCTCTTCCATATCAGAAAACAAGCAACCCGTATCGATAAAGTTGATGACCTCCATGATGATATTCGAGTTCAAATCCATAATAGACTCAATATATTCCAATATTTCAACCAGCTCCCCCAAAGATGTGGCCGCGGACATGAGTGGCAAGACCCCTAAAGTTTCCAGAACTTTTCTCTCGAAGACGTTCAGATTGGATTCCAGTTCGGCAAAACGCTTTTCCCAATCCATGGAGAAACACTCGCCATATTTTTTTTTAATTTCAATAATTGGGTAAAGGATATCACTGTAAACAGTGGAAATAGATTTTTCATAAATAATGTGAATCTCCGGCTGTATTCTATGCAATTGGGTTCTCAAGTTGGAATATTGCTCCAAGCGGGTAAAGAATTTCATACGCCAATGATAGAACGTCAATGGGAACCAAACAGGTTGAGGTTTGAATCCCTGCAGGAAAACGGCGGTTCCGACACTGTGAATCCGCCCTAAAAGAAAGCCGAATCGAATAAAAATGGGGATTGATTTATCAGAAGAGTGCGCTGTATTTTCCATCGAAAACATTTTGGAAATTTTGCTCGCGTGGTCTAACCGATGGAAAAAAATCTGGTCGATCTCTTTTTTTGTGTCGGAATTATTTTCCGTCATGCGTCTACTGATCGTGGTTAAGCTGGAGCGCCAAAGGTTACGGTTTGACATTCGGCCAAAGAAGGAACAGTGGAGCCAATCGACCAGGTTTGATTTTTCAGGATGGATCAACCGTCGAACCGCTGCCAAGCGAACATTATAACTCCGTGCCCAAAGCGGTTTTTTAAGAGTGAACATACCGAAATACCACAAAAGAATGAGTTCAATGATGTTACGATCCCGAGGATGCTTGGTTTCTGGATCGTATTTTTCTATCATCTTGTAATAATGGAGTTCAATCGCTATTTTATTAAATTTTATATTGTAGCCAATGAGGCACTTTGCCTGGCTTGCGGAAAGCGATTCCACGACCATATCTATAAAAGAATTTTCCCATGCTTTAAGTTCCTCCAACCGAAGGGGAACCTGGGCTTGGTCTCTGCGGCTGCTCCGAGCCAGCAGGTGCGCAAATAACATGAGATCCCCCAACACCATGCCGCCCGCCAGGAATAAAAATATCATCATCAAGACCAACCCCGGGGTGGGACCGTACCACTCACCGAGCATTGTGGCAAATTCCACAATGCCAAGCTGTCCAACCCGGGAAAACTTGTTGGTATCCAAAGCGTCAATGGCTTGGATGGGTGACGTTTCCATGGCAACGCGGTTGGTCACGTCGTCTGGGAAAAAGGTTCCAGATGGATTCACTTGGCGCAAAATCTCCAGATAACTACGAGTCAAATCGGAAAAATCTTCCGCAATCTGCTGACAAGTGGATCGGGTATTGTCCAATTCGGCACGAACTGCGGCGATCAGATTGTTGACAGAATAAGGCTCTGCCAATAGGAAACGCATGAAATCCAGTAGTGACTGATCCCTGATATCATGCATCTGGCGGAGTTGAGCCAGCCACCGATGCACGTTAACCCGGGTTTGCGCCCAATTTTTATGACATGTTTCTTGAAGTGATTGCGATTTTTCGCGAAACGAGGAAGAAAAATCGATACCACTCCCGGCAAGGATTGTATCGAGAGTCTTGGATAACGGTGTGGAATTGGAAATACTTACATCGGAAATGCCGGGTTCGTAGCCACCATGGATGATAAAATGTTCCGCCCAGAACCGCGGGCCTTTGCGTGAATCGCGATAAGATGCGGTTTCCCCGGATTCATTACTGGGAAGTTGCTCCATTAATTCAATTTGAGCATTGATGGTATTACTGAGTATCACCTGAAAATCAGAAAGGGAACCACTACTCGTGGAAGAGGTATCAGAACCAAGCGCCACTTGAACGGTAGCTTCGATAGCCTTGGCCTGCACAGCCATCCTCTCCTTACCTGAGAAGAGGGTCATGATGATATCATTGCTCGCTTTGACAGTAAACAATGTGCAAAACAGTGCCACGGTCATCCATCGGGGACTAATCAGGAACGCATTACGAATTCCAGCGAATATTCCGCCCGATTCCGCCATTGCCTGTAACAGTCGATCCTTGAAATCCAATACCACCGTGGAAATGACAACTCCCACAAGTGTTGCGATAAGGTAGCGACTTGATTCCCCTTCCAAACCTTGTATAGTGGGAAGATATTCGCTTGTAACCGGGGATTGCAAGAAATGATTCGCCGCCAGGGAAATGGCACAGGCGGCTCCAATGTAAAGCAAGAATGCGACCGGGTTGTATAACAAAATGGCATAGGCCTTAAGAATAGCCACCATGTTGGAGAATACACCCCCGAATGCCCTGGGACGCCGCCATATTTCGCGTATGCTTGGTGCAAAACTGATATATGCTGGCAGCGGCTGCATCCGTTCCAGGATCTGCCTGGAAAGTGAATGAAACAACCCCATGCGAGAAGAATGAAAGATCATTAAGACAATTTTGTAAAAGGGGTTATCTTCTAATCCCTCCTCACTTCCCGAATGCAGGTGTTCACGAAATCTTTTTAACGCAAGCCCTTTTGATTTATAATCAGCAGTCGCCAACTGTTCTTCCTCATAAAGCTTTTGCCTGTAATGGTTGACGACACGAATTATTTTTTCTCTATCATCAGCATCGATCACCTCTCGCAAAGTTTGCTGGAAAATTGACTTCGAACAACCACAATCGACTTGTTCAATAATCAAGGGATCCACGAATCCCCGTTGCAAGGAAGCCGAAGATTTGTAGGAGGCATCGGGAAGCAACAAGCAATCCCCGTCTGAACATTTTCCGGGAATTGCATCCGTGTCGCTTTTCAACCCTGCACCAGGGTATAGGATATCACATGATTCCAAAGCAAACAGGTCGCTAACCAATTCACCGTAGAGTTTAAACAAGGAATCGGCAGTCATGAAACCTCAATCTTCATCGGCGTTTGTATGCCCTGGTTGAACGACACTTCCAGAGCATGATACCCTTTAGTGTGGGGATTGGCAGCAAAAAACCGCAACACCTCATCATCAGGGATGGCGTCTTTCGAGGACACCAAACTTACTCGGGACATGATGCCGTTGAATTTACTTGATTCCCCTGGTTTATAAAATGTTGGAGTACAGAATCCGTGAAATCTTATCGTAGAAATCGTCGGGCTCGTGGGACGTTTGTGGGATTGTCTCACGAAACTACCGAACGCAAGCGATCAGAGTCGGCATTACGCCGTAGCGAAGCAACGATCCGCTCCATTGTCGAGACAGCCGTCAGCGGCATCGTCACCATTGACCAAACAGGACGAATTATCCTGTTTAACCCGGCTGCAGAGCGTATGTTTGGCTACAGCCCTCCCGAGGTATTAGGAGAAAATGTTAAAATTCTTATGCCTTCCCCTTTTCGGGAAGAACATGACCACTACTTGAAAAACTTTTTACAGACTAAAGAACGAAAGATAATAGGAATCGGACGGGAAGTGGTTGGCAGGAAGAAAAACGGTGTTGTTTTTCCAATTGACTTGGCTGTCAGTATGGTTGCTGTGGACGAAAATATCCTGTTTGTGGGAATCATCACGGATGCCACTCAACGGAAGAAAACGGAACAATCGCTGTTGGAAGCCAAACAATTGGCAGAATCGGCCAATCACTACAAAAGCGAATTCCTGGCCACCATGAGCCACGAAATCCGAACACCTATGCATGCCATACTAGGTCTGTTGCATCTCACTTTACAAACCGATCTTAATGATAAACAAAGAGACTATATTATTAAAATCCAAAATTCTTCAAAATGCTTGCTTGAAATTGTTAACGATGTTTTAGATTTTTCAAAGCTGGGTGCAGGAAAACTGAGCTTGGAAGCCATCGATTTTTTCATGGACGATATTTTGTCCCATGTGGCCAATATGAATGAAATCCAGGCCGATGCAAAGGGATTGAAATTATCTTTTGACCGATCCCCGGAGGTTCCAAATGCTTTGATCGGCGACCCCACACGTCTGGGGCAAATATTGGTGAACCTGACCAATAACGCCGTCAAATTTACGGAAAGTGGTACAATTGGTGTTTCCATCCAAAAAGAGGCATTTCTGGATAATCGGATACAACTTGGATTTCGAATCAGCGATACCGGTATTGGCATGTCTCCCGAGCAGTGTGCAACGATATTCCAAACATTTACTCAGGGGGATGTTTCAACGACGCGTCGTTACGGTGGTTCTGGCTTGGGGCTCTTTATTTGCAAACAATTGGTTGAAATGATGGAGGGCGAAATCGGTGTTGTCAGTGAAGTGGGACGGGGTAGCGTATTTTCTTTTACCGTTTGGCTGCGATTACCTGAAAAAAAACAATATAATCAATACTTCCAGCAGTGGGACAACGCCATTGGTAAAAGCTTTTTTTCCCGCGACAGCGAAACTATTTGGAACATTCCTGGACTTACTGTTCTTTTGGTCGATGATGCGGTTATTAACCAGGAAATTGTCAAAGAATTTTTAGGGGGATTGGACATTCATGTGACCGTGGCGGGTGATGGCCGTGAAGCAGTACGTCAGGTTGAGGATCGTCTGTTTGATATCATACTCATGGACATTCAAATGCCAATAATGGATGGAATTACTGCAACCAAGCTCATTCGTAACTTGCCCAATGGAAGAGATCTGCCCATTTTGGCCATGACAGCCAGTATTTTGGATAGCGACCATAACAAATGCCTTGAAGCCGGCATGAATGGCTTTATTGCCAAACCCATTGAACCTGAAGAAATTCTGAAAATATTATGCAATCGTTTTCCAGAAAAAAGGAAAAGATTTTTTGACGTTAAAAAAGAAGAAGTGAACTTTGATGCCAATCAATATTCAGACATTCTTCATGGAATTGACCTGGAGATAGGGCTCAGCAGGGTCGGGGGCAGCATCACATTGCTTCGGAAAATGTGGAAACGCTTTCTTGATGAATATGTTCAAGGTCACTACAGGATTCGCGAAGCCCTGGAGCAAAATAATAGAGAGAAGGCTTTGTTAACCGTCCATACTCTAAAGGGGGTATCAGGCACTATCGGCGCTGTTGTATTACAGCACTCTGTAACCAGGTTGGAATCAGATCTGAAGAGTTCGGACAATCTGAAGAATATTTCTTCCTTGCTGAAGCATGTTGAGAACGAGCTTTATAACATTTCTGAAGGAGTTAACAGTTATTTTTCTTGGAATTCGCCAAATGAACAACACAAAAAGTCCGAACCCCTGACGCACGCAGCTGTGATCCCTCTCTTGGAGGAACTGGTCGTCCTGATCAGAGAGATGAATCCATTGGCAGAGGAAAAGGCCGAATGGCTTGTGGGATGCCTTACCGGCGAACCCGGCTATGACTTGGCTAGGGAACTCGTTACTAAAATAAGCAATACTGAATTTGATGATGCGCTTGCTATTCTTAAAGAAATTGATATACTGCATAGCACTATTCCTTAATAAAGATGATTGCCTTATGATATCGAACCAAAAAATATTGATTGTCGACGATCAAAAAGTCAACAGGGACCTTTTGGCCAATCTGTTTCAGTCAGATTACAAAGTCATGGTGTCAGGCAGTGGAGAACAGGCGTTGGTTGCCGCATCCAGACCCGATTTACGTCCCGATCTGATCCTCTTGGATGTCATGATGCCCGGAATGGATGGCTATGAGGTTTGCCGTAAACTTAAGAGCAATGAGGAAACAAAAGGAATTATCGTTATTTTTGTAACCTCCCTGGGAGATATACATGATGAAACCATGGGTTTGGAATTGGGAGCCGTCGATTACATCTCCAAACCATTCTCCCCACCGATTGTCCGGGCCAGGGTTCGAAACCATTTGCTCTTGAAATCTTTAAGGGACACCCTTGAGGATCAAGTCGCAGTCCGTACCCAAGCATTGAGATCTGCATTGCTGCAAACGCAGGCTTCCGAACTGGCAAAAAGAGAATTCATCGCCAGGATGAGCCATGAATTGCGTACCCCGCTCAATGCAATCATATCTCCCCTATCCATGCTTATCAAGCGCACCCGGGACGATGCCGATAAAAACCAGCTTGCACTGATCCATGAATCCTCCATCAGTTTGCTGACCCTGATCAACGAGATTTTGGATTTCTCCCAACTGGATTCGGGCGAAGCATTGGCAGAAAATTATTTTAATATTAAAGAATTTCTTGTCGACTTACATTCTCAATGGGCTATCAAAGCCAGCAATAAAAACCTTACCATGAAACTCGATTGTCAAAAAATATTTTCTCTGACAATTTGCTTTGGTGACGCTACATTGCTCAAGCGTGCCCTTGAACCATTGCTCGACAACGCAATTAAATTCACCGATACCGGTGAAGTCGTATTACGTGTGATTCCTACCGCCATTGTTCATGGACGCATATCTTTCCAATTTGATATTGCAGATACAGGTATCGGTATTGATCCCCGCCAGATGAATGAAATGTTCAAACCTTTCACCCAGGCAGAATCGATTGGAACCCGGCGTTTCTCTGGAATAGGGCTTGGTCTGCCCTTGGCAGCCCATTACGTTAAACGGTTGGGAGGAGATCTTCAAGCAAAAGGTGACTTGGGGAAGGGAAGTGTTCTGTCATTCAATATTTCTTTCTCCATAATGGATGCTCCTGATGCCACAGAACATTGTATTCCTTTATCAAGTCCTGAAGAATTGAAAAGCGATCTTGCAAAACTCTCCAATCTGGTGAAAACAGGATTTCGCAATACGGATCAATTCTTGGCGGAAAAGGCTAATCAATGGCTTACAACACCTTGGAAAAGAGAATTGGAAGAAATTATCAATTTTGTGACCAATTATAATGCCAAGGGTTCCCTGAATGCCATTGATGTACTCATAAAAAAATTGTCCTGTTGACTGAAACCGCATCTTGTCCCTTATTCAATGATCCAATACCAGATTATTTCAGCTTATTCTCTCGCAGCATATTACAGAAGAGCGCTCCCTGTTCGATGGCATCATCGAGGGCGACGTGGGAGTGGGGAAGGTCATCGAACCAGTGGTCGGGCAGGTGGCGTTTACCGCTATCGCAATGTTTTGTTTTGAGTAGAGCCATGGCATAGGTGCGGATGTCCACGGCATTGTGTCCGAAAGGGCTCTCGCCCGTGAAACGAATGAGATACCAGTGGACGAAGAGGAAATCAAAAACTGCCGGATAAGCAACAAAAACTGGTTTCCCTGGTAAAGTTTTAAGCCAGAACAGATAGTTATTCATGGCCGCTCCAGGCGGTAGCGGTTCACGGCGACAGGCTGTCCAGGCCTGTGGATTTTTTTTCCACCATGCAGCGGTATCCGGGTGTGGATCTGCGTTGGGAAGTGTTTCCAGATTGGCGGAGAACGTGGAGATGAGTGTCTTGTCTTCCAGATAAGCTGCGGAGGCGAAACTGAGCATGGAGTGGGGGCCGGGAATTGGCCCATCTGTTTCGACATCGGTGCTGACGTATATTTCCAACATGATTGATTTTTCAATCGAAAGAGTTACCTGGTCTGCTCGCGACACGATTGTATTCAATGCTCGAGGTTGTGGATCCATTCCTTGCGCCATAGAGATAGACTGCAAACCAGGCGGGGAGGGGGCGACGTGAACCATGCGGGTCGGTTGACCCCTGTCGCTCATTGGCGATTCCCTGGTTGAGTTTAATGTCTATTCACCCGATCACGCAAGATGTAACAGTTTTTCCTTTGACTTTTTGCCTCCTTGGTGGGTATCATAATTATGAATTATTCTTAAAGTATTCATTGTTTAATCTTTGCATTGAGGTGTGTATGGGTGTGAGTTGCCGATAGTATATTATATTATTACTCCACAGAACTTGACATATTTGCGTTAATTTCAGGCACCAACAATTGCCTGTTCATTGAACACGGATGGGAAGTCAATATGACGGAAGCGAACTGCTGGCCACATGGCAT
>PEAK01000037.1 GCA_002753515.1 Magnetococcales bacterium
GCTGATAACGAACAATCTGTGTTGGATGAATTAGCCGTGAAACGCAATGGTTAATTGATTTGTACGTGAAAACAATTACCTGCATGAACTTCGCCGGCCTGAGAAATGTGACAAAGTAGAACTACTTTCCCTAACTTTCTGGATTCCCGCTTTCGCGGGAATGACGCGGGAAAACTACGTATCCCGCGTTGGTTGCGGTTTAATATTTTATTTTGGCTGTGGGGCGGCGAGTTCGCCGGGAGGTTGTTCATGAGTGGCGTAACGGCTCAGGCACGAAGATGGTTTTGGGTTTTGTTGCTTGTGTTGTTGGGGATGAGCCCCCGGAGTTCCCATAGCGGTGATGCAGGGGTTCTCTCCCTGTTACGTCGGGAAGGGCAGGTGGATGAACGGGTCAGCATGATCCTGGGGCAGGCCATGGTGGCGGTGGAGGGGTGGGGGCCGGAGCAGGAAGCATTCGATGGCTTGGTGCGTGCGGCGAACCAGGGTGATGGCTTGGCGGCGCTGAATCTGGTCGTGCTGTATCAGACAGGGGGGAAATTTGCCAAAGATCCCGGAAAGGCTTTTTATTGGTTGCAGAAAATGACCTCGGGAACAACCGTAGCGGGTCTATCCCGCGAATTGGCTGCATGGGCCAGGCTCAAGATGGGTATGGCCTATCTCAACGGGGAGGGGGTGGCTGTTGACCCGGAAAAAGCGCGGTATTGGCTGTTGGAGGCGGCCAATATGGATGCGGCTTATGCTGAATACGTGTTGGGTCAGTTAGATGCTCCAGAGGGGGGGGCGGCCAAAGGGAATTCCGCTCAGAATTGGACCCGACGTGCGGCATCGCGAGGTTTTACCCCAGCCCGGGCTACCCTGAAACCGTTGCCATGAGGAATCCGTGCAGGTTGCCAAAGGGATGGTGCTCTGGGGTGGGGATCATTCCCCGGAGGCGCTTTTTTGTAATGTAACCCAACTATGGAAGTCTTTGTCACCCATCTCAACCGCGATATCCGTTGTTACATATCCGGGCAGGGAGGCGCGGAGAAGATACCGTCCTTTGGGGAGTGGCATACCTGGTTGATAGGTTTTGGGATAGTTGAGAAAGTGGACTTTGGCTTCTTTGGGGGTCATATCCAATAGGAAGCTTTTAGGCTTGGGTTCGTTCCACAAAACGGTAGCCGTGACAGATTCACCACCGATGACCTGTACGGTCAGTTTTTTTTCCCCTAAACCCGGGAATTGCACGGTGAGCTGGTGTTCTCCCTCCGGGGTGCTTTCGTTACGCATGGGGGATTTGCCCAGGGTTTGCCCATCGAGTAACAAGTTGGCACCCTGGGGGTCGGTTTCGATGATGAGAGTGCCGGGAACCTTGTCGGTATCGTTCGACCGGCTGGCGAGTATGAGAACCGCGATATTGTTCTGGTTGGCGAGGACGTCAAAATTGCGGGTCAGAGAGCGAAATCCCATGGATCTGGCATGAATGTTGACTTGGCCAGGTGGTGGATTTTTGATGAGGAAAGGGGCTTTTCCCATGAAGGTGCCATTGACCAATACCTCGGCTCCCCGGGGAATGACCTTGATGAGGAGGGTGGTTTCAGTGGTTTTGGCTTCTTCCGCGCTTGCCGGGAAAATGGCAAACAGGATGCATGCGGCCAAGAGCAGTGGGATGGGCACGGGAAAACTCCAAGTGTTGGTGGTTCATCGGCCTGGAATAGAGCTTCAAAGATAGATCAGGGCGTGGTTTAATTCAAATTTGCTCGAGACATTTTCCAGGAAGACTGTTATTCTGCCCCTTTCGTTGTTGAACTTGGGCTGCTGGTATGCTGTGGCGGCAAAACTGTCGCAGAAGGCATTCCCGGGGGTGGGTGCACATGATGCAAAAATCTTAATTTATAGATGCGTGTTTAAACATCCTTGAAGAAGTGGTGCTATGGCCAAGGTTCATCTGACTGTTGACAGGGATCGGGATGTGCATATCACTATCGTCGGTCCCCTCAATCACACAACGTGGTCGTCAATCCGGCGGGAATGCTATGAACTGGAGGACATCAGGTCAGTACTCATCAATTTGTCCGGGGTGCAATCCATTGATTCGGCTGGTATTGGCGTGCTTCTTATGATTCGAGAATGCGCGGAAAAGAAAAATGGTAAGGTGATGATTACCGGTGCCATGAAGAACCCCAACGTGAACCAAATCGTCAAGTTGGCTCATCTGGATAAAATTTTTACGATCGAATGAAACCGCAACCAACGCAGGATACGTAGTTTTCCCGCGTCATTCCCGCGAAAGCGGGAATCCAGAAAGTCAGGGAAAGTAGGAAGGTTCTCTGGATCCCCGCTTTCGCGGGGATGACAATAACTGCACATTCCAAGATAGCTGCGGTTGAATTTGCTTCGTGATTGAAAGGGGCGAACAAATCTGGCGGGGATACGCATCGTTGGCGGGTAGCGAAATCTGGAAACGGGGCGTACTCGCTTGCCGGCATGTGCGAATGCTTTTGGGCAAGCGAGCTTTTCGTCCGATGTTCGGGGTGGACGTCGCCTGAGTTCCGTTGCAAGGCCGGGCTGTTTCAGGAAAGATGCCGGCGGGCCAGGAATTTGTCGAGGGCGCTTGCCATGCGACGTTCCCGGGCCAACAGACGGACGATATCCTGGTCAAAACCATCGGCCTCAGCCTCGGTCAGTATGCGGTCAATGTGGTTGCGCGCTGCATCCTGGGCTGCTTGACGGGCGCGCTCAATGCGGTCCACGTAGCGGTCCAGTTTTTTGGTCGCCGGTGGGGGTGTATTGGGGACGGTAATGCCATGATTGCTGACAGTGTGCAGGGCCATGGTATGAGATTCTCCTTGGATTGCGTTGTGCTTCCTTAGGCCAGCGTTTGTTTGACTGGCTTGTGTTAGGCGAGATAATGCAAATCAGGTGCCATTTCTTGATGTCTTGGTATAAATGACGGATTGATATCGAAATATTTTATTTTGCTGTGTCGTTGCTCTGGAAAAAAACGTATTTGGAATCGTCCCGGTGTGGGGAATTTGACGATTTTTTGTGTCGATGATCGGGCATGGATTGGCATTGGGGTGGGGTCGTGAGGGTCCAGCATGGCCTGCAATGTTTGGCTGCTGGGTTGGGTTTCCGAGTACCACTTGAATGGCTCGGCTAGGGGATGAATCTATGGAAAACATGGCCAGCAAATTGCTGACGGAACTTGGACCCGGGGAAGTACTGACGTTGACGGGGCCGGGTGTTGTGCAGGTGAGTGCCGGCAAAACGGTGATGATTGCCAAATCTTCCATGCTGGGATCGGGCAGCATGATTGGTCATTCCGCCGCAAAATTTGCCCTGCCGGCCATGTCGGCTCATTTTCCGGCCATGGCCATGGGACCGGTATTTGGCGTTGGGCTGTTGGTGCTGGGGGCCATGTGGTTGGTCAAAACCTGGACAGAGGGTGACAAACAGTTTGCCGGAGAAGGTGACCCTTCCGTGTCAGGCGGTCTTCATTATGTCGAGTGATTCCTTTACTACGGTTCAGGTGTCTGATATCTATTTCCGGTAGTACTCTATGATCGTAGCCCGGAATGCGCTACTTTATAAAACAATGGCTGGTATTACTATCAATAATGGAGAAGTCTCATGGCTGGTACCGAACCGATGCTGTTTGCAGTGGAGGGGGCGCGGCAGGCGGCGCAGTTGAGTACCCTGTCCGGTAAATCCTTTGTTGTTGGTCAAGTTGCTTCGCCGGGTACCGGACTCACGGGTAACTGGTTATTTCTGCAACCGGCTGGCGAAGTTGGTGCCGCTGCTGCCAAAAAGACGGTTGCCATTAAACTGGAGGGGGCCAGACAAATGGCGAGCCTCAGCTCACTTACCGGTAAGACCGTGGTGGTGGGCAAGGCACCCGTAACAGTGGGTGGGGCCTGCCACTGGTTGGCGTTGAATCCGGTGACCGGAAGTGCGGTTGCGGGTGGTGTGGCAACTCCCGGCACTGCGGCGGGATTGACCATGGTCAAGCTGGAAGGGGGGCGGCAGGCTGTGCAAATGAGTGGTATGGCTGGGAAAACGTTTACGGTTATCCCGTCGCCCTTGATGGGGGCCAAAGGTGCTGATTGGGTCTTCATGCAACCGGCAAATGGCGGAAAAATTGTTGCTCTCAAGGTTCAGGCCAATGCCGGCAGCGTGACCTCCTCCTCTTTGGTCGGTAAAAGTTTTATGGTCGGAAAGGCACCGGTCGTGGCGGGCAAGGGTGGGGCATCGTGGCTCATGCTCAAACCGGCTACTGCGGGTATGACCCTGGTCAAGGGGGGCGGCGGGGCCTGTGTGGCGGCTGTCGGAGGTGGTGCGGTGGTCGGGTGTCCCGTGGCCACGGCTCAGACGGTTGCTATGACGACACCGGCGGCCTCAGTGGCTCCGGCTGCGGTCGCGGGCAAAACCGGTACCGTGGTTGGCAAGGCCGCTTTGGCCAAGACCGCTGGTGGCGGCGTGATCTGGAAGGGGACGGGAATGGGGTTGGGAGTTGGTCTCGGTCTCGGTGCCTGGGGTCCGGCAATACTGTTGGGCGCTGCCGTGACGGGTGTCGGGGTCTACAGTTATTTAAAGCGGCGTAAAGAGGCCGAGGTTGACGGCGATGCGGTGGAGGCGGCAACAGCGTGACGTTTTGGTACGTGATGGCTGTGAAGCCTGACGTGTAAGGGTTATGCGGCGTCTTCAAGGAAAATCAACCCGGCCAGGTCGTTGCCTGACCGGGTTTTTCCATTTGTGAGGGTGACGGTGGGGCGAAAGTTGACCTGTGGGGATTGTGTGATGAAATCGGTGCGGCTGGATTTGGCCGTAGCCGCTGGTCAAGCTGTGTTCAATGGTGCCCTCGGTTTTTTGGCAGGGAGCGTGGCCCTGCATGCCTTTGCGTTGCAATTTTTGGGTGATTTGTTGGGCAAAAGTGTGAATTATCTGGGCATTCGCGCATCCATCCGACCTGCGGATGCCGACTTTCCCTATGGTTATGGCAAGATACAATTTTTGACGGCCCTTTTTGTCGGATTGGTGTTGCTGGTCGGGTCGATCTCTTTCATGTATTACAATATCATTCATCTGCATGAAGGGAAGGTTGCAGCCCCTTCGGGGTTGGCAATTGTCGGGGCGCTTTTGACCGGGGCGGTTTGTGAGGTGATGCACCGGTATATGTCCTGTGTGGGGCGTGAAAACAATAACTTGGTCATTACAGCGGCGGCCTGGGACAATCGTAACGATGCCTTGTCGGCGTTGGCAATCCTGTTGGGGGTGATTGCGGCCTGGTTGGGAATGACCTGGGCCGATCATCTGGTGGCATTGGTTGTCTCTTTGTTGGTGATGCGGGCTGGTCTCATGATTGTGACCGATGCGGTCAAAGGATTGTTGGATGCCCGCGCCCCGGAACATATCCTGAAGGAGGTCGAAGAAATTGTTGATTTTCTCCCGGAGGTTCGATGCAAGAAAAGTTTACGCGGGAGGAGGTTGGGGGACACCTGGGAACTGGATATTGTTTTGGGTGTTGATCAGGGGCTTTCCGTCACCCAATTGCACCATTTGGAATCCAATTTGATTAAACAAATTTATCAGCAAATATCTCATATTGGACATGTTCATGTCAGTTTTATCCCAAATTCAGAGGGTGATGCGGTTTGATGTTTGGCGTTGGGAATAGTGTTCCCCGCATCGGGGGTGATTTGAAACGGTGATGGTTATGGCGAAGCACGTTTGGGTCCTGATGAAGGCTTTGCTGATTGCCCTGTTGGTTGGATTGGCGGCACGGTTTGTATTGGCGCATTTGTTGGCCTGGACGCGGATGCGTTAGATGTGGCTTGGAATGAGCTGGCTTGGAATGTGCTAATTCTGTGGTGTCAGCCAACTGAATGCAGGGAGTGTGCATATGATGGAAAAATTGCTATCGGAGCCGTCTACCAACGATGGTCGTGTTGTCGAAGGGGATCCTCTCAACTTGAGGGGCAGTTATGATGCACCGGCTTTCCAGCGTCTGGGTCGCAAATTGGGTAGTGAAATTCCGTTTGAACCGCCAGGACGGGGTACGGGATCTGGTGTGATGGAGCGCCGTTCCTGACATTGCGGCATTATCCCGTGTTTTATCTGGGGATTGGCATCTTTAGTTTATATTTAGCAGGTTGTATGGTTTGCCCTTTCTATACTGCACGCGGCCATAATTGACGAAGTTGAGATGGTCCATAAGCCTTGCCCACCTTGCTTTGAGGTACGTTGGAAAATGTCATTTGTGGCTGTGCGCAGTATAGCGGCATTACAAGTAACGCCATAAACAGGGGATACCATCATGTCGCAGGCCGTAACCTTTGATGATGTTTGGAAAATGTTTCAGGAAACCGCCGCTCAGATGAAAGAGACTGACCGTAAATTCCAAGAAATGGTCCAGGAAGACCGTGAGCGAAGAGCAGAACTGGATCGCAAGTTTCAGGAGACCGACCGGCAGATGCAGGAGACCGACCGCTTGGTCAAGGAGGTCAGCCGGCAGGTGGGCAACCTGGGGAGTCGCTGGGGTGAATTTGTCGAGGGAATTGTATCTCCCGCCTGTGAGGCCTTGTTTGCGGCTCGTGGCATACTGGTGCGTGAGGTTCATCAACGGGTCAAGGCCAAATTGCCCGGCAATCGTCACCTGGAAATTGATCTGCTGGCGGTCGATGGTGACGCGATCGTCCCCATCGAGGTCAAGAGCCGCCTGCGTGCAGAGGATGTGCGAGATTTCATTCAACGCCTGGGCGAGCTGAAAGAGTTCATGCCCCGTTATGCAGATGCCCGGGTGTTGGGGGCGGTGGCTGGTATCGTGGTCGAGGAAGGGGTGGACCGTTACGCCATGAATGAAGGGCTGTTCGTCATCGTTCAGTCTGGTGACAGCGTCAAGTTGGCCAATGATGGAAAATTTGTACCACGTACTTGGTAGCGGATGAGTTTTTGCAAGGTTTCCTTCGGACTTGGGTTCTTCGATTTTCTTTCGATATTCCTACTTTTGGTGTTGACATGGTACTTGAGACACCATCTAAGGTTCTATTCTATTCTATTCTATTCTATTCTATTCTATTCTATTCTATTCTATTCTATTCTATTCTATATTTTATTGATAAATGTGAACACTTATTCATATATTGATATTGAACACAGTTACAAGTGCTAATTTAACAATACATTTAATCGTCAAAAGTTCTTGCGATTCCAACTTTTCATTGCTAACATATCCGCCGCTTGACTGGTGTTTGGCAGGTGGTTAAAACAGAGATTAAAGTGGCGCGTACCCTGAACCGATCAACGGAAATGTGACAGATTGCGGGTTACGTACTGTGGGGCGTGATAGATTTCATGAGAACGGGGGTTGAATATGCCAGTAGCTCAAAATACCGTGGTCGTGGCTAACGGAGAACTTGCCAAACTGACAGGCAAAACGTTCGTCGTTGAAGGTGTCGGGACCAAGAATGCCGTCATCGTGCCGCTTACCGGGGCGGATGGCAAGGCGATCACCACCGGGCAAAAAATCATGCTGTCGAAGAATGCCACCATTGAGGGCTTGGCCAAAACGGGAGCCGGTAAAGCGGCGGCCGGAACCAAAACCGCCCAGATGGGTAACATCGCCGTGGTGGGCAACAAAGCGGCGGCAGCCAAGGCCGGAATCGTCCTCCCGAAACTGGTTGAGATTGAAGGGGCCGGCAAATTGGTCGGTACCGGACAGACCGTGGGCTTGAATGGCCTGGAAATTCGCGGGGTTCTGCAACCAGGTCCAAACGGAACGGAAGTGATGTTCCAGGGAGGCGAGGCCAAGTTAACGATTAAAACGGCTGCCGCCAAAGCCAAGGCAGCCGGGGCTACCGCTCTGACCAAGGGGGCGGCTGCGGGCAAAGGGACGGGCGTGTTGGTCAACCAGGCACCAACGGTGGCGGCAGGTTCTATGACAGGCTCCGCTGCCGGTACAACAGCCGCGAAAGCTGCTGCGGCAGGGACCATCTGGAAGGGTACCGGACTGAGTTTGGGTTTGGGGCTCGGCCTGGGGGCCTGGGGTCCGGTCCTGTTGGTGGGTGCCGTTGCAGCAGCCGGGGTGGGTGTCTACAGCTACATGAAGCGTAAGGCCTGATCGTTTTGTCTTTTCCCGGGACATGATGGTGGGGCAAGGGAGGGGTGGCCATGGTTAATTATACCGCAGCTATCTTGGGATGTATAGTTATTGTCATCCCCGCGAAAGCGGGGATCCAGAGGACTTTCCTACCTCCCCTGACTTTCTGGATTCCCGCTTTCGCGGGAATGACACTGGAAAACTACGTTTCCCGTGTTGGTTGCGGTTTAGATTGTTTTTGGAGTGTTTCTTGATATACAGGCTTTAATGCGCAAAAATAAGGATATACATGATGGATAAAATAAAAAGAAAAGTGGGCCGCAGAAGCCGCGTTATGGCCATCATGAGTTATCTGGGTATTCTTTGTCTGGTGCCGCTGGTCTTCAGTCGTGACGATGAGTACGTCAGCTTTCATGCCCGTCAGGGTGTTGCCTTGTGGATCTGGGGTGTCTTGGCCATTCTGGGACTGTACCTGCCAGGGATCGGGCAGATGTTTTTTAATTTTTCCATCCTGGCGATCACTTTTCTTTCGTTGGTCGGGATGGTGGCCGTGATTTTTGACCGGGCTTGGCGCTTGCCGTTCGTGTACAATTTGGCTATGAAGTTGTGATTCTTGTCGCCAGAGTACCCTTTCAACATCGGAGTGATTGATTATGCCAGCCACAACAATGAATGCGGATCTCCTTCCTGGCGAGACCTTGACTTTGATCGGCCCCGGGAAGGTCGAGTTTCAGGCCGCCAAAGCGGCGCAAGCTGCCAAGGTGGCCAAAGGAGCCACTGTGGCGGGGAAGGGGGTCGTCGGTACCAATGTACAGACGGCTATCGGTGGAATTACCAAGACCGGGACAGCGGCGGCTACCTCCACAGCGGTAAAAGCTGGGACGATTTGGACCGGTAAAGGTTTGAGCCTGGGTTTGGGACTTGGCCTCGGGGCTTGGGGACCGGGGATCTTGGCCGCAGCAGCTATTGGCAGCTACGTCTATTACCGCAAAAAGAAGGCGATGCGTCTTTGGCCCTTTGCCTGAAGCAAGTGTGACGTTCATCAAACGCCGCAATCTCGCGAAGGCTGGGATTGCGGCGTTTTTTATTGGTTGCGGTTTAAACCGCAGCTATCTTGGAATGTGTCGTTATTGTCATCCCCGCGAAAGCGGGGATCCAGAGCCTACCCCCGAATGCCTGAATCGGAGGGGATCTACACACCTTTCCCTGACTTTCTGGATTCCCGCTTTCGCGGGAATGACGCTGGAAAACTACACATCCCGCGATGGTTGTGGTTTAGGTATAACACACGATACGTTCGCCGATGGTCAGCCAACGTTTGATCTCTTTGTCGTGGGGTCGTATGGCGGCTGCTTTGCGCCAAGCATCCATGGCTTTGTTTGTCTGATCCAGTTTGGCGTGGGCAATGCCAAGGTAATAGTGCAAGTGGAACCGGTCCGGATGGGTCAGGGAGGCAGGTGCGAGGACATTGATAGCTTCCTTACGTTTGCCCGACAACAGCAGTGCTTTGCCCAGGAGTGTGGCAACGCCAGCATCGAAGGGATGACTGGTTTGCAAGGTCCGTAACAGTTCAATGGCTTCATCAAGGCGTCCAAGGCGGGTATAGGCCAAACCCAGATTCATATCGCAGGCATAGTCATCTTGCCCCAGTTCCCGGGCGCGTTGCAGGAATTTGACCGCCTTGGCGTAGCGTTTTTGATTGACGTGCTGGATGCCAACCCTTTTTTCCAGCGCCCCGGGCATTGTATCGCTCTCCTCCTGGGACTGTGGGGTGACAAAATGGATCCCCTTGATGGTGATGGGATTGGCTTGGGCATCGAGAGCCGCCAGCAGGCGTTGGGCTGTTGCCGTCTGCCCCATGAACGTGGGATGGGGAGGGGAGGACTCACTTGGCTCCGCAGGTTCATGGTTGGTGTCGGGTGAGGTAACCGGGGTATGCTTGTAACATCCTTCAGAACTGGCAATGGGTGCTGCCGTGCCAATGGTGGTGGGATATTCAAAAGCCTGATCGGGTTCGGTAGCCGGGATAGTGGTAAAGGTGAGGGTTTGGTTGGATGTTGAAAGCTTGTTCATGAGTACGGCCTCTTTTTTTTCAAGTAGGTGCTTTTTGAAGGAGTGACCCTGAAGCCCTACTGCAAAAAAGAGGCCGATTGACGAAAGCCAAGTGATTTCAATAAGTTTCGCTAATGTGTCCGGGATTGCGGATCACCATGAGTTCTCGGTTGTTGCCAATTTTCCGCCGCGGCGGTAACCTTCGTTCGCGGGTGATCTTTTTTTGTGGGGGTTCAGAAAAAAGTAAAACGCTTCTTGCGGCTGTAATAATAGCCACCGATGGCCCCGATGCCGAGAAGGATCCAGGGGTTGACAGCGGCCAAGCTCAACCCCAGGATTTGACCGGAGAGGAGTTTGGCTGGAAACGATTTTGCAGCAACGATCCCTGAGGCTTTGACCAGGGTGACGGTCGCGGGTTGGTTGGGCACCATGGGTTTCTCCCAGAGTTCATGTGTGATGTTCAGGTGATTGGTTTCGTATACTGGAGGCACACTGTATCGCCAAAATGAGGGGAGGCCAAGAGGAAAAGAACGTGGGAGGGGTGCTGATAGTCATGTTTTGCCAGGCTGGGTTGTGATAGCGTGGCGGGATGGGTCATGGTGATGTTTCTTTGAGGATTGAGGTGATTGTATGCTCCCTTTTTTGCTTCCGATAGGCGTGTTTTCGGCAGTGGGCTATGTGCTTGGGCAGCGGGCGGCCAAAAAGGTGGCCGATGGTGAGGAGTCGGTTGGCTCCAAGGAACTGCGGGTGGAAATTGTTCGGGACCATGTGTTCAGCGATGAATCCTTGATTTTGGCTACCGAAGAGGTCCCTCTGGACAACCGTTATGGTGATCGGGTGTTGACCAGTGACAACGAATTCAGCCGTACGGCCACGGTGGCTTTGGACATCGATCGCAGCACGGAGGTCAGCAGTTCCTGGCGCAGTGGTTTTGGCAAAGTGTTTTCCAGTGAAATTTCCGGGGAGTTGTCTCGTTCTTTGGGTGTCAAAATTGGCAGTCAGATCCACCGTAAGATTCGGCTCAATTTTTCGGTTTCCCCCCACAAACAGGTGATTTATCGTGTGGTTTGGCGGCAGGAATCGCGGCGCGGTGAATTTGAGATCATGGTTAACGGCAAACGACGTTTTCGTGTCCCTTACCTGATTACCTATGGATTGTCGCATTCGGTGGAAAGCATTGAAGATATGAGTACGCTCCACCCTTCCACCGTTCACGCCCGGGATGTGGTTTCCTCAGGGGATGAGGGAGGAAAACCGGCGGATGGCGGCGTCACCCAATAGGCGGTATTCGATGACGCTCAAGAGGTAGATGATCTCCTGGCTGAGCTTGAGAACATCGGCGTAGGCCCGGTCGGCGTGTTGATCCCGGCGCATGCGAAGGTTGCTCAAAATCTCTTCAGCGCGTGCATGAAAGGCCTTGTGGGCCTGGTCACATCGGATCAGCTCGGGCATTTGCCCAAAGCGTTTCAGTCCGGTACCATGGATCCAGACGCTTAAAGGGCACAACTCCACCGATTCCAGGGAGATACGGCGGCCCCGGTTGCGAAAGGTTTCCGGTAAATGGTTGGCCCAGCGCAAATGGAGGAGTCGGGCTTGGTTGACTTCCAGGATGCCGGCTTTTTCCGAGGCTGCCAAGCGTGGTCCATGGAACAGAAAGCCCAATAAGCGACTCCAAGGGTGGGTGGGAAGCTCTGAGATCGGACTGTTGCCGTAATGGTCCAGTTCCGCCTGGGTCAGCATGCTGATAATGTGGTGGCTGGCGTGTCGCAGTTCTTTGAGTTGTTCTTCCACGGTACTGGGCAGGGGTGCCGCCGGATTCTGTTTGGGCAGCGCCTGTGAACAGATGGACTCCCCCGCCTGATGAAATCGGCGGTGCCATTCAATCAATTCGGCCAGCAGGGTGCGGTTGCCAATTTGCCGCTGGCCGCGGCTGTGCAGCCAGATTCCCAATTCACAATCCTGGTACTGGGGCATGTGGATGGTGTTTCTTGCACCCAGTACCGCTGCTTCCAGATCCAATTCCCAACGAAGGTGGCTGATTCGGGCGATTGTGACGTCCAGCCGGGTATTCGTTGTGGTTTGCGTCATGGTTACGTCTTTCCTCCTGGTTGACCATTCATGGTTCTTATTATGCTATCCGAAGAGCCTTGTTTATAATCTATTTTACAATGATCGTCCATAGTATTTAATCCTGCGGCATGGGGAGCAGGGCTAGTACGGTTGTTTGCACGCGCCTGGGATTGTCGATGCCGCCCTCCTGGATAGCTTTGAAAAAAAATAAACATTTGGCATGTTGCATGCTTAGGACATGCTTAGGATACGAAGAAAATACGTTTCAGGTTGCATTTGTCTGCCTTGTTCCATGGGGGTGTTGGATCGAGCGAGGTACTGACTGCCGCTGTCGCACGACACTTAAACTGGCAAGCGGGAAGGATACATCCAAAAATGGCTAACTCAGCGGGGCCTCAAAGCGGCCAGGGTCTGTTCGTCATCACCGTATTGGAATCTTTCATAGGCTTTTTGTTCGTAAGCTTTATCGTCCTATCGGCTGTTGTCCTGATGGATCCCAAAAAAGTGGGTGGGGGGATGCAGGATGAGCCGGGTTCGGTTCCGGAAAAAAAGGCCAAAATTGCAGCCGATCAGGAATGGGTTGCTGAGAAAACGATAGACAGCTTGGCGGAGCATTTGTCATCCAGGTTGGATCGCACCATGAAAGAGCGGGATGATCGGTTGGGTCGCTTGATTATCGGCCTGGGACATAAAATGGATGTGGCCAATGAGATTCGGGAATCCCAATGGTCGCGTTTGCGCAATGAAATCGATGGCAAGTTGGAGGGCATACTCCAGGAAGCGGCCTTGCAGACAACCCGAGCCGAAGGGATCAAGGGGTCGAGCAAAGGGGAAGCGGATTCGGTACGGGTGGCTGAGGCCCCTTCGCCAGTGGTGAGTGATGCCCCATTGACTCCCGTTGCTGCCCCGGTTGACGATAAATTGGCGGAGGGATTGGCTACGCTTACGGCACCTGCGGTGGCGTCAGAAACAGCTCCGACAGCGGCGCTCCAGGGTGCATCCGCTCAGGAGACACCCATCCAGACGTTCGCATCTCTTGCGCCCAGGGGGGATGTGGCTGAGGCGAATCAACCTGCTGCAATGCCTGAGCTGGTGGATGGCGTCACCAACCCGGCCCCCGAGGGTGCGCAAAAGAAGGGGTATTTCATTGCCTTGGGCTGTTTTTCTCGGGCCGACAATGCCCTGGATCGTGGTCGCTTGATACGTCCTCATGTTCCCCTGGTCTATAAAAAAACCATCCAGGACGGCGCCATGACATGTTTGTTTTCCGGTCCGTTGGCCAGCAAAAGCGAAGCTGAAAGTTTGCTACAGCGCGTCCAGTCCAGCACCCACATTTCCGGTTTTACCATCGGATCTTATTGAATAGCCATGAGCGGACGCTCTCCAATAGAAGAAATTCTGAATTTGCAGACTTTTGGGGACAAGGCCAAGCCCTACCAAGTGAAGCAGGTTCGTAACCTGCTGCTCAAATACAAATTGGGGACAAACGATGACATCTCGTTATGAAATCATTATGTATTGGAGTGAGGAAGATGCGGCATTTATCGCTGAGGTGCCGGAGTTGCCGGGCTGCATGGCCGATGGACCCACTCGTCAGGAGTCCCTGGCCAATATCGAACGGGTAATTGACGAGTGGATCGAAACCGCCAGATCGCTTGGGCGTACAATTCCCGAACCCAAAGGCCGACTGATGTACGCTTGAATCGCGCACTTATCACTGGTGAGAATACGCTGTGAATGATTTAATAATGGTGTGGTCACTCTTCACAAAAACACGCTGTATACAGAAAACACTAAAAGTGTTTGGTTTCTTGAAAGGCCCAGGGGTGACGGAACTTCCCGAGCGGACTTGATTATTCTGTTACAGCAGGCTCGCGAGCTGGTGGATAAACGGCAGTCGCCACGCCCGGGAGAACAGGACGGAGACGACCCCGGCGATTGCGAACAGGGTAATCATCAACACCGAGAAGCTGAAAATAAACCCACCCAAAACGGGGACGTACAGGCTGAAGATGGCCAGAATGCCCCAAATCCACAGAACCAGACCCTGTTTGGCATGAAACCGGACGTAGTCATCGCCATGATCGTTGAACATCAGGGAAATCAGGCACAGCACCCCCAAATAGCTGAACATGGCAAGGATTTGCGATTTGGGGGATCGGTGTTTGCTGACTGTTAACGCACGAAACGCCATAAGAAAAGTCTCCGATCCATTTAGCTGATGGCATCATCCAATTCGTTGGCAATGCCTTTTTTATTTTTTATATAACTGTAAATACCGATACCCAGTGCGGCGGTTGCACCTGCGACGAGGAGGGGTGCCATGCCGCCGAGGCTGAAACCGAGGCCGGGCAGGGTGCTGGACAAAAAAGAGCTGCCGGTGGTGATTCCCTTGATGGCAACGCCACTGGGAGAAGCGAGGACGCCCTTGGAGGTGACGAGGCCGCCGGCTGCCAATGTTTTTCCGGTAGTGGCCTTGGTGGTGGCAGCAATGGTTGCTGGTGTGGCCTTGGCCGTGGTTCCTTTGATTGCAGCGGCTTTGGTTGTGGCGGTTTGGGTTGCAGCACCTTTGACAGCGGTTGTTTTGGCCGTTGTGATTTTTGCAGCTTTTACCCCTTCGGGTGCTTCCCATTCGGCACCCGGGGGCAGGTTGGCAGGGGGGGTGACTGCGGTTGCTTTGGCGGGCAATGTGGCGGCTTTGCCTGCCTTGGTTTTGGCGGCAACGGCCTTGGCACCTTCAGGCGCTTCCACCTCCACCCCGGGTGGTGGTGGGCTCACGGTCCCCTGGTTGAGTCCTCCAGCTTGGGTCTTCGCGGCGATGGCCATGGTGTTCCCCTTTGCGTCAATTTTTGGTGCTTGTGGACACGGATTGAAAGTAATCTCCGAGGGCGCAGTATAGCTCGATGAATTTCTTTTTTCACGGTGATTTTGTTGCCGGGTTCAAGGAAAATTTGCTTCAAGACGACTTGATTGTTTGCCCGGGATCATGCCCTAATAATCGGTTCAAAATTTGCTTTCATGAGTTTTTTGCCGGAGTTCGGGATTTGTGCCGGGGTTGGGATGCCCTGTATTGTTGTTGACCCTTTATTAAAAGAAGTGCATGAAAACAGATCCGTCACAGGACATTTCCGCCAGCCTGCGCAACAGCCTCTATTTGGTTGTGGCGTTGTCGATGATATTCATGACCCTGGTATTGGCAACCCAGCCTCTGTTTTTGAAAGGTTTGGGTTTGGGGCGTGACAATGCCGGATTCGTCAACGCCAACATCCAGGTGATCACCGAACTGGTGGATCTCCTGTTCGTTGGCTATTTGGGCTACCTTTCGGATCGTTTTGGACGCATACCCATCATGTATTATGGCTTTGTGCTGTCGGCGATCACGGCGGCAATTACGCCATTTTGTCTGGAAATCGGTTTGTTCTTGGGAATAAGCGGGGTGGCGGTTTTTTATGCTGCCCGTATTGTCATGTCCATTGGTTCCACCGCCGTCTGGCCCCAACTGGGTACCCTGACCGGCGACTATACCACGCAAAAAAATCGCCCCATGTTGCTGGCCAAGGTTGGTTTCATGACCGCCTTTGGCGCAACTCTGGTCTATGCAGTCCTCATGCAATTGCCCAAATACATCGGCTTGACCATGGTGATGATGATTTCCGTGGCAACGGCTGTTGCTGGTGCCTGGTTGAGCCGGCATTTTTTGACGGAGAGGGCTATTCCCATCAAACAGGAAAAATTTCCATTCGCCAAGGTGATGGCATTGTTACGCCAGGATAGGGATTTGCGCTTGAGCTTTTTGGCCGCTTTTTCCTCACGTAACGACATGGTCATCATCGGCCTGTTCCTGATGACCTGGTTCATCTATTTTGCCGACCTCTTACCGCATGTCAGTCATGCCCAGGCTGCGGGGCAGGCGGGTATCATCATCGGTTTTATCGGTTTCATTATTTTGGTCAGTTTGCCGTTTTGGGGATGGTTGATCCAAAATGTCGGGCGTGTCGAATCGTTAACGTTGGGCATGGTGCTATCGGGAGCCGGTTTCACCGGCATGGGGTTGATCATCAACCCTTTCAGTTGGTGGACTTTCCTCCCGGCCTTGTTTGTCGGTTTGGGACAGGCGGGATGCCTTTTGGCCCCGCAAACCCTCGCCTTGGATATCTCGCCACCGGACATGCGCGGTTCCGTGATGGGGGCGTTCAACACGGTGGGTTGCATCGGCATCGTCTTTTTCATCCAGATTGGCGGGTTTTTGTTTGACCTTTTGAGTCCGACGTCTCCCTTTATATTCACCGGGCTTGCAAATTTTGTCATTATGGCGTACGGTCTGTGGGTTTTACGTGCCGGATCCCGGGATGGTCTGAAGGAGGAGGCGTTGGCCCGTATCGGGTCGAGGTCCGCTCGTGATACGGACCTTGAACTCTAAATCGAAACGCGAGCGTTTGGGGGTGAACAGGTTGTATGGCCAACATAATCTTTGGGCTTGTTGCCCTCGCTCTGGGTCTATGGGGGTTATCGGTATGGTGGTGGTCGGTGGTGGAAATGCTGCGGGGTATCGTCCCGTTGCTGCTGATCATGTTGGGCTTTGTCGCCCTGGGTGCCGGTATTACCCGGGTTCGTGAAGAAGGGAATACGGGCAGTACCGGGTTGGCCGAGGAGTTGGGCCGGGACGCCGTTTCCAGGGACGAATAAAACCTCATGGCCTTCATGTCAAACGGATCGGATAAGTTTTGTGGCAGAGAGTATCACAAATACCTCTATCTCATCGCTGCGGTCGCTGTTGCCATCCTGATCGGTGGTTATTGGTACAACGAATTCCAGGGCAAGCCGACTGCGGTACGCCAGGGCGGGCCTGTCGTTACTGGTGTCCCTGCGGCGCAGCCGCGTAACGTGGCCGCAGCTTTCCCGGTGCAACCCGCCGGTGATCCCAACGTTTTCAATAGGCCACAGGGTTTTGCCGCAGTGGTCAAAGCCTTGATGCCCAGTGTGGTCAACATCAGCGCCCACAATGATTCACCGCCCATGGCCCAGTCCGCCGGCCCCAAGGTTGGTCCCGAGTTGCCCCAGACGGTCAAAGCGCCAGCCCCGGATGGCCTGCAGTTTGCCAACCCTTACAGTGGCGTTTCCCAGGAAAGCATCGGTTCGGGTATTATCGTAACCGAGGAGGGACACGTCCTGACGAATTTTCATGTGGTGGAAAATTCCAAAAATATCGTCGTCATGGTGTATAATGAAGCGGGCGACAAAAGCTTCTTTGCCGATGTCGTGGCCCGTGACAACAACCGCGATTTGGCGCTGCTGCTGATCGAGCCGAACAACAAACTCAAGCCGGCTCCCCTGGGTAACAGTGAAAATGCCCAGATCGGCGATTCGGTGATCACCATTGGTTCACCGTTTGGCTTGAATCATTCGGTGAGCAAGGGCATCGTGTCGGGTAAACGCAAGGTGGTCAACATTGGTGGCGTCCTGCACAAGGGACTGCTCCAGACCGATGCGGCCATCAATCGTGGCAATTCGGGGGGCCCCCTGGTGGACGGGCAGGGGTGGGTGATCGGGGTCAATACGGCCATTTATACCACCACCAGTGCTTTTGCCGGAGTGGGTTTTGCGGTGCCCATCAACACCGCCCGCGAATTTTTGGATGAATGGATTACGTTGCCACCGGTCCGGCCCGCGATGCCTTCGCCTCCCATGGTCGGGCAGGCTGCCGGGGCTCACATTGCCGTGCGCCCGCCACCGCCGATTCAAGCCAATGCCACGCCACCCCATGGGGATCGGGGACCGTGCGCCAATTGTCACGATATTCTCCCTGGTCCGCAGGCGGTTGCGTTCACCAATGTCGCAGGTACCCAGCCACGCAAGGGGCCCCCCATTCTGGCCAATGCCCCGCTGGCCCATGCCGATTGGGGACCCTGCTCCAACTGTCATCAAATCATCTCTTCTGCGCAACCGATCGCTTTCGGAGTGGGGCCGGGGCCTGGCTTGCATCGACAACCCCCGGGTCAAGGGCCGGGCCAGGGAGCGGGCGTTGGACCCGGTGGGCCGGATGAGCGTAATTTTGATGCCATGCAACAGTTTTCTTTCAATCCCGGAGGGGCCATCGGGGTCACTGTTGCCGGAGTGACTGAACCGGCTCCAGTGGCGTCTGGTCCCACTGCAGGTTCTACCAATGGCCCTGCCAATGGCTCCGGCCTCGCCTGGACGGTGTTGGATGGTGCCCGGGCGGAAAAATTGCGGGTACCGGTGCCGTTTGGAGCGATCATAACGACGGTGGACCCGGGGCTGTCGGGACAGGCCTTGGGTTTGCGTGTGGATGATGTTGTTTTAAAGGCGGATGGGCGTTGGCTCAAAACTCCTGATCAAGTTCAGGGGGTGATGGATCGTTTGCAGCGTGGCGAAGCGGTACGCTTGTTGGTGTATCGTTCCGGGACGCGGTTGGAATTGGATACGGGACGAATGAACGTTGGGGGGCAACCGCCTCCGGCTACTTGGTTGCCTGTTGCAGGGCAGGGGAATCAGACGCCCATGCTGATGAACCCGCAGTTTCCCACGGCACTACAGCCCGAAGCCGTGATGATGCAACAGCCGCAGCAATTTGCAGCGCAACTCCCTCAGGGAGGCACGAATCCTGCCGAGATTCCCGCCAACCAGGGGGCGATGCAATTTGCCGGGGCGGGACAATTCTCCCAGCAAAATCAGCAAATGGTGGCCAATCCGACCGGGAACGCTCCTCCCGGGCAGCTCAACCAGCCCCCGGGTCAGGGCAAAGCGGCACCTCCGCCACCCACCGAGTTCGAGTGGATGGGGATGGAGATGATGCCTGTGGACCAAGCGGCGTGGCGGCGCAATCCTGATATGAAGGGTAAGCTGGGTGGATTGGTTGCGGATATTGATGCGGGAGGTTTGGCGGATCGGGCGGGGATTCAGCGGGGTGACTTGGTTGTGGCCATTAATGGCTTGCCGGTTCCCTCGGCGCAGGCCCTGGATAATGCCATCAAGTCGGTTAAAGCACAGACGGGTGTGCTGGTGGAAATTGAACGCAGGAATCAACGTATGTTTGCCACCCTGCAATAAGGGGTGTCCTGGCAGAGATGAAACGTGAGGAATCAATGTATGTCTGCCGCTCGGCAAGGATTGGGTTTGATACGCATTGGCATGTCGGGATATGTGGTTTTGTGGTGCGACTTATAGGGGAGTCACTCTAAATGATGCAAGAAATGGATAAAACCTTGTTTCTGGGGATTGATCTGGGTACTTCGCGCACCACCATCATGTCCAGCCGTGGTGGCAAGGGGTTGGTGCGTTCGGTGGTTGGCTATCCGAAGGATATCCTGGGGGTCAAACTGCTGAATCGCACGTTTGCGGTGGGGGAAGAGGCCCTGGCGAAAAAATCCTATATGGATCTGCATTTTCCTTTGGAGGATGGTGTCCTCAAAGAGACCGGGGAGCAGAACACCCAGGCGGCCCGTGAACTCCTCAAACATGCCATCAGTTTGGTTTCGCCGGCACCTGGGGACCGCTTGTGTGGTATTCTGGGCGTGCCCGCCCGGGCGTCGGTGACCAACAAGGGACAGTTGCTCAAGATTGCCGACGAGGTGATGGATTTGTCCATGGTGGTATCGGAACCGTTCATGGTTGCCTATGGTCTCAATCGATTGACCAATGCCATCATTGTCGATATCGGTGCCGGGACCACCGACTTGTGCGCTATGAAGGGGACCATTCCTTTGCCTGAGGAACAGGTGACTCTCCTGAAAGCGGGGAGTTATGTGGATGATATTTTGGCAGCCGCTATCACCGAGGCCCATCCCGAGGTGCAGATGACCAATCTGCTGGCTAAAAAGCTCAAGGAGCGTTTCAGCCATGTGGGGCCGGGTCCGCAGGAAGTGGCTATGGTGGAACTGCGCTCTGGAGGTCGACCCAAGAATTATGACATTGGTCGCGAGGTACGCTTCGCTTGTGAAACCATTGTCCCCGATATCCTGGAAAACCTGGAACAATTAATCAGTGTGTTTGACCCGGAAGATCAGGCGGAAGCGGTGAAAAACATCATCCTGGCTGGGGGTGGATCCTGCATCAGGGGATTGGATCAAATGATCAAGGAAGGATTGAAATCCTTTGGTGAGGTCCATGTGTTCAAGGTGGATGAACCCGATTATGCGGGTGCGGCCGGGGCTCTCAAGTTGGCGACCGAATTGCCGCCCGATTATTGGACGCAGGTCGGTGATGTGGTCGGGGAATGATGGTACCCGGGTTGTGTGTTGATGACTGCGGGAAGGTTGAATGGATACATGGGGCGGGGAGGTTGGGTTACCCGTCTGGGGTTTAGGGATTTGTCGCAATAATGAGGCTGGGACATGACTATGGAAAAACCTGTGACAATCGGGACACAGATTATTGCCGCCATGAGTTATCTGGGTATATTGGCCCTGGTGCCTCTGGTGTTGGGTACGATTACCCCTTTCGCACGTTTTCATGCCCGTCAGGGGGTCATTTTGTGGATTTGGGAGGTTTTGGCAGTATTCGCTTTGGTAGTGCCCGTCATTGGCAGGGTGTTCTTTCAAGTATCCAGCGTTTTATGTTTTACGTTGTCGGTTGTGGGGCTGATTGCCGTCTTTTTGGGGCGGACTTGGCGTTTCCCGATCATTGCGCAGTTGGCCGATAAATTGTAAAGCCGGCCGAACGCCGGGGGGGTCAAGGATTTTCACCGGGCTTGGCACAGCCTCTCGATTGCAGGGATATGTTGTGTGGTCAGACTTGTCATATCACTGATTTTTGCTATCTTTCTATTGATTTTTGCCTCGCAAAACATGCATGGGACGGCAGTGCGCTTCGTGTTTGGTGAGGCTGTGGAAATGCCACTTATCCTGGCTTTGGCGGGGGCGTTCATCGCCGGTTTCGCGCTGGCGATATTTTATTTTATCATTCGTACAGGGAGCAAAAAACCGGATCGGGATATCGATTATTAAGTAATCCTTGGACGGTTCTTTCCCTTGATTCCATCCCCATTGACTGCGGTTCTGACTGATCCATGAAATATTCCAAGTGCATCGTGTGTTACGAAGGGGTCGGATGGATCGGTCTGGCTGTCAACCTTGCCTTGTCAATACTGAAACTGTTCATCGGTGCCCTGTCCGGATCCCACGCCCTGGTGGCCGATGGTTTGTATTCCGCCAAAGATGTGGTGACTTCGTCGGTCATCATCGTTGGCTTGAAGGTTTCACAAAAACCTTTGGATCAAGAACATCCCTTCGGTCACGGCAAGGTGGAATTTTTGTTGGCCCTGGTGATCAGCCTGCTGCTGTTGCTGGCAACAGGTTTTTTGTTCTACTTTTCAGCAGGGAATCTGCTGGAAGGACGGCACAACGTGCCACACTTGATCGCTTTGTGGACGGCGGTACTCTCCATCGTGATCAACTGGTTCATGCATCGTTATACCTACTGCGTGAGTGCCGAAATCAATTCACCCTCCGTGGAACTGTTGTCGAATTACCATGGGGTGAGCAGTTATGCCTCCCTGGCCGTGGCACTGGGTATCATTGGGGCGCATTATCTGGTGGTGCCGTGGTTGGATACGGTCGTGTCCCTGCTGGTCAGCGTGCATTTGATTTACCTGACCGGGGAAATGTTTTGGAATGCGTTCCGGGGATTGATGGATACGGCAGCTCCGAGAAAGGTGATCGAACGGATTCGCAAGGTGGCTTTGCGTGTTTCGGGTGTACTGGGTGTCGGGGAGGTTCGTACCCGGCAAGTGGGACAGGAATTGTGGATCACCCTGGTGATCGGTGTGGACCCAACGCTGACGTTGACCAAGGCCAAGGCATTGGCGGCACAAGTTGAAAATGCCTTGGTGGAATCGATTCCCCATGTGGGCGATGTCGGGGTGCAGTTCCGCTCGCACAGGGAGAGTCGGGAGGCCTACGAACAGGTGCGTCAGGAGGGTTTGGAATCGTTGGGACTTCCCCGGGATAAGGGGGGTGCGTGACGGTACGTGGGCAGGTGACGTGGCCCCGGTTTTTTGGTTTTTCTATTTGTTATCATCAACTTTTTGACCTTCGGATCTAATACTGACATGGCCAAACCGGGAATGAAGGCTGGTCGCCATCCCCCTTTTTGCCGACAACCCTGGTATGCACCAGCCATTGTCCTGAGCCTGCTGGTTCTGGGGACGTTTGCCTGGGGGATTCACCTCGTTAAAGACCATCGGGATGAATTGCGTGCCCTGGCTGATCTGGCGCAAACAAATCCATCATTGCAGGTCGCGGCATTGCCGGTGGCGGCGGGTTATGACCCGATGAGTACCTTGGTGCGGGCCGCCTTGGTCAATGTGGCCGGGGTGATGAGCGTCAAGGGGGAGCCCGATAAATTTGTTTCTGTGGGTTCGGGGGTCTTGGTGGCCTCCAATGGCCATGTGATCACGGCCAATCATCTGTTGTCGGGGTTGAAGGAGATTTTCGTTCGGGTACAGACCCCGGCTGGCCCCAGGCAATATTCCGGACGATTGGTCAAGGCGGTGGTGGCACATGATCTGGCCCTGGTCAAAATTGTTTCCAAGGATGTCTTCCCATTCTTGATCCCCGGGGATTCCCGACAATTGGCCCTTGGAACGCCAGTCGTGGCGTGGGGTGATCCGGATGGTTCGGCGACCTTGCGCAACATTGGGGCGATTGATGCGGGCCTTTCCAGGGAACCGGTGCGTGTGGGTACCGCGGAATTGACCCACTTGCTTCCAACTTCCGCAGTCAATCATTGGGCGATGGTGGGTGGGCCACTGGTGGATGAAAAAGGTCGGCTGTTGGGGATTAACCTGTTGATCCAGGCACCGGGCAATCGTTTTCTGGGTTATTCCATCCCCGCCCACGTCATCGTGACCCATTTTCAGGATGTTGTTGATTTTCCAATGAATGGTATGGTCAATCAACCCCCTGGTGCGGCGGCTCTGCCCCAGGCATTACCCGCTGCCATGGCGGTACAACAACAATCCCCCCCCGTGTTGGAACGACCACCGCGACAAGCGGACCATTGGTGGAGTCGGGCCAAGGCCATGGTGGAATCGCAGTTGGGTTACCAACTGCCAGCGAATCAGGGGGGGACGGACATTACAGCCGGCGGGGTCCAGAGTCACGGTGAGACACAACGTATTCTTGGCTATCCCATCCCCACATTCTTAGGTTTATTGTTATTGGGATTTTTTTCAGGCTTGTGTGGTGGCATGATGACCATGGGTGGGGGGATCATCAAGGTGATCGGCCTGATGTCGGTATTCGGTTATGGCTTGCTGTTGGTGCGCCCGGTGGCCTACTTGACCAATATATTTATGTATGGTGCGGCCTCTCTGCGCTATCGGCGTGATAATCTATACCGTTGGGCCGATATTCAACCCATGATCCCCTGGGCTATGGTGGGGGTGGTGATGGGCTACTTTATCGGCAACGTCCTGAACTCGGGTGTTATTCGCGTCCTTCTGGGACTGTTCGCCTTTTTTCTCGCCGTTAAAATGTTGGTGGAGATATCGGAATCGCAAAAACGGGAGGGGATTCTCGGTGACTTGCAGCGGGCAATCGGAGCCAAAGAACCAACCGGGTCCTATCCCTCTTCCCTGGTGGGGCATTCGACATTGGCGCACGGCTTGCTCGGTTTGCCGATGGGGATGATCAGCGGCATCCTGGGCATTACCGGCGGTGTCATCGAAGTGCCGCTGCAACGCTATATTTTACAGGCTCCCTTGCGTCGTGCCATTGCCAACTCGGCAGTGCTGGTTTTCTTTGCGTCGGTGGTGGGTTCTCTGGTGGCGGTGACCCATGGCGTGCAGACGGGGGCATTCAACTTTTTGACCCCGGTGGTGCTGGCGCTCATTTTGACCCCGGGGGCCTATGTGGGTGGTTTTGTCGGGGCCTGGCTGACAACGGTGGCACCGCTGAATGCGCTGCGTTGGATGTATGCCGTCCTGATGTTTCTGATATCTTTGCGAATGATCCTGTCATGAAAAACGTGGGCCAGGGGGTGGTAGCCGGAGGTATCTTGGTCGTTCTGGCTATTTTGCTCTATGGGTTGTTCGCCAGTCCCAATTATTCCAGCCTGAAAGGCAGTGGGCCGGGGAAAGGGGGGGCCCCCGTGGATCCCGGTCAGCCTGTCGCCATGAATGTCGGCCTGATGGCACCCGATGGCATCAGTAATCCCGCACCACCGCAGTCGGTAGCCCCAGTTTCGGAGTTTATTCCTGCCAAGCCTCTGCTGGCAGAGGCCCATTGGCAGGGGATGGAGGTGATTCCGCTCACCTCGGAGCTTAAGAAAAAGCTGAATCTTCCGATGAATACCCAAGGTGTACTCATCGACGAAGTCACGTTACAATCGATTCAGGCAGGTTTGTTGGCTGGAGATATCCTGGTGGCGGTCAACAGCCGTCAGGTGTTGAGTTTGGAAGATGTTTACCGGGAAAGTCGCGGGGTGCAAAATCAGGAGAGCGTGGTGCTGACGGTAACCCGTAGTGGGCAGTGGAAAAATTTCCAGCTCCTGGCTGCTCCGGGTGAAAATCTTGGTTTTGCGCAGGTGGAAACGGCACCCATGATTTTGCCGGGAGATATCAAGCCCCATCGTTACCGGGGGCCATGTACCATGTGTCATGCGATTGGGCAGACGGGGCATCTGGTTCCCGATCCGGATGGCATCATTTTGCCCCCCCCTGCCATCAAGGCTGGGGTGCCCAGGCCACATATGGACCGTGGGCCTTGTTTGGCTTGCCATCGGATCATCCCTTAGGGGTGGACACGAAGGTAACGTGGGGCCAGGATGAGAATCGGGTGCGATGGGAATGCGACGGCATCGTCAATGGGCGGCAGAGTCGTGCAACGGGAAAAGGATGTGAACTATGAGACGCGATGAGCAGGGCGTGAATCCCATCTCGGAGGTTGGCTTTTTTTTGCATGCCGCACTCCATGTGGTGAAACGGGCTTTTGTTGCGGCTACCGAAAGTTTTAACAATTTTTTTTCAGTCGATCCAGAATTTCGGGTGCGCTACTATTTGGAACGGGGCACGGAGTATACCCGGCGTGGACGTTATGATGCGGCGGCTACCATGCTGGAAAAGGTGCTTGAGGAGTGGCCCGGAGATGAGGATACCTTGTTTCATTTGGGGTTTTGTTATCTGAAAATGAATCGGACCCAGGAAGGCATCGAACTGTTGGAACGGGCGGATGCGTTGGGTCGTGGTGGTACCCGGGTGCGCTCCATCCTGGGGATGGCCTTCCTGCAAACCAAGGAGTATGCCAAGGCGGTGATCGTGTTGGAAAAAGCCTTGGAAGAGGATGCCCATAACTTCCATCTGAACTATCGAATGGCCCTGGCATTGGATAACCTGGAAAAATATGAGCGCGCTGTGGAATTTTTCACAAAGGCGGCGGCGATACGTCCGGATGAGCCCAAGGTTTATCGTTCTTTGGGATTTACCCTGGAACAGTTGGGCCGCCATGAGGAATCGGTAGCGCAATTCAAGAAGGCGGCGAACCTGGAAGAAGGACGCTAAGCCTTATTAAAGGTGCTGTTTCAATTTTCCCTCCTTGACCTGCTTGCATAACGCCGTGTCCGACACTATTGATCCCGTGGATGCGACTGACACTTCCAAGTTGGAAGAAAATCTTTGGGCTGCCCGCATGGATCGGATGGATGCCATGATTCAGGGGGCCATGATGAAGCGCCAAGCCATGCTTGCCCTGGAAACGGCTATCCCTGATGTAAGCCGTGAAAGGATGGGGGAGGCCACCGATAGCGTTTATCGTGCGCTCATGGAAAAGCAGGTGAGTCAGGCTGCGGGGGATAGGGAGGAGGAGCAGCTTGAAGGGGAGGGTGGAGCGGACGAAGCGGGTGGGTCGAACGAATCGGATTGGGCGGACGCGGAGGGTACGGGGGAAGAGGATAAGGCGGACAGGGAGGATAGAACGGTTGAAGAGGGTGGAGCGGACGAGGTCATTCTGCAAAACCTAGCAGTTTCACGGACTCCTGATGGTTCTGGCGCGGTATCGACGAAGAGTGCGAATCGATTGGCGTACACCGCAACGATGCGTGTTCAGGAAAGGTCGGAACCGGCGAACTTGTTGGAGAATGGGGAGGGGGACAACGAAGAATTGGAGCTGCGATTGCTTCCACGCTCGCATTTGCAATCGGGTGGCAAGGATGAAGATAGCGCACCATCTGTGTTACGGGGTCCGGATAGGGGGAGGGGCGAGGCGCTTGAAACACAGAACAGACTGAGTTCGGATGGTGAGGGGGGGGATCAGGAATTCGGGTATGGGGGTGAGGTGGCATTGCCCCTCAGGAGTCGGGATATTCATGCCGAACCCACGCCTATGGAACTGTTCCAGATCATGTCGCATAAACGGCAGGTGGGCGTAACGCAATCGTTGCAGTCAAGTCTTGAAATGGGGAACACTTCCGTACGCTGGAACGAGGGTGCGGCACAACGTTTTACTGGTGATGACCCTGTGTTGGAAATGGTGGAAGATATTGTGCCTGCATCTGCAGGTGGCTTCCCTGGTCTTCCCCATTCGGGGTCCATCGAACAACCGCTCGCGGTCAGGACAATGCCACCTGACCAAAATACCATGGGTCGTTTGCTCTCCTTGTTCGGGCAATCGCGTCAGCAGGAGACCCGAGTGGCATCTCAAGATGTTCATAATCGAGGGGTGCGGCAGCCGGAAGTTGGACCGGTCGCGTCTCCAATCCTTGCGGATGACAATATGAGCAGGGCAGTCCCAGTGAGTGAAGGGGGGGCACCTGCCCCTCTGGGGACGGCTGACGAGCCTGCGGATGTAGAAAAAAACAGATTATCACGCACATTGCATGATTTTCGGAGTCATAGACAGGCGATGATGGTTGCGAGTGCGGTAAAGGCTCCGGGATTGATCCCCGGGTCGGTGAGTTCCGGGCATACGTTATCCAGGCTTTTGGTTGAGGAGGAAACACTGAATGTTCCGTTTGTTGCAACAGAGGGTGAGGATGCGACAAACGCTGGTGACTGGAATGATTCACAGGAATTGACGGAAATGCCACCTGGTAGCGCATTGGAGGCAGGAAAGGCCGTTGGCGTTTCTGAATATGCCGTTGCGGTTGGTTCTCCAGAGGAAATGGCCGGGATTGAAGGATTGGAAGATGCCAAAGCGTTTGGCACTCTGGATGACAATGAGTCCGTCGGCGATTTTGAAGATACCGATACAGTTGATTCTCCAGAGGAAATGGCCGGGATTGAAGGATTGGAAGATGCCGAAGCGTTTGGCACTCTGGATGACAATGAGTCCGTCGGCGATTTTGAAGAAACCGTTGCAGTTGATTCTCTGGAGGAAATGGCTGGGATTGATGTATTGGGTGATGCCGAAGCGTTTGGTACTCTGGAGAGTGGCGCGGCAGATGGCGCTTTGGAAGAAGTCATTGAGATTGGCGCACGGGATGATGGTGAGGAAAGTGGTGTTTTGGCGGAAATGGAAGGGGTTGGTGTTTGGGAGGATACCGAACTGACGGTTGGTATGGAGACCAAGGTTACGCCATCGGTCCCGGACGCCTACCTTCGGCACCATGAAGAAACGGTGTCCGAGCTTATGGCGAACATGACCCTGGAGGAAGAAAAAGAGTGCGTCCGTGGCGAGGAACCCGACTTGCCCATCCCCGCTGTGACGCGTGGCAGGAGGAGGTTCAGGCAGAAAAAGTTGCCAGAGGGTTTCTTTACTCAGGATTTTCGGGATTCCCAAGGTGCTGAAGGGGGTGGCCTAGTTGCCGGGGGGTATGGTGTCAAACCGTTGGTTCGGGTTCATAGGTTGGATGAATTGCATTTTGCTTGGCGCTCCATGGTGCGTATGTTCGGGAGCTTCTCCGAATCCTTGGTCCGGAAATATTTGGCGTGGACATCCCTGGATGGCAAAGCTTGGACTGAGTATTACCTGACCCGGGGTCGTAGATCCCTGGCTTTGGGAAGGGTCCATGATGCGGTGTTGTACTTTGGCAGAGCCTTGGAAAAAAATGAAGACAATGTGGCCATTTTGGCAGCGTTGGGGCGCTGTCATATCTCTTTGGGATCCTTCGAACAGGCTTTGAATTATTTGGAAAAGGCCAAGGAACGGGATCAAGCGGGTGGGGCGTGGCTGGACGCTGACCTGATCGTGGCCTATAGTGGATGCCAGATCTTTGATCAGGCGGAAAGATTGCTGCGACATGGCCTGGATGCAGATCGAAGTGCTTCAAATGATCGCTCTGCCTTATGGTTTCAGCTCGCGGAACTCCTGGCGCGTCAGGAGCGCCACGCCGATGCCGTCGAGGCCTATCGTGAGGCTGTGGCCCTCAAACCGACACGTCGGGATTATCAGCGGGCGTTGGGGTTCGCTCTGCAAATGGTGGGGCAAAGCAAAGAGGCGGTTGCCCATTTGAAAATGGCTGAATCTGTGGATGATAGGGAGTTGACCCCTGGAAATTTGGGGTAGTCAACGTTTGCTGAGTCCTTTAACGAAGATGATGCGCCAGTGGCCGAACATTCAGACGATCATTTTGAACAGTTGGGCGGGTTAGGTCCAGAGACGAGCAATTCGGAACGTGTGCGCCGGATGAAACGTTTGCTGCGCCAATTGTACAAGGATGAGTTTTCGGGCAGTCGCCTGCGTTTGCCTCCGTTCAAGGTAAAAGGTTTGGTTGTATTTTTGTCGCTTCTGTCAATAGTTATTTTTGGCGTGACGACTCTTTATAATTTTAATATATTTATTACATTTGAAGAAAAAATTTTATCGGCCAAGGGGCATATCCAAGACGCTTTGCAGCGGCGGGCCAACCTGTTCACCAACTTGATCAATCTGACACTGAATCAGGCCGCCTTGGAGCAGGAGGTGTTTCGGCACGTTGCCGATGTGCGGGCGGCCATGGCGGGGCAGGAACGGGTGAGGAAAGATGGGGGGGGAGCAGGAGACAAACAGCCGGGGGCGGGTGATTCCAAACCGGGTGAGTCGACCGGGGCGGCAACCAGGGCACAGGGATTGGCAGCCGCTCTGTCTGGAATGGAAGGGGGCTCTTCCATGGCGAAACTCATGGCGGTGGTGGAGCAATATCCTGAAATCAAATCATCGACCACCTATCAGCAACTCATGGATAAATTGGTGGAGATTGAAGACCGTATCATTTCACGTCGGGATGGTTATAACGAGGATGTACGCGTGTACAACACCCTGATCACCTCGTTTCCCTGGTACATCCTGGCCCATATTACCGGATTTAAACGTTACGAATATTTCACCATGGATTCCATGAATCAGAGCGACAAGCAGGTGTTGTCCAACCTTTCCTCCATGGTGTTTCAGCGCCTGCTTCCACTGGCTCCAGGTCAAAAACAGGATGCCAGCCGGAAAGAGATCCAACAGGGTGATAGCAAAGCGCCTGCCAATAAAGAAAGCGTGCCGTGAAATATCCCCATTGCCCGGAATGTCGTTATCAGGTGGTGTGGTATGCCATGACATCCAATGTATTCATGGTGTTTTTCAAGGGGACATTGTCGATCTTAAGTGGATGTTCGGCTTTGATGGCGGATGCCTTGCATTCTTCGGCGGACGTGGTTGCTTCGGGTGTGACCATGGCCAGCATGCGTATTTCCGGTAAACCCGCGGATGACCGTCACGTTTATGGCCATGGGAAAATCCAGTTCGTCTCGTCTGCCGTGGTTGGTATTCTGTTGATTGTTGGTGCCATGTTTATTATCTACGGGGCTGTTCGGTCCATCATTAACCATGAGTACAGCGCTCCCGATGCCATCGCCTTGCTGGGGGCCGGTGTTTCCGTGGTGGCCAACGAGCTGATGTATCGCTATCAAAGTTGTGTGGGACGGGAGAACAACAGCCCAGCCATTATCGCCAATGCCTGGGACAATCGCTCCGATGCTATTTCCTCTATTGCGGTGATGATTGGCATAGCTTTGGCGATATTCGGTTTTCCAATTGCCGATCCGCTGGCTGCGGCGGGGGTGGCGTTGGTCATCATCCACATCGGCGTCGAATTGGTCAAAGATGCCATTGCCGGTCTGATGGATACATCGCCTGAAGTGGAGGAATTGCGTAAAATCTATGATGTGATGCGCGGTGTTGGCGGTATTTTGGGTGTTTCCTACATGCGGGCGCGTACCGTGGGGGATGCGTTGCATGTTGAGGTGAGTGTCGAGGTTGATGCCTCCCTGTTTGTCTACGAAGGGGATGTGATCGTCGATGTTTTGAAGGAAAAAATTGTCAATGCCGTGGACCACATCGGTGAAGTGTATGTTTTTTTGACGCCTCTGGAGGTGGTGTGATGGCAGCATTTCAGCAAGACAGCTTCCGTGGGAGCTTGGTATGAAATTGGAAGAAGGGTTGGGATTGTTGGCGGCTGTGGTGATGTTTGTCATTATTGCTGCGGCAATTGCCCCAGAATCATTGTGGAAAGCGGATGGTCGGGATCATAGCTCAAATGCTGGTGTGGCCATTCCCGTTGGGATGCCCACTGCTGTGGCACCGGGAGGCTTCAGTCAGCAAAACTTGTGGGCAGGTTCCAATCCCAGGGCTATTCCGGTCGCTCAAGCCAAAGGGGGGAAAGCTGTAGCAGATCAACCTGTGCCACAGCCAGGGGGTGTTTTTAATTTTGAACGGGCACCCCGTGTGCAGTTTTATGGAAAGGTGCAACAAATCTCTGAAATTCTACAGGATGATGGACAAATTCATGTCTGGATCCACGACCCCGCTGGCGGCGAGATGCAAATTTCTGTTGCGCCCAACTGGTATTTGAAACTGGTCAATTGTCAGTTGGATCACGATGTTGTTATCACCGGTAGCGGGTTTCGTTTTGACCGTAAAAACAAAGATGCCCTGGTCTACGCCAAAAAAATTCAGGTCAATGGCCATATTTGCCACCTTCGGAACGATGAAGGCTTCGCCCTCTGGTCCAACAAGTTGCGCTAACGATGAAACGGCCTAAGAAAAGTTTTTCCGTTCAAAGTTTTTTTTCTGGGGCGATGGTGGTGTTGTTGCTGATCGTTGCGGCGTGGGTGGGCAAGGAGCGTTTTGGATCGGGTATTCACGGTTTCATACGGGATTGGATGTCCACGGACAAGGCTTCCCGGCAACTCAAGGGGGAAGTGTTTGGTTCCATGCCGGCCCCAACCGAACCGCCGATGAACAAACCGGTGCTGGATATCGTCGCCCCGAAGAATACCCGCAAAATTGTAGTCAAAATGATTCCACAAATCAAGCGTACCGCCAGAATTCCCCATTCCTACTGGGGGCCCTGCACCAAGTGTCATTTGATTATTGGGGGGGCTCCGCCCGGTTCCCAGCCCATCACGCCGGTGGGCAAGGCTTGGGAGAAAGCTTCGACGTTCAAAAAAGTGGGACCGCCCATCCTGCCTGATTCGACGCGGCATCACCCCCCCTCGGGTCGGTGTATCAAGTGTCATGATATTGTGGTGGAAATCCCTATCTAAAACCCTGTTTGCCGGATCAGGGCGGACCAAAGGGGATGCCAGAGTGTTTCCACGAGGGTGCGTGATGCCGCAGAAAACTGGACCGTCCCTGGAATGATGTACTTGACCCCCGACCCATTGGCAACAGGGGTCAGCCAAACCCGGAAACACCCCCGTTGCGCCACCAGACGCCCATCTTTGTCTTTCCGGGTGGGTAGTGGGCCACCGAATGTCGAAGCCAAGGTTGGATCCTTGAGCCATTCCACCGCCTGATAATCGATCTGCTCAATTCTCAGGGGCAGACTTGGCAACCCCAGATCGGCGGGGATGAATTTGGCCCGGGTCTCCCTGTTCAAGCGATTGATATCAGCTTCGTCCACCCAGGCTTCTACCCGGAGCGGCTCAGGGTGCATCACCGCCAACAGGGGTTGTTCCCGATCCACCCATACACCATTGTCCAATCCTTCGGCGAGTGTACGCACCACCCCGGTAAAGGGTGCCACAACCCGTAACTGTTCCTTTTGTTGCAGCAATCCTTCGCGTTCACCCAAAGCGGATCCCAATTCGCGCACAATCACCAGTTGATTATCGCCCACGGAAAATTCCTTGGCGCTATGGGCCAACTCCCAGCGTTTTTGCTCTATCTTAAGGCGATTTTGTTCCAGAGCCAGTTCCAGATCGGGGGCAGCAAAGACCATGAGTTCCTGGCCAGACACCACCTTTTGATCGCGTTGCACCAGCCTTTTTTCCAAAACAGCGGGGACTGGAACAAACAATTGTTGGTACCGAGCGGCACGAGCCAGAGCAGGGGCCGAAACCGATCCTTCCCACGGCACCAGTGTAACCAGCATCAGAAGGAGAGCAACCAGGAACAGGGTTCGTATTACCTGTTTGTTCAGACGGAACAATGGCCTGTGATGCCACCATGCCTTGATTTCCATGACGACCGGACGCACCAGAAACCATCCCACCTCAGCCAGCAACAGGATTATCCCCGCCACCTTGAACAGAAAGAAATACACCAAGAGGGCAAAACCGACAAAAACAATGGCGCGATAACACCAAATGCCATAGGCCAATGCCGTCAAGAAGGTTGCCAGTCGCCTGCTCAACGCGCCAGGTCGGGACACACCCCAGCCAAAAAGCCATTCCCGCAACTGCCACCGCCCCAACTGGAAGGATTGCTGGTGCAGATTGGCAATGCCCAGGGCATCCGCAAGTAAATAGTAACCATCAAAACGCATGAAGGGATTCAAATTGACGACCAAGGTGCCGACCCAAGCCACTCCTGCCAGCAGGACCATGGCGCTTCTGGCGGGGCCATCGGCCAACAGGGGCCACAGACACGAAGCGATTGCAGCCAATCCGAGTTCGGCCAGCATCCCCCCGGCACCGACTGCCAGTCGATCGCGTCGCGAACACAACAACCAGGCTTCGCTGACATCGGTATAAAAAACTGGCCAGGAAAATACAAACGCAACGCCCATCACAGGTACCCGGCAGCCCAAACGGTGGGCCGTTGCCGCATGGCCCAGTTCGTGGATCACTTTGGTTGCCAGAATGGCCCCGCCGTACCACAACCATCCACCATCTGAAGAAATATGGGGTAGAATGGCGACAAAAGCATCCCAGTGTCTGGCGGTATGGATAGCCCCGAGGATTCCCAGCAGGACCAACACCATTTGAAAGGCCGAGTGCGCTAGAATCTGCCACAGCCATGCCAACCGGCGCAAAAAGGGGTCGGGATTCCACAGCGGTATTCTAAAAAACAACCACCCGTGCCACAATCGTTGCAACCAGTGATGGGTTTGTTGCTGACGTCGGTGCAGCAAGGTTGTCATGAGTGTCCGCTCGGTACCCACAACCAGTTCGTTTTGCACCAGGAATTCATGGACATCCGCCACCTGTGCCGGGGTGATCCCGGGGCCACCCGAGGCCGTGAGGCGTTGTATGAAAGCGTCCGTGCCCAGGTGCAGATCGTCCAGAACAAGGCGTTCCAGCCAGCCAATGCGAAAAAAACGTTGGCGAACGGGGTCATGAATGGTCCAGCTTGGGGCACCGCCAGGGAAGGGGGGGCCGGAATGGATTCGCAATTCGGGGCGCAGGTTGATAACCATCGTCCTGGTATCAGATTCCGAGAAATTGGCGCAATGCCGACATGGGACGACGAAACAACAGAAAAAACAAAGAGGTATCCTCTCCGTACAAGCGGACACTGCCCCGCAGTCCAATGCGGGGTGGTGGTGCCGTATCGGTCAGTTGTCCCCGCAAGGCAAAGGCCATGACCCCCTCAGGTGTAGGTTGCGCCTCATAACTGGCGTGCAGCACCCGACCAGTCCGAGAATGCAGGGGATCGGTATCCAAAAACAATAAAAATTCAGCCCCGGGATGCAATGCGATGGCATCGTGGATGGATAAATCCATGACAATCGCCACCTTGTCTGGATCGGCAATGGCCATGATTCTTTGCCCGGTTCGGACCGGTTGTCCAAGCCATTCCTCCGCTGAAGCGAAAACCGCCAGTCCCGCCCCGGGTGCCCTTACGCGACTGCGTTGCAGCATTTTTTTGGCATAAAGCAATTCCACACGGCGCTCTTCGACACGACTTTGCAACATGGGCAGATTGGCTTTGGCATCCTCACGGGCAAAAGAGAGCTGTTCGGCGCGCAACGCTTCGCTTTTGGCGGTTCGCAGTGCCATAACCGCCATGGCATACCGATTGGCCAGCAAGGTGCGCTCCATGGTCACCAGTTCCTGTCCCTCACGCACCAGGGTGTTGGGTAGCACGTCGATGGAGGCCACCACACCATCCATGGGGGCGGTGACCAGTCGTGGTTCCTCGGGTACCACCCGTGCCGGGGCCGTGACCGACTGCCGCACCGGCCACAGCAACAATCCGATCAGCACACAAATGCTGGAGACGATCCAGAGTTTTCGGGTCCACATTTGCGCAAGGGATAGCGAAAAACGTTGCGGATTCAATGTAGTCAATGCGTGTCCGTAACACAACGCCAAACGGTTGGCGAGTTCCATCTCGGTACTTTGCCACTCCTGGCGGCGGGTCAGCAGCAATAGACCCACCACCCGACCCAATGGGGTCACCAGGGGCAGCATCATTCCTGCGGCCAACATCCACTCTTGCCACTGTTTCCGGTCTTCTGGACCGATATCGTCACGCACTATGAGAGACGGTTTACCTGGCAATGGGTAATGGCTTACAAAATGATTCAACCACAGGACCATGGGGGATTGGTTGGCCGGTTCCACAACACCGGAAACCATCGCCAGGGGGCCAGGACGCGAGGAAATCATGGGGAAATAGAAAGATACCTCGGAATACAACACCGTCGTCGTGCGATTGACCATGATGAAAAGCAGTTCGTCCAGGCTTTGAGAGCGCCGTGCATCCTGTTCCAAGGTTAATAGCGCTGCCGCCCCCTGCAGTTGGCGCTGAGTGATGGATTCATTCACGGTTCAAGGACCATTCGGCGGGGAAAAAATCGCTGTGCCACTCATGCCCGCCAGCAGCTTGGCATGCGTACCCTGGATATCTGCGGTCACGGCAACCGACTGGCTGGCCGGGTCAATGCGGGCACCGATCATGGTGACCCGGGCTGCATAAGTTTCCCCGGTTTCGTCCAAAGTCAGGGTTAACGGCGTCGCGATCTCCAGCCAACGCAACCAGCGCGAGGGGACGATCAGTTGAACGGACAGGTCACTGTCATCCAATATTTCCAACATGGGTTGCCCGGGGGTGACGCTTTGAAATGGTTGGGCCTGGCGCGCCACCACGCGCCCTGAAAATGGGGCCGACAAACTGCACATGCCGATTATGGCCTGGGCACGTTTGACCTCCGCCCCTGTGCGTGCGACTTCTGCCAGAGCCATGCGTGTTTCCAGCTCGCTGCCCGAGGACAGCTTTTGCAACCGTTGACGCGCTTCCAAGGTATGTCGTGCCGCTTCCTGTTCCGCAACGGCCTTTTCCAATTCGGCCTGCTGTACGGCACAATTCATCAGGACCAGTTCTTTCCCCTTATCGAATCGGTCGCCATCGTTAACCGTCATCCGTTCAATGGGACCCGCCAGACGACTTGCAAGCACGGTATGTCTTTTGGCGGCCAATAGTGCCCGTATTTCAGGTGGGCCACCTCCCCAGGCATTGGGTGCCCACAGCGTCACGACCAATAACACCCAATACACACTTCTATGTGTGAAGATTGATGATGTCATGATGCCATTCCACCTTGCAAACCGTTGCGACACGGATGCAATCAATGCCCCTGGACGCATGCAACGAGTGGGGGGGTCAGTTCAGTGACTTGATCCCCTTTTGCCATCCCTCATAATAATTTGGATTGGGGGCAACCACCTGGAGGGCATGTCCTTTGACATCATCCCAATCCATCATGTCTTCACTCCACTGCTCGATTGCCATCGGGTTTTTCTGGAACAGTGGCAACGTATCCTCATTGAGTGAACGCTCCACGTCACCGCCAAACAACCGCTTGGCAAAATAGGATGCCCGATGACGGGCAATGATTTCTATCGGAACGCTCCACTGGGAACGGTCCGGCATGATTACGGTAAGCGTTTTTTTCATAGGTAGGCATCCATCCATTTCCATTCCGAGTCGCTATCGCCCAGACGATTTATTGGTCCCTCGCGTCGAATCCCAGCGATTCAAAAGGTTGAAGTTATCCCGAATTGATGACAGCTCCATCAGAGAAATCAAAGAGGCGAATTGTGCCCTGTTTTTTTCGTCCATGGCAACAAACACCTGGGCTCCAGACGCACGAATAATGCGGCATGTGTAGCGGTAAACGCTTCCTTCAAACTGAATTTCTACCTTGGCCTCCTGGCCCGGATGAATGGTTTCTGGGTCTTTGGTGAGAGTTAACGCGGCACCACCCAGGCTGACATCCTTGCTGACCCCTGACAAACGACGCTTGCCCGCGTCCACTACCAGCACCATCGGAATGGCCGCCGATTCCCTGGGCCATTGCCGACGTGATGGTTGCTGGGGCGATTGTTCCCCGACCACCGGTCCGGGAGCTGCCTTGCCAGGGGAGAACCTGTTTTTCATGCGTGACCCTATGACGGCATATTGTCTTATGCAATTCCAGCAGCCATTTTCAGTAAGGGCTTACACTACCTTAGATCCCATCCGGAATACAAGAAGGGACTCCATGCATCTTCAGGCCAGCCGTACCTCATCATCAGCTCGCCATTTCAAGGGTTTTATTTCCATCCCAAGGTGCTGCCATCGAAAGATTCATCGTTGCTGCGGTTGTAGGTGAAATCCAGACTGTTCTCCCCTCGCAATACCTTGAAATGCATTGATTGCGCCGTACTCAGTTCACGCAAGGCCTTCATCCCTTTTTCGTAGGAATCCAAAGTTTCCCCATTCAACCAGGTCACAACATCACCGGGTTGTAATCCAAATCGTCCCAAAAAGCCTTGATCCACACCATGATCCAATCGGACCCCGATCAATTTGCCGTCTTTTTCCGCCGGGTTCAATCGCACCAGACGCAAGACCTCCTCCGGTTTTTCCGTAAAAGTTTGCCAAACCTTGCTGATCTCCTGCTGTTTTTCCACGCGGGCGCGGAACCGCGCCAAAACTTCTCGCTGTCCTTCGTTAGGTAATAATAATTGTTCTCGCACGCCATTTCTTTTAATGATGACCCGGTCTCGCAGGATCGTGACCAATTGCGCCATTTCCGGCAACAGGTTGCCAATGCGCAACACTCGTTCCTGACCAAATGGAAACAAAAATACTGCCAGACTCCGCCTGGGATCATCATGATACAGAACACCGATCAGTAATACATTTAACGGGGAAATTGGTAAACTATCCAATTGCTTGCGATCCAATAGCAAAAGAGCGTCCTTTTCCGCCTTCGACACACCAAACAGTTGTCCAAGCCATTCAACACCCGGAGAAATGCGCGTAACCAAAGGATCGCTCCAATGAGATTTCTCCTGATAGGCAACTGCCCCCATTCCCTTGTTCCAACGCCCCACCTCCCAGAGCAACCAGGTCACATTTGCCAACTCCCGGGCAATGACAACAACCAGAATGGCGATCACTAATTTTTTGCCCAATTTAAGCATCCCCCGGCCAAATTTCCCCGTTCTCCGACCGCCATTTTGGCGTACAATCCCGCACGTTGTCCAATGTTCCCTCCCCAATGGAGACGTTATGTCCGAATCCTTTTCGGTCCGTTTTGTCAAATGTCACGGCGCAGGCAATGATTTCATCGTCGTCGATGAAACCGAGAACATGCAGGTTTCGGATGCCTGGAAACCCGCCTTCGCTCGCCTGACGGGGGCCCGTGGGGGCGGGATAGGTTCCGATGGCATCATCTTCGTCTCTGCCCACGATGCCGAACATCCCCGTATGCGATTTTTCAACCCAGACGGCAGCGAAGCAGAGATGAGTGGCAATGGTTTGCGTTGCGCCTCCCGAGTCGCCTGGGATGGGCATTTCGCCAAACGGGTACCTCTGATCTTCGTCACCAAGGGGGGCTATTATCCAACGTATAATTTCTTCTCCCGGGAACACGGTTTATCGTTCGTCCGTATCCACGCCGGAAAAGTTGAAACCAATCCCGAACGGGTGTTGGCCAATCACGCGACAACCCCATTTATCGCCCAACCCGTCCACGTGGACGGAATTACCCTGGTCGGAACCATCCTGTCCATCGGCAATCCGCATATGATCATCACCGTCAAACGATTGCAAGATATCGACCTGAACCGTTTGGGACCCGCGTTGGAACACCACCCCATGTTTGCCAATCGTGCCAATATCAGTTTCGTAGAAGTATTGGATAATCAGAAAATCCTGGTGCAAACGCACGAACGGGGTGTCGGTTTGACACTCTCCTGCGGTACCGGCATGACAGCCTCGGTTGTAGCACACGTACTCAATGGCGACCTTGCCAATGATACGGCAATCGAAGTGCATACCGCAGGTGGCCTGGCCTGGGTCCATCCCCGGGTCACACAAGATTCCATCACCGCAGAATTAACCGGCAACGCTACCTACGTTTATTGTGCCACGACTCAGGTGCAAACAAAGGGGGATTCCCTGGTTTTCTCTTCCACTTCCCCGATGGTCAAAACAAAATTATTTCCTGAAGAATCCTCTGCCTACGATACGTTTGCCCGACAAAGTCTTTTCGATGTTGCCATGCTTTCCAGTACCCCTTTGGAACCTTTGGTGGCCATGCGTGGATCCGTTCCCTGACATCCTAAGATCTTTGTCGCAAGCTTTGAAGTGAAACTCTTTCTGATCAACATCAATGACGTATCTATGCCATTTCCAAGATTTCAACGGGTGTATGTCTGATTTTTTCTAGATGTTTAACACAAAAAATCGAAGGAGGGGTTGCCAAGACGGTGTTACTTGTTTTAGGATGCCCGCCTCAAAGATGAAAGCAGGGGGCCGTTAGCTCAGTCGGTAGAGCAACAGACTTTTAATCTGTGGGTCGCTGGTTCGACTCCAGCACGGCTCACCAATAAAAACAAACACTTACGGCCTCTCTCAAGGTGGCCGTTTTTGTTCTAGTACCCACATAGTACCCACTTGGAAAAAATTCCAGTCGGCCAAAACTCTGTCATACCCGGTTCCCACGTCGGGGTCCGTCCAGGAGAAAATCTTCCCTGGCCGTGTGCGTGCCGTCGGTGTGCTGAAAGATTTTGGTTCCGGTGGTGGTGTCAACCGTGCCGGGTTGGGCTGGTGGTTTCAACCAGGGTGAGTTTCACGTCGAGAACACTGGATTGACGCCAACCAGTTGGGTCGGCGGAACCTGTCGCCGGATGCATTCAAGCTGCTGCTGGGGCGGCGGTATAATAGGGTGAAAAAAGCCGCGAATGATGGTGGTAAAGGGACAAGTAAACAATCGTTAACCGTAGATCAAATTGATCCACGGTTGCCAGAGCCGCCGTTACCCAAGCCAGCGTCTACCGCACAAACACTGGCCAAAGCGCATGGCGTAGGTGAGGCCACAGTCAAGCGTGCGGCCAAGTTTGCTGCCGAGGTTGCGAGGAACCCGCGATTGCAGGAGGCAATTGAGAACAACGTGCCTGTTCTCCACGTCAGGCACTGGACTCGTGCCAACCCGCTTTAACGGCACCAGGAACGATTCTGCCTGTTGTCCCTGCCTTGGTTACCCCGGTGTTCTGTTCACGGCAAGAATGAATCCTGTGCGGGATTATCAATGCGGTTCTGCGTGGGAATTTCACCATTGTTCTGGACGAACGTGGGTAGGGGGGGAACCTGTGCCAGCTTATTCCCTGGCAGTCCCACCCATCCCTTTCACTTTGCCAGGGAACTGGCGTATTTGATCGCGCTTTCTACGGATTGCAGTGTCGTGAAAAACCCACGGTAAACCCCGTCGGGAATACCTGTCACCCGTCCACCTCCCATTTCCCCCAGGGAGAAACGAGCGCTCTCAACGGCGTCAGACACGTTCCCCAAAGTCCCCTCAATGGAACCACGTTCGATAAGCGGATTGCCAGTTTCAAAGTCCATCTTTGCATTCTCCTTGTTGAATTGATAAATACAGTTAAATAATTTTAGCAATTCGAAAAAGAATGTCAATACAAGTTAGCAGACATAAACTTTTCAAACAACAACGACATAATGACACAGTTTAATGTCCTGAGCGTGCATTTAAAATATTGAATGTAGAAATGTTATCACCTATTGATTCATGAATCCGTTGGATAAATTCGTGAACTTTCGATTCGATATTTTCAAACATTGAAACAAAAGCAACAATTCGTTGGAAAAAATATTTTTTCTCTGGCCGGTCGGAACGTGGGGTATGGTTGACGTGTCAACCCGTGTCAACCATCCGGGGGTGGTTGTCTCGGATCGACAAGGACGCCAAGGAATCGCGTAACCGGAAAATTTACGACATGTGGCTCGCGTGCCATTCCCAGGATGAAATCGCGGCGGCGGTGGAACTTACGCATCAAGCCGTCGCAAAAATCCAAACAGACTTTGCAACTTTTGGCAACCTTGCCGAAAGTTGCAAAGCTGCTGCCAACCACGCCACGGATTTTGAACCACCGATCTACAACGTTTGGAAGCAGCAGGAGAAGACTGCCGGTTCAAAGCACTTTGGCAACAGCGATTCCCGATGGGTGGGGTGGCACGTCAAGGCCGGTGGCATAGGTTTTGACGGTTTACCAGTCGGTGGGGTAGAATGTCCCCGAGAGTCGGTTGAATTCACCCTGGGAGGAAACCACCATGAGTACAGCCATACCGTTTGATACCCTGGCCTTTGCGAAAGAACTGGAAGGTGCTGGCGTTCCGTCCGGCCAAGCGGAAGCTCAGGCAAAGGCTCTTTCTGGCGTCTTGCAAAAGGTGGAAGAATCCAGACTCCATGAATTGGCCACCAAGGGAGATATTCTCCGCTTGGAAAAGGATATTGAATCCGCCAAGGTGGCTACTATCCAATGGACGGCGGGGATGTTCGCCGCACAAACTGCAATGATCATCGGTGCCGTGTTTGCCATGCTGAAGATGAACCAACCTAGTCTGCAACCCACCGGGTATCACACCCCACCTGTCCAGGAAATGCGATTACCGGCACCACCTGTACCCGCACTATCGGCACCCACTACAACGACACCAGTGCAACCTATCCCCACGCCACCACCGGCGTCCCTTTCACGTTGACGGCCTGATGGTGGCATCAAAGGTACTCCCTGGGGCTTGATGAGCGGGTACCGTGCGAAGCCCGATGAAACGTTAGTGACGCGGGAATTTTACTGGTTGACAATGGTTGACAGATAGTTTGCCACATTGACATATTATTTTACAATTTCCGGCACATGGCTGTGAATAGCGAGTTGACAAGTTGGGTGAGCGAAGGGGGTGGGTCTGGTTCCACCCCTTCGTCTGTCCAAGGGGGGGATGGTGTCAATCGTTGTGCGCCGAAGAATCGCGAAACTTTTCCTCTAATTCGCACAACATTGCTCTAAAGTCATGTTCCACATCAGTAATTGTTTTATGGAAGTAATCTTCCAAGTCTGCGATTTTTTTGTTAATCCTGCTTTCCATAGTGACAACCCGCATAAACTCCAAAAACATTATCTTAAACGCGACACCGTTTTTTCGGTGGTGCCTTACGTTAACCTAATCGGTCGGGATGGAAATAAAATCCATTCATGAACCGTCCAAACATGGTCAGCGAGGCCAGCAGCCATGGCCGGTGTTCGGGGTTCCCATTTTCCATT
>PEAK01000124.1 GCA_002753515.1 Magnetococcales bacterium
GTGTGATTGCAAACTCATTCTCGTTACTCATCAGTTCCATACATCAGAACTAATAAACAACCAGCTAACATGAGCGTGCGCCCACACCTATGGTTACATTAGATTGTCAAAGATCGTGTCCAGGATGGATTTTGCTCCATCTCCCGAACTGATGGCAACCTCTCATTGAGATTAGCCAGTACTTCACAACTTTGTCACTTTACCTCTGTCACTTCATCCCTGTCACTTCGGCACTTCATGTGGATCGTCAGATCCAATCTTGAATTCGTCAGCACCAGGAACCGATGACTCTAGCAACAAAGATTCAAACCGTCAACAGAAAAATAGATCAAAATGAATTTTTTTTACAAAGTACTGATTTCTAAAGAATATATTCGCGAACCAGCTTGACCCCGAAAAACGCCAACACCAAAAAACCGTAACCCGACAAGATAAACTTGGCCCCTTTCACACCCCGCCAACCCCAAAAATGACGACCAACAAACAAGGTGGCAAAACTCAGCCAAGTCGCCCAGGTGAACACAACCTTGTGGCTTAACGCAAACACTGTGCCGTGTTGCTGCCAGGATACGAACCCGCCGGAAACAATCGCCACCGTCAACAGGCTGAAACCCAGTTTAACCATATGATACAACGTTGTTTCTAACCGGTATAAAGGCGGGAGGAACTCAAATACCTTCCCCAAATGCTTGCTCTTCAAGGCGTGGTCCTGAAAGGCGTCCATCAAGGCAAAAATGGCGGCAATAGTCAACAAACCGTACGCCAAAAATGACGATAACAGATGCGTGATCACCAGTGGATGGTTCAATGTCAGGGTGGTACTGGCAGCCTCGTGGGGCTGTGGTATCAATCGCGACCCCAGCACCGATAACGCCAGCATGGGTAACAACACAACACCGGCAGCAGGGGCTTCCAGCTTGGGAACACGACAACTGACCAGATAAAGCAAGGCTACCACCAACGCAACGAATTCCAAAGAGGTTGTCAGGTCAAAAACAACCGCTCCCCGGTGAACGAACAACCCCCGGGAAATGGTCCCCAGGTGAATGAAAAACCCAATAGCCACCAACCACCAACCAACCAGCGATAAATCTCTCTGACCGCGCAACTGTTTGTAGATCACTTGAATGGCCCCCAAGCCATAGGCAATCGTCACCAAACCAATCATCAGGTGGTCCAGCCACTCGCTCATAATCGTACCCTTCTTTCCATCCTTGGGTTACAATCCTTGGGTTACAGTCAGCCCATTATCGGCACCTGGACCGAGATTATACCCTTATTTATGGATCAACGCACATGACCCTGGACAATCCGGTCACCATGATTGTTGTAGCGGCAGGCAGTGGCCAACGTTTTGGCGGTCCATTGCCCAAACAATATTTGGATCTGGCTGGTCGGCCGGTATTGTTTCATACCTTGAAAGCCTTCCATAATCATGAAGCCATTGCCGCCATCTTGCCGGTAATCGCTGCGGATGGCCGATCATTATGGGATCGGTGGCTGGGACCCTGTCTGGCGGAACTGCCGCGGGTACGGACGCCGGTATCGGGGGGGGCCACGCGCCAGGAATCGGTATGGCGAGGTCTGTTGGCCCTCGACTTGGCCGCCGATGCCTGGGTTGGTATCCATGATGCGGCCCGGCCCTTTCCCAGCCAAGACCTGATAACCCGGCTGTGTGCCAGCCGTAGGGATAACGAAGCGCTCTGTGCCGCCATTCCCGCCGCCGACACCGTCAAACGGGTTGATCCGCACCGGGGGATCATTGTGGAAACTTTGGAGCGTTCCCATATATGGTTGGCGCAAACCCCGCAACTGTTTCGTCACGGGACCATCCTGGATTTACACGAACGTGCCCGTCAGACCGGTTTCAACGCCACCGATGACGCATCACTTGCCGAATGGGGTGGAATACCGGTACGGGTAGTCCCTGGAGACGTCAAAAATATTAAAATTACCCAACCTGACGATTTGCAGTTGGCACAAAAATGGTTTCAGAAGGAGGTGTCATGAAATTACGTGTGGGACAAGGGCTGGACGTACATCGCTGGATTGAAGGACGCCCCTTGATGTTGGGAGGCATTCACGTCCCCAACGACCGGGGATTGCTGGGTCATTCGGACGCCGATGTGTTGCTCCACGCCATCATTGACGCCTTGCTGGGTGCGGCGGGTCTGGGGGATATCGGTCGGTTGTTCCCCGATACCGACCCCAACTATGCGGGTATCGACAGCAAGATTTTACTCGCCACCGTCAAAGAAAAAATTCAAATGCAAGGTTGGCACATACTCAACGTCGATGCCACCATCATCTGCCAACGCCCCAAATTGGCCCCATACATGCCCGACATGGCAAAAACCATCGCCGCCATTCTTGGAATTGACGTCACAACCGTCAATGTCAAGGCAACCACCACAGAAAAATTAGGATTCACCGGACGTAACGAAGGGGTGGCCTCTCAGGCGGTTGTACTTCTCCTGGCAGGCACGGGTGCCGACTGACCTGGTTTCCATGGATAAAGAAACCGATGCAATTCGTGTCATTGTCAGGAAAGTCACCTCAGGATGCGCGCCAACCATGGCCAAACAGGATTTCCACACTCACCGACAGACGGTTGTCCGCATGCGGATAACGCGTTCGGTAAAGGTTTTGCAGGTCGGCAAAGAATTTTTTCCCGGTCAAGCCAGGAACCCGCTCCGCGTAGGGATTGCAGCTTCCCAATGTACGCAAATGACGCAACAATTGCCATATATCGGCAAAGGTGGTATGCACGCGATCCCGATCCACCACCGGCAAGCGAAAACCCAACTGTAACAGGTCATCGCCAACCTGGTGTACCGAAGGGAAGGAGACCATGCGGGGCCACATGCGACCATAGGCCTGGCGGTCCAATGTGGCCAGGCATTGCCGCAATTCGATCAACGTATCATCCCCGGGAAGGGTCACCAATAAAAGTCCTCCCGGCTTGAGAACCCGTCGTATCTCCCGGAACGCCCCCTTGAGATCACCCAACCAATGCAAAGCCAGATTGGAAACCACGGCATCAAAGGTTGCGTTGGCAAAGGGCAACGCCAAGGGGTGCGTACAGGCCATTTCCGGTTGTTTCCTGAACGGTTTCAACCAACGGGGACCTTGCATGGCCCAACCTACGGCAAAGCTAGCCGAAACAATACGGCTTTTACCGGCATTGGCCACCTGCAATTGTTGACGCAACAAACCGCTGCGGCACCCTAAATCCAGTATGATTTCCGGCTGATCTTTAATTTCCTGCAGACGCAACGCCAACAAGGCACCAACGCGCTCCAAAAGAGAGCCGGCAAAGGCTTCCGGATGCCCCGCCACCTGTGCCCACCGATGGCGTACCCGGGTGAAATCCACGGGATACCCCCCGGGATCATCAACACCTGATGGATCATCAACACCTGAAACAACACAGGAATGGGGAGTTATCGGAATAAAGCGCATGGTTGGGCTTGCTCGAGGAAAAATTTTAAATGGGATGGTCTTCCGGTATTATTTCATGCGACCATTGGAGGAAAAATAACCCGTATTCCCCGTTTGCAACCTGCGTATCCATGTCGTTACGGACCCTTGCCATGACCCATCCGATACAGGCGGTCAAACCGATGCTCCGAGCGCTACTGAACGTCCTGTTCCCGGTATTTTGTCCCATCTGCGGTCGCAGTATCCCCGATAGCGCGTTTTTATGTACCCACTGTATCACGACTCTACCACCCTTACCGAAAAATTATTGCCTGACCTGCGGTACCTCCACCCAAGGGACGGTCAGCGAATGCGGTACCTGTTTGTACGAAATCGGTCTTCCGGAGCGGGTCTACTTTGCATTTCTCTACCTAGAACCCCTGTCCAGGCTGATCGTTCGCTATAAATTTCACGATCGCAGCGAGTGGGCCGAACCTTTGGCAGATTTGCTCATGGAGCGGATAGTTCTACTTTGTCACATTTAACCTTTTGAAATTATTGGAACATGCTATAATAGTTTCACTTTTAACGCAAGGTCGAGGACGCAAAAAGAATGAGCGGCGCAGACCCACCAAAACAACATAGA
>PEAK01000125.1 GCA_002753515.1 Magnetococcales bacterium
ACAATAGCTCTTGCGCGCTTTCCTGGCATTCTGTCCACGATCAGTAGCGTTGAGACGTTCAACAAACGATGTGTTGATGAAAAAACTGACCGTCGAGCGCAGCAGCCACAGAACCAACAACTTAAGGTTTCAGGGCACGCACCCTCTTTTGTACAAAAGCACGCAATCGGGTACTCAGATCACCGCTCTCCAAGGCTTTTTCGTAATTTTTCAGGGCATTGACGGGATCATTAAGCTTTTCCTGAGAGATAGCCAGTCCCATCTGCCAGATTCCTTTGACAGGTTGCAGGCTCAATAAGGCTTCATACAACTCCGCTGCTTTGCGATGTTCTTCCTGGCGCTGGTACAGGGCGGCCAAAAAGGCGGAAAAGTTGGGGTCACTGCTCGCCAAACTGCGGCTATCGCGCCCGGAAACCGCTGGTTTGAGTACGTTCAAGGCTTCACTGACCTTGCCAGTCTCCACGTATGCACGTGCCAAGCGTTGCCGGGCCAACAAATGCCCGGAATCCCGTGCCAGAATTTTATTGTACAACTCAATCGCACCCTCACTCTTGTTGTTTTTCTCCAGTTCCACAGCTTGGCTATACCATGTTGACACATCGCCTTCGGCCTTGGGATCAAGCGTCGTAGAAACAGACCCGGCAATCGTTGGCCCCTTTGCTGTAGTCAGCGCATCCCCTTCATGCGAGATGGTTTTCCCCGCATTGTCGTTGACAACCACCTCGGGCACTTTTTTAGTGGCGGGCAGATCGCCAACCTTGTTTAAATCAACGCTTAAATCTTTGACAACCGGCGTCGGCACCGCAGGTATTTCGGCTTGATACGGTACACCATTGGCCTGCCTGGACCTTCCATCGTCAACCGATACGGCCACTGGGCCGAAACCGAGTTTTTCCTTGGTATGCCCGGTACTGGTTCCGTCAGCCCCGTCCACGGCAGGTTTGGTATTTTTCTCCAGGGATTTGGTATCCAAATCCATTCCAGGCGCAACAGTCCCGGCGGATATGATGGCATTTCCCGGTACCGTTTTTTCGAGGTCATGGGATGGGACAGCAGCGACCTGCCCCTGTGGCACCCTGTCATTTCCTTTCGCAGTCGCTTCGGCAGTACCGTTCGACGCTTTACCCGCACCCTTGCTGGTAACGGCTCCGTGTACGGCATTCGTGCTTAAAGAGGTCGCTGTTGGCGGGGCGAATGAATCACTCAAAGCCAGATAGCCGTCACTCTTCTCTTTGGCGCGGAACGTATCCAAATAGCGTCGAGCCACGAGGATGTTGTCGAAACGGCCGATGCGGACACTTTGCCATAACCGACTGGGATCTTTGATGCCGTAAAGCTCCAAAACGTAGGCATCATAGCCTTTGCGGCGCCAGCTCGCGGCCATTCTCAAGGCGCTGTCACGATCCAGAAAAGCCCCCACCTGAATGCTGTAACGGAAGGGCATGTTGCTGCGTGCCACTTCCTGTACCCGTCCGGTAATCTTTTGGCTATCGGTATCCTGCACGGTATAAACCCGCCCCTCGTCTTTTTCCTTGCCGAGAGTTTCCGTCTCCTTGGGCTCACCCTGGCCCGGCTTCACCACCCAGGCCGATGGTTTGGCCGGATCGGTCAACGGTTTGACAGCGACAGGGGATGGCAATACCGAAACCGGTGTAGTCGACTCGGAAGCATGGGGATTGTTCTGCTGTAAGGGGTAGAGCTTGAGATCGACCTCCATGCGTCGCCCCTTCTCGATGGTGATATCCACGACAAGGTCGTGATAGCCATATTTCTTGATTTCCAGGCGGTGGGTTCCCGGCTCCCAATCGAAACGCAACGGCGTCACGCCGACAAAGTGGCCGTCCATTAAAATTCCGGCACCAATGGGGTCGGTAATCGCCTGGATATCCCCTGGTCCAAAAATGGATGGAGCAGGTGGGGGGATTTCGGCATTGGCGGATTGCAAGATCCAGGTGTTCCAGGTGATATTCCATACCGCCAACAGAATCAGGACAAGGATCATCCCCCCCCACAAAGTGCGGGACGGCATAGTCCGGATGCCCGTGGTCAGATGACCCCGACCGACCCCCGCATCCCGGGACGACCCCGCTGGAGAGGCCCGAAAGTCCCGTTCCAACTCCTTCAGTATCGTGAGAAGACGACTCATCTCAATCTCCATCGGCCAGCATCGGCATCGCAAACCATCGACTCCAAATGCGTCAATATTTTGCCATACTCGTTTCGAATCATCCGGTTCGACCCGGTAACTGTTTATATTTAACTATATTAAAAAAATAAAAAATCACGAAATTCCGCCATCTTCTCATTCAGGATGATAATCTGATGTTAACCTGCTTTTGCTAAGACTTTGCAATGTACAGACCAACAAGGAGCGTCCCCTCATCTGATCTGGCACAACCTGCCATACCCCATGGCGACATCACGATGAATCCATCGTTGAATTGTCCATATTTTCATTAATATTCAGATGATTAAAAAAAAATTTCCAATCATACCGAATTGGTTTATAGTTCCTCATTTCGTCATGCAACCGGAGTCAGGGAGTCGCCCAATACATGTCTAATGTCGTCATCGTGGGAACCCAATGGGGAGATGAGGGAAAGGGTAAGATCGTCGATCTGCTCACGGAATTCGCCGATGCGGTCGTGCGCTTCCAAGGGGGACATAACGCCGGCCATACCCTTGTCATCCAAGGAAAAAAATACGTTCTGCACCTGATCCCCTCCGGGATTGTCCGGGCCAACAAACTCTGCCTCATCGGCAATGGTGTCGTTGTCGATCCCGGTGCCCTGATCGAAGAAATTCAGCATCTGGCCGAACTGGGTGTCGCCGTCAACAGCAACCTGTTCAAGGTTTCTGCCCAGGCCAATTTGATCATGCCGTATCACCGGGAACTCGACATTGCTCGGGAAAAACGGAAAGGCAAAGGCAAAATTGGTACTACCGGACGTGGTATCGGCCCCGCCTATGAAGATCGTGCCGCCCGTCGTGGCATCCGCATGAGCGATCTCCTCAACCGGCAAATCTTTGAGGCCAAGTTGCGTGACAATCTGGCTTACCATAATTTCATGTTGGAAAATTTTTATAACGCTGCCACGTTTTCTTTTGAGGCCATTCGGGACGAAACCATGCGCATGGCTGCTGTCCTGGCGCCCTACATCGAAGATGTTGGCCAACTGTTGCATCAGGCCACGCGCAATGGCCAATGCATCCTTTTTGAAGGGGCGCAGGGCACCATGTTGGATGTGGAACATGGAACCTATCCCTTTGTCACATCCTCGAATACGGTTGCTGGCAACGCAGCCATCGGCTCAGGGGTCGGTCCCACGGCGTTGCATCATGTTCTGGGAATCACCAAAGCCTATACCACCCGTGTCGGCTCGGGTCCCATGCCCACCGAACTCAATGATTCCATAGGCGAACATTTAAGCCGGGTTGGGCACGAAGTTGGAGCCACGACCGGTCGTGCCCGCCGTTGCGGCTGGTTTGACGCCGTGGTCGTGCGACATGCTGCGCGTACCAACGGACTAACCAGCATGGCACTGACCAAAATGGATGTCCTGGATGAGCTGGAAACATTGCGCGTTTGTGTCGCTTATGAGCGCAACGGAAGCCGTATCAAAGATATGCCCTCCGATCCTTCCGTTTTGGAGATGTGCGAGCCCATCTACGAAAACCTTCCGGGTTGGAAAACCTCTCTGTCCCAGGCCAAATGTTTGGAAGACCTGCCCCCCGAAGCCCTGGCCTATATTCGCAAACTGGAAGAATTGACTGGCGTCCGAGTCTCTATCCTCTCAACCGGACCCGATCGCGATCAGACCATGGTTTTGGAAAATCCCTTTCTTTAAAGTTCAAGGAGTTCTTCCCGGTGTACTGGTTCACCGGGAAGAACTCAAATACCATTTGCCTTCAATAAACGATAACTGCTATTTCCCTTGGTGGCCTGCCACAGTTTCATTAATTGATTAGTTGTGCTACAAAGGCTTTCTCGTTGACGTAACTTGGAGGAAGTCATGGCCACCACTGAAATTGCCCATGATGCTGTTTGCGTAAAC
>PEAK01000038.1 GCA_002753515.1 Magnetococcales bacterium
GCCTGCGGCTTCCTTCAGATCCCACCTCACGGTGGACACCCTTGCCGTCCGGCTAACAGTTCCCCTTGCCGGGCCTGTAGGGGACTTTCACCCCCAAGTAAGTGCGCCCTGCCGGGCGCACAAAAACGAAAGCCACCCGTCACCGGATGGCCTTCGACCAATCACCCCAAACAAATCAACTCACGACACTCAGGAAAAACACCAACGCCATTCCCTGATGTCACCCCCCATTATAGCCCCTTGGAACGCAGGATCGGTCTGGGATCGACGTGCAACCGTTCCAATCCCAACTCGGTCGCATCAATGCCCATCGAAGCACCCAACAATTGGGCAAAGTTCATCTCCGGCAGGTTGATGGAACGATTCAACACTTTTTCCGCCGGCATTTGATAGGCACTCATGGACATGTCACACAAGGTACAGGGGCTGATCATGAGTTCCGCACCATTATCCTTGGCGTCGATACAGTTTTTACCCACCATGGAACGCATTTCGGTGGGGTCCGACAACATGACATGGAAGCCACAACATTTACGCGATCCGCTGTAGGAAACCGGGGAACCACCCAACAAGGTGATCAAACGATCCAGATGGTCCGCTTCATCTCCCGCCTTGGATTCGTAAATTTCCGAAGGACGCAGGTTATGGCAACCGTAGAACGGAGCCACTTTCAACCCTTGCAACGGACGGGTGATCTTGCTCTTCAGCAATTTTTGATCCACCTGATCGGTCACCACCCACAGCAAATGTTGCACTTTGATGGTGGCGTTGTAGGGTCGGACGCCCGCTTTTTTCAATACGCCGTTGATCTTTTCCAAGATGTCCGGCTCATGCTTGAAGCGATAATTGGCGTGACTCAAGGTTTGCAGGCAGGTGTTGCAGATGGTGCAAATGTTACGCCCCGCCGCCTCGGCTTCTGAAAGGATACGCGCCGCCACGGCCAGCGAAAAGGCCAGCTTGGCTTCACGCAGACTGACTGCTCCACAACAGGAGGCCCTGGGCATGGGATGCAACGTGATACCCAACTCCCGTGCCACGGCTTGCGCCGCACTTTTGGCCTCTTTTTGCACCTGTTTGCCAGCGCAACCAGGATAAAAGGAAAATTCCAGAGACATGTTCTATTCTCCCAGATACCGGCCCCTATTCGGGTGCCACCTCTTTGGCCTTGGTCTCAACATCCAAGGGGTTCTCTTCGAGAATCCTGAAGATATTGCCCAATTCTTCGACCCCGTCACACTTGTGGGGAAATGGCGAAGGGATTTTACCCTTTTTCATCAAATGCAGCGCCATTCCCAACTCACCCAAGGTGCCCACGATGCCGATGGTGCGTTGCATCAGGGTGAATTCGTTGAGATCGCCCGTTTTTTGAATATCGCCGTGGAAGGCCAACGCATGCTTTTGACCCGGACCATCGACGAAACCTTTTTGCATCCCCCGAGCCCTGAGCTTGACAATGGCCTCCATGGGTTTGACATCCTTGGGGCAGGTCTCGACGCACTGGGCGCACCGGCAACAACTCCACATTTGATGCATTTCGGAGAGTTCCCGCAGGCGCTCGGTTTTTTTACCTTCACGCGGGTCGGAGACGAAGCGAAACGCCTTGGCCAACGCCGCCGGGCCGATAAATTTGTCACTCACCTCCGCCATGGTGCAGTCGGAATAACAACTGCCGCACATGATGCATTGGGTGACGTGGTTCACCTGATCGTATGAGGACCGACCGACATTTTTATCGGTTTCGGGCCCCTCCTGCAGATAGGGCTTGATCTTTTGCACATGGTTGTAGAACGGACGGATATCCACCACCATATCCTTGAGGATGGGTTGGTTGGACATGGGGGAGACATGAATCACCCCATTGGCATCCGCCACTTTTTCCACATGGGTTTTACAGGCCAGGCGCGTGCGTCCGCTGATTTTCATGGCGCACGAACCGCAAATCGCCGAACGACACGACATGCGATAGGTCAGCGTCCCATCCTGCTGCCCCTTGATCCGCTCCAGGCAGATCAGCACCGTGGTTGTAGGTTCTGCCGACAGCTTGTAATCCTGCCAACGGGATTCCACTTTGCCATCGCCAGTGACCTTGTTGCGCTGAACTCGAAACGTATAGGTCTTTTCAGCCATAACCGACTCCAAATGGTCTTACGGAAGGTTGGGCTCCGGTCATCAATCCCTCCGGGCGGCCCATCCCCCTTCCATGTCAGTAAGTCCGATCCATGGGTTTGTACTTGGGATTACCCACGGTACGAACATCCTCATAACTCAGCACCACCCGCTTTTTGGCGGCATCCCATTTGCTGATGGTGTGCTTACGCCAATTGGCGTCATCACGTTCCTTGAAATCGGTCCGGGAATGGGCACCCCGGGATTCCGTGCGCGCCACGGCACCGCGAACAATACATTCCGCCAGGTCGATCAGGTTGCGCAACTCCCAGGCCCGGAGCAGATCGACGTTAAACACCGTCGATTTATCATCCAGATGGACCTTTTCATAGCCGTCACGCCATTCAGGAATCATCCCTTCAATGGTTTTCAAAGATTCGGGGGTGCGGAACACGGCGCAATGAAGGTTCATGGCGGTTGCCATTTTTTCATGGAGCTGCGACGGACGCAGGCCGGAATCTTTACGTTTCTTCAAGGCGTCGATCTCGGCCTTGACCTCTTCCACCGCTTCCATGGGGAAATCGCGATACGGCTTGCCCTTTTCCTTGGCCATGGCGGCACTGGCATAATGACCGGTGATCTTGCCAAAAACGATGGTATCCAACAAGGAGTTGCCACCCAGGCGGTTGGCCCCATGCACCGAAACGCATGCCGCCTCGCCCGCGGAAAACAATCCTTTCACCGGGGCCTCGCCCCATTTGTCGGTACGGATGCCACCCATGGAATAATGCACCGTCGGGCGAATGGGAATGGGTGCCAGGATGGGGTCAACCCCCTCCAGATCCATCGCCAATTCGCGAATCTGCGGCAGCCGCTCCATGATTTTTTCCGCCCCGAGATGACGCAGGTCCAACAGGATGGCCCCGTTCACCCCACGCCCTTCCATGATCTCGGTCTGTTCCGCCCGCGCCACAACGTCACGGGAGGCGAGTTCTTTTTTCTTGGGTGCGTAACGCCCCATGAAACGCTCGCCTTCGGAATTGATGAGGATACCACCCTCACCCCGGGCGCCCTCGGTCACCAACACCCCCGTTGTCAGGAGGCCGGTGGGATGGAACTGCACAAATTCCATGTCGGCCAGCGGCACGCCCGCACGCATCGCCAAAGCCATACCGTCACCGGTATTGGTTGTTGCGTTGGTGTTGGAAATATACACCCGGCCATAACCACCCGTCGCCATCAAAAGTCCACGACTGCGCACCGGAAACACTTCACCCGTCTTCATGTCGTAGCACACCACGCCGACGATGACCCCTTCCTTGTCGGCCACGACCTTGAAGATACTCACCTCTTCGTACACTTTCACCCGAGCCTTGACCAACTGCTCCCACAGGGTGTGCAACAACACCTGACCGGTACGGTCGGCGGCGTAACAGGTGCGGTCAAAGCTGGCGCCGCCAAAGGCGCGCTGGGCGATGATGCCACCTTCAAAACGGGAAAAGGGGGTCCCCATGGCATCCATTTCCAGAATGCACTCGGGAGCCTCCTGACACATCAGGTCGATCGCATCTTCGTCGCCGATGTAGTCTGCCCCTTTGACCGTATCGAAGGCATGGGATTCCCGGGAATCCTCGGGATTGATGGCGGCGTTGATCCCCCCCTGAGCAGCGCAGGAATGGCTGCGCAAAGGGTGAATTTTGGTGATGATCGCCACATCGATACCCGCTTTGGCCCCTTCCAGGGCGGCACGCATGCCCGACAATCCGGCCCCAACAATGACCAGGTCATGGCTATTCATATTTCCTCCCAACATTGCGTCCCCCGGAAGAAAAAAGCATCTTTTTCCCTTTGGGAGACCGACCTAACCTTGGATTCACCTCTGAACCCAATGAACATACAATTAGACTGACGGTCCGAGCCATGACCCGGACTTCTCAAAGCCACCCCCGCAGCACCCATCGACCCTCTGAATCGGCTCCACCCCACACCGATTTCCCATCAATAAAATCAATTCCAATGACACAGTAATGAAATTCCGTTATAGCGCTATCGAGGGGACTATAGCAACCCATCCCCCCCTTGTCAAAACACTCTTTCACCCCGACGCATATTTTATGACACAATCTGACAAAGCATCACCGGATTTGCCCGAGGGATCTTCCTTATGTTAATAAAGATTATGGACGCCGTTTTCCCCAGCAACCCCGTCAAAAAAAAGCCGTCACCCCGGGATCATCCAACCTTTCAACCCCCTTCAGGTCAATCATGAGCGCATCGGAAAACCAGGAAATTCGTTACAATCCCCAGGTCGTCGAGGCCAAATGGCAGCAAATCTGGGAAACCAACAAAACCTTTCGCGCCCTGGAGGACAATAATCGGGAAAAATTTTATTGCCTGGTGATGTTCCCCTATCCCTCCGGACGCATCCACATGGGCCATGTACGCAATTACGCCATCGGCGATGTCATTGCCCGTCACCAGCGCATGCTTGGAAAAAACGTCCTGAACCCAATGGGTTGGGACGCCTTCGGCATGCCGGCTGAAAACGCCGCAAGGCAACAAAATTCCCATCCCGCCACATGGACCTACGCCAACATCGCGTTCATGCGCCAGGAATTGAAATCCATGGGACTGGCTTACGATTGGGATCGGGAACTGGCCACCTGCGATGCCGACTACGCCCATTGGGAGCAGATGCTCTTTTTAAAACTGTATGCCCGTGGATTGGTGTACCGTAAAAATTCCCTGGTCAACTGGGATCCGGTGGACCAAACCGTCCTCGCCAACGAACAGGTAATTGATGGTCGGGGGTGGCGCAGTGGTGCCCTGGTGGAGCGGCGGGAATTGTCACAATGGTTTTTGCGCATCACCGCCTACGCCGACGAATTGTTGGCTGGTTTGGAGCAACTCCCCGATTGGCCGCAAACCGTCCGCACCATGCAGGCCAACTGGATCGGCAAAAGCCACGGCTTGGAATTCGCCTTCGCCATCGACGGCCTCACGGAAACCTTGCCGGTCTACACCACCCGCCCCGACACCATCATGGGCGTAACATTCTGCTCGGTCGCGGCGGAACACCCTTTGGCCCAACGTGTCGCCGCCACCGATCCCAAAGCTACCGCCTTCATCCAGGAGTGCCAACAAACAGGTACCAGCGAAGAAGCCCTGGAACGCCTGGAAAAAAAAGGGTACGACACCGGCTTCAAAGCCATTCACCCCCTGACCGGGGCCAAAGTTCCCATCTTTATCGCCAATTTCGTCCTCATGAGCTACGGCACCGGGGCCGTCATGGCAGTCCCCGCCCACGATCAACGCGATTTTGAATTCGCCCGAGCCCATGATCTGCCCATCCACGTCGTCATCCAACCTCCCGGTGCGCCCCTCGATGGTGCCACCCTGAAAGAAGCCTGGACCGGGCCGGGAACCATGGTCAACTCCGGCCCCTTCGACGGACTGGACAACGAAACCGGAAAAATCAAGGTGATGGAAACCTTTGTGGAACGGCACCTGGGCCAACAACGAACCCATTACCGTCTGCGGGATTGGGGCATTTCCCGGCAACGCTATTGGGGTAATCCCATTCCCATGATTCATTGCCCGCAATGTGGCGTCGTCCCCGTCCCGGAAACGGAATTACCCATCAAACTGCCCGAACAAGTCGATTTTAATGTCCAGGGCAATCCGCTGGATCACCTGCCCTCCTTCACCCGCGTTTCCTGCCCGCAATGCCATGCCCCAGCCCGCCGCGAAACCGATACCATGGATACTTTCATGGAATCCTCCTGGTATTTTTTGCGCTATTGCTGCCGCGATTGCCAGGACGCCCCCCTGGACAAAAACCGGGTCGATCATTGGATGCCGGTGGATCAATACATCGGCGGCATCGAACATGCCGTCCTGCACCTGCTGTACGCCCGTTTTTTCCACAAAGCATTGCGCGACGAGGGGTTGGTGACCACCGACGAACCATTCCGGCGTTTGCTGACCCAGGGGATGGTGCGCAAAGATACCCTGTCCTGTCCCAACCATGGCTGGCGCTACCCCAAAGAGGTACAGACAAGCGCGGGGGGAGAACTGGTGTGTTGCGAATGCCAGCAACCCGTCGTGGTCGGACGTAATGAAAAAATGTCTAAAAGCAAACACAATGTCGTCGATCCGGCGGAATTGATCCAAAGCTATGGTGCCGACACCGCACGATTGTTCATGTTATTCGCCGCCCCGCCGCAGCAAGACCTGGAATGGAGCGATACCGGGGTCGATGGTGCCTGGCGCTTTCTCAACCGCTTGTGGCGCATGGTCCGGGAAACAGCACCCTGGGTTGCGGATATCCCCCCCGCTACCACGACCCCCGAAAACGCCGAACTGAAAACAGTGCGCACCAAAACCCATGAAACCATCGATCGGGTCAGTCGCGATCTGGAACGCTTTCAATTCAACACCGCCATCGCCGCCGTCATGGAATTGGTCAACGCCGGAACCCGTTGGTTGGCGGATCACCCTTTGCAGGAGGCCGACCCGGTCGCCAAATCCATCCTGCGCGAATTGGCGGAAACAACCGTCCAGCTCCTCAATCCCCTGGTCCCCCACATCACCGAAGAGTTGTGGCAAACCCTGGGACACCCCCGGGGCCTCGACCAACACCCCTGGCCTCAAGCCGATCCCAATGCCCTGGTTCGCGAACAAATGACGATCATCCTCCAGGTCAATGGCAAATTGCGTTCCCGTCTCCAGGTCGCAACCGATATCGATGAGGAAACGCTGAAATCCCAGGCATTGAACGATTCCGCCTTGGCCCCACACCTCCAGGGAAAAACCATTGTCAAAATCATCGTTGTCCCGGGAAGGTTGGTCAATATCGTCGTTCGATAAGCCGATCCCAGTTCAAAGCCCCACGGTTTTGCAGTTGTTTTTTTTCTCTCTAATGGGGCATCATGTCCCTGGTACGCTATTATGAGCAAGATTGCCCACCCGCATGACCGTTTCCTGAAGATCCTGCTCTCAGATCCAGAAAGAGCGGCATACCTGCTTCGTGAACGGCTTCCGGTCGAAATATCGGAGTTGCTGTCCGATGAACTCCCGGAGTTGGTTTCCGGCTCCTTCGTTGATCTGGAACTCCAAGAGTATCTGACAGACCGACTTTTTCGGGTAAAGACCGTTCATGGACATGAAGCTTTCTTGTATACCTTGATTGACCATAAGAGCTATCCAGATCGATTTGTAGCGTGGCAATTATTGAGGTATATGGTCAGAACACTTGAGCAATGGGAACGAGAAAATCCAGAATGGAAACGACTACCAGCTATTGTTCCATTGGTCGTATACCACGGAGCGGACAAATGGCGCATTCCAAATAATTTCCTGGCGTTGGTAGATGCACCAACGGGGTGGCGGCCATACCTTCTGGATTTCAAGTTTTCCCTTTTCGATTTGGGCCATGTTGAGGATCAGAAGCTTTCTAAACAGCCATACCTGAGGGCTTGGTTGTTGGCCGCAAAGTATGCAACGAGGGATGGGAAGCAACTTGAGATCAAGGATTTTCTCGTTGAAGTTTTGACAGATGTTCCATCCGATGACTTCATGATCATCATGCGGTATGTGGTGGAAACGTACAGGCGTTACGATGAAAAGGATGTCCGGGAAATTATTCGGCGGGTGCGTCCAGGGGAGGAAGAGAAAATGATGTCACAATTTGCGCAAAGTGTTATTGAGAACACGAATCCAAAATGGGTTCTGATGGTTCAGCAAAAAGAGGCTGCATCCATGTTGATGCGCCTATTGCAACGCCGCTTTGGCTCCATACCCGACTGGGCCAGCGAAAAGATCGCCAAAGCCGAGCTATCCTCCCTGGAGGAATGGAGCCTCCGATTTGTGGATGCCCAGTCCCTGGACGATGTTTTCTCGGACAAGGTGTGACGCCTTTTTCCGAGAAAGTTGGCAATTTAGCTTAACCAACTGTCACATCTTGGGGTCCACCATAGGAATACAACCACCGATTCCACCGCGCTTATAGCGAAGAAGGTTGACATCCCGCCGCCCATGAACTAGCGTGGCCTCATGGGCGGCTGATTATTCTGCGGTGGGGTTGGACGTTCCAGATCATCCAATGGCACCCACCCTTCTTCGCTAGGAATCATGTGTCCCCATTCGCTCCGCTGAATCTATCCGCGACCATTCAATCCACTCTGGCCAAGATCGGCTACCTGGAACCCACGCCCATCCAAATTCAAGCCATACCCCCGGTACTTTCGGGGCGCGACCTGTTGGGTATCGCCCAGACCGGAACCGGCAAAACCGCCGCCTTTGCCTTGCCCATTCTCGACCTGCTGGCGAAAAAAAAATCCCTTGCCCAAAACCGCCCCATCCGCTGTCTCATACTCACCCCAACCAGGGAACTCGCAGCCCAGGTCGGTGAAAGCATTCGCGAATTCGGCAAAAATCTTCGCTTGGTCCATACCGTCATCTTTGGCGGCGTTGGGCAAAATCCCCAGGTCAGGGCACTCCAGCGCGGGGTGGATATCCTCGTCGCCACCCCGGGTCGTCTCCTGGACCTGAAAAATCAAGGTCACGTCCGACTGGGACACACGGAAATTTTCGTCCTCGATGAAGCGGACCGCATGTTGGACATGGGATTCATCCATGACATCCGCAAAGTGTCCGCCGCACTGCCCAAAAAACGGCAAACACTTCTTTTTTCGGCCACCATGCCGACTGAAATCGCCAGCTTGGCCACCAGTCTGCTGCACGATCCCCTGGAAGTGGCGGTGACCGCCCGTGCAACCCTGGTGGAAGGAATCAACCAAAAAGTGTTGCTGGTGGAAAAAGCCCACAAACCGCAACTCTTGAAACATTGTCTGGAGCAAGAAAATATTGAACGTGCGTTGGTGTTCACCAGAACAAAGCACGGAGCGGACCGCTTGGCCAAGGGATTGACGAAACAGTCAGTACAAGTGGAAGCCATTCATGGCAACAAATCCCAAAATGCCCGAACGGAAGCCTTGCGTAAATTCAAAGCGGGCCAGATCCGGGTCCTGGTGGCCACGGATATCGCCGCACGGGGTATCGATATCCGTGAAGTCAGTCATGTCATCAACTTTGACATGCCGCTGGAACCTGAAAATTACATCCATCGGGTTGGCCGAACGGCGCGAGCTGGTCGCACGGGCGTTGCCATATCCTTCTGCGACACCTCGGAACGCAAATACCTCACCGCCATCGAGCGCATTCTGCGTAGCAAGGTGCCATTGGATCTGAACCATCCCTTCCACTGCGCCCAGGAAGCTCCCACGCCATCAGTCCCCCCCAGCCCGCAAAAAAAGAAATTCGCCACCCATGCCAAACGAAGGCGGCGCAGTCCCAATCGAACCGAATCGGGCCGCCCGACGTCGGGTAAATCATTGCCAATCGTCCAAGGTTGACACAGCGGACCAGGAGGTATGCCGCAGGGGCATCTCATCTGCCAAACGGCTGGCAATGGCCTGATCGATTTCGGCCAAGGTGCGGACCGGGTGGATTTCTGCGGATTCGTCTTGACGAGGTAGGCATTGTACAAGCAATCCCCCCTCCACCGACACGGAAAACGCCAAGCGATCCCCTGGCCGAAGGTTCAACTGATCACGAATCTCCTGGGGAATCGTCACTCCACCGTGACAATCCAAAATAGCAATATTCATAGCACCTGAGAATCCATACCCGTTTCCATATGTCTAATCCACCGGCATAGTGGGTGGATAGCTATTAGAGTTTAGATTAGTATTTTATTAAAACCAAGAAGACGATTACTTTATTGAATATTCTGTAGAACCATCCTGCATTGAATGCTAGTATCATTTGCTAAAAACCATTTGAAATCTTAAAGTCCTGCGGCTATCAGGTTGAGTCTCCCATGCGCATCGACGGGGGGACACCAATAATGACCACCCGTGACAGGGCGGGTGAATTGAAACAGGGCATCAACAATCCCATCCTCTTGACCAGTCATGCGTTTCAACATGGCATCGAAAGCATTCAAAGATCGACTGAACGCTATGAACAATAGGCCTTCGCCGCTGGTATCGATCCAGGGCATGGAGCGACGGACCAGAAAGGCTGGTGGATTATAGCTTTCTTGGGCAGTCCGTTTGACGTGGGCGGAATGGGGGGCATCCTCAATTTCCCCGTTGTCGCTTTTTCGGCGACCGATGATATCATCTTGTGCCTTCTGGTGCATTCCATGGAAATGAGTGAGATCATGCAGCCACTGTTGTACGGAGACGAAACTGGATCCGTGTAATCCCTTCTCCTGATTTTGTACGATGGCCGCGGCCAAGGCTTCTTCGCCCACCGGGTTCTCGGTGCCGTCCTCGTAACCCGTGAGATCCAATCCTGCGGCGTATTTGAAGCAGTCCAGGCGCCGTATACAAACAAATGCCCCGGCCAGCATGGTTTCCAAGGCGCGTCCCTGGCGGGTAATGGTCCCTTGGTCGGTATTGCGGATGAGGATCCATAAATCGGCCTGGGTGGACACCACGTTGCAACCGGGACCGCTCATTGAGGGAAACGCATGGAGTCCAGGGACTGGTTGACCCATGAATAGCAGCAGGGCTGGTCCGAGACCGACGATCGTGTCCATTCCCGGGAACTCCTGGGAAAGGCGTGACAGGGTGGTTCTCGGATCTTTGCCCGGTTTCATGACGAACTCCAGGCTACGTGCATGCGTGGGAAGGTTGTCCAAGATGCCGGATTGGTTCATAACCATTTTTATTTCCCAGTTGTTTATGAATTTCATATTTTGGTTGTTAAGAATAAAGGCTTTCACCTCTACTCAAGCCGATGCGGCGAGGGATTGTTCCAAGCGATTGAGCCAATGGTTCAATCCTTGGACATTGATGCCCCAGTCCATGGACAACAGTTCCGTTGATTGAATTTTGTCCAACGGGGAGCCGATGGCTTGCAACCGTTGCCAACTGAGTTCTTTGATGCCATCCAGGAGACGATCATCTTTGTCAGGCAGGGTGTCGGCGCGGATTCCCCAGGCCAGTTCGGAATAGGCTTCCAATTGTTGTTTGAGATCCACCATCAGGTTACTATCGAAAGGGATGGAATCAAAGTGGGTCAGATGGAGTCGTTCGGGTTTGAGGGCCAGCAACCGGTCAACACTTTCCAGGCTGTTTTTCGGGTCGAACTGGACCGGTGTGGTGGCCGGGAACAAGAATCGACCTTTGGGGCCATCGCATTCCCGATAGGAGATGCCCAGGGCATCGCCGGAAAAGATACCGCGGCTTGTGCGGTCCCAAACCACTTGGTGGTGGATGGCGTGACCGGGGGTGTGGAGGAATTGGAACTGGCGTCCCATGAGCAGAAAGGTGTCTTCATCCTTGGGGGTGACGACCCGATTGGCCGGGATGGGCGTCAGGCCGCCCAATGTGTGTAAAAAGCGCTCTTCGCCGTAGACCGTGATGGCACTGGCCTTTAATTTGGCGGGATCAATCAGGTGCTTGGCCCCTTTGGGGTGGACGTAAAGTTGGGCATTGGGCAGATGCTGGAGCAACAAACCCGCTCCCCCGGCATGGTCCAGATGGACGTGGGTGACCAGGACCGCTTCGACGTTTTCCCGGGCAATATTTTTTTGCTCCAATACTTTGAGCAAACGAGGCACGGCCAGTTGTGGTCCGGTTTCAATCAACACGGCCCGACCCTGTTCCACAACCAAGTAACAGCAGGCCAGTCCCGGGCGGATATAGTGGACATCGATACGGGTGATGCCGTGGCCACAATCCCGTGGATCATTGAACATGAGGTGTCTCCCTTGCGTTCTTCTGGTTTGGCTGATCGGGACCCTTGAGAATCGTAATGGCAGTTGGATTGTGCATTTCCCCTTATCCTCCAAGCCGATTGCAATGGCCGTTTCTTTTTTGGCGTAAGCTCTGTTAGTATGGTGGCAGGTGGGGCATCCGGGGTCAAGGTTGCCTGCCCGTTTGCCGATACGTGACGTTATGGCGTCTGCATTTGATTCCTTCCCCGGGAGTGTTCCACCTGATGGTTGCCATTTCCTTGAATAAAATGAACAGTGTCCGGCAGGAGGTGCTGGACCGGGGACGCACCATGTTGCAGACGGTGGGCGAACGGGTGGCCACGTTCAGCCGACCTTGGGTCACGTTGTCGGGTCAGGTGTTCTCCAAGGACAACTGGTCACGGATTGCCCGGCAGGCGGGATCGCTGTGGCAGGAGTGGACAGCCGATCCGGGCGGGAATGCGCTAACTGTAGCGCCCCGGGATCCGATGGAACTGTACTCGCCGCAGGGGGTCAAGCGACAACTCAACAGTCCGAACCGTGGCTTGAGCCCTGATATGGATTCGTCCCGGTTTCGTTCCTCCTGGCCACGCAACGCCTATGAAGTGGATGTTTCCGAGGCGGCCAGACTGGCCCATGGCATTGTCACACATATGGCGGCACCTCCAGATCAGCGGGATGATTTCATCCGTCATGTGCAATCGGTTCGCAAGCAGGGTGGCTATGATCCCCAGGTGTTTGCCGAGGCGCGGCACTTGTTGAACCAATTTCCCCAATCCGTCCCCACCTACCTTCGCGATGGTTGATTCCATGCCCAAAGTTTCTTTGACGTTTTTTTCCCTGATTTCGGACCGTGCCCCAACCAGAATGGGGCTATTATCGCTCTTGGTGGTCTTGCTGATTTCGTTGCCGTTCGCTGCGCAATCCGAGGAGCCGGGCAAGGGGGTGAAGACGGATAGACCCGGGGTGAGGACGGATAGACCCGTGCAAAATCAGATTGTTGACAAAAAGGGACCCCCGATAACCTCCGTCGATGCCAATGCGGTTTTCACCCGTTTGCAAACGTTTTTGGCCAGCATGCACACCATGGAGGCGGAGTTCATGCAACGGGTGGTCAATCCCGCCCAGGGGACGCCGGCGGAAAGCAAAGGGGTGTTTTACGCCTCGCGGCCAGGTAAATTTCGTTGGGACTATCAGTATCCCTTTGTGCAAAACATTGTTTCCGATGGCAAGGATATTTTCTTTTATGAGCCGGACTTGAAACAGGTCTCGGTCGCCCAGTGGACAAGCCTGAACAACTCCCCGGCATCGTTTTTTGTCAGCAATGAACCCCTGGAGTCGGTTTTTACCTGGGCTGTGAGTCCGGATCCGGTATTTCAATATCCGCAAATTCGTCTGACTCCCAAGAAGCCCGGGGATGTGCAATACATCGATGTCCTCCTGGGACCCAACAACGATAAGTTGATGAAACTCTCCATTCTCGACTCCATGGGTAACTTATCACATTTTCATTTTTACAAGGGGGTTTACAACCATACGATTCCCAACGAACGCTTTGAGTTCAAGGTTCCCCCTGGTGTGGATGTCATCAAAACCGAGTCCATCAAACACTAGATCCAAGCGTCAACGGAGCGTGTCATGCCGTCTTTCGATATTGTCTCGGAGGTCAATCTTCAAGAAGTGGCTAATGCTGTCAACCAAGTGGCCAAGGAGATTGGCACCCGTTATGATTTCAAGGGGTCCAAATCCAAGGTGGAACATGACGGGGCGATCATTACCCTTTTGGCCGATGACGATTACAAATTGGATCAGGTGGTGGAGGTGTTGAAGGAAAAAATGGTCCGGCGCAAAATTGAACCCGGGAGCCTGGACTTTGCCAAGGTGGAAGCGGCCTCGGGTGACATGGTGCGGCAGATTGTCACCGTCAAGCAGGGGGTGGACACGGAACTGGCCAAAAAAATTTGCAAGATGATCAAAGGGTCCAAATTGAAGGTTCAGGCGGCCATTCAGGGAGATGCGGTCCGGGTGACCGGGAAAAAACGCGATGATTTACAGGATGCTATCGCCAAGGTTAAGGAAGCGGGTTACGAACTTCCCCTGCAATTCATCAACTTTCGCGATTGACCGTTTTTAAGCCATGAAACACAAACGGGATGTGGTCAAGGTTGGTGTCATCTCCCTGGGCTGTCCCAAAAATTTGGTGGATACGGAAAAAATGCTCGGTCGTTATGTGCAGGCCGGGCATGCCTTGACCCCCGATCCCGAGGAGGCGGATCTGTTGGTGGTCAATACCTGCGGGTTCATCGCCTCGGCGGAAGAGGAGTCGCGCCAAGCCATCCTGGATATGGCAGCCATCAAGGCGCGGCGTCCCGGGGTTCGTTTGGCGGTGACGGGATGCTTGGCGCAACGCCATGGGCGTCTCCTCAAGGAACAGATTCCCGCCATCGACCTTATCGTGGGAACACACGACACCCCTGACCAGCCCCGGCATGTGGTGGAACCACCGGGTTATCAAACCCAACTGATGTTCGCCCCGCTGAAAAAAACAGGGGAGGGGGCTCCCCGGGTACTGACCACGGCCAAACATACCAGTTACCTGAAGATTGCCGAAGGGTGTAACAATCCGTGTTCATTCTGCATCATTCCACAGTTGCGTGGCCCGTTTCGCTCCCGGACACCGGAAGAACTCATGACGGAGGCGCGTGCCCTGGTTCGCGGCGGCGTGCGGGAATTGAACCTGGTTTCTCAGGATACGTCCTTGTATGGGCGCGATCTCAGTCCTCGAACCTCGTTGCGTCATTTGTTGACAGAATTGGAAACTTTGTCCGAATTGCAGTGGATTCGCCTGTTGTACCTCTATCCCACCCTGATCCACGATGATTTATTGGATCATGTCAACCAATCGGCCAAGGTGGTGCCCTACTGGGATATTCCGTTGCAACACAGCCATTCGGCGGTTTTAACCCGGATGAAGCGGGCCGAGAGTGGCGAGACGGTGCGCCGTTTGGTGTCGCGGATTCGCGAGCGGGTTCCGGATGCGGCGATTCGTTCGACGTTCATTGTCGGGTTCCCGGGTGAGAGTGACGACGAATTCAATGATTTGTACCAATTCGTTGCAGAATTCAAGCTTGACCATGTGGGGGTTTTCACCTATTCCGATGAAGTGGGATCGGCCGCATGGCATTTGCCCGATAAAATTCCCGCCCAACTGGCCGAAGAGCGTCGGCACCGGATCTATGCGTTGCAACAACAGATCAGTCGGGAAAAAATGCTGGCGCGGGTCGGCTCGACATGCGAAGTTTTGGTGGAGCAGGGGATTCAGGAGGATCCCTGGGTCTATCGGGGACGTACCCAATGGCAGGCTCCCGAAGTGGATGGGCACGTCAAGCTCAAGGGGGGACATCTGGTCCCCGGGACGATGGTGTCGGCCAAGGTTTTGGACGCGACCGCCTACGACTTGATGGCTGAGGTGGTTTGATCCCCTTGATTCCTTATGATTATCGGGGCCTGCGCAGGGATTGACCGAGGTTTTCACATGGATGCATTGTTACCTCCGTTGGCCGACCGCATGCGTCCTTGTACCCTGGCCCAGGTGCGGGGGCAGGAGCATGTGACAGCCCCGGGACGCCTGCTGCATCATGCTGTCTCCAGCCAACGTCTGCCGTCGCTCATCTTTTGGGGGCCTCCGGGATGTGGCAAGACGACTCTGGCGCGCATCATCGCCGCGCATACCGAACATAAGTTTATTGCCATGTCGGCGGTGATGGCGGGAGTGCGCGAGGTGCGGCAGGTCGTGGATCAAGCGCGTGAGGAAAAGCGGTACTCCAATCGGGCGACCATCCTGTTCATGGATGAAATTCATCGTTTCAACAAGGGGCAACAGGATGCTTTCCTTCCGGTGGTTGAGGATGGCACGATCATATTGTTGGGGGCGACCACGGAAAATCCTTCATTTGAACTCAATGGGGCCTTGTTATCGCGCACCAAGGTGGTGACCCTGCAAGCGTTAAACCGCGATGTGTTGCTGCAAATTATTGCCGATGCCTTGGCGGACGAGGAGCGTGGCTTGGGTGGTGGCATTGTATTGGCGGAAGGGGTTGCCGAGGCGTTGGCTGACCGGGCGGATGGTGATGCCCGTCTGGCGCTGAACATGTTGGAAACGGTCGTCGGTATGACGACGGCGGGTGCGGATGGACAACTGCGGGTGGGAATGGAAACGATGCAGGCGGCTTTGTTGTCCACCACACTCAAGCATGACAAGCAGGGTGAGGCGCATTACAACCTGATTTCGGCGTTACACAAATCGTTACGCAGTTCCGATGTGGATGCTGCGCTTTATTGGTTGGCGCGCATGTTGGTGGCGGGGGAGGATGGTTTGTATGTGGCACGCCGATTGATTCGTTTTGCCAGTGAAGATATTGGTAATGCCGATCCTCAGGCATTGCAGATCGCCTTGGCGGCCAAGGAGAGTTATCATTTTTTGGGTCGACCGGAGGGGGAACTGGCGTTGGCCCAGGCGGTGATTTACCTGGCGACATCCCCGAAGAGCAACAGTGTGTACGTTGCCTACGAATTGGCGAAGGAGACGGCGCGACACTTTGGCTCGTTGCCGCCGCCACTGCACTTGCGTAATGCCCCGACCCGCCTGATGAAAGAATTGGGGTATGGACGGGGTTATCAGTACGCCCATGATTATGAACACGCCTTGGTGATTCAGGAGCATATGCCTGAGGGATTGCAGGATCGGCATTTTTACACGCCGGTGGATCGGGGCCATGAGCGGGAGATTGCCAAGCGCCTGGAGTATTGGAAACGATTGAAACGCAAACGTGCTGAAAACCCGGAGCTGACGTAAATGGTGGGTATGCAGAAGAAAGCGGCTTGGATCGGTGATGCCTGGGGTGGTCTGGCGGCGATGTTGGTAGCGCTGCCATCGGCGATTGCCTATGGTGTGGCCGCCATGGCGCCACTGGGGGCTTCCAGTCTACCCCTGGGGGCGATGGCGGGGGTGATGGGGGTTATCGCTCTGGGTTTGACAACCCCGGGGTTGGGTGGTGCCGCACGCCTGATTACCGCCCCGTGTGCCCCTGCCGCAGCGGTTTTATCGGCTCTGGCCACGGAACGCATCGCCAGCGGTGCCCAATCGCCCGGAGAAATCCTCATTTTTCTCACCATGGTGGCCCTGATCGCATCGCTTTTGCAAATACTCTACGGTGCCCTTGGCGGGGGCCGGATCATTAAATTCATCCCGTATCCGGTCGTCGCCGGATATCTGAGCGCTGTTGGTTTGCTCATTTTTCTCAGCCAGGTTCCGAAATGGTTGGGATTGCCGCAGAATGTCAGCCTCGCCCAAGGCTTGACCCACCCGGAACTGTGGCAAGGCACCGGAATCCTGACCGGCTTGGTAACCATCCTCGGCATGATCGCGGCTCCTCGGATCATCCGGGGTCTGCCCGCTCCCGTCTTTGGTTTGCTCCTGGGAATGGGGTGTTATTTCCTCTCCGGTTTCAAGCATCCGGAATTGCTGCGCTTGACCGACAATCCCTTGCTGGTTGGTGCCATTCAGGTCGATTTATCCACACTGAGTCATGGATTTGCAGGGCGGTGGCAGGCATTGGGACAGTTGCGTTTGCAGGATTTGTTCTCTCTGTTGGTTCCGGCCCTGACTTTGTCGGCCCTTTTGTCGGTGGATACCTTGAAAACTTGTGTTGTCGTTGATGCCATGACCCGATCCCGACACAATTCAAACCGGGAACTCATGGCCCAGGGGGTGGGCAATTTGGTGTCCTCCCTGGTGGGGGGAATGCCCGGTGCTGGCACCATGGGTGCGACACTGGTGAGCATCAACAGCGGCGGTCACAGCCGGTTGGCGGGGATTCTGGAAGGTTTTTTTTCCCTGTTGGTCCTGCTTTTTTTCAGTTCTCTTCTGGGTTGGGTGCCGATTTCTGCACTGGCGGGAATCCTGATCGTTGTTGCGTGGCGCATGGTCGATTGGCACACGTTCACGTTGCTGCGGCGCAACGAAACCTTTCTGGATTTTTTTGTCGTGGCCACGGTGGTGGTGGTGGCCGTTGTGTTCAACCTGATTGTCGCTGCCGGTGCCGGAATGGCTTTGGCGGTTGTTTTGTTTTTGCGTGATCAGGTCAAGACTTCGGTGATTCGCCGCAAACTGTATGGTGGTCAGTATTCCTCCAAGCACCAACGTTTTCCCGAAGAGCGCAAAATTCTTGAGGAAAACCAGCATTTGGTTGTCATTTGCGAGTTGCAGGGCAATCTGTTTTTCGGCACCACCGACCAGTTGTTCAGCCGTCTGGAGTCGGAACTCAGGGTGTGTCGTTTTTTGATTCTCGACATGAGTCGGGTTCAGACCGTTGACTTTACTGCCATGCACATGCTGGGTCAGATGGATGCCATGCTTTCCGAGAAGGGTGCCCATCTTATTTTGACCGAACCGTCCCGGGTTTTGTCTGGCAGTCGTAAACCGATTGTTCCTTTGGAACAGCTCGTGTTGCGCCCGACGCAACATCTTCAGACCTTTTCCACGCTGGATGAGGCCATCGAATGGGTGGAGGATCGGATCCTTGCAGGAGATGCCTTGGAACGTGCTGCCGAGGAATGGCCATTGCCGATCCATGAATTTCCGTTGTTTCTCGGCCTGGAGGAGGAGGGGAAGGAGGGGGTATTGGCTCTATTGGGCAAGGTTGTGGAGGAGCGTTCGTTCAAAGCGGGGGAAACCTTGTTCAAACGGGGTGATCCGGGGGATGAGATGGTTTTCATCCGCAAGGGGGGGATTCGCATTGTTTTACCGATTCACGGTGGCAACAAGGAGCATACGTTGGCCATTTTTGGTCGGGGTGGTTTTCTTGGGGACATGGCGTTTATTGATCAGGCTCCCCGGTCTTCCAATGCGGTCGCGATCATGGATACGGATGTTTTCATTTTGTCGCGGCGAATTTTTGATCAGGTCAGCGCCGATGATCCCGAAATGGCCAAAAATATTTTCATCCGATTGTGCAAGGTATTGACGTTGCGGCTGCGTTTCGCCGATGCCGAGATCATCGCGCTCAAAGAAGCGTGATTATTTTTCCCGAAACAAATGGATCGCCAATCCCAGTTTGTAGAACAAGGAATTGGGTTTCAAGTGGTGTTCCATGGACAGGCTTTGCCCGGGTTCCAGGTGTTGCAATTGTTCAAACAGTTGCTTGGAGCGCCGTGCCGCCAGATTCGCCAATGCCTGTTGTACTGCCGGAGAGATGGCCAGCAAGGCATCGAAGGCCGGGGCGGAGACTTCCAGGAGTTCCACCTCTTCGGCTTCCGCCTTGATTGAGGCAGTACGGGGCAGTTCTGTCAACAAGGCCATTTCGCCCACGAGTTCCCCTGTTTCCACACGAAATTCCTGGGTTGCTTCCAAACCTTCATAAAATACCTTCCCGTGCAGGTGTCCCCGGGCGACGATGAAGCAGCAGCGTCCCACGTCACCCTGATGGAACAAGTGTTCATTGGGACCATAAACCCGGTGTTCCAGAAGTGCGGCGAAGGTTAAAAGTTGTTCCGGGCCGGGGAGGGCTTCCCGGGGCATGTCGGCTAAGAGACGGTTGAAAAAGCCGCATTGATGCAAAAGGTGGATATAATCCCCGGGTTGTTTCTTGACCCGTGGAATCAGGGTGGGGGCCACCGAGTAGACCGAACCGCCATCTGGAAACGGGATAGAGAGTCCGTGACGCCGCAAGCGATACCAGACCCGTTCCCGGACCATTCCTTCGAGTTTGGAACGGTCGAAGTAGGTTCTGCTCCAAAAGCGGACCAGGTAGACCACCCCATAATCCCGAAATTCGTGAATAAAGGCATCAACCGATTTGCTTTGTTCCACCTCTTCCACGCTCCTGGCGGCATCCTGGAGAAGCGTTTTTACAGTTTGCGGGAAATCACCGAAGGAGAGGGTGAACAGCAATTGATGGCGTCGCAGCGGGCTGTTCCAGGTCATATTGTTGATGACGCTGGCGGCAAGGGTGTTGTTGGGGATGATGTAAATGTGACCGCTGGTGCTGCGCAAGCGGGTTTCCCGCCAGTTGCGATGGATGATTTCCCCTTCTTTGTCAGCGACGGCAATCCATTGCGACGGCTCCACGGTACCGACCAGGTTCATGGACAGCCCGGCTAAAAAGTTGCTTAACACTTCGCGCAGGGCAATACCAACAACGGCTGCTACGACGGCGGTCGAAGTGAGGAGTTGGGAGGTATCGAAATCCAGGACAAAGTGAAAAATGGCAAAGGATGTTGCGCCGATGAGCAGCAGACGCAGCAGGAACAACATGACCGAAGGGATGGGGAAGCGTCGTCGGTGGACAAAGTAGAACAGGCGGCCAATGGCTTCGTTGACGTTGAAAAACAGCAGAATCACCCAAAACAAATACCAGGCTTTGATATAGCGTTCATCGATGCGGGCGTGTCCCAACCATTCGGGATGGTTGGTGAGTATTTTCAGCAGGCACCAGGTCAAGGCCAGGATCAGCACGGGACGCAAGACCGCTCCCAACAGGAGCGTCATCCAGGATTCCCCCTGGGACGACGGAGTTTCCTTTTGTACCTCGATGGCTGCCGACTCCGATTTTCGCAGACGCAAGGGGAGCGTCAGCAGCGTTGCCACGGTAAAAATTGCCAGAAAGCCACCCAATGTCAGTGAGATCAGGGATAAACTGTCCAAAACGGTTACGATCCTGGGGGTAGGTCATCGCACTGGAAGTTAGTTACCGGTGCGATGTGTGATGAATGATATCGATGCGCTATGCCTGGCGTCCACTCAGTTGGTCGATAATGATATTGATGGCATCGACCATGCGTTTGAAATCCCCCTGAAACTGCCCGTCCAATTTTCCGGGGACTTCGCCACGACTGATTCGATCCACATGGTCGGCAATCAATCGTAATTCCTGCAAACGCTGGATCATGTCATTCAAGGCGCCGCACATTTTTTGAAAATCACCCTGAAACTTGGCATCCAGGGGATCGGGAATCGCGCCGCGTGCCGCCAAGGTCATGATCATCACCATGCGATCCGCGATCAGGCGCATGGCACGCATGCGGTTGACCATCTCCCGCATGACAACCGCCAATTGGCCGATTTCATCCCGAGAGTCCAATGTGGTTTTGGCTTCCAGATTGCCCCCAGCCACCTCATGGGAGAAATGCCACAGATTGGCAATGGCGCTTATGATTGAGCGGACTATCAGGTAGGTCAACCATCCACAAATGACGATGGCACCCAGGCTCACGAAAAAAATGAGCCGGGCACGTTCTTCGGCGACCCGGCGGGTTTCCGTGGCCGCAGCCGCAGCCAGTTCATCGGCGATGGTACTGATCTTCGCGACCAACGGTTCGGTTTGATGGACCTCGGTGCGCATCAATGCGATGGTTTGTTGTATATGATCATCGGTCGTGGCAATGGTTTTCATGGTTTCGAGGTAAGTTGCCAATAGGCCATACAAATGTTCCTTCAGGGCTTCCGACACCGTTGATTGTTGGGTCAGAACACGCAAACGCTGCACTTCTTCATAGAGGGTGGGAAGATAACTTTCATCCTGACGCAGCAGGTAGTCTTTTTCCAAGCGGCGCAGGGTCAAATAGACCATCTGTGCCCCGGGAATGGTTTCGCGGCTGACATCGTTCGGTTTGCCATCGGTATCCATGCTACGAAATGCCTGTTCCAGGGCATGGGCGGCATCGCGTAATGTTTTTTGCTGTCCATGTTCATGATCCAATCCCCGCGTCTCCCAGGCGGCGACGAGGGTTTGGAACAGGTGTTCATAACGCTCCAGATGATCCGTCAGGAGTAATTGTTTCTTGATTTCCATACCACGATCCGTCTGTGGTATCAGGGGTTCCACGGCTTTGGCTTCCCGGATGGCGAGTCGCACATTTTCTACCGTGCCCTGGGCATGGGCGGGATCTTTGCGGGTCAAAAAGTCCTTCTCATCCTTTCTCGCTCGGAGAACGAATTGCGTAATCCGACCCGCATGCTGGCGGATGGCGATTTCATGGTCGAGGAGATGTTCGTAACCGGTGATGGTTTCACGCAATGTCAAGGTATATAACAGAACAGCCGTGCAAAATAATAGAAAGCAAAATCCGGTCGTGTACATTAATTTTTGTTTTATTGGAATATCCGAGAGGCGCATTTGTTTTTCCCATGGAGGTGGAACTTACGAACTCAAGACACGGGTTAAAGGAATGTTGTGTGCGTGCTGACATGCCGAAGCAAACGGGGTAACGATGCACAAAATGGAGCATGGTGTCAAATACGGTTTTGTCATACATTTCCTGTCAGGAAAAAAGGTCCATGGAACCCGGACCATTGTAGCAGTCAAGGCATGGAAAAGCTGCGTCCGGGATATGTGGTTTCCGAGACGGGCTGATCCGTAGCCGATAGCGATCTTGCAGTTTTTTGATGGGTGGCCTACTATGCCGGAAATACGATTGTGACTGTTGATGAGCTTCTTGCTTGAAGCACGGATGCTTGTTGCCAGTTCTGATCCGCAGGCATTATTCCCGGAAGGTGACGTTTCAGACCCGGTCTTCATCTGTGGGGGAGGACTGCTTTCCGACTCCTGTTCGGGTGGGTCTACCGTGATTTTGAGATGATGGGATGGGATATTCCTACGATACAATCAAATCGCTTCTCATTTCCAAAAGGCCTGAATTTTGGCAAGCCCTCAAGCAGGCGAGTCAGGATGCGGTCAGTCTTGAAGAGATTCTTTTTTTAGCCACTCTTAGGAAACGCGCAGATGCCAGCAAGGATATCCCACCTGTCGATGGGGTTACGTCACTGCGTATCGCTATTTTGGGTGGCTATAGCCTTTATCCCCTGCGCGAACTGATTGAACAGTCACTTTTTGCGGTCGGTTATGTATCGCACTGTTATTTGGGGGCCTACGATAATTACACATCGGAAATACTTGACGATACCAGCGATATGGTTGCCTTCAAGCCGGAAGTCGTCATTTTGCTCCCTTCGCAGAGGCGTCATTCTTACCAGGGCGCTTTGACGGATGATCGCCAAGTGATTGAGGGGCATCTCAAAAAGGAATGTCAGCAGTTGCTCGCGCTGACGCATACCTTACATGAAAAGACCAAGGCGGATATTTTGTTATACAATTTTATCCCGCCCCCGGGGCATGATCTTGGAACCTACCGTAATAAAACATTGGCTTCGCCATGGAGTTATACAGCACTGCTCAATCTTGAACTCGGGCTGAATGCGCCCTCGTATGTGCAAATTTGCGATGTTCATTTCATGGCGGCACGTATGGGATTGCTGGTTGCGCAGGACCGGCGCGGTTGGTTTGAATCCAAACAATTGGGTTCCCCGGCATTATTGGTTGCCATGGCCCGGGAATCGGCACGCATTATTGCAGCATTGCGCCAACCCATGAAAAAAGTCCTGGTGCTCGACCTGGACAATACGATATGGGGTGGCGTTATTGGTGACGCCGGGCTTGAGGGTATTGAACTGGGCGATACTTCGCCACGTGGTGAGGCTTTCAAATATTTCCAAAAATATGTGCTTTCCCTGACCGAACGGGGAATACTCCTGGCGGTGTGCAGTAAAAATGATCACGACAAGGCCATGGAGCCATTTGAAAAACATCCGGAGATGGTGCTGCGCAGCCAACATATCGTGTGTTTCAAGGCCAACTGGCAGCCCAAATCGGACAATATTCGCGCCATCGCTCAGGAATTGAATCTTGGGCTGGAGAGCTTTGTATTCGTGGACGACAACCCCGCAGAAATTGAGATTGTGCGCCAATTCTTGCCGCAAGTCAGTACCATTTCACTCGCAAGCGATCCATCGGACTACGTGGGCCAATTGGAGGATTCCCACTATTTTGAACCATTGGTGATCACCCGGGAAGATCGCGATCGTTCTTCGCAATACATGCGCGAGACCCGCTACAAGGAGTTGCAGTCCGTCGCGACCGATATGGACAGTTATCTGAGTTCGTTGGCGATGCAGGCGACTTTTTCCGCATTCACCCGTGTGGATGTGCCACGCATTGCGCAACTCATCAACAAAAGCAACCAATTCAACCTGACGACCAAACGCCGCAGTGAATCTGAAGTATTGGCGCTTTTAGCATCGGATCAGCATGTCACCTGCACCATACGTTTGAGTGACCGCTTTGGCGACCATGGTTTGATATCCGTAGTGATTGGCCAGATCGACGGGGATTGTCTGCATGTCGATACGTGGCTCATGAGTTGTCGTGTCCTCAAGCGCCAGGTCGAAGAAGAAGCGCTGAACGAATTGGTACGTCTCGCGGTGCGTTCCGGGTGCAGTCAGGTGGTCGGTCATTATCTTCCAAGTGCCAAAAATGGCATGGTTAAATCACATTATCAAAATCTGGGTTTCACCACGGTTCGGGAAGATGATGATGGTGGGGATTATGTATTACACATTGCGGGATATCGCCCCAAACAAACAAACATATCCATCGTGCGGAGTGCCAAGTGAATCAGTCCCAAATCATCGAGAAGATGCAGACCATTTTTGATAAATTATTTCTGGAACCCGTCGTGTTGACGCCGGAATTGAGCGCAAAAGGGGTTGAGGAGTGGGATTCACTGATGCAAATCAGCATTGTGGTCGCCGTTGAAAGCCTTTTCAACATTCGTTTTAAAATGGGTGAAGTGGAAGCGACACAAAATGTCGGCCAGTTCGCGGACCTGATTGCTCGTTGCCTGGCCAGCAAGGCATCGTGAACTCTCCGGCGGCTCGTTTCCTCCTCATTGTTGCGCTTGGGTTGGGTCTCGCTGGCATCCTGCTGGTGATGACCGTTCCCGACATTGCGCTCAATCTGAGCCTTGTCTATCGAGAATTTTAATGAGGAAAGACCTTGTTCAAAACCTGGTTGAACTTGTTGCCCTGCTGATTGGATGTCTTGTTGGTTATCTGCTCTACACACGCATGTCTTGGCGTGTCGTGGACACCCATTTTCAAAACAGTCCCTTTCATATCGTGCCCCTGCTGCTGGCATACCTGGTTCTGGCGCGCATGGCCATCCGTTCGCGGACAAGGCTGGGAATGGCTTCGTTCGCCGTGCTGAACCTCGTTGGTTTCCTGAAATTGTCCACGCAATTGACAGGGGCACCGCAAATCGCCATGGTGACGCAGCAGATTCTATATATCGTTATTGTTTGTTGTCATTATTTTCTGGTGCGCCGCTATGCGGGTTCTCTTGGAAAGATTGCTCTCATCCCCATCATCATGCCGGTCATTGTTCTGATTGTTATCAAGTTGCTCTCCTTACTCACATGGCCCCGAACATCATTGGCCGGTGCCATAATCAATATGACGTTCATGTCTTATCTCGCCTTTCGCCTGTCATACCTGGCCCTTGAAGTGCGCAATCGCATCATTCCCATGCCGATATTTGCGGAGCATTTCAGTTATGCCTTTTTCTTTCCCATCATGCCGGTTGGGCCCATCAGTCGCTACAGCCTGTTTCACCGCTCTTTAAAAAATCCGCAATCCGTGCCCCTGGCCACCTGCGCAACGCGTATCCTGGTTGGCCTGACCAAATATTTCTTTTTGAGTAATATAATCAACAGTGTGTCTTTTGATGGCCTGTTATTTGACGGTCATCCGCATGGTATCTTTGATTTATTCATTTCCAGCATAGCCTATTACCTGTATTTGTATCTTAATTTTTCGGGATTTTGCGATATTGTGATCGGCCTTTCCGGGATTCTCGGCATTGCGATAGAAGAAAATTTTGACCGACCCTTCCATGCACGGTGTGTGAAAGATTTTTGGAATCATTGGCACATCACCCTCTCGACGTATTTGCGCGATATTTTGTTTGCACCGCTTTCCAAATGGTTGGCGGGCGGGCTCGGCCCTGGCCAAGTGCAGCATGCGGTGGGCATCACCCTGTTCGTCGTATTCCTGGTCATCGGCATGTGGCATGGATTGAGTATGAATTTCATACTATTCGGGGTGATGCACGGCGGTGCCGTCGCATGCAATCACTATTATAACCTGATGCTCAAGAAATATCTGGGCCTGGAACATTACAAGGCTTACATGCGCAACAGGATCATCCAGGCCGTGGCCACCACTCTGACGTTCCTTTATGTTTCCATCAGCTTTCTGTTTTTTGCCAACAGCATGGAAAAGATCATGACCTTGGTGGAAGTGATACGATGAGTGCGAATACGTTGACGTTTGCCGATATGATTCCAGGCTTGCATCAAGAGCGGGAGTACACGATATCCAAAGCTGTCCACCAGGCATTTTTGGAGGTCTCTCAAGATCGGAGCCCCATTCATGTCGATAAAGTCGCCGCCATGGAGCGGGGATTTGCAGGTCGTGTGATGCATGGTGCCATCCTGAACGCTTTCCTCTCCCATTTCATTGGCATGGTTTTCCCGGGAAGGAATGCCTTACTGCTGAGTGTCGAACTCCGCTATGCCAATCCTTCCTATTTGGACGATACGTTGCTGTTAAGCGCCCGGGTCATGCATCGCAGTGACAGTCACTCCGTTGTCGAGCTGAAAATTATTTTTGAGAATCGTACACGAGGCGTGCGTGCGGCGAGTGGCAAAGCGTTGGTGAAAGTGGTGGCATGAGCAAATATTTACTCATCAGTGGCGGCACCAAAGGCTTGGGACGGGCTATTTCCAACCGTTTCGCACGTGAGGACTATTGGGTGACGGCGCTTTACCACGCAGATGAGCGGGCGGCTGCGGCATTGCGCAGTGACAGGATTGATTGCGTATGTTGCGATATCGCCCGGGCACCCTTTGCCCTTCCGTCCTTGGCCCGGGACGACGAGCTGATGATTATTCACAATGCAGCCTATGGATTTACCCCACAACCCATGCATCTAAGCGATTGGGCGCACTATCGCAACCATTGGGAGGTGGCGGTTGGTGGTGCGCACCATTTGATCTATCCCAATTTACGGCAGATGTTGCAGCTTTCCCGTAGTACCGTCATCGCTGTTTTAAGTTCGGTGGTTGCGGGGATGCCTCCCAAGGGGTTCGCCGCGTATGCCAGTGCCAAATTGGCGTTGAAAGGGTTTATGGAGTCCTTCGCAGTGGAATTTTCCGGGCGTGGCATTCGCTGCCTCTGCGTCAGCCCGGGTTTTATGGATACGGCATTGACGCAAGGGTGGGATGCGCGCTTCCGACAGGCCGCCGGGGCGGACTTCGCCCCTTCGACGGAACAGGTGGCCGATGAAATCTTTCACCTCGCCCATGCGTCTACGATGGATGCGGCAGGCGAAAATCACCTGCTCGGAGTAAGAACATGACGATGCGTCCCGCTTTTCTTTCCAGGACGGCACTGGTTGTTTTTCTTGCATCGATCTCTTTTTTTCTGGTGTTACCCGTGGTTATGTACCATGCGAACTATCCGGCACCAGACGGCGTGTATAAAATAGTGCCTACCAATTTTGCCCCCTATGATTTTTTTCACAGGGTCATCTTTGAAGAAAAGGGCGATATTGATGTCCTGATCATCGGTCCTTCGTACTCATGGAATGCCTTGGACGCCGGTATCATTAAACAAGCCCTTTCGGAAAAACTGGGGCGCGAAGCGGTTGTCTACAATTTTGGCAGCAACTGGCGTGGAGAGAATGTTTATTATTATTTGTTGCGCGATTTGACACGCAATCGCAATGTCAAGCTTTTCTTGTTCAACCCCCCGAAATCGTTCAGCCGTAACGATCCCCATCCCAAATCATCGTATTTCATGCTTTATGGCCACGACGAAGTCGTGCAGGAAATGTCTTTTTTTCGCAGGCTGCAAGCCTATGCCTTTGTGATGCTCGGAACGCCACGTCATTTGGTAAGCTTGTTACGCGACAATCGGACGACCCCGGCATCCAAGTATGAAACGGACTATGACCGGCTCCATCCCTACAGACTGGAAATTCGTGATAAAATAGCACAAAATGTGGAACCCCACTTCGGCACGCAAAAAGTTTATTCGAGTATTGATGGCCCCTTCATCGCGCAGGAAATGATCCCACCAGAATTCACTGCGGAGCAATTACTTTACAGTAAAGCAACAGAAGGGAACTATACTTTTTCTGGACGATCGCAAGGTAGATTGTTGGAATATCAATCGACTTATATTAAACACATCTTTCGAATCGCACGTAACAGGGGTGTCGCCATTGCTACATTTCATGTGCCGATATACAAGTTTCGCAAAGAAAAGACCATGGGCGAGGTCGTCAATTGGGCAACACATTACCCAGAATTCAATCTGGCGATGTTGGGCATTCCAAGCAGTGAACTGTTCAAAGGTCTGAGTGAAGAACAATTACGCAATATGTACTATGATAATCATATGAATGTGAACGGTGCCGCTTATTATACCAAGGCCTTATTGCCGGGGATATTGGCACTCTATGACAATGCAACACACCAGAAATGAGTCTGAAAATAAGATTGGCAAATGTTGGGAAAAATGGTTAGAGTGGGGCATGGGTGAATTCGAGCCTTGGTCGGTCTTTGTTGGTTATGCGTGGGCAGCCATGAACGCGAGCCACTCCTGGTCACTTTGCCAATCGTTAAGCTAAGGAGAAATAACGTTATGTCCAATCACGATGAAGAGCAGATCCGTACCTTGGCGTACACCCTGTGGGAACAGGAGCACCGCCCACATGGCCGCGATTTGGAGTTTTGGTTCGCAGCGGAACAAATGTTGAAGGTTTCCGGTAACATTGGTCGTGACAGCCATGCCTACGACAAGGTCACCATCGCGCACCACGAGCCCAATAAATAACCCGTCCTCAAGATATGGGACACCCCTTGCTGACCCGGGTGCTGGATGCGGCGGAAACCGTGATCCTGGGGAAACGGCGCCAGTTGCAAATGGCCCTGTGTTGCCTTTTGGCCCGGGGGCATTTGTTGATCGAAGATGTACCAGGGGTGGGCAAGACGTTGTTTGCCCACGTCCTGGCGCGGGTTCTGGGACTGAATCTGCAACGCATCCAATTTACCAGTGACCTCCTGCCCGCCGATATTTTAGGTTATTCCATTCCCGACTTGACCGGCAAATCGTTTCAATTCCGTCCCGGTCCCGTTTTTTCGCAAATGATTTTGGCCGACGAGATCAACCGTGCCACTCCCAAAGCCCAGAGTGCCCTGCTGGAAGCCATGGAGGAACGCCAGGTGACGGTGGACGGCGAAACCAGACCCTTGCCGCAGCCTTTCTTCGTTATCGCTACGCAGAATGCTTCCACTTCGGTTGGTGCATTTCGGTTACCGGAATCGCAGTTGGATCGGTTCTTGATGCGCATGACCATGGGGTATCCCGATGCGGGTGCGGAACGAACCCTGCTGACGGGTGCGGACCGCCGCATGCTGTTGCAACAGATGGACAGTCCGCTGGATGCGGCCACATTGCACGCGGTGATGGCACAAGTCCCCGGGATTCACGTGGCGGACCCCTTGATGGATTATGTCCAGGCCATTCTGGCCCATACCCGCCAACCGCAACGCTTCGTCACCGGGTTGTCGCCCCGGGCGGGTTTGGCCTTGCTGGCGGCTGCCAAGGCGCATGCCTTGTTACAGGGGCGCCAGGGTGTCACCCCGGAAGATGTACAAGCGGTATTGCTGCCGGTCACCAGCCATCGCCTGGTTCCTTTGAGTGGTGATAATACAAATCCTGGTACCGCTTTGTTGACCGCAGTGGCGGTGCCCTAGTATCGGTCGATGACGCATAACGGCCTTTTCTTGAGTACGATCCTCCCATTATGATCTCTCTCCTGCATCGCTGGCGACTTTCCAAGGCTACCCGGATTCTCGATGCCGATACCCCTATTCTCCTGACTCTGGGCAACCTGTACATTTTTCCCGAATTAAGCGGCTTGGGTTTCGCGGTGACTTCGGTGATCATGATCATCGGTTTTTTAAATTTCGCTATCAATCCCGCCATCCTCATGGGTTGCCTGTTGGGATCCTTGCTGTGGGTCGCCTTGATTCATACCCATCGCAATCTGCTTGGACTCAAGGTGCGTGCGGTGCCTGCGATCCCGGTATTCGCCGGGGATCAGGCACAAATTGGTCTGTGGATCGAGGAAATCGGGCAGCGCCCCCGTTATGATTTGTATCTCAAAGTGCATGGGGTGACTTCGACCCCCATCGACCTCGCCGTTGGTTCCGGAGGTTTGGTTTCCGTGGCTTTCCCGACATCCAGGCGTGGTTTGCTGCAACCGGGGCGGTTGACCTTGGTATCCCGTCATCCCTTGGGTTTGATGAGGGTTTGGACCCATGCCAAACTGGCCCGTCCGATCCTTGTCTATCCCAGACCGGAAGCGCGTGCGCTGTATCCCCGAACCCGGGAGTGGCATTCCCGACACGGGGAAGTGGGACCGGGAACCCATGGCGATGATTTTACCGGCCTGACCCCCTGGCAGCCCGGGGATTCTCCAAAAAGCGTCCACTGGAAGGCATCGGTGCAGCAATCGTCTTTGGTTGTCAAACGCTTTGGCGGCAGTGTTCCAGAAAAAAACTGGCTCCGATGGGAGGATGCCGGATTATCGGAAAGGGAAGCGGTCTTGTCGCGCCTGTGCCGCTGGGTGTTGGATGCCGAGACGGGACATACCCCCTATGGGTTGGAAATACCCGGGGTGACCATCGTCCCGGGTCATGGCCATGACCATGCCAGGCGCTGCCTGGAGGCTTTGGCATTGTTTACCGGATCATGATGGTTCCAATGGATTTTTCAACGCAACTTCCTCTCCGGATACTGGCCTGGAGTTGGATGGGGGTTCTGGTGACCCTGTTGCCCCATCTGTTCTACATGCCGGTCGTATTGTCCGCCGGGTGTGTGGTCGTGATGATGTACGGATTGTGGTCTCTGTTACTGCGGCGGCGGCCTTGGTTTCCCAAGGTGTGGGTCAAAATCATCCTGATGATCGTGAGCCTGGTTGTCATCATCAAGTACTCAGGCGCAACGTTTTCCAGCGAACCGGCCACCGCTTTTCTCGTAGTGCTGGCAATACTCAAAGTATTGGAAATACGCCGAACCCGTGATGTTCATGTCGTTGTCCTCCTCTGTTTTTTCCTGCTGGCGGCCCAGTTTTTTTACGCCCAATCCTTGCTGTACACCCTCTATGCCCTCGCGGAACCCCCCTGGTTGGTCGCGGTATTGATGATTTCTTTTCGGCCAACAGGGTCCTGGAAAAGGTATTGGTTTGAGGCTGGTTTGGTGATCGGTCAATCGTTGCCATTGGCGATTGTGGCATTTTTATTGATTCCCCGCTTCAGCCACCCTTTGTGGAGCATCCCCAATAAATCGGAGACGGCCACAACCGGCCTTGGGCTATCCATGACCCCTGGTTCCATCAGTCGTTTGATTCCTTCGGATCGGGTGGTACTCCGGGCAACATTTCAAACACTGCCCCCCAAACCGGCGGAAATGTATTGGCGGGGTCCGGTACTATGGCGTTTGACAGGGGAAACCTGGCGTGCCCTGGATGTCCCTTTACCGGGCTCGCCGGCCCCCATTGCCGTACGCAGCAAGCGCTGGGTGCAGGAGATCACGCTGGAACCGGGTTCTTTGCCCCTTCTGTTCGCCCTCGACTATCCCGATCAAGCTCCCGATGGGGCGCGGCTCAACCGGGATCGGCAAATCGTCGTGGCCAAGCCGGTTTCGTCGGTTTTGCGATATACGGTGGTATCCCATGCCGCGAGCCTGGATTTCGGAGCGCCCCTGGAACACGAACAACGACTGGCACTCGCCTTGCCGGCGACGGGCAATCCCAGGGCGAGGCAGCTCGCTGCCGATTGGCGATCCCGGGATTCCCAGCCCTGGGAGATCGTGCAGTTGGGGCTCGATTATTTCGCCATGGAACCTTTTACCTACACCCTGATGCCCCCATCCTTGGGGACGGATGCCATCGATGGTTTTTTGTTTGTTACCCGGCGGGGCTTTTGTGAGCATTTCGCCGGGGCCTTTACCTTTTTGATGCGGGCGGCGGGGGTCATGGCCCGCGTTGTCACAGGCTATCAGGGGGGGACCTTCAATCCTTTGGGAAATCATGTGACGGTCCGGGATGCCGATGCCCATGCCTGGGTCGAGGTTTGGCTGCCGGGGCATGGTTGGGTTCGGGTGGATCCCACGGCTGTCGTGGCACCCGTTAGGGTGGAACAGGGGATGGAAGCCGTTGCCGCCCGGGAACCGGATGCCTTCCCTGTTTCGGATCACTCCGGCCTGTTGTGGCGACCGTTGAGACAGTTATGGGATCGGGTGGAGTATGATTGGAACCGTCTGGTGATCGGTTTTGATAGCAGCAAGCAACACAAGTTCTGGTCGGCATTGGGTTGGCCACACCCCGAATCGTGGGAGTTGATAGTAACCCTGGTGTTGGCAATTGCGCTATTTCCCTTTTTTTGGGCGTTGTTTGCCCGGATAATGCCGGCTTTCCGGGTACAGCGGGATCCTTATCAGCACTTATACGGGTGTTTTTGCCGCAAGCTTGCCAAGGCGGGGGTGCCACGGCACCCCTGGGAGGGACCGTTGCGCTATGGCGAACGCGCGGCGACTTTGTTGCCGGGAGATGCCCGAGATATCGTCTTGATTGCCAGAATCTGTTCCCAGTGGCGTTATGAACACCCACTGGCCTCCGATAAACTGGCCCACTTGAAGAGTAAAATCCTGGGATTTAACCCGGGTAACCATGGATGATTGCAAGCATGCGTGTCGTATTGGCATTTTTGCTGGCGGTGTTTGTTTCCGGCACCACCCCCCTTGCCATTCAGTGGAGTGAGCATGGTTTGGGATTGTTCTTCACCGTCTCGGTTCGCATGACCCTGGGATTGATGATCTGTCTGACATTGATCTGGATCCTGCGCATTCCCATGTTGCGACACGATCAGGCCCTGCGGGCCTATCTTGTCGGCGGGTTGGGTTTTTTTTGTGGGATTACATGCAGCTATTGGGGCCTGCAACTGATTCCATCGGGCTGGTCCTCGGTACTGTTTGGCTTGAGCCCCATGTTCAACGGTTTTATCGCCAGGCGTTTGTTGGCGGAACCATTCGGTTGGAATCGCGTTTGCGGTTCACTGTTGGGATTGGCCGGATTGGGGCTGGTCTTTTTTCAGGGGATACGGGTCGATTTCGCCAACAACGGCTTGGGAGTGGGGATCATGGTTGTCGCCGTTGTCATTTTTTCGCTTACAACGGTTACCATGAAAAGAATCGGCCATCAGATCCACCCCCTGGCCATCACCACCGGCTCTCTCATGGTCATGACCCCCTGTTTTTTCATCAGTTGGTACGGAACGCAAGGGATATTGCCCACTACCATTCCGCCCAGAACCTTGGGGGCCATTCTCTATCTGGCCTCGTTTTCCACAGTGATCGGCTTCGTCTCGATGTATTATCTGTTGAGCCGGGTTGATGCTTCGGTAGCGGCACTTCCCAACCTGCTGGCCCCCTTGTTTGGCGTGTGGTTGGGGGTGGTGTTGAACGGAGAACAGGTGCAACCCGTGTTTTTGGCGGGCGCTTTCCTGGTTTTGCTTGGTTTGAGCATCTTCCAATGGGGCGGGTGTCTGTGGAAGAAACGGGTCGGAGGCGTGGATTCCCGTTAGATCCGGTTCACGAAATCACCAGGGATTCGTCGGCTGGTGCCAGGGCGAAACCCTGACGCATCCATTCCAGTACGCCACCGATCAATTCGCAGGCGGCGAATCCATGCTCCAGAAAGGCTTGCAGGGCAATTTCCGTCCTGGGTCCCGAACGACAGATTAAAATATAGCGCAAGTCGGGATTGAACTTTTCCGGATGGAAAAGACGATGAAAACATTGGCGAAAAATGGAAGTGTCCTTCCTGTCGGCCAGGTTATGATCATTGGGGAAGAGGTAGGAACCCGGGATGATGCCCTCGCGTTGTTCGGAGGCGCACCGTATGTCCAGGAGCATGACATTAGACGGATTGCTGGTTACGACCGTATGCAACTGCTCTACCGAGATCATCTCATTAAAAACTGCTTTTTCGATGATTTTTTCCACTTCCTGTCCGTGAGGGTTATCCATAAGCCTGTCTACGGTTGTGTTTGGGGATGGAGGAATGAGCCGATGCCACGCATCATTTGGGATGTTATCACGAAGGTGTTGATGTCATGAATGGTTTGTACTGGGTATCCACATGGTTGATGTGGTTGGTGACCCACTCCACCAAAAACATTTTGACCGCACCGATTGCTTGAAACTCCCGGTTTTTAACCTTGACCTTTAATTCCGCCAACATGTTGACCAGGAGTTGATGTTGTTCCAGGTGCTTGGCCAGAGTGGGATAATCGATATTGGCCAAGGCCAATTCTTCATCCTTGAAATGGCTGCTGGTGTATTTTTCCAGGCGACTGAAAATGGCATCCACCTGATCCCATTCATCGGGGAACGGGGTGCGTAGGCGAAAGCGGGAACACAAACGGGTGAATTCCTGCACGTAAAAGAGCAGTCGCTGGTGATCCTTGTTGAATTGTTCGACACCCACATCGGATACCGAAAGGTTGCCCATCTCCTTCTCCTTGATAAAGCCTTCTAACTCCACCCTGGCACTGTCATGTAGACATTTTACCACACTGTGACGAAAATGCAAATTGTTCGATCTTTATTTGGCATTTTTTCATTTTTGCCAGGACTGGTCTGGATTTGCCAGCTTGTGGTAACCTTGAGCGCGTGATTGTTTGGGCAATGTGCCGGTTCCACCACTTTTTGCGACAGGAAGGGCTCGAAGCAATGGCTTTGGTTAACCGTTACCCTCAATGGAAAGCTCTTGAAACCCACCGGGAACAGAATGCCCGGATGACCATGCGTGAACTTTTTGCCAAGGATCCCGGGCGGTTCCAAACTTTTTCCTTGCGTCTGGAGGAGATGCTTTTCGACTATTCAAAAAATTGCGTCACCAGCGAAACCATGACGTTGCTCATGGATTTGGCTCGGGCTTGTAACGTCGAGAAGTGGCGGGAGCGGATGTTTACCGGAGATAAGATTAATAACACCGAAAAACGTGCGGTCGGCCACGTCGCCTTGCGTCGTCAATCGGATGAACCCTTCCTGGTCGATGGCAAAGATGCCATGCCCGAGGTGCGGGCTGTCCTCGATCACATGAAACAGTTTTGCCATGATGTGCATCGGGGGGTGTTCAAGGGGCATACCGGCAAGGCAATGACCGATGTCGTCAACATTGGCATCGGCGGTTCCGACCTGGGACCGGTGATGGTGTGCGAAGCCCTCAGACCCTATGCTAACAAGAGCATTCAGGTCCACTTCATTTCCAACGTCGATGGCACCCATGTTGCCGAAACGTTGCGGCGTCTCAACCCCGAGACCACCCTCTTCATCATCGCCTCGAAAACCTTCACCACCCAGGAAACCATCACCAACGCCCTGTCGGCGCGTTCCTGGATCGTGGATCGCTTTGGCGAAGCAGCGGTGGCCAAGCATTTCGTGGCTCTGTCCACCAACGCCCAAGAGGTGGCCAAGTTTGGCATCAATACCGAGAACATGTTCGGATTTTGGGATTGGGTGGGGGGGCGCTACAGCTTGTGGTCGGCGATTGGTCTCTCCATCGCATTGGCAGTCGGGTTTGACAATTTCATGGCCCTGCATGCGGGCGCCTACGCCATGGACCAGCATTTCCGTACCGCTCCTTTGGAAAAAAACATGCCCGTACTCAAGGCCATGTTGGGTATCTGGAACCATAATTTTTTGGGTGCGGAAAGTTTTGCCGTCCTGCCTTACGATCAATACCTCCATCGTTTGCCGGCATTTCTGCAACAAGCCGACATGGAATCCAACGGCAAGTGTGTCGCCCGCGATGGTGAGGCGTTGCAGGTGGCCAGTGGTCCGATCCTGTTCGGCGAGCCGGGGACCAATGGCCAGCATTCGTTCTACCAATTGATGCATCAGAGTACCCGTGTGGTCCCTGCCGATTTTCTGGCATCGGCATTGACCCACAATCCCATTGGTGAACACCATCCCATCCTGTTGTCCAATTTCTTTGCCCAGACCGAGGCATTGATGCGTGGGAAAACATTGGATGAGGCGCGTGCGGAACTGCAAAAACAGGGTGTCGCGGGGGACGAACTGGAATTTTTATCTCAACATAAGGTATTCCCTGGCAATCGTCCGACCAATTCCATCCTGGTCAAACAGTTCGATCCCCGTACTTTGGGGATGATCATTGCCCTGTATGAACATACCATCCATGTTCAGGGCATGGTGTGGGGGATCAACTCCTACGACCAGTGGGGTGTGGAGTTGGGCAAACAGTTGGCCAAACAGATTTTACCGGAATTGGTATCCAAGGAAGCCATTGCCAGTCATGATGCTTCCACCAATGGTTTGATCAACTACTATAAACAGTTGAAAGGGTGATTGGCTGTTGTTGACCAGACCCTTCATCGCAAGTTTTTTCTTGGATGAATGGGTCTGGCAACAGGTATGCCTTATCGTTACCCACAAGTTTCAATCATTGTTATTTCAGTGTTTTGTATTTTGCAAAGCGCTACCTTCATTGTGGTGTACTGACAGAATGGAAATCTATTGGTAATCATAATATACCGTTCTGCGGTAACCTAATGGGCGTGTAACAGGTTTCACCTTCAAATGCAGGGTGTTTTTCACACCGGATATCCTCCCATCGATTATATCGTTCTATCGCCTCAGCAGTTATTTTCGCTATAATTTCCATTGACAGTGGCTTTTTTATACAATCAACTGCGCCAACTGAGAGAACCTCTTTGGCCGATTCCAGACTGTATTTACCTGTTATTACAATAATTTGCGTCATTGGATATTTCTTCTTCACACGCTGAATGAATTTAATGCCGTTATAATCCTGGAGATGAATGTCCATAAATATTATATTTGGAGTTTCATCATCAATGATTCCGAAAGCCTCGCTCATTGACATGGCTCTCATAAAGCTCAGATTACAGAAAATCGGCTGAAACCGGAGATACCGTTCGATGCTTTTTATAATCTCCAATTCATCATCTATTATCATTAGTTTTAGTTTTTCATCGCTACAGTGAATTCCCATTGAAAATGATCCCCCCCATGATGTGTTGACTTGGTGATTTCAACATAATCGATCCTAGTAAAGACTGGCCAACAATTCCTGGGATTCTGCCAAGGACGGAACATCATCCAAACATGCCACGTAACCTGTAAAGAATGACCATGGCAGGGGAATCCGTTACTCGTTCCCTTAACGGAATCAGGTACTTTGTTGACTTCCGAGAATAATCACGTGCAAATTGGTATACATCACCCATATGGGGTAGAAAAGTACCTTTTTTTAATTTTTTTGTCGTGTATGATGTGAATGCGACTCGATAGTAGGAAATATACACAAGAAAAATACAACATATTCATAAAAAAATTAGTATTATTTACGCAAAGAGATCGAAATGGGCAGAAATATTGATTCTCAAATTCTAACCTGTATTGACGCCTTATATGATGCGGCTGTGGATCATAGAAAGCTTGAACAAACACTGAGGACCATCAACGTGGCCTTGGATGCGGATGGCTGTCACTTGGCGCACCATGATAGACAAAATCCATTGTTTGACATATCCATACTTTGTAGTGAAGGGCCAATACTTTGGAACGAGGATCTGGCAAAAAAATTTCAGAACCTGATTTTTGAAGATCCCCGCATCGTATTGGCCAACAATTTCCCTGGAAAGCCAATATCATGCCGCACCTACCTGACGGATGAGGAACTTCATGCTTCCCGCGTCTATCAGGAAGTCCTCCGCTTTTCCAGGGCTGAATATACCCTGGGAGTTAATCTTCCAGGCAGTAACGATGATATTGTAACCGGCTTCGCTCTGTTCCGCGCTCCCGGAAAACAGCCATTTGACCAGAAAAATTGCGATTTCCTTGGAGAATTGGTTCCACACTTCAAACGACTTTTCATCATTCAAAAGAAGCTGGCAGAACTGGAGCTGGATAGTCGCATGGCCGTGAATACCTTGGACCACATTCCAATAGGGATATTCATTGTCAACAGCCAGCTTTTAATTCGTTTCGCCAACGCCAGTGGTAAAGAACTATTGCATGATGCAGAAAGATTTAACGCAGGTTTATGCCGATTGATGGTTCATAACCCCCGGGAACATACGGAACTGCAACGTATGGTGGTCAACATGACACAATGGCCACCAGACAAGCCGTCTCCGAGCCCCAATACCATCTGTTTGACCGGAAACGGGGTGGATGTCCCATTGACGGCCATGGTTTCTCCTCTTGCATCGGCTAACCTGCCTGTAAAGTCTGATGTATTGGGGCAATCGCTCGCAGTAATATTTGTCACGGATCCACGAAAACCCCAGGAGGCACCACCGGAGTTATTGCAACGTTTGTTTGGTCTTACACGAAGAGAATCTGAAGTTGTTGAACAATTGGTCATGGGACGTTCACTCCAAGAAGCTGCGGAGTTCTTGGGCATATCGGATGATACGGCTCGTACCCATATCAAGGCGGTATTTTCAAAAACCGATACCTCTCGGCAATCCGATGTTGTGCGTCTGGTTCTGTCTTCTCCCGTATGGATTCAGAAAACGGTCTCCCAACAAAAATTGGCAACGCATTCCAACCAATCCTTGAAATCACATGGGATGCAAAAAATTTTAGGCACACTACCTGTCAATCAAAAGCTTATATAAAAAACTATCGCGTCATCACATACCCGTATAGCGGGTGCCATTTCTTTCCACTTTTGATCTTTCAAGCCGGGTTGTACAGTTGGGTTTGGATAATCAGAGCGGCACCGCGTAGAAGGGCACGCTATCTTGAGTGTTGAGATCAATGGCTGAACCATCGGCATTGATGCCCCGCATCCTGCCCTGCGAAATATTGCCATCGTCCAGTGTTCGATCCACATCTCTGGCAATATCGAGGGGAAGATCCGCGAATTCGATGATGTGAGTCGGATTCCCCGTCAGGTTGGCTGTGGAAAAGTGCGAATCGGATGTGGCTACCACGCTTACAGTGCCAAAGCGGGATCTCATGGATGCGGTACCGCCTTTGATGAATCCCGCGCTATACAGGTGATTGGCGACACAGTCAACCTCGGTGGATTTGTTGGTGATTGCGGCTGTTTCAATTCTTCCATTACCCGCATTCGTATTTTGAGTTGGCGAATAATTACATTCTGATGTTGTGGCTATGGCACCAATGTCATTGTTGGCGTTAGGCAGATCCCCGGGGAAATAATGGTACCGTTCCTTGAACTGTTTCACCGCAATGTTCAAGTCGGTGGCCATGGCGACAATTTCTTTGGCATGGCCACTGTCGATCAGGGAGCGGCCCATCAGGATGCCGGACCCGACAATCAGTCCCATGATGACCATGGCGACGGCAACTTCGATCAAGGTAAATCCCGTTTCCTCATGATTCATGGCGGTTTGTATCCAGTTATGGAACTTGCACGGGAAATGGTGGAGAAATCACAAGAAAAGGCCGTTGTTGGACTTTGCCAAAGATCGTGTCCTTTCGTTCCCCATTTTCATGGGCAAGCCGATGAGTCCATCTTGACACCAGCGTTGGCAATTGTGGAAACCAAATCACCGACTGTGACATTATAGCAGATATCATCACCGCTGCAGATTGCTGACAACCATCCCCCAGTCGTATCCGTATCCAAGGTACCATTGGGACCGAGGCTGATCAATCGGTAGGCAATACCGCTTGTACCGGCTGCTCCAAAATATAGACCAGAGTTGTTTAAGGTTTGAGACGTGCTGGCAACGTTCGCATTGACGGAGTAATAGATATTTTTCCCCCAAGGGTCTGTGATATCTGTGGAGGTGAGTGCCGTCAGAACTGAGTAAGGAAGACCACCTCCTGCATCATAAAGGCCATTTTCCGTTCCAGCCGCAGGGGAATAGGTAGCCCCGGCGGGCAATCGATGGCGATAATGCTGGGCACAAGTCCAAATCACATTGTGATCTGTAACTTGAGAACCGACTACCGTTGGCCAAGTTGGTTCCGTGGAAGGATCGGTTTTTCCGTTTCCACTTGGAGTGGCAGTGTAATAATAGCCATTCGGGGTTGTTGGAACGACTTTCTGGTCTTGAGACATGGCCGAATTGGCAGACCATACCAGGTAACCGGTTGCGGTACTGCAATTCCTATCGACAGTGGCTTGGTCAACTGAGGCGAAATAGAAAAGTGCATTTTTTATTCTCGAAACTTGTGTGTCCAGTGTCGTACGATTTGCCGATGAAGATTTAACCGTTCCTTCGCCAATCAATGGTCCAACCAAATCAGCTACAGTCATATACCCGATGATATCGTCAAATGCGCCACCAGTTGCAGCAGAATTATCAGAAAAGGGACGATCAATGTAGAATGAGGAAGAATAAGTGGTATTTGTACTTTCATCAGGGTTATTTGTCGCGTCCGGCAGGGTGTTTCTGGTTGCCTTGAGAGAGTAGGCCCCGGCACTATTCGGGCCATGTGACAAAAGTACGACGACAACGTTGGAAGCTGTGTTGGAGGAGGACGTGGTTGTGCTTTTGATGGTCAGGCTACCGATACTGGATTCGTTCTTGTCGTTATTGACGTACGTACCAACACTGGTCCAAAAAGGGGTCGTTTTTCCAGGTTGAATCGTTGTGTCAATCCGGTAGGAAAAAAAATTTCCCCATCCATCGATGATCTGCTCCCTGGCTAGCCCAAGTGTCACGTATGGAACAATGCCATAAGAACTGTTCGAGCATGTTCCTGACGAACTGACTTCTTTTCCAGTGAAATCTCCGGAGACGATCCAATCCGGGCACGGCAATTTTCCGTTAACCCGCAGATAGGAGATCATGGTATCCTTGATTATCTGCATCCGTTGTTTGGTCACGGTGTACGATGTTTGGCTCATTTTGGCATTAATGAAAGACATGCCCAGGGATGCCAGGATACCGACAAGCAACATCACCATGGCCATTTCCGTCAGGGTGAAGCCTGATTTGTTATGGAAGGATTGTGTCATAGCTTCCCCCAGTTCGGATGCACTCATGAACAATTGCTGATAACGTATCCATCTCTGACAGTTACCGCAACCCTGTCCAATCCTTTGCCATCACATTCACCCTCGACACAAGCCCCGTTGGCCAACCGATACAAAGCACCGTGAACGCCACAACGAATCAGGTTGGAATTCTTGGGATGCAGGAAATTTCCCACCCCGTTGGGATTCAACGGCGTTCCAGTAAAATGTTTACATCCATTGACATAGGCCACAACGCCACCCTCATGTCTGAACAAAACAAGGCGTAGCCGACCATTCTCCGTCTCTACCATCCGTTCCACGCCCCCAACCGCCGGCAATTCATCCAGGGAACAGATCTGCATCTCCTTTTTGAACACATGAATCGTTTGGGAACAATGCTCCTGTGTCATGGCTTGGTGCCCGATATTTGCATCAATTTGATCATCATTCGGCAAGTACTTCCTCCAACGATTGGGCATCTACAAATCGCAGACTCCATTCCTCCAGCAACGCCTGGTCGGCATCAATCATTTTCTTACTAACCCAGTCAGGCACAGTACCAAAGCGGCGCTGCAACTGTCGGGTTAGTATGTGAGCCTCGCCTTCCTTATGGCCTTCCTTATGGCCTTCCTTGTGGCCTTTTCGCATAATGTCTCGTTCCCACTTTTCAACCTGTCTTGCCAGCATAGGTATCACCTCCTCAAATTTTTTGGGTATGGGCTGGGTAAAATCTGGTCCTTTAAGTCGTGCAAGACCTGTGACCAACAATTCACGAAACAACCGTTTAACTGGAGGTCCATCGGGATGCTTAGGCTCGAGGAAAAAATAAACTATCCCAAACCAGTCGATGAGCCAGTCATGGGATAAATGTTTATTGACCACCACTCGAGGCCATTTTTTCGCTCCAAACGTGCCTCAATGGATT
>PEAK01000039.1 GCA_002753515.1 Magnetococcales bacterium
TCTATGTTGTTTTGGTGGGTCTGCGCCGCTCATTCTTTTTGCGTCCTCGACCTTGCGTTAAAAGTGAAACTATTATAGCATGTTCCAATAATTTCAAAAGGTTAAATGTGACAAAGTAGAATTAAAGGAGATTGCCGAAAGGCACATTGCCTTGTTGCAGCAACTCCAGGCGCTGCCCAAAGGTAGCCTTGAGATGGTTGCCTTGAAGGAAAAGGCGCAAAAGGCGATTGCTGAATACCGATATGATGACGCCGATGCATTGTTCGACCAATTGTTGGCGTTGCAAGGGGAGGAGACGGCATCGGTTTGGGCAAGCCGTGCGGAATTGGCCATGACCCGTTTGCGTTATAAGGATGCGGCGCAATACTTTGCCCATGCCGCTGATGCCCTGCCTTCGTCCCGGGATGAGCAAAAAATAGCTTATAAGAAACAGGAATCTTGTGCTTGGTACCAACAGGGGGATGAATTTGGTGATAATGAGGCTTTGAAAAAAGCGATCCAGGTCCGTACAAAACTTTTGGAGATGCAACCTCGCGAACGCTTTCCCTTGGAATGGGCTGGGACGCAAAACAATCTTGGTAATGCGCTCCGGGCATTGGGTGAGCGCGAAAGCGGCACGGAAAAACTGGAAGCCGCCGTAATGGCTTTTGAAAAGGCACTCGATGTGGCCAAGGCGAGCGGGGCTGGCTATTATATTGAAATTTTCCAAAAAAATATTGATAAATGCAATAATCTATTGAAAAAACGAAAACAAGGTGGCTAACACAAAGGGGCTGACGCTGATCCCCAGCTATCTTGGAATACGTATCATCCCATGCGAAAGCGGAAATCCAAAACGCATCTTTGAAGGGCAATGTGACAAAGACACAGTGAAATGAATCCCTGGCCGGAACCCGGCATTAGGTGTGTGATCGCTTTCGCAAAAAACACGAAAATACTTCGTGTCAAGGGGGGCGGGAAAATCAAAGTCAAAACCCTGGGGGCAATCCCCCAAACCCCCTATTTTTTTCAATATTTTTTTAATCAACCAAGAAGCGCGACTGTGACAAAGTAAAACTAAAATTCAACATTCCCATGGGAATCTGTGGGTGTCAAAACCCGGTGAACCAGTACAGTCTTAAGGAACCGCCACTGCGGTCAGCAGTTCGGGACCAGGATTTGCAACATCACCATTCAATGAAACCAGGCGGTGGCCGGCGACCGGCAGCAAAACCGCTTGAACATCCTCCGGGGTAACACCCCGGCGCCCCTGCAAAAAGGCATGCGCCTTGGCAGCCGCCAACAAGGCCAAACCTGCCCGGGGCGATAATCCGGTCATGTAGCGATGCGGCTGCCGGGTGTAGGCCAGAATGGCTTGGATATAATCCATCAAAGGTTCCGCCACGTGCATCTTGGAAACTTGCGACATCAATGCGTGTAACATGACCGCGTCAAGCGGGCTATCGATCTGTTGCAACAACGAGCGGCGATCCGCACCCGACAACAGGGTCCGTTCTGCACCCGTATCGGGATAACCCATGGTCATGCACATTAAGAACCGATCCAATTGTGATTCCGGCAAACGAAAAGCTCCCACCGAGGTTGACGCATTTTACGTGGCGATGACAAAGAAAGGCTCTGGCAATGGCCTGGTTTCACCGTCCACCGTCACTTGGCGCTCCTCCATGGCTTCCAGCAAGGCGCTCTGGGCTTTGGGAGTGGCCCGGTTGATTTCGTCGGCCAAAATCATTTGCGAAAAAACAGGACCAGGGCGAAATTGAAACGATTGACCAGTCAAATCAGGAATGGAATAGCCCAAAATATCGGCGGGCAGGAGGTCACTCGTAAACTGGATGCGTTGCAGTTTCAGCCCCAAAACCCGGGCCAGAACGTGGGCGAACAAGGTTTTGCCCACCCCCGGGACATCTTCGATCAACAAATGCCCCCGGGCCAAAAGGCAGCACAAGGCTAATTGCAACTGGTGCCATTTGCCCAGGATCACGGTTTCTGCCGCGTCCAATACCCGGGTCAGCAAGGATTGTCCCATGATTACGCGATGCTCGACTTTCATTTGCAACCTGTTGATTTATTGTGAGGCTGATTTCTGCGTCCGTGTTTGCACGACATTTTTACCCAGTAAAATCAAACGCTCAAAAAATAGTCGAGCATCGCGTTATAAGGGAAATAGGTATGATGTCCCCGGATTTGCGGGATTTGCGGATTTGCGTGAATGTCAACACGCCCTAAAGCTCGAGAGACCTTAGCAATCCAATAATGGCATCCCGATCGGTGACCCACAGGCCGTGATCCCCGATGGGACGCTGCCACAAGGGGGCAGGCGCGACAATTCCCGCGAAATGGGTCCTGCTTTGAAAGGTCTGGGGGATTTGCCGCTGCTCCAGGGAGACCATCCAGGGAACTTGGAGCGATTCCAGGACGGCGCAGTCGTTTTCCCAAGCCATGGGTAGGGAACCGGCTTGCCAAAGAATGGCATCAGGGGGCGTGGGCCATGTGCGAACCAGGGTGGCTTGAGCGACCAGATCCATCCCCGTCCCCGTGAGCGTGGGCACAACGCGATAGCCATGGTGCCGCACCTGCTCATACAAAGATTGCAGTTTTTCCGTGACACGATACCCTTGCAAGGTGTCGCAGCGCAAACGATGCAGGAGGGCCAGAACCAGTCGTGGTTCGGTGAGGTGGGTGTACAAAAACCGGCTCATGGTGGGCTTGAGCCGGTCGATCCAGGTGAGACCCGCCAAACGTTCCGACCACTGATCATCGCTGAGATCCAAGCCGATGGCATCCACCCCCATTTCCTGGCCCAGGCAGGCCGATTCCGGGGTGCTGAGGTTGGCGAGCAAAAGTCCAGGACGCTGCTGCCGGGCTTCCCGGGACCAGAATCGACCGGGTGGCACCGGACAGGGCATCCCCGGAGTGGAAAGCGGAATTTTATCGTCGGCCTTATGGCCCGGGGTACCGATTTCCAGAACTTCAGCAACGGTAGTGCCGGTATTGAGGAAGAAATGATCCTCGCCCGCCGGCAACGCCAAAAGATCACCCACCTGTAACTCTTGCTGCCAATGATGGAAATGCGAGGTGGCGCGGACGCTGCCGGACAACAAATAGAACCACGATTGACGCAACAGGTGGAAATGATGACTGGTGGCCTTCCCGGGTTCAATCTTCAATATTTTAATGTCGGTTGCGGCACAGGCGGTGGCGCCAGGATGTGTCAAGGGACGTTGCTGGCCGTAGGGGGTGACCAACCATTCGGGATGAGAATTTTTTTGCACGTTCACCGGCGAATCGCCCCAGAGCCAAAGGTGCCATCCCGATCACAAGGGAACTGGGAAACAGTTCCCACCTGAGTGGTAACTATAAGTCATTAAAGGAAAGAATTTCAACAGGAAAAACCAACTGTTCCCACCAGGGCCGCTGCAACACCCCGGTATCGCCATCGTAGGGGGATCCGGGGTGCGTCATCAACTCCCAAAGGGTCGTTTCCGGCAGGGTGTGGGAATCGCCGAAATGTTGCAGGAAGGTCTGCAAAGCGGTAAAGGCCCGAGTGGTTCGGGTGGCATGCCAGGCATGCGGATGGTCGTAAGGATAGTTGGCCCCACTCTCGGGAAAAATACGCCAACTGCCGCGCAATCGCTTCAGGTCATGGTGTTGTTGCAGGCGCGTCAACACCGGGAACAGCGGCGCCAGTCGATGCACATGGTGATGGGAATCGAGATGACTCACCGGGACACCCAACGCCCGGGCCCTGGCCACCTGCGCCGACCATTCCCGGTATACCGCTTCCTGGACGGCGGGCAGGGTCAGGGCCTGGCGATTGAAATGTTCACTGAAACATCCTTGCGGGTCGAGAATGGGTTGCAGGTCGGGATGCCGGGTCAGGGGGGGGCCATAGGTGAGATTCAGGTGAATCCCGAAGGAACATTGGGGGTACTCGGGAATTCGGGCCACCGCCGCCTCCACCCATGCGCCATTCATCAGCAGGCTGGCCGATTTCAAGGCGCCCTGATCCATCAACTGAAATATTCTTTCATTGACCTCGGGAAATATGCCAAGATCATCGGCATTGATGATCAGGGAAACCCGCGGGGGGGATGTGGGGTGGTGGGGGTGGGCCATGCGCTTCCCTGTGGGTTTCGGTGTCAATGGGGTGGGTCACCTCTCGGGTATCTTCGTGGAAGCGGACGCGAAAAAAAAGCAAAAAAATACGGTGGACCTCGCATACCTGCAATGCGGTTCGGGTCCCGATGTCGTGGGCATCTCCGGTTTCGGCTGCGCTGGCTGGCTGTTGCAACCGTTGGCGGACGTAATGGGCCGGCATGTCCGCGTTTGGCTGCCCGATCATCGCGGCATGGGACGTTCACCCCCCGGTGCCGACACGGATTATGACCTGGACGATATGGCCCGGGATGTATTGGCCCTCATCCAAACCGGAATCGGACACCCGGTTGCCGTCTTCGGCGTCAGCATGGGTGGTTTCATCGTCCAACGCTTGTTGGCCATGGCCCCCGCATGGATCACCCGGGCGGCCATTTTATGTTCCACCTCGGGGGGGCCACGCTTTCGCCCGTTGTTCACGTTTTGGGGGGCGGCACAAATGGAAAAAGTGCTGGCCATGGACCCGCTCGCCTATGCCCGCTGGATTTTGGAACCCCCGGTCAGCCCCTGCCTGGCCCGCTATCCCCAAACCTACGATGACCTCCTGCAAAAACGTCTCGACAATCCGGAAAACGCACACCAGGTGATGACCCAATATCATGCCATGGCGCGGTTTTTTCAGGAAACCCAGGATTTGTCATCCATCACCATCCCGGTCTGGGTGGGCTGTGGGGAGCGGGATCCGGTGTTTCCCGCCGCCAACTCCCGTTTGTTGGCGGCATCGTTGCCCCGGGGATCCCTGACCCTCTTCCCGGAAAGCGACCATCTGTTCTTTTGCGAACAAGCAACGGCGGTCGGGCAAGCCCTCCTGGACTTTTTCCTGTCGCCATGAAACAACGATGGGTTGCCATAAAAAAAGCCCGGAGTCGTAACCCCGGGCCTTTATCCATCATGGGTGCGGCGTGTGATTACAGTGCGGCCTTGGCCTTGGCATAATCGGGTTCCTGGGTGATTTCCGGAACCAGTTCGGTGTAGGTCACCTTGCCAGTGGCGTCGATGATGACAATGGCGCGGCAAAACAATCCGGCCAAAGGACCGTCAACGATACGTACCCCATAAACCTCGCCAAAGCTGCGAGCGCGCAGTTCCGTCACGGAAATGACGTTATTGAGACCTTCAGCGCCACAAAACCGACCATGGGCAAAGGGCAGATCGAGGGAAACACACAATACCACCGTATTGCTGAGTTTGCTGACGGCTTCGTTGAAATGCCGGACGGAGGCGGCACAGACCGGGGTATCAATGCTGGGGAAAATATTCAGGACTACCTTTTTGCCGGCGAAGTCTTTCAAGGAGACATCGGACAGATCGGTTTTGGTCAGGCAAAAATCGGGTGCTGGCGCACCGACGGCGGGAAGATTTCCACACGTATGGGTGGCGCCACCTTTAAGTGCAATGCTAGCCATTTTTTGTTCTCCATTTATAATTTTCTATGAGGTTATGGTGTGCTACCTGGTTCGCAAAGGGTGGTCAGGTGGAAAAATGTAACGGTATAAAAAGTCTAAACGATCACCCCTCACGTGCAATTCGGGGTGATAGTACCTTGCCTTAACCTGTTTGGCACGGATCTTTTTTTGGGATGATCCGGACTTCAAGGCACAAAAAAAACCCGGACCAACGTACGTCCGGGTTTCCATCATGTCCTGTCGTGTCACGAGGCGGATGCGTCATTGCGATGACCCGCGCAAGCGTGAAAATCAGATTTTCATTTTCTTCTTGACCTTCTTGGCTTTTTTCTGCACCCACTGCATATTGGAAGCGGAGTCCACGCCACCTTGTTTCAGCGGGATGACGTAGCCAATGCCGTAACCGGGGCAGGAACCTTTGGTTTTGCCGTTCGAGGGGCAGGGATTGGCCTTCATGAACGCGATTTTGGTGGCGCTCATTCTGGCTTTTTTGTGGCGGGTTGCACTGAAGGCATCCAGGGGCAGGGCCACGAGTACCGCCAGGGCTGCGGCCAAAATCAACTTGTTCATCTTCAACATGGTTCATCTCCTACATGGGGTTTTAGACGTCCCGGAACTCTTGCGTATTGCGCTTTTCGGTGAGCCAGGGGACATATCGGTATCGGGTTGTTGTCACCTTGTACGGGTTGTTGTTTGCATTTTTTTAGTTACAATTATTGGATACAATGATTGGTCACATTCCTTGGTGCCCGGGGCCGGTTACTGGACTTGCTTGCAAGACCTTATTGATTCAGTCATCCCGTCACCGTGGTTCGTTTCGTTATTTTGTTACGTTGTTTTGTTACGTTAATATACTCAATTTTTGTGCCATTCTAATTTCCGCCAAGATTCCAACACCAAAAGCTCCCCAACCGGCCCTCCGCCAGTTAGGGAATGAAAATCTGCACGCTGCTGCAACTTCCGTAGAGTCATTGACCTGCGAAACGAGTGCAAGGTACAACAGGTTACATTAACCTTCAATGGCTATCGATAATCATCGATCAATTTTTTTTTAACGGGACAAATGAGAGCATGCTGCGCGCCGTCCCCACCTCCCGATAAAGGGGGGTGATGCGCAAAGGATCGGATTAATGGGCATGCACGGGTTGAAACAAGGGGGGATCCCACCCCGGATAATGAGAGAAACAGGGGCGGGACGTTGCTCCATCGGGTCAAAGCGACCCGTTACACCTTTTTCGGGCCTTGCGGGTGCGCAGTAGCTTGTGGTTTGGCAACTTTGGGTTTGTTGGAGGTGTTTTGCGCGGCAGTGGAAACTTCAACGGTGACGGCGGTATTGCTCTTGCCCTTTTGCGTCAAATGATTGCGCGACAATCCCTGACGCTCCGTTTGGATGGCGGCTTCTTTTCTTTTCGCGCCGGTCGTGTCGAGAAAATTGCGATAACTCGTCAACATGGCCTGCATGGACCCCTTGGAGACCGTATCGATACCGCTAGCCATGGAGATGCCCCTTTCCGTACAACAAAACCAACGCCACCACCTTCTTTAGTGTACGCCTCTTGCACAGGGAAAGACAAACGCAATCAACGTGAAAAGACGGATCTTTTATTGCCCGGGAAACCCACCTCATCCGCGTGGCGGGATGACGGTGACGCAGTGTTCCAAAGCGAGCGTCAATCGTTTCCAATCCGCTTCCGACCCCGGCAGTCCGAAACGCAAGCCGGGGGGATCGTCGAACTTCCGGACCAGAATCCCCAGACGCGCCAGGTTTTCGTACCACGGCCCCGGGTTGGTCCGTGGTACCCATTGAAACAGGGCGGTACGTCCTTGAACGGTAAGGCCATGGCTCGTGAGCAATTGGCAGAGACGTTGGCTCCCCTGCTGCAAATGCTCGCGGGTCTTCTCGACCCAGGAATGATCGGCAAGGGCGGCCCGGGCTATCCAGCGGGAGGGACCGGCGACGTTCCAAGGACCCAGTTCGGCGCGTACCGCCTGCAACACAGAGGGGTGCGCCAGTAAAAAGCCAACCCGCGCACCTGCCAGGCCAAAAAATTTGCCCAGGCTGCGCAAGACGAGCAATCCCGCCCGTCCGCTATCGGCGGCAACACTCTCACGGGCTGCGGCATCCATGAACGCCTCATCGACGATCAGCCAGCCACCATGGTGCTGCAAACGCTGCCACCAGGTGAGGAGTGTCGTTTTGGGAATCACCCGTGCGGTCGGATTGTTGGGATTGACGACGATCAACACCCGCAATCGATCCAGGAGCGTGTCCGAAACCTCATCCAATGTCGTGACTTCAAAGCCTTCCCGGTACCAGGCATGGGCATGTTCGGCGTAGGTTGGCGACATGACGCCGATGGGTCCCTTGGCGAGCAAACGGGGCAAGGTTTGGATGATGGCTTGCGATCCCGCTGCCGGGAGCAGGTGTTGGCAACCGTAGTATGCCCGAGCCACCGATTCCAGGTCATCCCCGTCTTCGGGCAGCCGGTTCCAGACGTTTTCCGGTATCCCGGGCACCGGCCAGCCCCGGGGATTGATCCCGGTGGATAAATCGAGCCATTCCCCGGGGGGGATACCCCATACCCGGGAGGCCTCCCGCACCCCGCCACCATGTGGCAACAAGGTTTTATGGGGGCGCATGCCGCTGTTTGTCCACGTGTCGGTGACGGTTGCGGACATCGTTTCTCTCCAGGGTGGGATGGACAAGGCGGTGTGATATTATACCGCAGCTATTTTGGGATACGTAGTTTTTGTCATCCCCGCGAAAGCGGGGATCCAGGGGACTTTCCTATCTCCCCTGACTTTCTGGATTCCCGCTTTCGCGGGAATGACGCTGGAAAACTGCGTATCCCGAGTTGGTTTCGGTATAGCAGGGTAACGTTGTTTTGCAGAAGCGGTTGCGACCTTGGCGTTTGGCTTCATAGAGCATCTGATCCGCCGCCTCCTGAAGTTGTTCCGGTGTTGCCACGGGTGTGGGGAGCATCGTGGCCACTCCGAGACTGATGGTGACGTGTGCGGCCACCGTGGAGGAGGCATGCGGCATTTGTAATGCGACAACGGCCTGACGCAACTGTTCCGCGACCCGTTCGGCCCCTTCCGGACCGGTATTGGCCAGTATGGCGACGAACTCCTCCCCCCCATATCGCGCCACCATGTCCCCGGGCCGATGCATGCAGTTGAACAAAGCCCGGGCCACCGATTGCAAACACACATCCCCGCCCGAATGACCATAATGATCGTTGTATTGCTTGAACTGATCCACATCCATCATGATCAGGGAAATAGGTTCCCCGGCACGCAAGGCCCGGTCCCATTCCCGTTTCTTGGCGCTGTCGAACGAACGCCGGTTGGGTATTTCCGTCAGGCCGTCCAGGGAGACCATCTTTTCCAGCAGGGCCATCTTGCGTTTGAGTCCCAGGTGGGTGCGAATGCGGGCATGGACGATCGTGGTATGAAACGGTTTGGAAATATAGTCCACCGCCCCCAGGTACAACCCCTGGCTTTCCGACTCGATATCATTTTTGGATGTCAAGAAAATCACGGGGATTTCGCGGGTGCGCGGATTTTCCTTCAAGCGGCGCAGCACTTCAAAGCCATCCATTCCCGGCATGATGATATCCAGGAGGATCAAATCGGGCAGGGCATCGCCTTGTAAAGCCCGCAAGGCTTGCTCCCCATTCTTGGCCACCATGATTTTATAGGTCGTCTTCAATAACCCGACCAGGGATTCAATGTTGAAGAATTCATCATCCACGATCAATATTTTGGATTGATGTTCCATAACGTCCTCATGTGGTTCAGAAGAATCCGGTAGCATGGGTCACCCCCCGTAAAAAGGAACAATGTTCAATCCATCTGGCGGCATCATGGTGGGCAAAGAGGGGCGGTTTGGCAAGATCATACCGCCCATCGTCGCATTTTTTTTCCTTTGGCAACGGGTGAATCGGTATTCATACCAACCGGGAATAGGGTGTGGCTCCCTTATCCCGACAGGAGGTGGTTGCATGGGTTCCAGGGTGCCTGAAGAGGAGCGTGGAACACTACAATTGCCATCATGCAAAAAATATGTTAGTAGGAGACAGCGGATAAATATGACTACACGATGGAGATATAACCATGCAGGAGACCGTCTCTTCCTTTCATACTTGGCTGCATTTGTCTGACATTCACATGGGGTGTCGTGGGGAAGAAATCCGCAGGCAGGTAGATGCGGAATTCAAGCCCCATTTGCAAAAAATGGTGCAACAGTTGGGTGTTCCCGACATGATTCTATTGACCGGGGATCTGGCTTTTAGTGGCAAGGAAGAAGAGTATCAGCGACTCGATCTTTTTTTGGCCGATCTGATGCAATGGATCCATGAGATCCAACCCGGTACTCTCCAGCCGATTGTCGTGCCGGTGCCGGGCAACCACGATCTGACCCGACCTGCACAAGCTCGGCATTTCCGTTTTTTGGACGACTTCGGGAACAATCCCCATTCTCAGGATCTTTGTGATTTACGGGATGAACTGTGGGGTACGCCTCCGAACATATCCAGTCTCGAACCCTTTTTTAAAAATTATCAAAAGTGGTTGTGCGACAGTATTGCCCCAAAGTGGCGGGAGAGAGGACTCAAGTTTCAGTTATCTCATTTCCCGGGCGATTTTCGCCTGGAGGTTGCTACGAATGGCCAGTCGCCATTGCATATCATTGGCCTGAACTCCGCCTGGATGCAATATGCCGAACATGTCGGCAAGAACAGCCTGGAAATATATTCCCAGCAATTGCAGACCGTATGGGATGGGATTTCTGGACACAGAAACCTCCTGTTGCTGCATCATCCTCCCGCTTGGTTTTCCACGGAATCGCTGAAACGCTTTCAAAGTGACATCTATCCACCGGAGCGCTTTCTCATGTGCCTGCATGGTCATATGCATGAGGGGCGTTCGGAAACAGTGGCCATTGCGGGCAATCAACCGCGTTATTTTTTTCAGGCACCATCGCTTTTAGGGTTGGAACATTACGGCACATCCCAGGAGATACGTTCTATTGGCTATGTCTGGGGAAGGCTGACTCAGGACGATCATATCCATGTTTGGCCCATGACCCGGATTCGGCGCGGCAGCGGCCACTGCGAGTTTGACTGGGACCAGGCCTTTCCAACGGATCTGATCGAGGGGATCCGCATCCGACCATGTGAGGATACAAAGGCGATCAAGAAAAGTGTGCCAGTCGTGGATTTGAAACCGTGGCTGCGTTCTCTTCACGAGCGCTGCAAATACATCAAGATCAGCGGCATCGGTTCTGGTGTCGGACGTGGCAAACGTGCGAACACCTATTGCATCGAGGAGCTTTACACGTTCTTGAAGAGCCATGATGTTGTGGAAAGGAGAGAGAGAGGCAAAGGGGGGCAGGATCTGGAAGCCATGGTGTTTGCCGGCGCACGCCACAATGACGGGGTCAGTTTGGCCGACCTGTTGCCGAAGTATTCACGACTGTTCATCGAGGGGCAGCCGGGGTCCGGAAAAACCACGTTTTTGCGACTGGCCGCCGCCATGTTGGCCAAGGATTTGTTGGGGGAAAAATGTCCACAAGGTGGTACTTGGCGTAAACGCTATCTGGGGATGGATGATCGCCGGGATGCGCCGATTCCGCTTCTGTTAAGATTGTCGGAGTTGGCCGTGCTATTATCAGATACAAAACCGCCCGAAAAAGACGACGACCGTTTTCGCTTGCTGGATCTTCTCCAGACGACAGCCGATGCTGGGCAGGATGCGGCATGGCGAACGTATTGGTCCTGGCTGTTGGATGAAGGACGCGCCATTCTGTTACTGGATGGTCTGGACGAGGTGGCGGACGGAACCATCCGCGAGCGGGTGTTCACCATTTTCCAAAGCGCTGCGATCCATTGGAAAAAAAGCACCATTATTGTCAGCAGCCGCCCTATCGCGACAGAGCAACTGGAGGCGATGGGTTTTCAGCGCTCGGTAATTGAACCCTTTGCCGCTGCCCAAATGCGGGAGTTCATCAATCGCTGGTCTGCGGCCTTGCATGATCATGCCATTGGCGAGCAACCAACCGGTGAAGCGGGTAGGCATGTTGAAATTCTAGAGAAGGCCATTCTTGACAAACCTGCCATCCGCAAATTGGCATCCAATCCAGTCATGTTGACCTGTCTGTGCGTGGTGCATTGGAACGAAGGCCAATTGCCGGAAGGACGGGCGCGAGTCTATAGGGCAGTGCTTCGTTGGTTGTTGAACAGCCGAGAAGAGGTACGAACCAAGGCAGGATACACGAACACTTTCACCCTGGCAGCTTTTTCCAGCATCGCCTTGACTATGATGGGAGATAAAAAGGGTGACAAGAAGGCTGATATTGATTTGGAAGATGCTGCTAATGCTATCCTGCCACTTCATGATCGTCATTTTCCGAAAATCACCAGGGATCGGAGTAAATTTGCAAGGGAATGGGTGCGTTTGGAGTGTGTGTATAGCGGTATATTGGAAGAGATGGATAATAACCGCCTGCGTTTTTGGCATTTGACTTTCCAGGAATATTTGGCAGCACAACAACTGGCCTGGATGAGTGACGACAAAACCAATGGTTGGTGGTCGATTGTTGCTAACCGCCTGGAAAACGCCCAGTGGCGCGAGACAATGGATCTATTTCCAAGTGTGTTGTTCGATGAGGGTGGTGAACGCCGGGTGGATGAATTGTTGTCGCGTGTTTTGGAAAAGTATCCAGGTCATGATTTAGCGCAGGATGCCCGCAAGGCTGGCATTCTCGGTCGCATTCTCGACCCCTTAAAGGTTTATCAGTATCAACCCAGACCGGAGATTCAAAGACAATACCAGCAGGTTTTGGATCGGGCCATGGCCATTTTTACACCAGAGGGGGCGGCCAAAGTGTCCATCATGGATCGCCTGCTGGTGGCAGAGGCCTTGGGTCAGGGGGGTGATCCGCGCCTTGCTGAAGATCGATGGCGGGAAAACCTGATCAAGGTACCCGGTACGGATATCGCCTTGGGAAAATACTTGGTGACGGTGCAGGAATACCAGCGCTTTGTCGACGATGGTGGCTATGACAATCCCGATTTTTGGCAGGAGAAGCATGCCTGGGCCTTCCGCAAAGACGAGGGATGGCAAGAGCCAAATGGTTGGATTAACCAATTGGATCACCCCAACTGGCCAGTGACGGGCGTCTCCTGGTATGAAGCGTTAGCCTATTGTCGTTGGCTCCAGACGCAGAAAAATGTAGAGTTTTTTTTGCCTGAGGATGAAGACTGGCAAGCAGCGGCCACTCCTGCCCAAGGTAAATACCCCTGGGGCAACGCAAAGCCTACTCCAGAGTTGGCCAATTACGACAAGAGCAAAATAGGCCATGCTACTCCGGTGGGGCTTTATCCCGCTGGCAATGGTCGGTATGGTCATTACGATTTGGCGGGTAATGTTTGGGAATGGTGCGCCACTCCAATAACGGGTTCCGACGTCTCTGATGAGGATATTCAGAAATACGGACCACCGCAGGTAGCCAGGGGTGGTGGCAACGAAGGCCCGGAAGCGCATCTTCGCGCTACTGTGCGCGCCAGGATCTTTGCCGGCAGCCGCTTCGTCAGCCTGGGCTTTCGTGTTGCCGCACCCGCCAGCACGGTTGATCCTTGATTTCCTTGCCCAGGCTTCGCGTTTCAGGGGACAATGCCAACGCCCATTTGCCCGTTATCAGGATGTCTGACACCCCATGAATGCCCACGACCTTGGTTACACCAAACTTTTTTCTCACGCCCGAATGATCCAAGACCTCCTGGTTGGCTTCGTGCAAGAAGATTGGGTAACGGGACTGGATTTTTCTACACTGGAAAAGGTGAACACGCTCTACGTCACCGACGATTTCCGCAAAAGAATAGATGATCTGGTATGGAAAATCCGCTGGCAAGGGACGGAACGCTGGCTTTTCATCTACGCGATTCTTGAGCCACAATCCACGGTCGATGACATTATGGCGATTAGAAATACCCTGTATGCCATGCTGCTCTACCAGGATTTGCGTCAGTCCAGCAAAATACTGAAAGGTCAAAAATTTCCTCCGATTGTCCCGATTGTCTTGTATAATGGGAGCAGTCAATGGACAGCATCGCTGGATGTCGCCGATTTGATCGAGGAATCACCCCCTGGCCTTGAAGCCTATCGACCGCATATGCGTTACCTGCTGGTGGACGAACATAGATGTCTGGAGAGTGACCTGAAGTCCATGCATAACGTGGTTGCGGCGTTGTTTCGATTGGAGAAAAGTCGCCGAATTGAAGATGTACGACAAGTGATTCACGAGTTGGGTACTTGGTTGCGTGATCCAGAACAGCAAGAATTGCGTCGTGCTTTTGCCAATTGGTTGACTCGGATTTTGCTGCCAAGACTGTCAAAACATTATTGTGCCGTCCCGGAATCCATTCCGGAGATGAATGACCTTGGGGAGGTACACACCATGTTAGCGGAAACAGCGGAAAGATGGACCAAAGAATGGTTACAGGAAGGACTTCAGGAAGGACTTCAGAAAGGACTCCAGAAAGGACGACAGGAAGAGGCCGCCACTATGCTCCTCAGGCAGATGCGTCGTAAATTCATCCAGGTTCCCGACGAAATAACTGAAAAAGTGAAATCTGCAAATCTGGAACTGATTGAATTATGGGGTGACAACTTCGTTTTCGCGGACTCTCTGGATGACGTTTTTGCATCCTGACTTTAAACCGCACCTGTCTTGGGATGACGCTGGAAAATTTTCTTTTTTGATGTTGTCAAACCAAAAATAACAGGCAAATTTTTCGCATTTTTGGTCAAATACGTCTTTTTCATAACACGGTCATGTACAGCGGATAGGGAGGAATACTCACGACCATCATGGGGCAAAATACCTGCCGTTCCGTTTGCAGGAATTTTTTGGGTTGCTCTCCGATCATACTGACATCACCCTGGCAAGGCTTCAAGGAATCCTGGCGTATTATTTTTGCCCCGGGCAACAACTCTCGGGGTGCCAAGCCAGCGCCTGAAACGAGGTTTGAACTACCACGGCATGAAGCGGTTGATAAAACTCATGGGTCGGGTGGCACCGTTCATGTCGTAGCTCATCACATGCATTGCCCCGGTCATGGCTTGCATCGCCTGCGTCATACCCTGCATATTTTGCGTCATGGGTGCCAAGGCATTGAGCTTGCGTGACATGCCCTCCATCAGGGTGTTCATGTCCACGACACTTTTGTTCATCCCCTGGATGCTGGTTTCCATGTTGCCGACGCTCCCCGTCATGGAGGCGATTTTGCTGCTCATGCTTTCGACGCTGTCCGCCATGTTTTGCATGTCCACCGACATGGTTTCCATGTTGTCGGAGATGTATTCCAAATGGGTTGACATCAACTCGACATTATTGGCCAGCATGCCGACATTGGATGACAACGACCCCATGTTGAATCCCATTTGCGGATCAATGGAGGAGGCGACGATGCGGATATCCTGGGTCAAGCTGAAAATCAGGAAGAAGCCATACATGGCCAGGATGATGAAGGCGAACAGCGAGGGGTAAACGATCAATTCCCAACGTCGGGCGCTTTTGTCGAAGCTTTTGGCGAATTCTGAAATAACTTTGCCGGAGCAATCGTTACACTCCTCATACTTGCCCACGGGCAGGAATGGGGCGGGATTGCGAAAGGCTTTCCCTGACGGTCCCCCGGCGCAAGAGGCATCGTTGTTGACCGGGGTGTCTGAATTTTTCTGGTTATCCGACATGAATCACGACTCTCCTTTAAGGATTCAGCCCCACCGGTGATTGTTATGCGGGGTACCGGTGTGTTCCGATAGCCCGCATGGCCCATTGTTGAATGTCGACCGGCCTCAAGCCTTGCCCTTGGCGTTTGGATACAATGCCTTGGCCAGGTCGATGATTTCACTCCCAGCTTTTCCGTCAGCTCCCAACTCGAACACGGCGCGCCCTTCGCTGAAAGAGCGCCGGTATGCCGTTCTTTGAAAGATTCTGTTATCCATGACCGTGACACCCGACAGCGTTCGCAGGGCTTCCTGCGTTTCGATGGCTTCGCGCATACCGGGGTGGGTATCGGCCCGGTTGATGAACATCATGACGTCTGGCATGGCCTTTTTTCCCGCCACGGTTTCGGCGACGATGTCGCGAAAGCGTGCCGTGGACCAGACGTCGGCCTGACTGGGTGGAACGGGAACGACAACCCGATCCGCCATGGCGATGGCTTGGCGCATGGCCCACAGATTGGATGCCCCCACGTCCACCAGGACTTCGCCCACGTGTTGCCGCATGATTTTGGTCGGGTTGCTGTCCGGGCGATAGACTTTGAGCTCGGGCAAGACTCCCATTTCCATGCGAACCTCGTTGACATCGCTCAAGGTGGATTGGGGATCGAGGTCAAAGCAGATGACATCGCGACCATTGATTGCCAACCACACGGCCAGGTTGAACGTGATCGTACTTTTGCCGCAACCTCCCTTGAGATTTCCGATAACTGTTATCATGTTTTATTTTGATCCGCACACCGCCTGCCGAGAACGACCGCACTACCGAACCGCACCCCATCTTTGGAGTTTCACGTAAAATGAACGTATTTGCAAGACCCCGTAGCCAAATTTTCCATAAATCGGGATAATGCGATCCATCGTGCCATTTTTTAGAAGAATCAAGAACGATCCCCGGGGAAAATGGTGCAGTGCAACAGGCGGTTGGCACGCACATCTTTCATGTCCTGGGCCAGGGTGGCTTGTGGCAGGTTGAAGGCGTTGAAAACCCTGTAACACAAGGCGACCGAGGCCATCAATTGCATGGAAACGGTATGATTGGCCCCCATGGATTTAAGCTCGGCAACCTCACTGACGAAGTTGGCGCGGGCGACGATGACCAGATCGGAGTGCAACTGTCGGGCTGTTGCCACGATGTTGCGTGTCGCCACGGGGTCGGGGACGGTCACGAGCAGCACTTTGGCCTGCATGATGCCGGCATGGCGCAACACATTGGTTTGAGTGGCATCACCGAACACGATGTCCGTCCCGGCTTCGGTTTCGCGGCGTACGGTTTCCGGATTGGTTTCCAGGATCACACAAGGGATCTCATGGCGCATGGCCAATAGTTTCGCCGCCTGGCCATTTTCCCCGAAGCCGACAATGATCAGGTGGTTGCTCAGGCGTTTCCTGGTCACATCCACTTCTTTTCGGCCCACGGCCAGGCGCCGCAACCAACGAACCCGGGCCAGACGCCGACCGGCCCATGCGGCCCGTTCCACGAGGTTGGGTGCCATGGCCATGGTCACGATGGATACCGCCAGGAAGAATTGGTGACCATCGGCCGACAGCAATCCTTCCGCCAAACCGGCCTTGGCCAACACGAATGAAAATTCCCCGACCTGTGCCAGACACAAGCCCACGGCGATGGAAGCGGCCAGTCCCGCCCCTGCGAACCAGGCCGATCCCATGGTCAGCAAAACCTTCAAAGCAACGACCCCCAAAGCGGCGAGACCGACTTCTCCCAGGTGTCCCCATAAGAATCCGGCATCCAACAACATTCCGGCGGAGACGAAGAACAAACTGGTGAACAGGTCGCGAAACGGTAAAATCTGGGCAAAGGCTTGATGACCGAATTCCGATTCGGAGATCATCAAACCCGCCATGAAGGCCCCCAAAGCCAGGGATAATCCCGCCATGGCCGTCAGCCAGGCGATGCCCAAACCGATGACGATCACACTCAGGATGAACAGTTCCGGATCCCGTTGCCGGACGACGCGAAACAGGACCGTGGCCACCAAACGACGGGCACCAAACCACAAAACCAAACCGATCACCCCTGATTTCACCAGGAACAGGGCGAGTTCCCGCATGGGGTGGGCGGCCGTGCCCGCCAGCAAGGGCGTCAGCAACAGCATGGGCACAACGATCAAATCCTGGAAAATCAGGATACCAACGGCAACCCGACCGTGTGTTGCCCCGGACTCACCGCGCAGTTGCAATATTTTCAGGACGATGGCTGTGGAACTCAATGCCACCAGAAAGCCGACGAACAGTGCTTGATTGGCGGGGACCGCCCAAAGCCAGGCGACCAGGGCGGTGGCCGTGCAGGTCAGTACCACCTGCAGCCCGCCGCCGACGAACACCGCTTTTTTCAATTCCAGAAGGCGGGACAGCGACAATTCCAGACCGATGGTGAACAACAGCAGCATCACCCCGATTTCCGCCAACAGATCCACTTCCTTGACGGTATCCACCCATGACAAACCATGGGGGCCCGCAATGACCCCGGTCAACAAAAAACCCAGGACGGGTGCAATCCGGAATCGATGGCACAGATACACCACCACCAACGACAAGGAAAAAATAATCAAGAGTTGCGGTAAGATCGGATTTTCCATGGGTGGCCTTGAAGATGTTCCGCGAAACGTTACCAACCTCCGGGGGCATCAACCATCCGCGGTAATGATGGCCACCAACTCCTTGAGGACGGTATCCGCTTTGTTGTTGTCCACCTGACAGGTACCCGCATTACGATGGCCACCACCACCATATTTCAAGGCCAATTCACCCACATTGGTATTGGAATCCCGGCGAATGATCGATTTGCCGATGGCGAATACGGTGTTTTGTTTCTGGAACCCCCACAGGACGTGAATGGAAATATTGCATTGCGGGTAGAGTGCATAAATCATGAAGCGATTGCCGGCCCAGATGGTTTCCTCATTGCGCAAATCCAGTACCACCAGGTTGTCATGCACCCGAACGCAATCGTGGAGCTGTTGGCGAAACTTTTTTTCATGATCGAAATAAATATCGACCCGTTCCTTGACATCGGGGAGCTTCATGATTTCCTCGACGGGCATGTCCCGGCAATGATCGATCAATTGCATCATCAACTGGTAGTTGGAGACGGTGAAATTGCGGAAGCGTCCCAAACCCGTGCGTGCGTCCATCAAAAAGTTCATCAGCACCCAGCCGGTGGGTTGCAAGATTTCCTCGCGACTGAATTGCGCCGCGTCGCCTTTGTCCACAGCTTCCATCATTTCCTGACTGATTCTGGTGAAAACGCTGGCGCCGCCATAATAATCGTAAACCACCCGTGCCGCCGAAGGCGCTTTGGGGTCGATGATGTGATTATCGGGTTTATCGCCACCACGGCGGATGGTTTCGCTCAAGTGATGATCAAACGCCAGATAAATCCCCGGGACGTATGGCAAGTTGGTGGAAATATCCCGATTGGTGATGTCAATCTTGCCATCCTGCATATCCTTCGGATGGACGAACTTGATCTCATCAATCATCTCCAACTCTTTCAGCAACACTGCACACACCAAACCGTCAAAGTCGCTGCGGGTGACAAGGCGAAATTTATTTTTTTGATTCATGGGCGCTCCTTTTTAGCAGCAAAATGGGGTTGAGAGACTGAAAGTCGACCATTACCCCTGCCAACATAGCGAAAAACCCTAAACTTTCATACCCTGATTCTTTTCTTTATGGGTCAGCATCCAGGCGCGGTGAATGGTATCGTTACGGGAAAAATCCCTGGGTATCGTCTCCCGAGTGATTTCCCGGATCAGCAAGCGGGATTGCAAAGCCGCCTCATCCAGCTTGAATCGCTGAAAATTGGTCGAAAATAACAGAATTCCCCCGGAACTTAAATGCCCGGCCGCCTTGAGGATCAGTTCCCCATGATCGCGTTGCAAGTTCAAGGGACGTGCCATCCCCTTGGAGTTGGAAAAACTGGGGGGGTCCAACAGGATCAAATCGAATCGTTCCCGGGTGTTGTCGAGCCAGGCCAAACAGTCGGCATGGACGAAGCGGTGCTGATGCCCGGACACGCCGTTGAGTTCACAATTTTTTCTCGCCCAGTCCAGATAGGCGTGCGACATATCCACGGTCACGGTCGCCGCCGCGCCGCCCGCCGCCGCGTAAACCGTTGCCGTCCCCGTGTAACCGAACAGGTTTAAAAAACGCCGACCCCGGGCATGCTCCCGTACCTTGGATCGCATCAGGCGATAATCCAAAAACAATCCCGTATCCAGGCGATCCGTGAGATTGATCAAAAAACGCAATCCCCCTTCGCCCACCTCATGATAGCGCCCCAGGCGTTCCAACACCCCATAACGCGCCCCACCGGGTCCACGCTGGCGTGTTTTCAGATGTACGTGATCCGCCGGAACCCGCAACACATCGGGAATCGCCGCCATGGCCAGACGCAATCGTTCCCTGGCCTTGGCGGCATCCACCGACTTGGGGGGGGCATATTCCTGCACATGAACCCGGTTTTCATACAGATCGATACCCAATGCGAACTCAGGGATGTCCGCGTCATACACCCGGTAACAACCAATCCCCTCGCGATGACACCACCCCGCCAGGCGTTTTTTATTTTTGCTGAGACGATTGACAAAGGCGTCGATTTCGATGGGTTTGTCCGCAGCGCCATGGATCGCGGGCGCTTGGGGGGAATAATGTAACAATTGACAAGGGAGTGAACCATTTTTCAAGGCTTCCCGACGGTCGGGTTCCCGTCCCAATGCCTGTTCAGGCGATGCCACTCCGGAAAAAATGGCGCAGTGCCACTGGGAGAAGTGGCGGCGCGACAATTCCCCCAATCGTTCATGCAAGGCCAGCACCTCTTCCTCCGCCCCCAAGCGCACGCCATACGGTGGATTGGTCACCAGGAGACCCGATGCACCCAATGCCATTTCCCGGCTCAGATGCTCCAGGGGCTGACACTCGAAGCGGATGCGACCCGTCAATCCCGCCTTGGCGGCGTTGGCCTCGGCCCCCTTGATCGCCCCGGGGGCGGCATCCAATCCCAACATGTCGGGTAAGGTCGTTATCCCCACGGCAAACCGTTCTCGAGCCTCTGCCACGCATTGGTCCCATAGTTTGGCATCCATGCCCAACCAACCTTTGAAGCCGTAATAATCCCGCCACAATCCCGGAGCGGCATCCGCCGCCATCAAGGCCGCCTCGATGACCAACGCCCCGGTACCACACAGGGGATCCAGGAACGCCCCTCCCTGACTGGCAATGGCCGGCCAATCCGACAGGAGCAAAATGGCCGCCGCCAGGTTTTCCTTCAACGGGGCCGCACCCGCCTGCATTCGATAGCCGCGTCGGTGCAAACTTTCCCCGGACAGGTCCAACGCCACCAGTACCCGATGATCGCGCAAGCGGCAATGAATGCGAATATCCGGTGCCTCCAGGCGCACCGATGGCCGGCGCCCATTGCGCAGGCGGAAACGATCCGCCAGACCATCCTTGACCCGGAGTCCACCGAAATGGGTGTGGCGAATGCCATCCCCTGTGCCAAAGAAATCGACGGCAAAGGTGTCATTCAGGCGCAAATGATCTTCCCAAGGGATGTCCATGACCCCGGCATGCAAATCCTCTGCGGAGGCGATGCGGAACCGGGCCAACGGCAAAAGCAGGCGCGAAGCCACCCGCGACCACAAACAAACCATGCAGGCGGTTCGCAAAGTCCCGGTGAAAGAGACCCCACCCTGTACCGGACGTATCCGTTCCGCACCCAAGGCGCCCAATTCCCGGGCCAATAACGATTCGGTCCCCTGTGGGGACGTGGCGAACAATTCATGGTGGGTCACGGTATCGATCCCATAGCCGCTCCGGTGGTTCACCCGTGCGGAGTTGCAGCGCTTTTATCGCCTGATTGGATGGCCGCCGCCAACTGCAATTCCTGCATGAATTCATCAGGTGACCTTAATGATTTTGGAAAACTTTTCTCGGAAAGCGGTGTCACACCTTGTCCGAGAAAACGTCATCCAGGGACTGGGCGTCCACAAATCGAAGACTCCATTCTTCCAGAAAGGATGGCTCAGCTTTGGCCATTTTCTCACGGGCCCAGTCGGGCACTGTGCCGAAACGGCGTTGCAACTGGCGGATTAGAATTTTGGCCTCGCCAATCTGCTCACCTTCCTGCCGTCCTTCCCATTTACCGGCACCATAGGTGGAGAGTACAAAGCTTGCCTGATCACGCAGTTCTTCCTGATAGCGTTCGTAGGCCCTGCGCTCGGTCTCTGGCAATTGCAGGACATCGAGCTGTTCTTTGGCCTTTTTTAGGCCACGGGCCGTAAAATCATCACGAATGTCAGAGTTTTTCAAAAAATAGATCCACTCGTCCAGGGTATCGCGGGCGACATCATCGAAATTTCTCACTTTGATCAGGTAATGCTCAGGGAAAATAGCAGCTACCGAAGGGCGTTGAAACAAAGCTTTCTGTCCCTCGTCCAAGGCCAATTCTTCCCGGGTGTGCAACCCCCTGAAAGAAGTGTTACCCACATAGACATAATCCTTGCCACGCCCCAGATCAAAATAGAGAATGCTGATGGTGATGACCTTGATGACACTGGCGTAAGGCTTGCCTTCCGTCATGTGTTCAGTAATGGCCTTGGCAGTGCTAAAGAGTAACCGCTGCAGATAGTCCCACTCGCGCTCATATTGCAGCTCAACGATGATCATTTCATCCCGGGTGTTTTTGATCTTGAGATCGACACGGTTGAATTTATCGTTGCGGGTTTCCTTATTACTTTCGCTCTCCAGGATTTCAACGATACGCACATCCTCGCGAAGAAGTTCGGAGAGAAACCCTTCCAGGATTTCAAAATTGGCCTTGCTGCGCAGCAGGCGTTTCAAGGCCCAGTCGAAGCTGATCAACCGCCGTTGTTTCACTTTTGTTGGTCCTCCCTGGCAACCCGACCAACCTGCAACTTTGAAAAATTGAGCATTTATCAAACGTCCATGATAGTCTTTCTATCACAAGAAACAAGTCGAAATCCTGGTTGAACACCTTCCAAGCGGCATGCCGAGCCCGTTTTGATCTTCAAATAGAGGCCACTCCCTGCGCCATCAGGTTGTGCCCCCTCCAGATGTCAGTAAAACGCCCCGAATAGTGCCTTGAAGAAGGCTGTTCAAATCACTAGGCAAGCCGTGTGGTACCAACACGATACGTTAACACTATTCTGCCATGTTGGCTGTCAAAAAACCAGGATTGGCGGATTGAAAACCCGACAGGCGCTATACTGCGCGCGGCTATAAACAACGATTTTGGAATGCCTTGCAGCACTCGTCCCGCCTTGCTTTACGCCGCGTTGGAAAAAACGTCATTTATGGCCGCGCACAGTATATCTGGATGATACCGAGACAATCCAAGTACCATCTCTTGGAGAAGTAAGGCGTCGGAAGGAAGGCTGGGAATTTATGGCCGAATGAAGTTTTGACGCTGTCCCAAACCCTGCCGGGAAGGGGCACACCCCTTCCCGGACCCATCCATCCAAGAAAAGACACTTTGAATGTCAACACCCCCTGGTTCAAGTAAACTAAAAGTCTAACGCCGGAACGAATCCTGATGTTCAAGGAACCATTGGTACGTCATCCGGATACCCTCTTCAAGCCCCGTTGCCGCCCGCCAACCCAGTTGGTCCAGTTTGTCAACGTTCAAACATTTGACCGGGGTGCCATCCGGTTTGTCCGTGTCAAAACTTAAAACACCCGTATAGCCCACCACGTGTTGGATCATCTCCGCCAATTCCCGGATGCTGATATCCTTGCCAACGCCGACATTGACGATTTCCTCGGCATCGTAGTGTTGCATGAGGAACAGACAGGCCGCGGCCAAATCATCGACAAATAAAAATTCACGGCGTGGCGTCCCCGTACCCCAAATGACCACCTGATCGGCCCCCGACAGTTTGGCTTCATGAAACCTGCGGATCAAGGCTGGCAAAACATGGGAATTCTCATGATGGAAATTATCACCCGGGCCATACAAATTGGTTGGCATCAGACAAATCCCCTGAAAGCCATATTGTCTCCTGAAAGCCTGTACCAGACGTATGCCGGCAATTTTGGCAATGGCATACCATTGATTGCTCACCTCCAGGGGACCCGTCAGCAAACTCCCTTCGGCGATGGGTTGCGGGCAATCCCGGGGATAAATACATGAGGAACCCAAGAAAAGGAGCTTGTTGACCCGATAGCGTCTGGCCGCTTCGATGCAATGGTTCTGAATCTGTAAATTGCCGAGGATGAAGTCAGCCGGGTAGGTCGCGTTGGCATGGATCCCCCCCACCACGGCCGCAGCCAAAAAGACATACTCGGGACGATGTCTGGCAAAGAAGTCATCCACGGCGGTCTGACGGGTCAGGTCCAACTCGTCGCGACCGGCCAGCAAAATATTTTCATACCCTTCCGCGCGAAGTTGCCTTAGGATGGCCCCACCAACCAAGCCACGGTGACCAGCCACAAAGATACGACTCTTTTTTTCCATGGTGAGAAATCCCATTACTCAAAATGAACGACCTCGCGGGGTCGATGTTGAAAGGCAGGGAATCATGACAGATCCAACCAAGGGAAGGCAATCCATTACCGGTATTCGCATCGTTGAACAACCCGTGCCACCCGGGGCCATGCCGTCCGCCCCGGCACCCTCCCGTCATGCGGGACCCGATTGGAACGCCGAAGTGGCCCAGGTCAAACGCTGGGCCGAGGAAGGCAACTGGGATGAAACATTCAAGTTGCTGAAAACCATGTCGTTACGCTTCAAGAATACCGAAATCTACAAAGCCCTGGCCCAAAGGATATGGGTGGCCCTGAAAACCGATATTCCCGTTTCCGAAGTCGTTCTGGCACTGTTTCACCTGCTCAATACCCTGGGACCGCAACACGAAGTGGCCGGTCCGATCGCCGCCCTGGCCCATTTCATGGCCAAGCACCGCACGTCCGACGATCCCGACCGGGAGCTGGCCATGGGTCAGGCGCAGCAAATGTTTCATCGGGTGTGCGAAGAAAAGGGTATCGTTGGCGAGGAAGCGTTTCAAATCTGGGTCAAGAACAGCCGCCTGGACGATCCGAACCATTACGTCCCGGTGGTCATGCATTGCCTGGAGATCATGGTGGGGGATGAATGGTGGTTTGACCGCAGCCTGCTGCAAAAAGAGTTGGATCAGGCCGTTGGCCACGCCTGAGCGCGTGGAATGATACCCGATCGGCACTGGGGGTGGCGGTTGTTACAACCCACCACCCCCGGCGCGCCAATCTGGAATGTCAATACCGATAATGTTCCGGCTTGTACGGACCATTGACGTCGACGCCGATGTAATCCGCCTGGGCATTGGTCAACCGGGTCAACTTCGCCCCCAGTTTGCCCAGATGCAACCGCGCCACCTTTTCATCCAACGCCTTGGGTAACACATAGACCCCGATTGGATATTTCCCCGGGTTGTTCCACAATTCCATCTGCGCCATCACCTGGTTGGTGAACGAATTGGACATCACGAAGCTGGGATGACCCGTGGCACAACCCAGATTGACCAAACGTCCCTCGGCCAGGACGATCAAGCGTTTGCCATCGGGGAAAATCACATGATCCACCTGGGGTTTGATGTTCTCCCAGGTGAGATTGCGAATGCCCGCGATATCGATTTCCGCATCGAAATGGCCGATGTTGCACACGATGGACTGATCCGGCATCCGCTCCATGTGCGCCCGGGTGATGACATTGACGTTACCCGTGGCGGTGACGAAAATATTGCCCAATGGTGCCGCGTCCTCCATGGTGACCACCCGATATCCCTCCATGGCCGCCTGCAAGGCGCAAATGGGATCGATTTCCGTAATCCACACCGTCGCCCCCAGGCCACGAAACGATTGGGCACATCCCTTGCCGACGTCACCATACCCGCATACCACGGCAACCTTGCCCGCTATCATCACATCGGTCGCCCGTTTGATGCCATCCACCAGCGATTCCCGGCACCCGTACAAATTGTCAAATTTGGATTTGGTCACCGAATCGTTGACGTTGAACGCCGGGACTTTCAATACCCCTTTGGCGGCCATTTCGTTCAACCGATGTACCCCCGTGGTCGTCTCCTCGGAGATACCCCGGATTTGCGCCATCAAATCGGCATATTCCGGGCGATGCATCACCAAAGTCAGGTCTCCGCCGTCATCCAGGATCATGTTGGGCGTCCACCCACCCGGTCCGCGGATGGTTTGCTCGATGCACCACCAGAACTCTTCCTCGGTTTCCCCCTTCCAGGCGAACACCGGGATACCCGCCTGAGCCATGGCTGCCGCCGCTTGATCCTGGGTGGAGAAAATGTTGCAGGACGACCAACGCACCTCCGCCCCCAAAGCCACCAGCGTCTCCATCAACACCGCAGTCTGGATCGTCATGTGCAGGCAGCCGGCAATCCGCGCCCCAGCCAATGGTTTGGTCCGACCATATTCTTCGCGTAACGCCATCAATCCCGGCATTTCGGTTTCGGCAATGGAAACCTCTTTGCGCCCCCAGGCGGCCAAACTCATGTCGGCAACCTTGTAATCCCCCGTGGTAACAGCCTGTTGTCGATCAGTCATGTATTCTTCCTTAGTTTATCACGTCCAGTTCTTTAAGTTACGCTCGGCAGTCACTGCGATCAGAGGCCTGCCGATTGCCGAATGGCTTGGGCCTTGTCGGTCCGTTCCCAATAAAACTCGGGCAATTCCCGCCCGAAATGGCCGTAGGCGGCTGTTTTGCGATAGATGGGACGCAACAAATCCAAGGTTTGGATAATGGCCTTGGGCCTTAAATCAAAATGTTCGCGCACCAAGGCTTCGATTTTGTCGTCGCCAATACGCCCGGTCCCGAAGGTATTGATCATCATGGAGACTGGTTTGGCCACGCCAATGGCATAAGCGACCTGCACCTCACAACGGTCAGCCACACCGGAAGCGACGATATTTTTGGCAATGTAGCGTCCCATGTAGGCGGAGGAGCGATCCACCTTGGAAGGATCCTTGCCGGAAAAGGCCCCGCCACCGTGGTAACCGGCACCACCATAGGTATCGACGATAATTTTCCGCCCGGTCAAACCGCAATCCCCCACCGGACCCCCAATGACGAAGCGACCTGTTGGATTGACATGGTATGTGACCGCCCCTTTGAGGAGATGCGCCGGCAATTCGGGTTTGATGATTTCCTCAATAACGGCCTCGCGCAATTTGTCGTAGGCAATGTCGGGATCGTGCTGGGTGGAGACCACAACGGTATCGATAGCCACTGGTTTGCCGTCCTCATAGCGGACGGTGACCTGGGATTTGGCATCGGGACGCAACCAGGGCAGGCCGCCGCTTTTCCGGATACGGGATTGCCGTTCCATAATGCGATGCGCGTAATGAATCGGGGCCGGCATGAGTTGCGGTGTTTCGTTGCAGGCGAAGCCAAACATCAACCCCTGGTCACCCGCTCCCTGATCCAGATCCAATCCCTCACCTTCGTTGACGCCCTGGGCGATATCGGGGGATTGTTTGTCCAGGCTCACCAGCACCGCACAGGATTTATAGTCGAATCCCATCTTCTCGGTTGAGTTGTAACCGATTTCCTGGATGGCTTCCCGCACCGTGGTCGTATAATCGATGACGGCCCGGGTTGTGATTTCCCCGGCAATGATGGCCATGCCCGTGGTGATCATGGTTTCACAAGCAACCCGACTTTTGGGATCCTGTGCCAACAACGCATCCAGAACGCCATCGGAAATTCTATCGGCCATTTTATCTGGATGCCCCTCTGAAACCGATTCAGAGGTGAATAGATAGTTTCTGCTCATCCTTTACGTCTCCACGTTTGGCGAAAATCCCCGGGAACCTCCCATAAAAAACCCGACCCGATAACTTGAATACCTGCGATTACAGCACACTTGCTTCAACGTTCCAGTTCCCGATGCCGTACCAACACCTGATATCCCACAGGACTTAGTCTTTCGGCCAATTGCTGCACCAGGAATACGGAACGATGGTGACCGCCCGTGCAACCGATGTCAACCGTAAAATAATGTTTCTTCTCCTTCTTGTAGCGCGGCAACAGATAACCGAACAGTTCCACTAGGCGGTCCAAAAAGGCCTGAACATCCCCATCCTTTGCCAGATAGGCTTGAACCGATGGATCGAGTCCTGTAGCCTCTTTAAGTTCTGGAATATAAAAAGGGTTGGGCAGGAATCGGGCATCCAGGACCATATCGGCATCCGTGTTCAGGCCAAACTTGAAACCGAAGGAGCGCAGCACGATCACCAAATCCTGTTCCCCGGTCTTGCTGAAGTGGCGCTGCAACCGTTCCTTGTGTTCCGGCAGGGTGGTCTGAGAGGTGTCGAAGACGGTGTCCGCCCTATCCCGCAAGGGTTGCAATGCCTTGATCTCTTCGGTAACCGCTTCGGTTACGGTGCGGTTGCGCGCCATCGGATGCCGACGTCTGGTCTCTCGATAGCGGGACACCAGGACTTCCTGGTCCGCTTCGACAAACACCAACTCAAGATGCACGGTGACTTCCCGCAATCGCTCCAGGATGCTCTGCAACAGGGATATTTCACGATAATCACGCCAGTGCAGACCGATCACCAAGCCTTCCGCATCGCCCCAATTCAATACATGCCCGGTTACCAATCCCACAATGCCTGGCAAAGGGGGGTTGTCCATCCACATATAGCCAAGATCTTGTATATATTTCAAAGAACTGGAAATTCCCGCCCCGGAATATCCGGTCAGGACAACCAGGTGTGGAATTTTTCCCTCCAGATCCTTCATGAACACCCCGCCAATAGACAATCCACTCTCATGTCACTCCACCTTGGGGGCCAGTTGCTTGCGGCGTGAGGAGGAGGGAATATTCAAGGCGTCACGATATTTGGCGACCGTGCGTCGCGCCACATCGATTCCCTGTTCTTGCAGCAACTTGGCCAACTTTTCATCGGAAAACGGTCGATTGGCGGGTTCACTGTCCACCAGTTTGCGTATCTTGTATTTGACCGCTTCTGAAGAATGATTTTCACCACCTGTTTGGGATCCCAACGAGGATGAGAAGAAAAATTTAAGCTCGAAAATACCCCGTGGCGTATGCATGTATTTATTGCTGGTCACCCGCGATGTCGTCGATTCATGCACACCGATATCGTCAGCCACGTCTTTGAGGATCAAGGGTTTGAGATATTCCTGACCATGATCCAGAAAATCTTTCTGGAAACGGACAATGCTTTCCGCCACGCGAAAAATGGTACTCGAGCGTTGCTCCAAACTTTTGATCAACCATTGGGCCGATCGGGCGTTGTCGGCCAAAAACCGTTTGTCCTGCGAGGAAACATTCCCACTCAATGCGGCTTCGTAGGCGCGATTGATGCGCAAACGCGGCTGGGTTTCGGGATTGATCTCCACGATCCATTGCCCATCCACTTTTTTGACGAACACATCGGGTACGACATAGTTGGCCTGGTCACTGCCGAATGCCAGACCGGGTTTGGGATTGAGGGATTGAATGACCGCTACCGCATCCCCCAACTCGTCATCATCCAACTTTAACAAACGCTTCAGCTTGCGAAAATCCCGACGCGCCAAATCCTCAAGGTTTTCCAGCAATACCGTGTAGGGGGGATGGGCCATCCCTTCATTTTTCAGTTGCAACAGCAAACATTCCGCCAGGTTGCGCGCCCCGACACCGGGGGGGTCGAACGATTGAATCAAAATCAGCGCATCTTCCAAATCTTCTTCCGACACGCCGCTCATTTCGGCAATGGCGCTCAAGGGGGCCCCCAGATAGCCATTTTCATCGATGGCGTCGATCAGGGTCAGACCCAGGGAACGCTCCTTCTCGTGCAACGCCGATAAACCCAACTGCCAAACCAGGTGATCCTGCAATGTCTGGCTGCCGGTCAGGGTGTTCTCCAAGGGTGGCGCTTCGCTGCCGGCGGAGTTTTCAAACGGTACCGCCGAATAACTGTCGCCATACACGTCATCCCATGACGCATCCACCTGCAATTCACCGTTCAATCCCGATTCGGGGTGGTCACGGTCCAATTTTTCCCGTTCCCGAACGATGTCCGTACTCTCCGGACGCATCGGGAATTGATCTTCCAAGCCACCCTCGAAAATTTCCCGTGCATCGTCGGCTTTTTGGGTTTCGCTCGGTTCCCTGGTGTCCTCAGGACCCTCTTCCCGCTCCAGGAGCGGGTTTTTTTCAAGCTCCTCCTGCAGATAATCCGCCAAATCCAGACTGGACATTTGCAAAAGCTTGATAGCCATTTGCAACTGGGGTGTCATCACCAGTTGCATGCCCATCCGCAGTTTCAGTTCCAAACCTAAGGCCATGGCTTCCCTTGTTTCTCAGTCAAGCTTAAACGCGTCACCCAAATACATTTGCCGAACGCCCACATCCTTCACCACCGCTTCGGGGGTGCCGCGAGCCAATACCCGCCCCTGGGTGAGGATGTAAGCGCGATCGCAAATACCCAAAGTCTCCCGGACGTTGTGATCGGTGATCAAGATACCGATCCCCCGTTGCCGCAGATGCAGGATAATGGAACGGATATCTTCAATTGCCAAGGGATCGACGCCAGCAAATGGTTCATCCAGGAGAATGAACCTGGGTTCGATCGCCAAGGCGCGTGCCACCTCAACCCGACGACGTTCGCCCCCGGACAGGGTGTAGCCCATGGCCCGGGCCAAATGGGATATCCCCAATTCCACCAACAGCTCCTCCAGTCTTTCAAGTCTTTCCTCCCGCGTCAACTGCAACGTTTCCAGGATCGCTAAAATGTTATCCCGGACCGAGAGTTTGCGAAACACCGACGGCTCCTGGGGCAGATAGGAAATACCCATGCGAGCCCGTTGGTACATGGCATCGTAGGTGATGTCCCGACCATCCAACCAGATGGATCCCTTGTCCGGGGCCACCAGGCCGACGATCATGTAGAAGGTTGTGGTTTTCCCAGCGCCGTTCGGACCCAGCAATCCCACGACTTCACCCGACACCAACTTCAATCCCACATCGTCCACCACCTGCCGACCCCGATAGCTTTTCCCCAGCCCCAGGGCCATGACCGAACCTTTATCCAAGGTTGTCTCAACATCCTGCGCCATATCATTCGCCCTGTACTGGACTGGTTTGTTGCACAGGTTCGGTTGCGACAACGGGTTCCGGTTTGGCAACCTCTCCTTTTCGTTGCGGTTTGGCCGCGCCACTGCCAATTTTCCCACCGCTCAGGCCCGGGGCCAAGCCACTCCCTTCCACCCGTCCCGATTGGGTGATGCGGGCGGATACACGTTTCTTGTCGCCCCCCTGCACCGACATTTTGTCGATGCGCATGTCGGTACCCAGTGTTAAAAGAATGCGCCGTCCCGTCACATGGTCTTTGCCCCGTGTGATCGACGCCTCCTTGTCGCCACCAATCAGTTCCAGGGTACGGTTGATCACGTTGTACACCGCATGCTGCCCAGTGCCATGACTCTCACCCTGGGTGAGAACCACATTGCCATCCACCTTGACTTCCCGGACATTGCCACCCCCGGTACCGGTCGGTGATTTCATGACATAATGCACCGTCATTTTGTCCGATGTCAGATGCATGCTGCCATCGTTCGCCTCCACATGCCCGGTGAACACGGCGACCTGACGTTTCTGGTCCATCTCCAGCGTGTCCGAGGTCACCAACAACCCTTGCGAGCCCCACGCGAGCCGCGAACTCAAAATAATCGCAACCGTCAACCACCCAACCGCATTGTTTCTGGCGCAACCACCTCCGCCTTGGTTCAGGAACCCCACGCCCCAACCTCCCTGGTACGATCACCGTTGAACAAAACCTTCACCTTGCTTTTCACTTTGAGGACACGGGTTTCCTGGTTCAGAACAAATCCGACACCCTCCAATTGGGCATTTTCCCCCAACATCTTGAATGCCTGATCGGTATACAATATTCGCTCGTTGGGATCAAAGCGCAACCAATTGGTTGTCAATTTGTTGGTCAATCCGTCCTTGGCTTCCACCGCGCCGTGAAAAATAACGGCACGGGTTTCGTTGTTGACGGCCCCTTCCCTGGAAGTCACCTCCATTGTGCGCCCATCACCGTGGTGTACTTCCAGATGCGGGGCTTCGATGATCACATTGTCATCTTTGGCGCGCATGGCACTCCGGGCATTGAGTGTCCAGCGGGTCTCACGCCCTTCAAATTGCACCATGCTCAAATCGGTTACCATGGCCCCTTGTGGCCCGTTTTTGAGCAACAAAACCTGCCCGGTTGTCATGGCGAATGGTTTCCAAAGATACCACCCCAATCCCAGCAAAATCATCAACGCCAGGGATAAAAACAGATATTTGACACGCCCCGCCTTACGGTTTGCCATGGATCTCATGGCCGTTTTTCACGGGTACTCCCCCCGCCACCTGTGGGATGAAACGGGCGACCGTGGTTTCCCAGCGCCCCTGGGACATCAATAGACCCTCCGCCAACTCGCGCACAGCTCCGTATCCCCCCAAGGCACTCGCCACCCAATGGACCCTTCGCCGGACCTCTTCGGCGGCATCCCGGGGTGCCGACGCCAACCCAACCCGACACAAGATATCCAGATCGACCAAATCGTCACCCATGGCGGCGCACTGGCTGGCATCACACCCGAGTTTCATCAATTCCGCTTGCAGACACGGCCATTTACCACCGCGAACACCTTGATGCACGAAGGATAGCGACAACTCTTCGCCACGCCGGGAAACGGCCGGGGATTGCCGAGCGGAGATCAGGCCAACCGCAATTCCCGCATCCAATAACAGGCGAATCCCCAAACCATCCGTTACATGGAATCGTTTTGATTCCTGGCCTGCCCCATCCAGATGAATACCGCCATCGGTCAGAACCCCATCACAATCCAGGGCCACCACCCGTATTTCCCGTCCCAAATGCCAAGGAAATATCATAGCAACCCCGCTTGCAACAGGTCATGCAGATGAATCACGCCGATCACCCGATCATGCTCCTTGTTTTCAAGTTCCCCTCCGGGACAGACAAACAGACTGGTAATTTTTCTTTCCTCCATCCGGTGTACCGCCTCGGCGGCCAACGCATCAGGAACGATGGTTTTGGGATTGGCCGTCATCAGGGTACCCGCCGTTTCGGTCAACAACGAACTGCCCCGTTCCAGATGGCGACGCAAATCGCCGTCGGTGATGATGCCAACCAAGCCGCCGTGCTGGTTGATCACGCCGGTCATGCCAAAACGTTTGGCCGTCATTTCCAACAGGACTTCCCGACCTTGCTCCTGTTCCGATACCAAAGGGATTTTCGATCCGGTATGCATCAGGTCCGCCACCCGCAACAACAGCCGTCGGCCCAAGCTGCCGCCCGGATGAAACTGGGCGAACTGTTCGGCATCAAAACCCCGTTTTTCCAGCAGGGATACCGCAAGGGCATCCCCCATGGCCAGGGCAGCCGTTGTCGAGCTGGTCGGGGCCAGACCCAGGGGGCACGCTTCACGGCTCACCGAGGCATCCAATACCACATCGCTCATCCTGGCCAGCGAAGAATCCAACCGCCCCAGCAAACCGATCAAGCTCAGACCCAAACGTTTGACCACCGGCATGATGGCCAGCACTTCCGCCGTTTCACCGCTGTTGGACAGGGCAATGACACAATCCTGACGTGTCAACATCCCCAAATCGCCATGACTCCCTTCGGCGGGATGGAGAAAAAAGGAGGGGGTACCCGTACTGGAAAACGTCGCCGCAATTTTTTGCCCGATCAACCCCGATTTGCCCATGCCCGTGACCACGACCCGGCCACGACAGTCATACAACAATCCAACCGCCCTGACAAAATTTTCATTCAACCGTCCGGCCATGGCCATGATGGCCTCAGACTCAAGCTGTAAAATGTGTCGTGCCGCTTCCAACATGAAACTTTTTCCTTGGCTGTGCGAATTTCCGGGGATACCCTTCGACCAGCCCAATAATAACCTTTTCGTTTCAGGATACCACAATCTTTCGATAATATAACAGGCCCTGCCCGGTTTTTCATGTCTTATCGTCAGGCCCTTGGATCAAAAATCCCTGAATTCCATCGTTCAACGCTTCCGACCAGGGTTACCAACGTCACCACCACGTCATCTTCAAAAGGTTACCATGACCGATATCGACCAGGACATCATTCTACCCATACTGAAACATTGCCGCACCATTGCCGTTGTCGGCCTTTCCCCCAAACCGGATCGCGCCTCGTATCGCGTTGCCGCCTACATGCAAAAACAGGGATATCGCATCATTCCCATTCGCCCCGGATCGGGAAAAATTTTGGGGGAAACCTGTTTTCCTTCCCTCTCCGAAGTCCCTGCCGACCTGACAATCGACCTGGTTGATGTCTTCCGCCGTGCCGAAGAGACCCCACCCGTTGCGCAGGAAGCCGTGGACCGCCGTGCCAAGGGATTTTGGCTGCAAAGCGGCATCATCAACGATCAGGCCCTGGCGATAACCCATGCCGCGGGTCTGTGGTCGGTCCAGGATCATTGCCTGATGGTGGAACACCGGCGTTTGGCGCACCTGTTATAGTCTGGACACGGCACCATCGCCCAACCTTTTGCCTGATCAGGAAAGCAACCGCCACCCATGCGCATCCATCTCGACCCCGTTTCCGGCATCGCCGGGGACATGTTTGTCGCCGCCTGTCTGGATCTCGGCCTGAACCGGGACGAATTGACCCAAGCCCTTGGTACCCTGAAACTGCCCCCCTGGCAACTGGAGGTTACGCAGCAACGGCGCATGGGACTGGTGGGCACCCATGTCGCCTTCAAGGTGCCCCACGAACATCACCATCGCCACCTGCCGGATATCCTCAACATTATCCAGCAATCCGCTCTGCCCCCAGCCGTGCAACACAATGCCAGTCGTGTTTTCACCCTTCTCGCCGAGGCGGAGGGAAAGGTTCATGGCATCGATGCCAACGCCGTCCATTTTCACGAAGTCGGCGCCATGGATGCCATTCTGGACGTGTGTGCCGCCGCCTTTGCCGTCTGGCGTCTGAATATATCCACTTTATCCGCCTCGCCCCCGCCCGTGGGTTCCGGAACGGTGCGTTGCGCGCATGGCATCATGCCCGTCCCGGTCCCGGCGGTCGCCGAAATGTTCCGCCAGCATCGCCTGCCCCTGCAACCGGGTCAGGAGGAGCCGTCCGGCGAACTGGTGACCCCCACGGGTGCCGCCATTCTGATCCATTTCTGCAAACGTTTCGGAGCGTGTCACCTGCCACGCATCGATGCCATCGGCCTGGGGCTGGGCACCCGGGATATCCCCAATCGATGCAATGGCCTGCGCATCCTCGCCCACAAGGAGGATCCCTCCGGCGACCCCGTGCAACTGGATCGCATCGCCATCCTCTCCACCCACATCGATGACATGAATCCCGAATGGTATGGCCTTCTCTGGGATCAACTCTTCCAGGCAGGGGCGTTGGACGTCGCAATCAGTCCGGTCACCATGAAAAAAGGGCGGCCCGGGGTACGTCTGGAAATCATCAGCCCGGAAACCATCGCCCCATCCCTGGCCCGACTGGTCCTCAACCATACCACCACCCTGGGGGTGCGGATCCAACCGTGCGACCGCATCACCCTGCCCAGGAACAGTCAAACACGCAGCACCCCCTGGGGCGAACTGCGTATCAAACGGGCCGGTCACCACGTCAAACCCGAGTATGACGATCTGGTCGCCATGGCCACCACCATGAACTGGTCCTTGCCGGAAACGCAGGCACGCATCGCACCGTACCTGGACATTGCGAATGATAACACCCCATGACACCCACGCAGCTACGCACCATCCTGGAAAACATCCATAACGGTACCCTGGGCATCGACGAGGCCATGCGACTATTGGCACGTTTCCCCGTGGAAACGGTTACGGATCAGGGGCACATCGTTGCCCGCCTCGACACGCATCGCCAGTTGCGCCATGGTTTCCCCGAAGTCATCCTCGCCCGGGGCAAACAAAAAAAACATCTGCAACAAATCGTCACCCGGGCCATGGACCGCCCCGGGGCCGTCTTGATCACCCGACTGGGAAAGAAACAACAAACACGATTGCAAAAACTTTTCCCAGAATTGCAATCAGAAAATCATACCCGCTGTCTCTACCGGGAAGAGGAGCCCGTTGCTGAAAAAACCGGACTGGTTGCTGTCTTGACCGCAGGCACGGCCGATGTTGGCATCGCCATGGAAGCCGCTCTCACCGCCAGACTCATGGGCGCCCATGTGCAGACCCATTTCGATAGTGGCGTTGCCGGGTTGCATCGCCTGTTGGCTGCGGGCGACCTGCTCGCACAAGCCCATGTTTTCGTTGTTTGTGCCGGCATGGAGGGGGCTTTGCCGTCGGTAGTGGGGGGGTTGGTGGATAAACCGGTGATCGCCGTACCCACTTCCCAAGGTTACGGTGCCTCGTTCGGGGGCTTGTCGGCGCTCCTGGGGATGCTCAACAGTTGTGCCGCCAACGTCACAACCGTCAATATCGATAACGGTTTCGGCGCCGGTTACATCGCCGGACTCATCAATCGTGCGACAGCCGGGGTGATTGCCGCTACCTGAAACCATCCCATCATGCCGTTGCCGCGAATCGGTTTCCACGGAATGGCACTGGCATGGGCGGAGCGAACTCGAAGCGGGCGGGTTTCTCTGCCAACCAGTGGATCCAGCATGGGAGAGGACAGAAATAACGTCCTCTCACACATACTCGCCGGACTACGGTTCGGGAGGGAATCGGAACTACCGCTTGATGGCACGCCCAACGCATTCCTTAATGAATTCTTTGGCATCTCGTCCCCTGAGATTCTGCCCTTTCGCCTCTTTCGAACATGCAATATGAATATAAGAGGATTTTTTCGAAGAGGATTTCCTTGCAGATGTTTTCTTCGCAGATGTTTTCTTCGCCGTGAGCTTTTTCGAAGAGAGCGAGTTCGTTGCAAGTGGGTTCGTGGAAAGTGTGTCAGAAGAGGGCGTATTAGCGGCGAAGACTTCACCACTGAATACTGTGCCAACAAGCATAGCTAAAAATACGACAGCCAGTTTTCTCATGAAATTACTCCTTGTTATTGCCAATTGGGAAACTGCATGAACTTGTAGTGCGGTCATTGGAAAACATGAGACGCGCATTACGAGACTTTCTAAACTTTAAGAAGTCACAAGGCGAACGCGGATATCCAGGATCACTTTTTGGGGGAATTCACCAAAGTGCCAGCAATAACAAAGCATCCCATCCCGTTCCCTCCGGCCCACATTCTATTCCTAACATTTCATAATGCAAGTAAGAAAACTTGATTGTGCCCAGGGGCGGGTTGCCAATGGGTGGGGGGCGGGCTACGGAAGTTTGAGCTGGAGGGAGGGGGGGAGGTTGGCGGGGAAGGGTGGAAAGGGAATCCCCTGCAGCAAAAGTTTTTGCAATCCGGGCGCACCCGGGTTGATGATCGACAGAATGGACCCCTTGCCGTACATGAGCAACTGGTAATGCACAAAGCCGTTGAGGACCAGCTTGACATAGGCGCGGGTTTCATTGAAAGGAATATTTTCAATGAATTCCACGGCGGATTCTGATCGACGTTGTTCGCGCCACTTTTCGCCCCGGCCAGGACCCGCATTGTAACTGCACAGGGCCAACACCAGATCCCCATCAAAGGCGGACAACATGCGCTTCATATAGGCCTGTCCCAAGGCCAAATTATAGGCGGGTTCATAGATCAACTCGGGATCGGGTGGTGGAAAGGAACTCAGTTTGGCCTCTTCTTCGGCAGTGGACGGGATGATCTGCAACAAACCCCGGGCTTGCGCGCTGGATTTGGAACGGGTATCGAACAAACTCTCCTGTTTGGTCATTCCCCAGATCAAGGCGGGATCCAGTTGCCATCCCGATGCCGGCACCCAGTGGGGCATGGGGTAGAGACCTTGCCAATAATGGTGACCTGACCTCCGCATCTCCTGCGCCAGTCTGATGGCGTAATCAAAGGCGCCGGAGTGAACGGCCAGGCAGAGATGTTCCGCAATACCGAGTTGGAATCGTTGCGCAATGGTTTCCGCTTCCAGGCCATTGTAATGGCTTCGGCCCATGTCCCGTAACCAGAACATGCGCTGTAGATCCCCCTGCAACCGGGCGTCATGGATGATGTCACAATTGGTTGCGGAGGTTCGCAAATCCGGCAATTGGTTATCACGGGTTTCCAAGGCCAGCAAACCATAAAAGGTATCCGGAAATTTGGCTGCCTGATTGAGCCATTTCTTCCTGGCGCTTTTGGATTTTGACAACATGGCCGCCCACCAGGCCCCCTGGGAACGGCGATGACCTGACTTGGCCTGTTCCCCGAGCAATTCAAACATTTTCAAAGATCGTTTATCATGCTTCAGGCGATGTGCCGTCCAGGCCGCGAGCCACAGGGCATCTTCCAGTTCGGTACCCTTGTCCCCGTCATGGAGATCAGGGAGTTCAAGGGCGTCAAACAGATGATCACGATCTTCCAGATATTTGGCCAATCGATAGCGCAGAACATAACGATCATTGGTATTCAGATGCCTGCCTTCCGGCCCCGTCAGCATGGCATACGCCTTGGCCCGGGAGCCATGACTCCGCAACCATTCGATGTATGCGTACCACAGCTCCGATCTGTGGGCATTTCTTTTTGACAGATGTTCGCGATATCTGGCGAATGACTTTTCATCGCCCCTGGTGGCCGCATCCAGGGCCAGGAAATAATAGCGCCGATTCTCGGGAAAGCCTTGAAGAAACACGCGCAGGGTTTCATGGCTACCATTTTTTATCAGATTGCGCGCCCGTTTCTCCTGGTCCCCGATGCCAATCCCCTTTTCAAATTCAGATGTTTTGCTGGCCAGATCCTTGGGGAGGACCATGCCCGCCAGGTACAGGTCTTTCCATAAGGGGAGGGCTTCAGGGATTCTGTTTTTTTGCAGGAGCAACTGAACGTAAAAAGTGCGAGCGGCTGTGGAAACGGGTGGGTGCGCGTCAAACCATGCCAATGCACTTTTCTCATCCATGGATTCGGTCAATCGCGTTTCCACCCTCTTCGCAATCAGCTTCTTCTGGGCATGATCGGGCCATCTTTCCAGAAAATGCAAAAGATCGGGAATTGTGGCCTCGTTGCGGGGGTGAAGCAATAATTCGAGTTCAAGATAGGATATCAAATCCGCGTTATCCGGCCAGGTTGATCGATCAAGCACTTCGTCAACCGGTCCGCCATTCTCCAATATTTTGAAATACGTGCGAAATATATTCAGATCACTTCCGGTTCCCCCTGCGGGCGCAGCGGCCATGGGAAAGGGGTGGCCCAAAAAAAATGCGAGCCACCCCGAAATCACTATGGCGGCTCGCAATTTTCCCCGCATGGTTCTTATACCAGATTCTCAAAGGCGGTGCGTATCTTCGCGGTCACTTCCGCAACCACTTCGACAAGGGCATCGCTTTGCATGACATGGCCAATGATTTCCGGGTTGATGGCCGCCACCTCGACCCGTCCAGAGCCGTTTTCACGAACAACGACATTACAAGGAAGGAAAACACTGACATTTGCATCCGCCGACATGGCTCTATGCGCCAACGGGGGATTGCAGGCTCCCAGGACAATGGTTCGCGGCCAGGTGATATCCATTTTGTTTTTGAAGGTTGCCGACAGATCAATCTCAGTCAAAACGCCAAAGCCCTGTTGCATCAGAACTTGGCGCGTTTTGCCCAGGATGTCCTCGAAGGTTCCCGAAACGGTCTTGAGTATCAAATAATTATTTTTATTCATCGCAATCCTCGATGTGGATATGGAAAACTCGGTTGGATCATGCCGCAACTTTAGAGGAAATAGAGTTCGTCGAGCAACTCAAATAGTCTCCTTTGATGAGTACTGAAAATATTTTCCAATTGTTTGGCCGCTTCCCCCTTATTCATGGCGTGAACGAGGTGAACGACTTCACGGGCGGATTCATGAACTCGAGCATGAACCTCACCTAATTCCTTGAACATGGGTAGATGGCCGAACTTTTCCTGACCTTCCCGGTCATACCACTTCCCAAAAACACAGTCATGGGCCGAAGAAACATCATCCGGTACCAGGTTCAATCGCCCGCTGATGACCTGCTCCAGTTTTCCCAGCCAAGCCAAGTGTGCCTGCTTGATGAATCCCACATCGAAAAGCGGGGGGGGAATGGTCAAACTTTTTACGGAGTCGGAAAGGGACTCGCCGACACTTTGAATGATCTCGGTCATTGACCCGACCTGATGAACCGAACCGTCAACAAAGTTCATGTAATGAACAGCTTGCATGCCAACCTTTTGCACCTCGACTGAGGCGATGAAAATCTCTTTGGCGGACTGATGAACTTTATGAGCCAGAATTTTTGCCGAACTGCTGGCTTGTGCCACTTCTGATGCCGCAAGGGAGCCTTCAGCGGCAGCTCTGGCGATCTCACTGTTGCCCGCAGCGGCCTCGGTGGAGGACCTTGCCACCTCCTGGGTGGCAAGGCTCATTTCCCGGGCGTTGCGCATCACTGTTTTTGCTGCGGCGGACACAGTGCCTATGGACGTGGAAATGGCCTCGGTGGCATCCCCTTGTTCGGTGATCGCAAAGGTGATTTCCCGGTTTGAGCGGCTGATGAGGGATACCCCGTCAGAGATACCCGAAACGGAGCGACTGACTTCATCGGTGTGTTTCTGGATATCATTGACATAGTCCGAGATCATCTGCGTAGCCGCAACCGTCTGTCTCGCCAACTCCTTGACCTCATTGGCGACCACGGAAAAACCTTTGCCCGCCTCGCCTGCGCCTGCGGCTTCAATGGAGGCGTTGAGTGCCAGCATGTTGGTTTGCTGGGCAATGTTGCTGATGATTTCCAACACGCCTCCGATCCCTTTGGCGGAATTGGCGAGTTGCATGACGACCTGCTGGCTGTGTTGGGCACTGAGGGCGGCCTGGTTGGACTCGTTGCTGGCGAGCGTGCAAAGTTTCATGATTTCATTCATACTGACAGTCATTTTTTCTATGGCAGCGGCTACCATTGTTACGGATGCATCCACTTGTGTCAGGTTGTTGGACACGTCCTCAACATTCGCAGTCATTTCCTCAGCAGCCGCTGCCATGGTCGAAACATTTTGACTGGCCTGTTCAGCCCCTGCGGCAATGGTCTGGATGTTGGCGGCCAGTTCCTCCGCCGCTGCTGCTACCGTATTGATTTGTTCCTCGGCGTCATTGAGGTCGGACTTCTGATTGGTGGTCGATTCGTCCAGCAAGGCGTTCTGTTTGATGACATCATGGAGACCGGCAACGGTATTCCGGGTGTCCAGGTCCAGCTGTGTCCTGATGTTGCGTTGCTCGTCTATGACCGAGGACAACGAATAAGCCTGAAGCATCACATTTCTCACGAGGTGGATCAGGCTATTGCGCATGAGGAGGATTTTGCCCAGCAGGCCAGTCTCCTCACCGGTTCCGGTGACTGTCAGATCACCTTTGGATATCCGGTCGATAATGATTTCCACATCCTTTGGCTCGCCGCCGATCTGCTTGAGAATGTCCCGAACGATCAGAAAGGTGATGAACAGTCCCAGAAACGCAGATATGATACCGGTAAGCCGCGCAATCCAATTGTGGATATTGGTTTGGCTGTCAACGGACTTGATGGTGGTATCCCGGAGAGCAAAGGCCTGCTGTCGGATCCCCTCGATGATCGGCTCTATTTGGTGAACCGAATTCCGCATGTTTTCAGCTACTTTACTGATAATCGCGTCTTCGTTCACAAGGGCGACGAAAGCCTTCTCGTAGGTGGCCAGTCCCCCCTGGATGGCCAGTTTTTCATCATCGCGAATTTTCGATTGAACGACATTGCCGGAAATGGTCGCGATCATGGCCTTGAGGCCTTGGACATATTTATCAATTCCACGAATCAGGTAGTCCTTTTCATGACGGCGGACCATGAGGAGATCACCCCAGATATTGGAAACATAATAGGTATTGAGGAGATTCTCAATGACGTGGGCCTTTTGGCTCATGTGTTGGTAAACTGGTTGATCCAAATCAATCTTTCCATCGTGTTGCCGAGCGGATACATAGTCATTCACTGCGGTTTTGTAGTCCTTGCCGGCTTGAAGGATTTCTGATTTCAACGCATCTGAGAGTCGGGACGAGGAAAGATAATTAACAAAATTAGTATGATTTTGCTGGAATCGGAGCCAATATTTTTCCTGTCCCCGCACCACGAAGTCTTTTTCATCCCGGCGCAGTTCCCCCAACATAATTTTGAGCGGTGCCGTATCATAATTCTACTTTGTCACATTTAACCTTTTGATTTGTTACGGATATGTTACAATATTTGCATCCTTAAACGCAAGGTCAGGAACTCGAAAAGAATGAGCGGAGCAGACCCACCAACAAACC